>JAKQPS010000178.1 GCA_029564595.1 bacterium | reverse complement strand
CTCCGCCGTCAGTCCCCGCTCCTTATTGATCGTATGCGTGTAGCCCGCGGTGCCGATCACCTTCGGGCAGAACACCTGAGTGAGATTCACGCCCATAATATGGCTCATCGTCTCTCCCTCGTCGAGGCTGAACCTGTTCATGTAAAACGCCCCGCCGATAGTCCCCTTGTCCAGTTCGCGGAACAGAGAAACCATCTGATAGCCGAGAACCTCGCTGCCGTAGTTGCCCGAGCCGTCGTCCATCTTGCTGTGAGATTCCACTCGCGTCATCGTCGAAATCTTCACCGGCCCGGTGGCGCACAACGCCGCCGACCCGAACATAGCCGCGCAAACAGCCAGCGCCGCCGCAAACATCGCCTTTCCTCTCATAACCTGTCTCCTTTCAAACTTCGAATAGTATTTATAACATGTCTATTATTAGCTTTTCACGTCGGATTTTCAAGATACAGACAAAATTAACAATGTTTTACTTATAGCATAATATGGTTTTTTAGTATGTGCTTATGGTCACACTCAACCACAATTCATTCGCAATTCCTTTTGGGAAAAAATCCTGCCGAAAAGCGTTTGGATTATGATTAAAGGATACTCTTTACAAGAATATCAATTTATATAAGCTGTTGTTCAATCAGCAGAATAAACTAAAATAAAACAAGACGGGAGACTGATTTTGATAGTTTCGGTTCATCAGCCGCACTATTTGCCGTGGCTGGGATATTTCGATAAGATAGCCGCAAGCGATCTGTTTGTGTTGCTTGATAACGTGCAATATAAAAAGAGGGAATACCAGAACCGGAATAAAATAAGGACGCGGCAAGGTGTCAAATGGCTCACCGTGCCGGTGGCGACGGCGGGCAAGTATGAACAGACGACCGGAGAGGTGGAAATTGAAGGCGGAACAGGGTGGAGAGAGAAGCATTTAGAGACGCTCCGGCACGCGTATTCATCGGCTCCGCATTTCAAGCGGGTGATTGAGGGACTTGAAGAATTGTACATGGGCAGAGAGTGGGCAAGGCTGGCGGAGCTAAATGCCGCGATGCTGGCGTGGTTTATGAAAGAGATGGACATAGAGACGCGGGTGGCGCTCGAGAGCGAGCTTGGAACGGGCGGCTTGAGCACGGAGCGAATCGTGAACATCTGCCGCGCCGTAGGGGCGGATGTCTATCTTTCAGGCTCCGGCGGCAGGGACTACATGGACGAGGAACTGTTCGAAAAAGCGGGATTAAAACTGGAATATCAGAAGTACGAGCATCCCGTGTACCCTCAGGTCCACGGCGGTTTCGAGCCGTTCATGGGAATAGTCGATTTATTGTTTAACGTCGGAAAAGACGCGGCGGGAATCGTAAGGAGCGGAAGGAGATAACATGAACGTATTGGCGATAGGCGCGCATCCGGACGACATAGAATTCGGGTGCGGCGGAACGTTGCTGAAGCTAAGAAAGGCTGGGCACTCGGTGAATCTTCTGGTGATGACCAAGGGAGAATCGGGAGGGGCGGCGGGCTGCAGGGCGGACGAGCAGCTTGCTGTGGCGGATTTCCTCGGCGCCGAGGCTCTTTTCTGGGGCGGGTTCGAGGACACGAAAATCCCGGTCGACAGCGACACGATAAACACCATCGACGATACGATAGAAAAAACTTCAGCCGACATGGTTCTGTTCAACTTCTGGGAAGACACGCATCAGGACCACCGGGCGCTTGCGAAATGCGCGGTTTCGGCCACCCGTCACGTAAAAATGGCGCTGGCCTTCGAAGTCCCGACCTCCGACGGGTTCGAGCCTCGCATGTTTGTGGACATCGGCGACGTGATGGATGAAAAAATGAAGCTTCTGCGGCTCCACGCCTCGCAATTGGATAAAACGAAGGTTCCGAGGCTGATGATAACAGACAGCGTGACAGCCTGCGCAAACTTCAGGGGATTTCAAGCCAGAGTGAAATTCGCGGAAGGTTTTATGCCGGTCAGATATTTGATGAACTGGTAAAAATTTTAATAATGCGTGTTTGAAAAACGGGCTTTTCGGGTAGAAAACGAGATGTTGGGGTTGAGGGCGAACGCGCATGGAGTCGCGGAAGATGAGAGTTTTCAGGAGTGTGGCGGTTCCGGTCGCGGCTGCCGGAGTCGCTTTTATTCTATACAGAATATTTTCCGGCGCTCAGTGCGCAGGACTGCTCAGGCATTTGAGGTTGTTCACTCTGGCGTTGTTCCTCGCGACGTTGCTGACGCCGGCTATGGGCTGGGTGGCGAATCGGGTCGGAGCCTTAGACAATCCCGGCGACAGAAAAATTCACAAGCTTCCCACTCCGCTGCTCGGCGGGGCGGCGGTATTCGGCGCTTTTTTCCTTTCGCATGTTTTCCAGATGGATTTTACACGGGAGATGACAGGTCTTTTCATAGCCGGATTTCTTATGCTCGCGGTAGGCACGATAGACGACGTAAAAGGCGGGCTGCCGTCATCAGCGAGGCTTCTGGCGCAGGTCGCCGCTTCATTGATTGTGATCGCGTTCGGCATGAGGCTCAATCTGATGTCGCACACATGGTGGGGGCCGCCGATGAGCGTCGCGCTCACCGTATTCTGGCTTGTCGGCATCACAAACGCAATCAATTTCCTTGACGGAGTGGACGGTCTGGCCTCCGGACTTTCGGCATCGACTTCCGCCATATTTTTTATCCTTGCATACAGGCTCAACGACCCTTATCTCGCCTTCATAACAGTGACTCTCTGCGGAGCCTCCCTCGGTTTTCTGTTATTCAACTTCAAACCCGCGCGGATTTTTCTGGGAGACGGCGGGGCAGGGTTCATCGGGTTCACGCTCGCCGCGTTCGGCGTCATGGGCAACTGGTCGGGAGGCAACCCGATTGTTTCTTTTTCCATCCCGATAATAGTTCTCGGCGTCCCCATATTCGACATGATATACACGACGGTGGAGAGGCTTGCGACCGGGAAAGCCCGCGGGCTGAAGCAACTGCTCGAATACACAGGGCGCGACCACCTTCATCACAGGCTGGCAGGCCTAGGCTTCAACGATATCCAGACCGTTCTGTTCATCTGCCTTGTGACTCTCGCGCTCGGGTTCGGCGCGTCGGTGATTCCGACAGCCCCGAAAATGACCACCGTCTACCTTATGATGGCTCAGGCGGTGTGCGTTTTCGTGATTATCACGCTGCTAATGTTGTACGGAGCGCGAAGGAACGGCAACGGGAACGGCGGCTGATTGCCTGATTATCCGATAAACAATATCATATAGTTTCATGCGAACCGGCGCGGGAGCGCCGGCGGAGGCGGTCGCTTTGGCGCGTATCAGGTCGGCCACGATGGGCGGAAGGGTGGCAAAGAACGCCGCGTACTTGATGCTGTCCATCATCGTCGGCAAAGGACTGTCTCTTCTGGCGGTTGTGGTGGTGGCCCGCAGACTGACCCCCGACCAGTTCGCCGTGTTCGCTTTCGCGCAATCGTTTCCGCTTCTATTCATGATACTCGCGGATTTCGGCATAGACGGCCTGATGGTGCGGGAGATAGCCGTCAGGCGGGATGGCGCGCGGGATTATATCGGCAGACTTATCCCGCTGAAAGCGGCGCTAGTCCTCGCTTCGGGGGCGATCACCATCGCGGCTCTTGCGGCGTCCGGACTCGAAAAAGAGAAAATCGCGGTCGCGGTAGTCTTCACCGCTTATACGCTCGGCAGGTCGGTAGTCACGTTCCTGATAGCAGTTTTCCGGGCGTTCGAGGAAATGGGATACGTGACGGTGTCCACAGTGGTCGAATACGCGATGGCGTGCGCGCTCATGTGGGCGGCGCTGAGCGCGGGGGACGGCGCGCTGAAAGCCGCCCTGTTGTATCTGGCTGCGCTGGGAGTGGCGCTTGCGGTCATGGCGGCTCTGCTCGTCTCCCGCGTCGGCTTTCCCAAACCGACTGTGGATATGCCTCTTTGGAAGGCCTCGCTGGCGATGAGTTTTCCTCTGGCCGTCGGAACCGCCGCAACGATTATGGTCGCTAACGCCGGGGTCGTCATAATGGAGTTCCTCGGCAGAGAGGCGGCGGAGATTGCCGCATTCAAGGTCTGCGCCGTTTCGATAAATGTTATTGCTCAGATTCAAAACGCGTTCGCGTGGGCGGCGTATCCGGTGGTGTCTCGGCTTTACGCCTCGGAGTCTGACGCTCTCGACCGCTCTTACGAGCTGATGTTCAAGGCGGTGGCGCTCGTCGGGCTTCCCTTCAGCGTGGGCGGAATCGTGCTTGCCCGACCTCTGCTTTCAACAATTTTCGGCGAGGGATACTCGTGGGCGGACTCGTGTCTGATGATTCTTTTCGCCTCGACCATATTCACCAATTTCGCGTCGTTTTTCGGGGTTTTTTTCATAGCCATTCACAGGCAGAAAGACGGCTCGCTGCTGCACGCCTTGAGCGCGGCGGCATCGGTAGCGCTGTGTTTCGCGCTGATACCGCCGTATGGAGCCGTCGGCGCGGCGGCGGCGGTCGCCTGCGGCAATGTTTTGTATATAGTTACATTGCGGGTTTTCGTGCTGAGAAAGCATCACAGGTTTTCGGGGTGGGGCTTCTACGCGAAAATCGCGCCCGCGCTGGCGGCGCTCGCCGCCGCGGCGTTCGCTGCCCGCGATATGTCTCTGTTTGTTTCGATCCCTGCGGGCGGAATCGCTTATGCGGCTGTTCTGCTCCTAACAAAGCCGTGGACGAAGGAAGACGCGGAGTTCATACGGCGGGCCATATCCGGTTTTGCCAAGGGTTGACCGGCGTTCTTATAGAAAACAGCTCATGGGTAGTTTTATTCGGAGCTTCGCATGTTTTTTACACCGAAAAATCCGGTCTACCATCTTTCAATCCAAGGCTGAAGAGCGTATTTTCTTTCCGGTTTCTTTTCAGGCGGGGCGGGAGGGGCCGCAAACTTGGCGGCCATCGCCTGCGGGATCGCCACCACCGTTGCTGCGAGGAACCAGAACGGCTCCATTATTCTCACGATTATGAACGTGTTCGCCGCCAGCCCGTGAGTCAGTATGCCCGCGAATCCGAGAACGTAACCCACGACGATTGCGCGCCAGAACCATATCTGGTCTGATGGATACTTTTTAAGCTCTCGCATCGCGGTTCTGAACGCTGAAAACAGTGAAAAAACCAGCCACATAAAGGCTGCCGCGCCCGCCACTCCCATTTCTCCCAATATCCGGGGATACTGCGTGTCCACAATGCCGACCCCCGTGACTCCCTTTCCGAATACCGGAGACTCCTTCCATCTGTCAATGACCCACGCGGCGGACTCGAACTTTGTGTATGAGGAATCTCTGGGGCTGAGGCTCAGAAACGGCGCCACCTGTTCTGTTTCCCCCGAAAAAGGCATCATCACCCTGTCTTTTATTCTCTGGGGCATAATCAAAGGGCTTGCCGCCACGAAAACCGCGTACGCGATAAGCAGAAATCGGCGTTGGTTCCGGTTTGCGTAAACCAGCAACAACAATGCCATCGTCGCAAGTCCCAGATAGGAGGCGCGCGAGAGCGTCGCTATCATCACCACGATGAGAATAGCGGTAGCCGCTATCGCTGCCGCCCTTGTTTTTATTGTCCGCGCTTTCAGCGATACGGCGATTGCAAGTCCTATTACCAGAAGCAGATACCCGCCGAAAGTGTTGGCCTCAGTCACCTCTCCCTCAAACGGAGTCGATATTCGGGGTATCCCCAAGGCCATCTGATAAAGTCCGTATATTGTGGTCGCCGCGGCCACGGCAAAGAACATCCCCATGAACGATTTAAGCTGTTGTTCAGTCCGGATAATATTTGAAAACATAAAATAGATCATGAAATATTCTACGTACTTTATGAAATACAGAATGCTTCCGGCAAACTTCACGTTGCCGTTCGCAATGCCGACCCATGTGGATATGAAAGCTGCCAGTATGTACGCGAGTATTGGGGCGTTCAGGGGTGTAATCCGGATGAAGTTCATATTTTTGAAATATGCCGTCTTGAACAACCAAGTCATAAAAAAGACAATCAGAATGACATCGTCGAACCGCACGACGATTTCCCTGCCGGGCAGAGAGCCGAGTCCTATCTCAGGAGAAAAAATCATTGCCGCTATGATGGCCAGCGCGGCGATGTCCTGTTTGAAAAAAGAAAGACCGGCCACGGCCAGTCCGATTATGATTGCGGCGGCAAGTTGTAGCTGGAGGTTCGATATGAGCCACGCCAAAACAAAGAGAGCGACGGCAATTGCGCCGGCGAAAGCGATTCCGACTACGCTACCGGCATTATGCTTTAACATAATTTGTTATTCCGAAACGCGGCCGTGCGCTAAATACATCAATATCAAAAGGTTTATTTGAATAGCCGTGCAGGTTGTGGATTCATTCCAACCACTATGCTCTGTTCGGCCAACGCACGCTTAAGCGCTCCATCCCATCCTGTTTCATACCCCAAAAATGCTAGCGCCGCCCTCACGGGCACGATGCTTTCGATGTCTGTCAGCTCAGGTCCGGGGGCTATTATCGTCAAGGGCGGCGATGTGTCTGACATGAGCGTCAGGGTTATCTTCCGTCCGGCGCCGTTGCCGGTAATGGAGAGGGACCTTCCGTTTGCCGTCAGTTTGATGGAGTTTCCGGATATTGTTTCAACTTGAGCGCCCGCCGCTCCGGCAATTGATTGAGCCGAGGCGAACATTATGTTTTTGTGTATCAGGGTTTCAACTTTCCGCCGATCCCTGAATGAAGAAGATGAGATTTCAATGTAAGAGGGCGAACAGGGCGCGGTCAGGTATATGCGGCCTGCCTGCCAGTGTACGTTCCATCCCGCTTTTTCCAGCGCCGCCCGCACGGGCAGATAAGTCTCTCCGTTAAGTGTGAATGCTCCGGCGAGCGCGGCGTCGTCCAGCGGGATGAAAGGCGATTTCAAGGGGGCGGGGAGTTGGAATATGAGCGATTTCCCACCGGGGCCTTTGACCGCGCCTATGGCGGCAAATGCGGGAGAGGCAACTGAGGCGAATGCTCTTTGTCTGATTAGATATCCCTTTTGTGTTCCTTCGGGTTTTCCGTTTATATTGAACTCGAAATCCGACAGGCGCGCCGTTTGAGGAAGCGCGTCTCTTTGATTCGAGTCAGTCGCTTTCGCCTGTTTTGCTGGAACCGCCGTTTCAGGCGTCTGTGCCGGGGGGGCCGGCTCAATGATATCCGATTTCGCTCTAATAGCCGACATCGCCGGAACTGCTATCTGAAAATCGCCCGCAGTTTCGGCAATCGGGGCGGAAGTAGCAACATTGAGCGTCTTGACAGCTCTTGCGCCTGAGCCGTCGATGAGTTTTACGACTATTATGTTTTGTTTGGATGTCAGCGAAAAATCGACATTGAAAGAACCGTCGGATTTGATTTCAGCTTGCGTTCCGGAGATAAAAACCGCGCATTCGTCGCACCACTTAACCCGTCCGGCGACAGGAATCGATGAGGAGGTCGTCAGGAATTTCTCTCCGGGAGGATATAGAATATCCAGTTCCGGTTCGGCCCCTGCTCCGAGGCACGCCGATACGGCAAGCCATAGGAAGGACATTGATAGTATTCGTCGATAATCCAATCGAAACCTTGCGCGCCCGCGTGCGCTTCAGATTTACAATACTATCCGTGATTTTAACCTAATTTGAACACTGTATCAATAGAATTAACGCAAACAGGCTCTCGGATGAAGATAAGCTCTTCGTTTTTGAGGTTTATCGTTGCCCCGTCGCGGATAGGGAATCCGTTGCGGTCGATGATGACCTTTACCGTGGGGCGGGTGAGCTGGCGTTCGCAACTTGAGATGACTCGCGCTATGTCTCCGTTGTTGAGCCGGACGGCGCTTCCGATGGGGTAGAGCGACATTATTTTAAGAAAGTCGCGGACGGTGGACATGGGGAATGCTTTGCCCGCCATGCCCGATATTGCCCGAACGGCGTCGAACGGGGGCATAGCCGAGCGGTGTCTTCGCGGGTGAGTCAGCGCAAGATAGACATCTACCAAAGCCAGAATAAGAGACGGCTCGGACAGGTTGTCGGCGGTTTTGCAGTGCGGATATCCCGAACCGTCCGCGCGTTCGTGGTGTTCGGCGGCGGCGACGGAGACCTGCGGATTGTCGCAGCAGCCGGAAGCGGCGATAGCTTTCAGCGATTCGAGCGGATGTTTTTGTATTATGGAAATCTCGTGGTTTGCCAGTTTGTCTTCTTTTTCCCAGACGCGAGGGATTCTTGCCATGCCGATGTCGTGCATGAAGGCGGTCTTTGCCAATTCGATGACTCTTTCGTCCGGCAGGTTGGTTCTGAGTCCGATATGCGCTGAAAGGATCGCCGAGCTGACCGAGTGAGCCGGAAGGTAGTCCGGTTCGGAGCGGGCGCGGGTGATGCACAGGAGCTTCCATGACTCTGATGATTCGAGCCTGTCGCATATTTCTCGCGCTAGTGAATCTATATGCGCGGCAAGCGGAAACTCGCTGAGTTCTTCCGTGGCGGCCCACTCGAATGCCGCTCCGTTAAGAGCTATTCCTTCGAGAAACAGCCTTTCGGAGAAACACCTCTCGTCGGATATCTCCGTGGCGCAGGCGGCAAGGGTTCCGGACATGTCTTGAGGTTCGCCAAGCTGAACCGTGCCGGCCCCTTCGGCTGGAATGTCTTTGCGCAGTATTTTTCTGAATTCGACCATTGTAGCGCTTCCCGGTCAGTCCGAAAGTTCGCGGGATGCTTCCGCCGCGATGTCTTCCGTCACTGACTTCGCTCCGCGCGTGTAACCGATGAAAAGAGACATGTCGCACGCGTGGTTTATTTTTCTCGGTATGCCTCCGGTGACTTTATGTATGAGGCTTACCGCTTCGGGCGTGAAAAGCGCCCCGTCGGAGCCGGACACCGCAAGGCGGTGCTTTATGTACTCGAAGACTTCGGGTTTCGACAGAGGCCCTAGCACGTACCGGACCGCTATGCGCTGGGACAGGGCGGGGTTGCGTTTTATTTTTTCAATCAGTTCCGGTTGCCCGACCAGCAGCAACGTCAGCAGGAACTGTCCTTCGTTATGGTAGTTGAGGAGCATCCTTATCTCCTCGAACGACTCTTCGTTGTTTATTACGTGGGCCTCGTCTATCATCACGACGGTGTTCTGACCGTTGCGCATATTATTGAGGAGGGCTTCTTCGAGCCTCATGTGCAGTTCCACTTTATCCGGGGTTCCGGGGGCGTGGCAACCTAGTTTGCGCAGAATTTCCGCGAGTATTTCCCTCGGCGAAAGCAGAGGGTTGGATACGAGCGCGAATTTGTATCTGCCTTGCAGCACCTTGTTCATCAGGGTATGGATGAGAAGCGTTTTGCCGCATCCGAAACCCCCGGTGAGCAGGGACGCTCCCTTCTTTTCCTCTATGCTGTACACGAGCCGCATAAGCCCCTCGTCGTGCTGCGGGGACGCGAAGAAGAACCTCGGATCCGGAAGGTTCTCAAACGGCTTGATTTTCAGTTTCCAATAATCCAGATACATGTCAGGTTTCTTTTAACTCTCCGTTCACTTCGATTACCTGTTCCTGAGGCATGGTGGCCGAGTCGAACGCCTTTTCTGTGGCGCGCGTGTATTCCTTCGAGTAGTAGATCGGCGCTATGCCGTGGAATTCGGGCCGCACATCATTGAGCACTATGCCGACGACGTTGATGCCTATTCCGTCCATAAGTTTTTTCGCGCGGATGAGCGCGCGGCGGGGCAGGTGTCCGAGCTTGTACACCAGCACCGCTCCGTCCGCCTTCGGGCCTAGCAGCAGCGCGTCCGTCACGGGCAGCGCGGGAGGCGCGTCGATCAGTATTATGTCGTATTCCTTCCTCAGGCTGTTCAGCAGGTCGTCGAACCTTTGCGATTCTATCAGCTCCGACGGGTTCGGAGGCAGCGTGCCCGCAGGCAGGATGTCCAGATTGTCTATGCCGGGAAGCTTCAGCGCCGGTTCCCAGTTCATCTCTCCCAGCACTATGTCGGCGAACGTGTGGACGGCTTCTCTGAGCGGGGCCGCCCCGATCAGCACGTCCGACAGCCCCGGTTTTCTGTTTATTCCGAAAATTTTGTACTCAGTCGGGCGGCGCATGTTGCAGCCCAGAAGCAATGTCCTCTGTCCGCTTTGCGCAAGCGTCACCGCTAGGTTGGCTATTGTGACAGATTTTCCTTCCTGAGACCCTGAACTGGAGAAAAGATATACTTTTTTGTTTTCCTTGAGCCTGTCGAACTGGAGGTTCGTCCGAAGGTGTTTGTATGCTTCCGCTTCGGCTGAGCCGGGGCTGAATATCGTCGGCAGGGATTTGCTGTGGTCGAATCTTTCGGGGGCCGACTGTTTTTTCAGGGAGCCGATGAACGGCAGCTTGAAGTCGCGCTGTTTCAGCGCATGCGAGAATCTCGGCACGGCGGCCAGCACGGGAGCTTCCAGCAGCCGCTCGATGTCCTCCACAGCTCCTATGGATGTGTCGAAGCTCTCCACCAGCGCCGCCGCCACGCAGCCGAGCATTATCCCAAGCGCCAAGCCTATCACTATCGTGAACTGCTTGTTCGGCTTGATCGGCGATGTCGGGGCCAGCGCCGGGCTGACCAGCGTCACTTCGCTCGCCGATCCGATTTCCTTTATCTGCGCCTCTTTGTGCTCTCTGCTCAGCATCAGGTATAGCTCTTCGTTCACATTCACTTCCCGCGTCAGCCTGCTAAGCTCCAAATCCTTGTCAGGTATCCGCTCCAGTTCCCGCCCGACGAGGCTGGCAAGCTCCTGCTCCGTCCGGCTCACGGTCTCGATCTGTCTCGACAGCTCGGATGCCCGCACGGCCAGAAGCTTCGACACCTCGCTAACCACTTGCGCTGCCGTCTTCGCCTCATCCGTCCGCAGCGATATCATCTCCGGATTCTTTTCCGTGTGCGTGCTTTGTTTCGAGGTTATCGAGCGTCGAGTGTCAAGCAATGTGTCATAGAGTCTTTGCAGGGGCGGCGAGCCGAGTTCCCCGACCTCCCGCTCGATATTTATGTCTCTGCGCCTGCGTTCGACCAAATCCAAATCCGCTTTCAGCTTTTCCTTTTCCCGTCTGGCGGCAAGCAGGTCGGCCTCGAACGTGTTAAGTCGTTCAAGCGTTATCTGCGTCTCGGAGTCCACCGACATCGATCCGTTTATTTCTTTATACTCTCTAAGCTCTTCTTCTGCTTCGCGGAGTTTTGCCCTCGACTGTTCAAGCTGGCCTTCCACGAATTCCCTTGATGCTCTTACGTCTTGGGACTTGTTTTCCGCGCTGACGTCTTTGTAGGTTGAAGCGATGAGATTGGCCAGCCGCGCCGCCTCCGCCGCGTCCGAGGACGTGACGGTGATTCGTATCATGTTCGTCCGCTCGACCCTCTCCGCGTTCACACGCGACCTCAACGCGGACACCACCGGGAAGAAAACTTCTTCCGGCGCGTTCTTCTTGAGCATCCCCAGTTCCTCGGCCACTCTGCCAAGCACTATCGGCCCCTGCGCCATCTCAACTTCGGTGGACATTATCTCTCCGGGACTCCACCTCATCAGGTCGGACAGCATGTTCATCACGGTCTTCTGCTGGTCCACTCTCACCAGCGCCGCCGTCTTGTAAACCGGCGGCTGCATGAGCGCAAACGCCACCGAAAAAACCGAAAATAGCGCGGTCGTGAATATCACGGTCCACTTGCGCTTCAGAAGCACATGCCAGTATTCGCTTATGCTCAGGTCCTGATGCATACTCTTTTCGTCAGTCCGACAGCCTGTCCAGCAGCAGCAACAGGTTCATCGTCGGAAGCACATCCTTTATCACGCTGTTGAATTTGTCCACAGCCCGCTGCCTGTCCGCCGCCGGCGCTATGAAGATCACGTCGTCGTCGGCCAGCGCGAAGTCCGTCTCCGTCTTTCCGCTCAATATGTCCTTGAAATTCACTTTCAGGGAAGCTCTTTGCCCGTCGATGGTTCTCACCACTATTATTCCGTTCACATCCGCGTCCGGACTGAGTCCTCCGGAAGACGAAATCGCTTCGGTGAGAAACGCGTTTTCGGAATCAAGGTGAACGATGCCTTGCCGGCCCACTCTTCCTAGCACCGTCGCGCGTGTCTGCCTTGAGGCGGCCGCCGGGGCGTATATAAGCTCGCCCCCGTACAAAACGGGATTGGCGTCTGAGAGCAGATTCGCGGCGGCGTCGTCGAGGTTGGCCGTCGTCTCTTCCCCGTCGGGCCTCATGATTTTTATATTCTTTCTGTCCGCCCGGTCGGTCAACCCTCCGACCGTCGCTATGAAATCCGTAAGCCGCGTCGGCTTCGGAAGTTCGTATTCTCCCGGCCCGCTCACACGCCAGTGCGAGACCGTCACCTCGCCGAATATCTTCACTCGTTCCGTCTTCTGTTTCTCCAGCGTCACTTCCACCCACGGACGCTTGAAGTATTCTTTCATCCGCTCCTGAATGACGTCCCCCGCTTCGAACACCGTAAGCCCCGCCGCCTTGAAAACTCCGACATGGGGCAGGGACAGCGTTCCGTCAGGACGCACCGTGACTATGTCCGGAAGCTGCCCGGCCGGAAATGATTTGATTTGAAGCACGTCTTCGGGGCCTATTCTGTGCGCCGACGATCTAAGCGCTCCAGCCTGAATCACGGCGCCGCCAGCGACCAGAGCCGCTCCGCTCTCTGTGTTTGCGCCTAACATCAACGCGTCTCCGGCTGCCAGCCCCGGCCCGGACATCTCGGCCACCAGCGCCACCGCTCCGCCTTCAAACACGTCTTTGATTATTAACTTTCCGGATTTGCCGCCCGGCGTCGTGTATTCGCGCGCCTCTCCTGACTCAAGCCCGGATGAATCTCCCGCGCCTAGCATGACGGATATCGACCCCGTGTCGGGATTCTCTCCGACGTGCGTCACCACGACGGAATTCTGCGCTCCTGCCATCGCCGCAAACGAAAACAACGCCGTCGCAATCAAAACGGAAATGTTAATGGCTTTCATCTTGCGGAACATCAGGCTTCCTTTTCCATCTCCGGCGCAGATATCCGGGCATAAGAGCGACCGCCGCCGCCTTGCGCGCGACCCCCTCCGCTTGGCCCATCTGATAGATGAACTCCCCAACCGCCGAGCGAGCCGTTTTGAACGCGTCCCGTCTTTCTCCCGAACGCTCACGCGCAACATCTGCGGGCCGATTAATTGTGTAATAATTGTCATCCGGCCCAATGCACTTTCCTATTATATTATCAGTCTGAATAAATTCAACTTTGTCAACATATTTAACTGTCTTCCTTAATTTGCCGCCGCAACCGGCCTTCGCGGCGGCGTCGGCCAACTTGTCCTCATCAATCGGAAATGTTGCTTTCAGCAACCGCGCGTCCGCGATGAACTTCAGGCTGCCGAACCTCTCTTTCGCCGCGTGGCATACAATATGCAGAAACATGTCCTCCGGAGAAAACAACAGGATGTCGCAGCCTTTGAACGCCGCGCGGGAGGCGCGCGCCGCCGCCTTCGCTCCGTCCATGCCGTACGCGTAACGGTACACCGGATTGTCCCGGTCGAACAGCCGGCGGTGCAACTCGACAATGACGGGGAATGGCGGCGGCGCGGCGTAAGTCGCATGGTGGCCCCGCTTCGGGGCGGATTCCCGAAAACCCGCTCCGCGCATCGCTTTCTCCGCCGCCGGAAACTCTTCGGGCGACACAAGAAGGTCGATGTCCGTCATCGCCCTTCGGCCCGGCCGGGCGTAAACCCCCGATATTATCAGCGCCGCCCCTTTCAGCGGCGCGGGGATTATCCCGGCTCCGTTCAACGCCGCAGCCGCTTTTCCCATCGCCTCCAGCATCGCTATGTTTTTCCCCGTCTGCGCTATGAACCTCGCCTCAAGCGCCTCCCTCAACTCTTCTTTCAACATCGACGACATTCCGGCCCTGTCTATTATGTCCCACATCAACGGCGCAACCGGGCCGGGCAGCATTTCCCTCCACGGAATCGCGTTCTTTTCCACAAGAGTCGCAAGGCCGCGCCGCGCCTCCTCGTTCCTCTCCGATTCCAGAGCCGTCAGCAGACACATCGCCGCCCGCGTTCCGAATATGTTTTTGGGAACCTTCATCTTCCAGCGCCCTTTTCAATACGCGCACTCAGAGCCTGTTGAAAAAAATCGAGTCTCAGATCATGCGCCGCCCCCAACTCCATTCCGGGGTGTATATTCATCGCTTCACGACACTTTTCAACACTCGCAAATAACGAGTTTGTGGGCGCGCGCGGGGATTTTATCTGCTTTTTCAACAGCTTCTATAAAACGATTTCATTCATTCCTATCAATACGCTTTCTCTCTGCGCGCTATCTTCTCCACATAATCGATAATATTCTTCTTTTCGATCTCGAAGAGAATTCTGTAATTCCCCGCCCGATATGAGTAGTATTCCGCCAGATTGCCCGCCAGCGGCTTCGCGCAATATTGGTTGTCTGAAACCATATCCATTATAAATCAAGATATTCAATTCAATTATAGCAAAAACCATCAGAATTACAGCATCTTCAAGCAATCCCCTCAAGCGAAAAGCCTGTGTTGTTGAACTTCGTTCAATTCAAAACCTGCTTTTGTTCATCGCCTCAATAAAAAGAATTCTTATGTTAAGCCTCGATATAAATAACGCCGTTTCGCTCGAAAAACAGGGCGGGAGCCGGGGCGGGGTTTATTGACAATCGAGCGCAATCAACATAAACTCGAATCTGATTTCGCGGGCGGCGTGGCGGGCCGCGCGCGCGCCCCTCCGGGGCCGGGAAGGATGGTAGCTTTTGAGCAATCTGGCGGGCCTCAAATGCAAGGAATGCGGCAGGGCTTTCGACCCCGGCGCGGTCAGCGTCTGCGACTACTGTTTCGGCCCCCTCGAAGCGGACTACAACTACCAGCGCGCTTCCAAGCTCGCCACCCGGAAAAAAATCAAAAAAGGAACCCCCGACATCTGGCGCTACATGGAACTGCTTCCGCTTGAGGGAACCCGCTCGGTTGACCTCTCCCCCGGCTTTACCCCGCTGCTAAAAGCGGACAACCTCGGCGCCCGGCTCGGCATAAAAAATCTTTACATCAAAGACGAAACGGTGAACCCCACCCATTCGGTGAAAGACCGGATGGTGGCGGTGGCGGTGAGCCGCGCAGTGGAACTCGGATTCGGCGTTGTGGCTTGCGCGTCTACCGGCAACCTCGCTCACTCGCTTGCGGCTCACGCCGCGCGCGCCGGTTTGAAAAGCGTCATATTCGTCCCTCACGACGCGGAGCCGGCTCAGCTTGCCGCGATAAACATTTACGAACCGGCGCTCATCGCCGTCAAGGGCGGCACGCAGCGCATCAACGCTCTCTGCAACGAAGCTATGTCCCGGGAAAGATGGGCGTTCGTCAACATCAACCTGCGCCCCTATTACGCGGAGGGCGCGAAAACGATAGCTTTCGAAATAGCCGAGCAGCTTGGATGGCTGGCCCCCGACCACATAGTGGCCCCCATAGCCTCCGGCTCCACTCTCACCGCCATTCGAAAGGGAATGACCGAACTGACGGCGGTCGAAATCCTGAAAACGCAGGAAACGAAGCTGCACGGCGCGCAGGCGGAAGGTTGCGCTCCGGTGGCGGCTGCTTTCCGCAAGAAATCCGAACTGATCCAGCCCGCCGCCCCGGCGACTCTCGCCAAATCATTGTCAATCGGCAACCCGGCGGACGGAGTGTACGCGCTTCGGGCGGCGCGGGACTCCGGCGGCGCGATCGCGGCGGTCAGCGACAACGAGATAATAGAAGGCATGAAAACGCTCGCTCGCGAGGAGGGAATCTTTGCCGAGCCTGCGGGCGGCGCGGTTGTCGCCGCTCTCAAACAACTCGCCTCCGCCCGCGCTTTCAAGGCCGGGGAGACAGTGGTCGCGGTGATATCCGGAGGCGGGCTGAAAGCCCCGGAAGCGCTGTCCGGCAGATTGAAACCTCCGAGGGTTATTGAGCCGAAGTTATCCGAGCTTGAATCATTCCTTACGCAGTTGAGGCGCGAGGAGAATGTGCCCGGCGCCGCCGACATGTGAGACGCGCGGTTTTTTCTGGAGATTTCGCCGATGCCTGTTAGAATTATGATACCCGGCCCGTTCAGGCGGCTGGCGGGCGGAGCCTCCGAGGCGGAGGTCGAGGCCGCCACAGTTTACGAGGCGATCCGGGCGCTGGAAATACTCGCTCCCGGCCTGCGCGACCGGCTCACCACAGCCGACGGAGATGTGCGACGTTTCATTAGACTTTACGTGAACGGAAAAGATATTTACGAACTGCGCGGCGCGGATACGGAATTGCGGGACGGAGATTCGATAGAGATCGTCCCAGCCGCCGCCGGAGGATGAAATGATAAGAAGAAGGCTGCACGTATCTATGAGCGCCGACCTAGTCAAAGAGCCGATTCTATACAGGCTCGTCAAGGAATACGACCTTTCCCCGAACGTGAGACGCGCGGACGTGTCCGCCACAGAAGCTTGGATGGCAATCGAACTTCAGGGCGGCTCCGAGGCCCACATTCAAGAGGGCATCGACTACCTGACCGGGCTTGGCGCGACTGTTAAGCCGCTTCAAGGCGACGTGGTTGAAAGTTGACATTAGGCTAAATTACGCGCGCGGCCTCCCCGCGCGCGATTACCGGAGAGGCGATAAAATATGAGCGATACCATGAAAGCCGCCGTTTTTGAAGGCGAAGGAAAGATTGTCCTGAAACAAGTTCCCGTCCCGAAAATCAAAGACGATTTCGACGTGCTGTTGAAAGTGGAAGCGGCAAGCATCTGCGGCACAGACTGCCAGATACTTAAGACGCCTCCCGGCCACCCGGCCACTCCCGGCGCCATTCTCGGCCACGAATACGTCGGCCAAGTCCTCGAAACCGGCAAGGCTGTCTCCCACCTGAAACCCGGAGACCGCGTCGCGGTCGACCCCAACCTGACCTGCGGCCTGTGTCCCTATTGCAGGATGGCCATGCCCAACATGTGCGAGAACATGACCACTTTGGGCATCTACATCGACGGCGGCTTCGCCGAGTACAACTTGGCTCCGGCCAAGGCCCTTCACAAAATCCCCGCAGACCTCTCAACGGATCTGGCCATCTTCGCCGAACCGTTGTCCTGCGTCGTGAACGGCGCGACGAAAGCGAAGTTGATGGCTGGCGAGTCGGTAGTCGTCCTCGGAGCAGGGCCGATCGGCCTGTACTACACCGCCCTCATGAAAGCCGGCGGCGCGGGCAAAGTCATCGTCTCCGAAGTCAACGCCCAACGCGCGGACATGGCTCGCAAGATGGGCGCGGATATCATCGTCAACACCGACAAGGACAGCCTGAAGGACGTCGTCATGGCCGAAACCGGCATCGGGGCCGACCTCGTCATCGACGCCGTCGGATGCCTCATGACGGAGGCGACCTCCATCTGCCGCCGCGGCGCCCGCGTGTTGCTGTTCGGCATGAACAGCTCCGCCTGCTGCGAGTGCGTCCAGTACGAGATAACCCGCTACGAGCTTTCCATCATAGGCACTTTCATCTCCAACCACTCCTTCCCGGCGGTCATCAGGCTGCTCAAGGGCGGGAAGCTTCCGCTTGAAAAACTCATCACCCACCGCTTGAAACTCGACGACATCCTTGACGGCATCGAGATTATGAAACGCGGCGAAGGCATCGAGATAATCGTCGCGCCGTGACTGGCGGGACTCTGAATGCGAACAAATCAAATTTAACCTCGCGGGAGGGGTAAACGAAATGGCAAAAGCAAAAGCGAAAACAGCAAAGAAGAGCGCCGGGAAACCGTCGCGCGGCGTTCCGAAGAAACACAAATGGCAACTGCCGGCGGACGGCAAGATGGAAAGCCCGGACGAAATCTATTTCCAGAACATGCCGTGGGCGAAAATTGAAAAACGCCTGAAGAAAAACGACATAATAATCCTGCCTATCGGCAGCACCGAGGCGCACGGCCCGCACGCCTGCCCCGGAGAGGACACTTTCCTCGTAACCCGCATGGCCGAACAGGTCGCCGCCGTCACCGGCTGCACCGTCGCCCAGCCCCTGTGGTACGGCTCTCACCCCTATCACCACATGGGCATGCCCGGAACCGTCCTAGTGCCCGAAGAATACTTCATCGGGATGCTCAAAGCTATGATGGCCGGGTTCTGGAACGCCGGATTCCGCAAGATGATTTTGCTGAACGGCCACGGCCAAGAATACGTCATCCCCACAGCCATCCACCAGTTCGCAAAACACTTTCAGGTCCCCGGCGTCTTCATCAACCTCAACTGGTATCACGCCGTGCGAGACTACTTCAAACTGAAATCCGAAGGCGGGATGTACGACACCAACTTCATCCATGCGGACGAAGTCGAGACATCGTGGTCGCTGGCCCTGTTCCCCGAATTCTTCGACATGAAGCAAGCGTGCGACACCGTGCCGCGCGGATACATGAAGGACGGACACATCGACAAAGCCGGCAATCTACTCAACCGGCCCATCGCATGGTACGGTCAGGTCGGCTGCGGGCCTATCGAGATCTCCGCTTACCCCGAAGGCTGCGTCGGCAAATCCACACTCGCCGACCCGGAAAAAGCAAAACCCGGCATCAGCGCCCTGCTCGACTACATGGTGCAGCTCATTGAAGACATCGGAGAAGCCTTCCCTCCGGGAAAACTTCCCCCCGGCAACGAAATCTGCGAGCGCTCCAAGGAAGAGCTTGACGCCCTCACCAAGAAGCCGCTCTCAAAAGGCTGGAAGTCCCTGTACTCCCTCGGCTATCCGTTCTGACGGTAAAAGCGGGCTAGTCCGCATCCGAGGCCATATCAGATTGCGCGCTCCGCGCCGCCTCCGGGACATTCCCGGGGCGGCGCTCGCGTTTGATCCCGGCCCGCCTAGCTCTGTCTGGACATCTCTCATCGGGACAACGACAACTGTTATTCACGTCTTCGATTGATTGAGCATTGTTCAATATGATAAAATGTGGTTACTAACGATAGATGATTTTGAATTTGCCAGTTTTCTTTGTAGACACTAAATATGATAACGAATAATAATGTGGATAATTATGGGGCACCATGGAAACGAGAAGAATTAATTCTTGCTTTTGAGCTTTATTGTAGAATTCCTTTTAAAAAAACAAAGGCTAACAATACAGAAATCATAAACCTTGCCGGAATACTACATAGAACCCCTGCAAGTGTCGCACGCAAACTTGGGAATTTCGGTGCATTTGATCCACATTTGAGGCAGCAAAATATATCAGGTTTGCCTCATTATAGTCGTCTAGACAGAGAAATTTGGAATGAATTTAATAATGATTGGAATAACCTAGTTTTCGAAGCATATAGAATCAGGAAGAAAACTAAAAATGATACAGATGAGACTATTAATATTATATTTCCAGATGGCCCCACTGAGCAATTAAAAACAGTGAAGCATCGTGTTCATCAATCATTTTTCAGACAAACCATTATGACCAATTATGAATGGAGATGCTGTATTACTGGTTTGAGTATTCCTGAATGTTTGATTGCGAGTCACATTATCCCATGGAGTAAGGAAGAAAAATATCGAACAGATCCTACAAATGGGCTTTGCCTAAGCTCGACTTTTGACAAACTATTTGACAATGGTCTTTTGACGATATCTGATGATTTTTCCATTATGATTTCGGACAGTTTACTTCGCTCTGAGGATAGAGCTACCAAGGATGCGATATGCGTTTATAACGGCAAACCCATGATGATGCCACATCGTTTTGTTCCATCGTCAAATCATTTAAAATGGCACAGAGACAATGTCTTTGTCGCCTAAGAACATTTCTCAAGGAGTTGTTTTATGGTTGGTTTAAATATTGATTTTCTGGTTGAGGAATACGAAACTTTCATTAAAGAGATAACAAGAAAAGATGATGCTTCGAAGCAAGATATTTCGATGAGTGAATTGCACAACGCTCTTGTCATAAGCGGCGAATGGAGTGATAGAGCGGCAGAACATTTAATATTACTTTCGAAGAACTATGGAGCGTTTTTTTTAAGAAATGCCTTGGCGCTTGCCGTAGCCTTGGATATTGAAGATGGTGGTTTGAGATTTTGACTTGCTTCCCGGTTCTTAGATGGATACTATCTGAAAGTTGGACAATATATAATTCAATCAGCAGGAAGTATAGCAGAGCCGTGCGACACAGGCGCATGCGTGATTGCGGCCAAAAAGGGGGCTACAAAAGAGACGATAACAAAGGAAAGTTGTGCGGATGGAGCATTGAATATTATAAACAAGGCTGGGCGAACACAGCGGACAACTTGATTGTGATTTGCTGCAAATGTAACGCTGAAGTTCTCGCTGAAAAACACAAAGATATTCTAGAGAAAATGATGCGGTTTCTTGAGAGTTGATTGTTTTACACGAATTGGCAAAGAAACAATATTCGATGTTGGGCTGAATATGACAAAGATAAAAGCGGTTGACACTAGGGCGCGCGGCATGGACGCCGCAGTGGCGGAGATGTTCGCGGCTTTCGGCGGGGCGGGCGCGTTGCTGAAAAGCTCTCGCGACGTCTTCATCAAAGTGAACGCGATAGATTTCAAACCGAACGTGTTCACCGACCCGGAACTGGTCGGCGCGGTTGTTCGCCTGTTCAAGGCGGACGGCGCTCGCGCGGTTTACGTCATCGAAAACTGCACTCAGGGAAACTTCACCCGGCTGGTGTTCGAGGCGACGGGGATGACCAAGATGTGCGCGCGCGAAGGGGCCGTCCCGGTGTTCCTTGACGAGACTGCGGCTGCGCCTGTCAGCCTGCCCAACTTCGACTACACAATTGACCTCTCCGAACTTGTCGTCGAAAAGTTCATCCGGCGGCGCGGCGAAAACCTATACATAAACATCCCAATGCTGAAAACACACTCCATGAGCCAAGTCACTCTGGGTGTGAAAAACCAGTTCGGCCTCGTGCATCAAAACTCCCGCATCCGCGATCACAACTGGCTGCTTCACAGGAAACTTGCAGACATCTACCTGACGGTCAAGCCGGACTTCACCCTCATCGACGGACGCGTGGCGGTGAACCGTGGACACTACACCGCCGAGAGATTCGCCTCCGAGTGCATAGTTCCCGTCGGACTTCTCTTAGGCGGAACTGACACTCTGGCGGTGGACGTCGTGGGCGCGCGGCTCATGGGGTATGAGGCGGACGACGTCGAACATCTCAGGTTGCTGAAAGAAGACGGCGCGGGATGCTGGAACATCGCGGAGATGGACATCGAGGGAGCCGAACTGCTAGAACGCCGCCGCATGTCTCTATCCCATCAGCTTCTGGACAGGTTCCCGCCCGGAGTGAATATAATCCGCGGCGCGGAACGATGCTGCGAGGAAGGCTGCCGCAGAAACCCCGAAACAGCCCTCGAAGTGTTCGCTAACGACATCGGATGCTTCCACGACTTCGCGATAGTGATGGGAAAAGGGACGGACGCGGGAGAAGTGTCGCGAATAGACACCCCGGTTCTGGTTGTCGGCGACTGCGCCATAGAAGAGAGGGCAGGGGAGCTTCGCGCGAGGCTGGGCCGGGGGAAAGTTTTCACCTCGCCCGGATGCAACAATCTGGCAGCCACATGCTCGGCCCTCATGGGCCTGATGGGCATTAACGCGATGATGGTGACCCGCAAAGGCGCCGGGCCTGTGAAATCCCTCGCCCTTCTTGCCGAGAGCAAGTTGCGCGGCTCCAAGGCGCGCGTCACCCGCATCGTCCCTCCCCGCGTAAAACATTAATCCCGCAAGCTCATCCTTATCAAATAATTTGATAACTCGAATCCATCGTTAGGATTAGTGAGCGAATGAGTTTGCCGGGAATTCGTTCCCGGCGCCCAGCATGAAAAGAGCCGATTTTGCGTTGAACGAAGTTCATCAAAATCGGCGGCCAAGAGTTTTTTTGGGAAGGGGCGCGGGGAAACCTATTTTTGCAAAAAATGGTTGCCCCGCAAAACTAAAAATATCATTTACCGCTTTTTCATTACATATATTTATATCACGAATGAGAGCGGGGCAGCGCGCGGCCCTCAAGCTCTTCCATCGCTTCGATGACGTCCTGTGGGATATCAAGTTTTTTCCTGTTTCCATAGTCGTAGAACACGCCGAGGCTGGACCCGGCGGCAGCCACGATGCCCTGCCTTTCGCTCACAAGCCGGTAGTCCATTCTCAGTTCCGGCCCTTCCACGCTCGCCGCGCGGATGCCCACGCGCGCAGTGTCCGGATACGTCAGCGGACGGATGAACTTGCAGTCGATCCAAGAGAGAATCGGCCCCAGTTTCTCTGTGTACATCCGGTTCACTATCCGCGTTCTTTCGCCGTAAACCACTCTGGCGTTCTCAAAATACTTGAAATAGACGCAGTTGTTCACATGCTGAAACGCGTCCATGTCGCCCCAGTCAACCTTAGTGTCAACGATAAGCTTGTAGCCTTCAAAGATGTCTTCCATGCCGTTCCTCCGGTAGATATGCCATTCAGTTTTATTCCGACGCGCGCCGCTATGAAAAACCGCTCCTGAATCCTGACAGCGCGAGGACGCCGGATTTGATATTTATTCCGACGTGCGCGGCGGCGGTGTCCCGCTGTCGGATGATTTCAACATCAGTTCGAGTCCGGGCCTGAGGATGAAGAGCGCCGCGACGCGCGTCCCCCCGGAATTGGCCGCAGCCATCGGCGGCGCATTGTCCCACAACGCCCGCGTGTGCGCGTCCATCACTCCCCGCCTGTTGAACGCCAGCAGAAAGTCCGCCTCCCGCCCGTACGTCTCAGGCTTTATGTCCGCCCTCAACAGCCCCAACTCCTGAAACTTTGCCAGATTGTTTTTGTAGTACCCCACAGTGGCGACTCTGGACCCCGGCGGCAGCGTCCGGTTCATCAACTCCGCCAGCCCCGGCGTGAACGCCTCGCCCCAGTACATCACTTCCATCCCCCGGCGTTCAGCCCCGGCCAATCCCCCCGCAAGCTCGTTGTAATATGTAAGGTGAAACGGACGGGAATCCGCTAGAACGACGCCGCACCAGACGGCGAACACCACAATCCCGGCGGCCCGCAAAGGCGCTGAAAACCTCCCCAGCGCCCACGACACCCCGGCCCCGGCAAGTAGCGCCCAGAACGGAAATACCGCCATCAGCAGCCTCTCCCCGTCATACACCGACACCCTCGGCGGGGCAAACAGAACAAGCATGAAAAATGAATTTATCAGCAGAAACACAGTGATTTTTCGCGCGCCTGCGAATTCAGGCCCGCGCCGCAACAACCCCTGCGCCGCCCCCGCCACTGCGGCGGCCAATATCGCAACAGGCACGCTCAGCGCGGAAACCACGAACGGATAACTCCACGGCAGCGCCGCCGCATAGTCCCGCCCGAAATAATGAACCACAATCGTCGCCCTCGCGCCCGGAGCCAGAAAATGCCGCGCATACTCCGCCGCCGCCGCCACAGGCCCGTGCCAGTACATCGGCTGCGCCGCCACAAACACCACTGGCCCTATCAGCGCCGCCGCCACCGCGTTCGCCCTCAACTTCCCTCTCTCATATATAATTCCATATAAAAAAAATGCCGCCGGAGCGAACAATCCCGTGAACTTCACCGCCGCAAGCAGCCCCGCCAGAACCCCGAACATAACCGCCCCGCGACGGGATTCCAACCCCTTCAAAAAAGCCGCCGCCGCCGCAAAATAAACCGCGCACAGCATCAGGTCGGTTTCCACGAAATGCGCGTGACCGAACATCCGGGGCATGCAAAGCAGCGACACCGCCGCCGCCGCGCCCGCCCCCGCGCCGAACCGCTTCGCCCCGAACACGAACACCCCCGCCGCCAGCGCCGCAAACAACCCCGCCGTCAAATACCTGAAAGATATCCATTCCCGCGCGACCGCTCCGTCGCCGATCCCCGCAACCGCCGGCCACAGCGCCGCGTAAAATATCCTCGTCGCCGCCGGATGCTGAACCCATTCAAACCCCCAATAACGCTCGATCGTCTGACGCGAAAAACTCCCCGGCTCCCCCGCCGCAACCCCCCTGAACCACCCCGCCGCATCCGTCGCCATTCGGATGTCGTTCGCCTCGTCCCACCCCATTCCGGCATCCGTAATCGTGAACGCCACACACGCGAAAACAACCGCGAACACTACCGCCGCGCCATAAACAAGGATTCTTTTATTGCTTGTTTGTTTCATGTCCTGAAGACCGATTTTTGCCGCGCCCACTATTTGTAGCGCTCGTTATATTTGTTGATGTTCAAATCTTGCGCTGTTCTTAAAAACTCGCCGTATCGCGTTTTTGTGTCACTTGTTCTATTGCGTAATATAACGCTTGTTACTTTTTATTCGCGATGTCGAGGTGATGAAATATTCTATTTCTGCCTGCGTTTTTTGCGGCATACAGGGCCTTGTCAGCGAGGGACAGCATCACGTTGGAAGCGCATTTCTGACCTTGCGGACATGTCGAAACGCCGACGCTCACATTGATTTGACGATTGAGCTTTTTTTCGAGGGCCGAGGCTTCAGAAATGCTTGCGCGAATTCTATCGGCCAGAATTTTCGCCCCTTCCGCGTCCGTTTCCGGCATTAGAACAACGAACTCCTCGCCGCCGTATCTGACCGGCAGATCCTCAGTTCTGACGCCCTTTTTGAGCGTGTCGGAAACAAACACCAGCGCGTCGTCGCCCGCCGGATGGCCGAACGTGTCGTTGTAATTTTTGAAGTGGTCGATGTCGATAATGGCAAGCGAATAAGGGCGCGAGTAGCGGGCGGCCCGCGCCGCCTCGACGCTCAAAGCGTCCTGAAGTTTGCGCCTGTTCCAAAGCCCGGTGAGCGGGTCGGTCTGGCTCAGCACAGCCAGCTCTTCGGCGTCGCATTCCGGGTCGTCCGGCTTCCTGATAACCTCCACCGCCCCAATCGGCCTGCCCTCTTCATCCTTAATCGGAGATGCGAGGATGAACATCCTAAGCGCCCCGCCGCCCGCCACCGCTAGGTCGTGCTCGTGGCTGTACACATTGCCGTCGGCGATAATCCGCCGCATCAGGCAGTGGTGGCCCCCCTTGTCGCACCTGTAAAACTCGTTGCAGGACAGGCCCAGCAGATCGCTTTCCGTCCTGCCCGTCAGGTCGCGCGCCGCCCGGTTGCTGTCGATTATCCGGTGGGAAGCATCGATGATTATCATCGGCTCGGAGTTCTGCTCGAACGCCGCCGACCGCCAAAATGTTGTGTTTATGTTAAGCTTCTTCGACATGCCGTTCCGCCCCATTCCGGCCGCCTTGCGCGGTTTTCAGATTATAACCCGCAATCCCCTCCGGCGCAGACAGAAATCAAAAAAATGACCCCGCGCGGCGGCGGCGCGCGGACGCTGTGCCACGCTTCGCGGCGTGTGTGCAGAGCCTCGCGGCGTGTGCGCGGACGCGTCGCGACCGTCTCAAAACACGACTATATTGAGACAAAACAGGACGTTCTCACATCCCCGACCAATAACAACTTAACAACAAATTTTTTCAAATGAGGGGTGACAAAAACGCAACAGCCCCGCCTTGCGTCGCCTTCATGCCCATATCAAATGACAAGCAACCTGTAAACCAGAAAACTGATTCATAAGTTATTATGCGCCCTTCCTTACCGGGAAGATCTTATGGCCAAATTTAAATCTACACACATTGACGGACAGTAACCGAAACGCTCCGCGTACATTTGAAGCAGCTCGGTTAGTTTGCTGAAATCTTTTTCGTCCCTGAATATGTCGCGCCGCTCGTTGCCGCGCGCTGTCACATGATACAACCCGTTCTCAAATTCTATCCTCAACGGTCTCGCC
>JAKQPS010000168.1 GCA_029564595.1 bacterium | reverse complement strand
GCTGTCGATGCCGATCTGCTCGAAGACAGTTTTCAGCCCTTCAACGGCGACCGAGAGCGCGGATACCATGCGCTCGCCCATCTTGCTTATCGCCGCGTCGATGCCGTCGATTGCGGCCTTGAATCCGTCCGCGACCTTGACCGCTTCGGCGGACAATGCACCGATTGCCGCACCGGTTGTTTTTGCGGTTTCGCCTGTGCGCTGCAAAGGCTCTATTGCTCCCGCGGTCCATGCCGTACCGGTGCGCCTCCCTGCGGCCTCTATGTCACGAGCTGCAAGCTCGAACGCTTTTGACGAATCCCTCCCGGAGTCGGCTATGGTCTGTGAAACGTCCTTGATCTCTCCGGTAGCCTTGTCGTACACGCGGATTATTTTCGACATGCCGTTGTCGGCCATAAAAGTGATGGAGTCGGTTGTTTCGCGCACTTGTTGAAGTTGGAGATTTTGAAACGCAGGCGCGAGGTCTTCCATGCCTTGCAAAAATTCATCAATCGCTTTTCGCGCCTCTGCGGAGATTGCGCTGATTGCGCTCTTCACGTCATTCAGCGCGTCCGAGATGCGGAGCGTCATTTCGTCTCCGGCGGCCTTCGCCATTCCTCCGAACGCCTGCGCGAAAGCTGCGGCGACTGCGGGATTTTTGAACTCATCGACAAGCCCCTTGGATGTGGCTTGCGCTTTTGCCTTAAGGTCCGTCTCCATAACCGCCCATGCTTCATTTGCATTGATACCTGTCGCGGCTATTAGCTCTTTCGTCTTTGCCGTCATTTCGACGGCGTATTTCTGGTATTCGTCAAGGGCTTTTTGAATCCCTTCGGATACCGAGTCGGAGAATGTCTTTGTAACCTCTCCCGCTTTGCCGATCTCTTCCGCGCCCTTGATAGCGGCGTCCGCGACCTTGCGCATGATATCCTGCATATCCTGCGGCAAGCGCTCGAACTGCGTCAGAAACTTATCAACGCCCTCTTTCCCCCCGAGAGCAAAGGCGTTCATAATCCCCGTCTCCCAGATTTGAGACAGTCCGCTGATTTTCTCCTCGACGGTGCCTAGACCTCTGAGAATGTCGCCGCTCATCTGCATTGCTATACTTGCGGATTCCCCGAAGACATCATTCAGCTTTTCAGTTTCAGCGCGGACTTTCAATTGCTCGTTCGCCATGTCCTGATACTTTTTGGGCAAATTGCCAAGCGCAACGATGTTCCCCTCAAGTGCCTCAGTGTAGTCGCGTGCAATCTGCTCCATGCGTTCCGCTTCGGCGTTGTACCCCGCAATGTCTTTCTCGACTTGCAGCAGTTTGTCTACGGAGTCGATAATCAATGTAACCCCCGCCGCCGTCGCAGCCATCGCCCCGATAATCGGATTCGCCGCTACAACACCAGCCAGCGATACGATGTTTTTCCCCAGCAAAAGGATAGAATTTGCAAAACCAGATACGGCGGCGGTTATCAGGAACATCTTTCCGGCGGCCCAGCCGGTAGCAATGCCCGTAGCTACCTTGTCAAGATTTGAAATAAGCCCTTTCCAATCGATGTCTTTCAGCAGCTTGTAGAACCACTCGAAAAGCGCCTTGACGCCCTCCGCGAAGCTCTTGAACTGCCCCGCTATCATGTCCACGTCGATAGATTTCAGCGCCTGCGCAAAAAGTTCAGCGTTTCCTGTGACCAGCCCGAAACCCTCGAAGAGCGCGTCAATCACCTTGCGGAAAACTTGAGTTTCCTTAGCCCAGTCGTTAAACACCTTGACCAGCTTCACCAGTTCGTCCGCTACGCCTTTGCTCTGTTCCTGTATCTGATCGAACACCACAAGCAAGGTTTCCTGAAGTGCGGACCTTACGGCTTCCGCCTTATTTTTGAACGTGTCCATCATGTCCGCGACCAGTTTTTGAGTGCGTCCGAGTTTTCCAAGCTCCTCGGAATACTCTTTAAGCTCCCCGGATACTTCGGAGAGAGTCAGCGCGGCGGCAACGGATCGCCGGTCAAATATGCGGACCGCTTCGGCGGCGGTCATGCCCGATGCTTTCAAGTCGGTGAAAATTTGGTCAAGCGGTCTAAGTTTGCCGGTTGTATCCGTGACCGTCACGCCAAGCCGCTGAAGCTCTGCGGCGGCCTCTGCGGTGGGGTCTAGGAGTTGGAGCATGATAGCCCGCAGAGCGGTACCTATCTGCTCGCCTCTTAGCCCGGAGTCGGCCAGTTTGCCCATAGCGGCGGCGGTTTCCTCAATGGATATTCCCAGGCTTTTTGCCACAGGCGCAACGTAGGTGATAGCCTCTCCGAGTTTTTCCATGTTGAGCATGGAGGATGCGATGGCATTGTTGAAAACGTCGGCAACGCGACCGGAATCACTTGCCGCAAGCCCGAAGCCTCGAATCGTCGCCGTCATCAGGTTTGCCGATTGCGCAAGATCGTAGTTCTGAGCGATTGAAAGCCCTGTCACCGCGTCGATGGCTTCAAGCGTTTCTTTCGCCGTCATACCAGCGCTCGAAAGCGAGTACATCGCCTCCGCCGCCTGTTGTGCGGTGATAGGTAGCTCTTCTCCGAGTTTGCGAGCTTTTGCAGTCATTGCGTCGAATTGCTCACCAGTCGCAGTCGTTACCCCGCCAACCCGTTTCATGGTCAGCTCGAAATCTCCGCCGACCGTCAGCGCGGATTTTGCCAGCATACCCATGCCCGCACCGATCGCCGTTACAGCGGTCGTCAGCCCACG
>JAKQPS010000138.1 GCA_029564595.1 bacterium | reverse complement strand
CGGATGAAATGCGAGGCGCAAGACGCATTTTTGCAGTGAATAGAACTTATGGTTCATGAACAAAAAAATGCGTCGGCAACAAAGCAGTTCGCCGCTATGAAAATCGCCCCGGTTCGTCGGCTCTATCGACGAATCCGGGTTTATTCATCAGTGAATAATCATCAAACATTAGCCCGTACTTCTCTCGTAAAAGAATACGGGCTAACCGTCAAAGCCGCGCCGCCTGCCTTTTCTGCGCAATGATTGACGCGGCTATTCCTGCCGCCAGCGATGCCGCTATCACCGCAAGAGACACCGCGACAGGAATCGGATGATGATGGCTTAGAAGCATTTTCACGCCCACGAACGCCAGTATGAACACCAAACTGTATTTTAAATAAGCGAATAACCCCATGACGGCGGCCAGAGCGAAATACAACGCTCTTAATCCGAGAATAGCAAAGACATTCGATGTGAAAACTATAAACGGGTCCAAAGTGACGGCGAATATCGCGGGGATGGAATCGACGGCGAACAGGACGTCGCTGCTTTCAACGACAATCAGCACGAGAAAAAGAGGAGTTATCGCCCGCTTGCCATCGATTCGTGAGAAAAAACGCTGTTCTTCAAAATCCGGCGTCACCGGATAGATTTTTCTTGCAATTTTCAACAATGGATTGCGGGACGGATCGAAATCGTCATGTTTTTGAAAAAGAAGTTTGGCCGAGGTAAGCAGAAGCAGCACGCCGAAAACATATATCATCCATTCGAGACGCATTATGAGGGCGGAGCCTGCAACAATCATCGCTCCTCTTAAAACCAACGCCCCCACTACTCCCCAGAACAAAGTCCTGTGTTGATACTTGAGCGGGACTTTGAAGTAATTGAAGATCAAAGCGATTACGAATATGTTGTCCAAGCTGAGGGATTTCTCAATCACATAACCCGTGAAGAACTTCAGAGCCGCCTCTCGCCCGGAGGTTGCCGCTCCGGGATGCTCTCCCACTCCAAGAAAGTTGTATTCATACATGAAGTAAACGGCCACGTTAAACAGCAGCGACAGAGCTATCCAGAAAGCCGTCCAGCGCAAAGCCTCCGGAGCCTTGATTTCATGCGCCTTTTTGTTCAAGACGCCGAGATCAAGAGCTAGAAGCCCGAATATTAGCGCAAAGAAGCCTACCCATAAGATGGTCATTTATATATTCCTTATTAAATAATTAACAACAAATATCGGCCAATACTATAAACTGTATATCGCCATGCCATATTTTAAGTCCATACCCGCTCCTCGCCGGAATCCATTACAAATAAACAGGAAGCGTTTATAGCCTCTGCGGCGTTGTGCATCGCCTCGCAATCGATTTCATCCGGCAGTCCGAATATGTTCAGATCTGCAGGTGGCGCTTCTTTGAGAGCCTTCTCGAAACCGCCTTCCAGAACGATTATTTCGGTGTCCGCAGGCATCCTTGCTATCTGAGCTATCTTCCTGAACGATTTATTAGCTTTTGTTCTTTCATCTTCACTTTCGGCAGCGGACATGATTCTGATTTTTGCGTACCAATTTCTGGACAACTGCATTGACGTCAACAAGGCCAGATTTATGTTTTTGCTACCGTGTCGCATCCAGACATTGACGCTCTTTCTGATACCGAAGGACGCCTTCGGGTGGTGTGAAAGGATTATTATGCCCAAGTTCTCTTTCATTCCGATAGCCATAAGACGTTCAAGTTTTTGGTCTTTTTCTCTGTCCGCGCTCATTGTCATGAACAATATATTGGGAGGAAAAAACATCCTTTTCATAACCTGAATCGCAAGGCTTGCCCCTTCAAGAAAGCTGTCGCTTTCGAGAGCCATTGTGGCTGTGAACACTCCGTCTTTTTTCAACGAATCGGCCAGTTCTTCCATCTCTGCTTCGAGCTTTTCGTCATATACGGGTTGTTCAGACTCGACCGAATAACGTCGTTTTATCCTTGCAAGAGCCCCCATGAACAGTCCGGGCGAAGACTTCTCCGACCTGTGCACAACCCGTATGGAAAAGATTCTGAGCGAGCCGCCGGGCAAGGATATATCTCTAACGAACTGAAGGATATTGTGCCATTTGCCGGGTTCCTCGACCGGAAGAACCAGATTGGGCTTCCATGATTTCGCGTTTCCGGGTAGAGACGCCGCGGTTTTTGCCGCCCACTCGGCTATCGACACGAAAAGCGCTCTTCTAACATCCCCCCACGGCGTCGTTAGGCCTCTTTTAACTTGAATCACATAAACGATAAACAACGCGGCTATAGCGGCGACAGCGAAATACGGATTTATAAAAATCATTACAATAAAACACCACAATGAGCCGACGAGAGGAACAGCCAGCGGAAGCTTGAAGCTAGGGCGGAATGAGGGAATCCCTGTGCCCTGCTCAATCAGCACGGCAAGATTAATCGTTCCGTATGTTATCAGAAAAAACATCGTCAAAAGAGGAGCTATGGAGTTCAAATCACCGGCGACAAGACAAATCGAAATAACCGTCGCGGTGAAAACGATAGCGTTTCTCGGTTCGCCGCTGTCGCTCCTGCGTGCCAGAATCCTTGAAAACGGAATCACTCTGTCCTGCGCCAGAGCCATCAGAGTTCTAGGCCCGCCTACAATGCTGCCAAGGGCAGACGACAACGTGGCGCCGAACACGCCGGCGACCAGAAGGATTCTCCATCTGGCCAAAGACATCATCACAGTGTAGTCGTTCAAGAGTTGCTGTTCCGACGCCGCCATTCCAAGCCAAATCGCCATAATGATATAAATCACCAACGAAATGCCTATTGCCGCGAGAATGCCGTTTTTAAGGCTCTTGCCGGGATTTTTCAAATCTCCAGACATTGCGGCTCCGGCTTCTATCCCTGTGACGGCAGGAAAGAATATGGCAAAAACAACCCAGAACGGAGCTTTTTCAAACCCGCCCCATATCGCCGCGTCCGCCGGCGCTAAGTCGCCGTTTCCCATAAAAAACGAAAAAAGAGAAATTGTTATGACCGCCATTATTACGTATTGAATCTTCATCGCGATTTTCGCGCTAATCATCGAAATGACAAATAGCCCGGATAAAACGACGAATGAAACAACGAGGCTGTCGTGGCTTGGAAACACCGCGACCCATGCTTCGGTGAATCCGATTATATACATCGCGCCGGCAAGCGCTTGCGACAAATAAAGCGGAATCCCGACTGAACTGCCAATCTCTAAACCTAAAGAGCGCGAAATCAGCGCGTATGAACCGCCCGCGCCCACTTTGATATTTGTGGCCATTGTGGCGATGGAAAGCCCGGTCGTGATGGTGACGATTTTTGCAAGAAAAATAATTAGGATTGCTCCGCCGATTCCAGCGTTTCCCACAACCCAACCCAGCCTGAGATACATTATCACGCCAAGAATAGTAAGGATTGTCGGCGTGAAAACGCCCTCGAAAGCGCCGAAGCCTGCTTCTTTATCGTTCTTTCTATCTTTTTGCAATTGTTTTTCCGACTAGTTTGTCGCGCTCATGCTATTATCAAAGCCGCTGATAACTATCCGATAGAAAATGAATCCAAAATATCATCAAGATGAGAAAATAGATAGAGCCAACGAAAAAATACCGCCCATCAGTAAATCAGATCGAACAGTTTGGCGGCCAAGTCCTCATTAAGTTTTTGAAGTATCCTGTATTCATCGAGCGCCGACTGCTTTTGTCCGCTCTGAGCGTACATGACGCCGAGACCGAAATGTGCTTCCGCATGATCCGGAGAGAGTTTAATCGCGTCTTTGAATGCGGCGGCTGCTTCTTGGTATTTTTTCATGTTCAAATACGTTGCGCCGATGTTATAGTGAGCCATAACGAATTTCGGGTCCAATTTTATCGCCTCTTTGCCCGCAGCAAGGCTTTCTTCGTATTTCCCGGCTTCTCTGTAAGCTACCGAAAGGTTCGAGTAAGCTTCCGCGCTTTCCTTATTTCGATCCGCGACATTTTTAAAAGCGGCTATCGCTTCGTCGTGTTTGCCCAGAGCGACATATACGGACCCCAAGCCTGACAATGCGACATCGAAATCCGGCTTGAGTTGAACCGCCTTCTGGAACGACTGCGACGCTTCTTCGTATTTCAAAGCCGCATTCTGAGCGAAGCCTAGATTGAAATAAACATTATGATTATCAGAAAACTTCTCCTTCGCTTTATCAAGAACGGCTATGGCTTCATCGGTTTTCTTCATCAACAAAAGAGCGCGAGCGAACGAAATATGGGCGTCCACAAACTCCGGCGCTGCCTCGAACGCCTTCCTGTAATATTCCGCCGCCCTTTCGTATTTCTCCAGCTTCATGTTGAGCAGCCCCATCCCATAAAGAGATTGCTCATGCTTTGGGTTTATCTCCAAAGCTTTATTAAAATTCTTTTCCGATTCTTCGTATTTCTCAATGTAGGCGTTTATTGAGCCTAAGTTGAAATAGGCGGCTGTCGATTTCGGATCAATTTCGACCGCTTTGTCGAATAACGCAATCGATTCGTCCAATACGCCTATCGTCGCATATATGGCTCCCAATTGAATGTACCATTCGGCATTGTCAGGTTCTTCAGCGATCTTTTTAGTCAATTCTTCAATTATTATCCCGATGTTTTCAGAGTTGTCGTCTGCCGCCGCGGCATTCGTATTCGCTGATTCCGCAGAATACGCGACAGTAGAGGAAAACACTAACGTTCCCAAAATAACCGCCATGCTTAGCGTCAGAGCCGCGACAAACACTTTTATAGATATTTTCATTGTCTCTCCGCCTTTTTCATATTCTCGATCGCCATTCATTCAATTTTCATGCACAAGCGCTTCTCAGTCAATAGCGCGCCTTGCGGCTTTAGAGGTTCGGTCGCCGCAATCATATATTAAATGAATTCCAGAATACTTACATCTATTATTGAATCGAAAATTCGGTCACCCCGTTATCCTTGACAACACGGCTCCTAAAGGCATTATTTCCATATATATCTTATCGTCTTTAATCTCAGCAACGCCGGCGTCCGAGCAAAGCCCCATAGCCCTGTAGTTGTCGAAAACAGTGTTAATCCCGCTGATGCCGTGCAACTTTCCATTAAGGAAGCTTAAATCGAAAGATGCTTTTCTCCTTGATGCCGGATCGAGGTTGGCGGCAAAAACGAACGCCTCCCGGGCATCATGTCTGATCAACGCGAACACCCGGTCGTCGTGACCGAGCGATAGGTTCTCTCTCAAATAGAACACGCTTCCTTCAGCAATAATCGAAAGACCGGTTTTCAGTTTATGCAGAGACATATAAGCTTGATGCGCCATTGCGCCCGCGCCTATGTCTCTTTTTGAAAAATCCAGCAATGTCTTTTTTTCGAAATCAGTGCGCGTCGTTTCGACGAAGTCGGTTCCGTTTTCGAGCGCGCAACAGAAGTTCACCGCGTCCGCCGTGCCGGAGAAAATGTTTATAATCGAGCATTGCAAGCTCTTCAGCGCGGCTAAAACTTCAGGATATGAATTATGCTTCGCGACTTTAATAAAACTCCAAAGTTTTTGAGTCGCCGGATTGGAATCAAGGATTTCGGCGAATGTTTTCATCCACCGCGCCGAAGCCCGGTCGCTGTCATGATTTTCAAAATATGCCAGCGCGCGCGCGCCGCGCGGGAACATGCGGTGGTATGTCTCGAACAGGTCATAATAAGGCGTCGCCCTGTCCACATTCACATGATTGTCCACAAGCAGGGAATATATAATATCCGCCGGTATATCCAGAGCCTCATCGAGAGGACATAGAGTTTCGCCGATGACAATCGCGTCCGGTCTTGCTTCGTTGATTCTGTTTTTTATCTGTTTTAAAAAAATACGGTCGACCGTCTGGCTGGCATCGATTCTCACGCCGTCCAGTCCGCACGTTTTCATCCAGTACGGAGCTACGGCGCTCAAGTAGTTCTGCAAAGGCCTGTTGAATTTGAGCCTGAAGAGAGCCACGTCCGAATAAACCAGCCAAGCGATGCTGTGTATCTTGGGAACGCCGTTCTCGTCGAGTTCGTACCAGTCCAAATGCTCTTTAATCAGAGAGCTGTCCCTGCTGGTCTGCATAAGAACCAGATCGAAGACGACAAGTTTGCCCGCCAAGTGCGCTGCGTTCACAAGCTCGCGGAGCGCGGCGCGGGCGGCCAACTGGGCGGCGGCGTCTTCGCCAAGAATTTTCAACGCCTCAGCGTTTGTTTTGATATTTTTCAAGTCCGCCGCATTTTCTATGTCGTTCGGTTTGCCTCTCTTGAAAACATCCGAAATATCAGAATCGGTTATTAAGCCGTCCGAGGCCAGCGCCGCGAAGTTTTTCTCTCGTGTGTCGCCTGCGTACGCGGGGTCTAGACGGTAAAAATCCTTGACCGCGTACACGCTTCCGAGTTCGCCTTTCCGAACGTCTTCGCCGGTAAAAATATCGCCCGTGCCTGTCTCGAATATCGGAAGAAGATAAATTATGTCAGCCGGTATGTTCTGAATATCGCGAGTCACATCGGCGAAACATCCGCTGACAAACTTGCCATTCTCGATCCTTGCTCCGTATTTCCTTACGCAAATCTCCATGACGGAAGGACAGTCGAGAACGCGAGAAGGACTGACTGACAGAGTCCCGTCGTTGTTGTGAGCTATGTCGTTGACGCACATCCAAGATTTGGAGATATCGCCGAGTTCGCTGTCGTCCGCTGAAAACTGCACGGTATAGCTGAACGCGCCTGTTTTCTCAATCCGCACAGGCTCGGAAATGAACACCGCGTTGTTTCCGTTCACGACCGGAGAGCCGTCCGGATTTCGCAAGACCGACATTGGAACGAGATATCCGAAATCGGGAAAGTGCGAGCCGGTTTTGTCCACTATTCCGTGCTTATTGATATCGGTCCAGAGGGCGGCGTCGATTTCTCCGTCAAGGAGCGGAGCGGCGTCCGTAACGCCTTTGATATAAATTTCGGCGGAAATTCGTATTTCAATCCCCGATTCGGGGTTCGTCGTGTCGATGAAGAATCTTTGAAGGGTTGACGGCAAGATATCTTTTCCGGCGTGAAGCTTCATGTTGCCGGCCCAGATATCGGTATTGTCGAACTGCTTGGCGATATATGTTTCGTGGAGTTTGCGGCGTATCACATCCCGCCGACCGCAGCTTCGTCCGATGTTTTGAGTCATAATTCTTCCTCTTTAGAGTTGTGAAATGATAACACACGGAGCCGTTCTAATCAAACCGGCGTTCTTCACGATGCAGGCGGCGCAAACGACAAAACAGCCACTCCGCCGCCGCTCATATTGACTTTGAATATTCATAATGATAATCTTGTTTTTGCGTTTTATCCGCATGGAGGTAGTTATGAAATATTCTAGAGTTCTAAAAGCTCTTGTAGTAGTCATGGCGGCGTCGGCTTCGCTTTCGCTTGGGGCGTACAGCCTCGACGTCGTTGACTCGGCATACCACAATTCGTTCTCTTTCATGGCGCAAGACGAGCTTGCGTATCAGCCGGGAGATTATGTGCTGGTCACAAGAAGCAACCAGAGAGTCATCGCGGTCGCGAAAGTAAGCTTCTCCCGCAGCGGATACGTGTACTGCGACATCGTCAAGAGCGTGATGGGAAGAACGCCCGGCAAGGGAGACGTCGTGACCGCCGCCGGAAGCGAAGCGATGACCGCCGCGTCAAGATACGGAGACGACGCGGTTCTGGTGTCTCAATGGGAAGCGGCATTATTTCCCTCATTTGCGGAATTTCCGAATCAACGGCCCGGGTTGCCCATCTCGCAGGAACCTCTCATTTCGTCGGGCAGACCGACAGTCATTGCCGGAACTACACTTGCCCCGGCTATGGGCGAACTTGAAATATCAGTCGGAGCCGACGGGCGTTCTATAACCATGAACGCCAAGAACGCGCAACTCGCGCAGATTCTCCGCGAAATATCCGCCAGAACCGGAGCTGCGGTGTACGTCGATCCCTCCGCTCAGTACATTGTGTCGGCGACATCAGTCACGCATTCTTTCAAGAATATGGCGCTCGACGCGGCGCTCGCGGAAATGCTCAGAAAGTACGGTCTGTCCTATTTCCATGAATCAGGCAGGTTCCACATCGTCCCCGCATCGGCGGCGATAAGCTTTGATGAAAGCAAAGAGCCGCTTGTCATCGAGAAGATTCAATTGAATTACGCCGATGCCGAGACAGTAAGAGATATGCTTCTATCAATGAGGCTGAGGCCTGTCCCAGATGTTATAGTGGCGTACAGCGGCCCGGCTCTAAAAAACACCGACCCTTCGCTGTCCATCGGCGGCAGACAGCAGGGAGAAACAACGAGGATGCTTCCCAACGAGCAGATTGTATCTGCTAAAAAGGACCTGCTGATAATCAAGGCGACAGAAGAGGTTCAGGAACAGGTTAAAAAAGTGGTTGAGTTGGTGGATGTGTCGCCGAAACAAGTCGTCATAAAAACGCTTATCCTCGAAGTGAACCGAAACAACCTAAATGACCGCGGAGCCGACAGCATCGAGTTTCCTAGCTTCAACGAGTACGGGACGAGCGTTTTTACCGGAGATTTTGCTGAAGGAAAATACGACATCTCCATAGCGACACAGAAAACGATGGAAGAAAGAATCAAGACGATGTACATGAATCTGCACGTGCTTCTGCAGAACAACAAGGCAAAGATTCTTAACAATCCGACGATAGCTACCATCGACGGCCAGCCCGCGATGATAAGAGTAGGCAAAGAAATACCTCTGGAAAGAACCACCATGGTATCAAAGGAAGGCGTGGCTGTTACGTCAAAGGAGACCGACTACAAACATATCGGGATGTCTCTTTACGTGTTGCCGCGCGTGCATTCGAACGGAAAGGATATCAGCCTCCTTATACATCCGGAACTCTCCGAAATGGAATCCGACTTCAAGCTGCATTTCAAAGAAACGCCCCCGATTGGATTGATGGACATGGTGGACTCCATAGCGGGAACGGAATACGGGGCGAACGCGCAGGGAGCGACCACTATACTCGACAGCGCTCTGCCGCAGTCGCCGAACATCATCGTGCGGGAGTCCAATTCCATAGTTCAGGTTTCCAATGGGGAGGAAGTCATCATCGGCGGCCTGATACGAAGAGACAATAAAACCAGAGTCAAGAAAATGCCGCTCCTTGGAGACATGCCCTTGATAGGCAATCTGTTCAGGCGTCAGTCAGACTACGTGGACGAACAGGAACTTATAATAATAATGGTTCCCTTCGTCATGGATAAGTTGCCCGGAGATGAAAAAATCGGAGCTCCTGTCTTTGACATGATTTATAAGAATTATTCGGATATCAACGAAGAGAAAAGGTTGAAGAACAAAGACAAGTACAAGAAGAAGCAATAACCTCTTCACGATATCGGCGGCGAACCGCGGCGCGGAACCGCTTGTTCGCTCTTTGGCGATGGTCGGTCAAATAAGAGTTTTCGATTGCTTATTGAAAGGATCTGCTGTTTTTTGAAAATGGGTTCCCGCTTTCGCGGGAATGACGGCAATGACAGAAAGCTTTGACGTCGCGAGATGTATGTTCCGATTCCAGCAGTAAATCTGATAACGGACGAAGAGATCCCGCTTGAATATATTGATCTGTGCCGTCCGGGGAGAGAATAAGCCATGCAAGAAATAGAATACGGTTCCACTGTGAAGATGCACTACGCGGTAAGACTAGATGACGGAACGGAAGTGGACAGTTCAGCAGGCCGCGAGCCTCTCGAATTCACTGTCGGCGAATCTCCCATTATTGCGGGAATGATAAACAATGTAATCGGAATGAAACCGGGAGACAAGAAGAGCTTCGCCGTCAAGCCGTCCGAAGCTTATGGCGAGTCCGACCCCGAACAGATGAAGAGCATCCCCAGAAGCGCGTTTCCTGACGGAGCTGATGTCCGCGCCGGAGCGCGATTCATGGCCTGCGACGAGAATGGAAACAATATCCCTTTAAATATTATTTCCGTCGATGAAGAGACTGTCGTCGCGGATTTTAATCATCCGCTGGCCGGAAAACAATTGACGTTCGACGTGGAAATTGTCGATGTAAAAGTCTGCAAATAACCCTTTTCGCGGCTAAATTAACTATAGTTGTCCCCCGTCGCAAACGCGGCTGTTATTTATATTGACTGCCTGTTGTAAATTGTGATATGAATACTACTTAGGATTATTCGATTTCAAATGAGATTGCGGCGTGAAGGCGCATTGTCGCCGTTCTGACAGCCGCAAAGCCGCTCAGGAAAGGAAATCGTGAAATGGACGAGAATAAGATTTCAGTCTTGAAAGCAGCATACGAAGCGCACAAGAACGAGCTTTTGCAAAGGCACAAGATGGACACGACAGCGGGCGCGGCGACGATTCTGTTTTTTCTGCTCAGTTTTAGGGTGATTAGTCTGTATCCGCCCGCCGCCGGAGTTCTTTCCAGCCTCACGGTTAAATGCGCCGGAACGATTATCTTTGTGATGATTACTGATGTCGCCGTTTACTTCATGTTGAAGAATTACAACAAGATATGCGAGTTGCAGAGGATAATCGTGAGAATAGACGTCGCGTTCGGATTCTTCGACAAAGACGCGCATCTGCCGGGCGAATCGCTGTATCCGGTCGAGTGGAAAAAGTTCGGCGGAAGACGCTCATGGAGCGCTTTCACCCGCGCCGCTTTGCCTATCGTATTGTGCGCTATGGTTATCGCGCTGCTGTGGTTCAAGCAGTTCTAACCCGCGTAATTCGCATTCTCGTCTAGCTTTTCAGCGACAGTTTGAAGCCGTCGCCGGTCACTATCTCTTTGCCGACCACCGGTATATTTCCGTCTTCGGGCAGAACTATCTTCATCGGGCAGAAATCGAGTATGTCCCGTTTAATGTCGACGCCGGGCATAACGCGGCATAGTTCGACTCCGCGCTCCGTCAGTCTGAAAACGCCTACGTTCGTGTTGTAGAATATTTTCATTCCGCGTTTCAGCGCTTCGCGTCCGCTGAATGTTATTTCGTCCACTTTGTCGACGAACTTGGGCTTGCCGCGTTTTACGATTTTAAGGCCGGACGGGGAAATGCTCATTTTCGAATGAGCCATGAAGGTTCCTACGAAATTGACCATTTTGGCAGCGGTGGTAAGTTCCATGAAACCGCCCGGCCCGACATAGTTGATCGCGCCCTCGCCTCTCTTGGAAACGTTCACGTTGCCTTCGCTGTCCACCTGAAGGAACCCGAGAGTCGTCACGTCGAGCTTTTCGAAGAACATGTCGAATATGGAGGGAGAGGAAATCATTCTTTCTGGGCAGATGGAAGCGCCGAAGAATACTCCGGGAGCCGGGACGCCGCCGATGACGCCGCTTTCGACCAGCAGCTTCACATCGTTGAGAAGCCCTCCTTCAAAAAGGAGCCTGCACACTTCCTCCGGCAACCCGACGCCGACGTTCACATTCATGCCTTTGCGGGCGTTTTCAGCGAATGTGGAAGCTGCAAGGCGCGCAAGCGCGTTGTCCACCTCGTTGCGGCGCGGCGTGATTCCCAATATCTGGTTGATAAATTTGGTTCTTGCGACGCCTTCCTCAATCGGGGTCGAGCTGTTAGTGGTGAAGAAGTCCAGCGGTTTATCATGATAGATTGAGCCGGTCTGCTCCGTGCGGGGGTAGTAAACAATCGCGTCCACCTTGTCCGCCGGAAGAAAAATATCGTCATATCCTTCATCGACGATAAGTCCGACGTTTACGATGACGATTCCGCCGTTGCGTTTGGCGGCCATGGCGGCCTCATAGCTTTCGCCTATCATCGAGGCGTTTTTCACATAAATGTTTCCCTTGCGGTCGGCGGCTGGAGCGTTAAACAGAGCCACATTAATCTTCGGGATGCTGAACCGGAGTTGGTCTCCCTCCGGGACAACGTATTGTTTGCCGTTCGGGTCGTTCAGCGGAGTGCCTCTGCCGACTCTGGGGTCGATGAAAGTGCCGACGCCGGTGGGGGTGAGAAGAGAATCCTCGCCTCTGGCCTGAGCGGCGAAGAGCCTCGCTTCCGTCCCCTGCGGTATTACCTGTATCTCGCATTTTCCTTCGTCGCCGAGTTTAAGCTGAGCCTTGAATGTTTCCAGATGTCCGGCGAAGAACCTTGTGCAGAGGCCGGGGAGTCCCATTTCTTCGACAGTGCCGGGAGCGATGCCGCGTCCGCCATGTCCGCCAATGGAGCAGAATGTCAGGTCGCGCGGCTTTCCGGTCTCCTTGTACATCTCCTGCACGGCCCAGTACATTATCGAAGCGCGCTGGTTTCCGCCGAGTCCGGAGGTGGCGACGACCGAGCCGTCTTTAATCAGTTTAACCGCGTCTCTCGGCCCCATGAATTTCGGATTGCCGGGAACTGTGAACGTGTAATGGGTGTTCCTTTTGGCCCAAGTCAGCCGCCAATTTATGAGGTGCTTCACAAGGTTCGCTTTGTCCACGATGTTCATAGTCAGCCTCCGAAGTTTAAAGCCGAAGATATTATAGTGTTTGGAGGGGTTATATCAACAGAAAACGACTCAAAAGAGTCAGCGCCGGCGGTTTTTTATATCTACGGATAATCGCGAACCAAACATGTATTTTGTCATACGGCAATCATATTCGGCTATTTCGATTTATAGTAAATCATGAAACCGTTTGCTATTTTGCGTTCGCCTGAAGGCAGCTCGTTCATGATTTTGTCGCCAATCGCCATCGCGCTCGATCCGCCTCCGTCAAGGTTCACCGCGTCCACCGCGCCGAGGTTTTTCATCAGGGACGCAAGCTCGTCGAGGGTCATCCCGATGCTCCGGGTCGAACGCCCTTCAACCACCACGAAAATCAGGCGGTTGTCCGCCGTCGCGCCGACCGCCGTTCTGGGATTTCTCGCCGTTATAATCTGAGAGGTGAAAGTAAAATCCTCGATAAGGTTGGCTTGAATTGCGCCCTCTCGGACGAGCATCGGCCCTGCGGAAACGCCGTAAGCGATATTCCTGATGTCTGGGTATGAGGAGAGAAGGAGTTTTACGCTCCCTCCAACAGCGAGAGGAGTCAGGAATTCGGCTTGCGAATCATCCGCGGACAACACATAACCGTCTGCGGGTATAGCTGTGTCGCCGTCGCCGAAAGCGGAGATTTTGTCGCCGCGAACGACAACCTCGCGGCGTCCCTTCGCGGTTCCGGTCTTTTTTCCGAATTCAGGCGTAAAGACCGCAATCTCTCCTTTGTTCGGCTTTATGTTCAGCCTGTGGACAAAATAAGATTTCTGGCCGTCAGCCCTGACGCCTATCTCCGCGTTCGGTCGGATAAAAACCGGCTTGCCTTTATTGTCCACGCCGAAAAAGCCCCTGAATCTGTCCGGCAGAGTGAGAGCCTTGCCTTTGACGATAAGCAGGTCGATAGGAGCGCCGTTTTCAGTGTTGAAATAGCCGCCGTTGACGCCGATGGCCGCGCCCTTCCTTTTAACCATCGATGAGAGGCTCTCAAGTCCGCCGAGTCTGTCTTCCCCTATGCACATGCCGAGGGATATGTTCGGGTCGGCGAGGTCCACTTCGAGAACATGATAAGCCATAGGCCCGGCTGGTGTCATTGTTTCTGTCGCCGAATAATCAATGCCCGGAAGCGGCTGCTTGCTTCTCTTTTTATCTTCTAGTTTTCGCGGAATCTCGACGACAAGCGACGGGCCGCCTTCGTGCGGAACTATGGTGTATGGCATTAGGAAAGCGAGGTCGAGCACGACGCGCACTGTTTCGGGATAGGGTTTTCCGACTCGCGCGCCCTTGAGCAGCGCGTCGTCATATTTCTGTTCCGACATTTGAGCGGCGCCGGGAAAGTCAATCACAACGCGGGGAGGATTGCTCAAAACGAAACTGCTCGCCTTCGCCTCTTCCTTGAGGCGTATAAGCAACTTGACGGAAGCGTCGTCGGAAATATTTTTTATCTCAATAAGTTCCGCCGCCCTCAATGGAAGGCAGAAGGCTGAAAGCGAGACGGCGACCAGCGCCATGATTTTCACGAGCCTCGTCATAAGGTGACAATCCTCCGCGTCTTGTGTTTTATCAATGCCATCTTGTCGCCGCCGGTCTCTGCCATACATGTTGCGGATTCCAAAGTTCCCCTTTGACGGTGAAACCTGAAGAGAATGTGGCGAGAGAGCCAAAATCCTCAATAAAAACGAACGGGGCGATTCCGACGAAATTCCGGGCCGATTCGGGAGCCATCCGAGCGAAACCGGCCAGATTCAACATGCCGTTCAACCCGATAGTCCCGGACACGTCGACGGATATGCCGTTGCCTGTCAGCGACGCGTTTTTCACTTTCACAAAATTGTCGGTCAATTCGAAAGATGACTGGAAAGAGTCGAAATCGACTGTCTGATAAGGAACTCCGCGCCTGCCGGCGTACGGATTAGAGAAACTGCCATTCCTTATCGAGAGACTGCCTGAACCGGACGCGGCTCCCGCTCTGTTGAAAGAGCCGCGCGCGTTCAACTCCATTTCCGCGGAGCCTGAAATCCTGCTCCTGAAGGAAGGGAAAAACGCGGCGAACTTTTCCGCGTCGGGAATTTTTGCGGAAACTTTCAGCGACCAAGGCGCGCCCGGCGTGAACAGAGACCCAAAAGAAAAGCCGCCTATTGCCGCTTCTCCCGTCGCCGAGAAATCATTCGCTTCAATAAGGATGTTTTTCAGCCTCAGTTCCCCTCTTCCGCCCCCGATGTCGGCGGTTAGGGATTTGAACGGAATCGAAGTCGGCCTTGTGCGGCGCTCATCCGTCGAGAATAAATCGGGAGACGGCAGTTTCAAAGTTCCGTCTGTGACATGCGCCTTTCCGCTTTCGATATTCAACGAGAAATTTTTCAGTCCGCCGGATATCATGGCCTCCCCGTTAAGAAGTCCGGCAGGAGAATAAATAAAACCTGACATGTCTCTGAGGAGCCTCTGCAAACGCACGTTTTCAATCGACACCGACATGATGAAAGGCATGTCAGGCGAATTAAAATCGATGGTCCCGGAAGCGGTGGCGCGTTCGACGCCTACCCCGGCTTTCAACTCCGTCACGCGCATAATCCCCTTCGTATATGAAAACGACATGTCGAAATCTTTCAGGGAGGCTTTGCCTTCGAGTTGGGGCTGAGTCGGGAATCCGCGCGCCGCGAGAACAAGCTTTCCGGAACCGCCGGGAAGCTTCGCCGCGCCCGGCCCCTCAAACAGCGAGTTTTCCAGAGTGTCCCTCAAATTAGAGAAATTGAACGCGTCGGATGAATATGAAACATCCATGCCGATTTCCTTTGAGCACGGAGTGAAAATGCCAGATAGAAAAGAAGGCGAACCCATAACATCAGCCTTCATATCCAAAGCCAGCATACCGTCTGTTGTCTTTAACATGACGCCGCTCATGCCGGCCAGCCGAAGAGGCTCGAACCATGCGGCTCCCGGCGGCGGCTCCATTTTTACAACCGCCCCCCTGACCGATACGCGCGCCGGAAACGAGCTTTTGAAAGCGGCGCGGTCGCACTCCTCCAGCGCCTTCAGCCACGCGCCAGCGTTGTAAGCGCCCTTCTCGTCTCTGTAAATCGTTATTTCCGGGCTGTCTATCGAAACTTCCCTCAACACCACGCGCCCTAAGAGGAGCGACGGTATGTCCGCTGCAAGTTCCGCCTTCTTTATGGAGATATCGGGTATGCTTAAAGAACTGTCCTTCGACACCGCGCTCACGCCGATCAATTCAATGCGCAAACCGGGCGACACCCTTATTTCATCGATTGTCACGTCGCCCTGAATTGAAGAGCGCACATATTCTGCCGCCCGTCCGCGGACTTTCAGCACGGACACCAGAAGGATGGAATAGAAGACTGTGAGAGCGGACAACACGCCGATTATCGGCGCCGGATTCCGCTTCATCCATTCCCAAACCAGTTCCGCGACCGCTAATATGAACGTTGTCGCCTTGTCTAATATCGCCATATTGCTCCGAGCGCTGACAATCGCCGTCCCCTATTCTAACAATATTGACGAATAATTTCCCGAAAAGTTTCCGAAAGCGGGAAATATCCTGTTCGTTTGCCGTCATATTGGAAAAGCAGTTGATAAATTTAGCGAAATATATAAAATTAAGATGGTTTTGGAGAGATGGCCGAGCGGCTGAAGGCGCACGCCTGGAAAGTGTGTTAGGCGCGAGAGCGTCTACGTGGGTTCAAATCCCACTCTCTCCGTAGTCCACTGAAGCGCGTTCGAAACATGGGCGCGCTTCTTGCATTTATCCCTTTTATTACTATAATAATCCTAGATATATAGGCATATTTTGCAGGCAGCTCTTAAATGCGCCTTGAGGTCTCGAAAGGACTGATAGCAACTGTAAATCCCACAGGCGCTACCCCAAATGCTGCCCCACGTGGTATAATATGGACAGCAAAAAAGGAGGCAAAAGCAATGCCGCACCCGCCCCAGTATGATGCAAGAGGAGTGAGGCTTGTAGAAGTAGTTGTCGATGTCGAGGCATACAACGGCGACGAACCCGTCTATGCAAACTACGATGACGACACTGGTGCTATCCTCTACAACTATATTTTATTGCCAGAGGATCAACCCCCGCCAAAGATGAAGCGAAAGCGTCAATACGCGCCGACGCCTGTTGAAAATCCTCATGGAACTAATCTGCTGACAGTACAGGAAGCGGCGGATCGTTTGCGTGTCTGCGTAAAAACTATCCGCCGACGAATCAAAGATGGGTCGATACGATATGTATCGATAGGACGCAAGCAACTGATCGACAAGACCGATCTTGAAACATTTGTCGCTTTAAGCAAACATGCGGATGCTAGCGCTCCTAGCGCGACTGGGCGTGGCAGGCCTAAGAAACCGTTCAACTCTAAACGCGCGCTCAAAAATATCGGCATTGACAAGAAAGGGAGAAACTGATGCCTTGGCTTGCCCCCTCTAAAAAAACAGTAAAGCGGCTCATAAAAGAAAAGAAGATGAACAGAAGCATCATGCTGTGCTGGCGTGATGAGGATGGAAAAATCATAA
>JAKQPS010000076.1 GCA_029564595.1 bacterium | reverse complement strand
GAACAGGACAACACGAAATACGACACGATGTGGTCGGTCGTGGTGCAGGCGCTCCCCGGCGACGGCAAGATCGGCGTCGTCCTCAATAACGCACACATCTTCCGGGGCGGCTCGATCAGCGATTACTACCGCCTTAGCGGGTTTCAGTACAACGGCAATATGAAGATTCGCGCCGGTTACCGCATCATGAATGGAAACAACTACACCGAGCGCGTCCTGCATCTTGACGGTGTCGCCGACGCTGATGTCGGCAAACCGGTGAAGATCACATACGACCACGACGGGCTCGAACTCTCCTGCATCTCCTTCATCTGCAGCGACGGTGAAATCCGCGAGTGTTATGCGGGCTCGGACAATCTTCGCGATCACAACAACAACGAGTTCCCGGACTGGCTCGGAACCGTTTACCGCGAAACCTGCAAAGGCGACATCCACATTGGTTGGAACGTTCTCAATTCCAACAACTCAAAGTCCATGCCGCTCGCGCAGGAATTCACGCCGGTCATCATATCCCGATCCGAGAATTATGTGGCGTTTCAGAAAAACAACACCACAGGCGCGCCAAGCTCTTCCAATACCGTGACCTATGACAAGAACGGTGTCGCGGCGAGTTGGCAGGATACGAATGGCGGCAACGATGTCTTCATCTGCGACGACGCCACGCTCATATCCAGCAGCGGGCTGCCGGTTCAGGGTGGCGGCGGAACGGACTACACCCAGCTTGCCTCGGACGGTTTCAAATGCACGGTTGGGACAGACATTCCGATTCTTACAGTCGACGTCATCGATCCCGACTATGTCACCGTCGAGCTGCTTCCCTATCAGGAGCCTCTCTTTTCGGGGAGACGATACAACTTCCCGTCCGCAATCGCGGTCGCGCTCGGCTCCGCATATTTCAAAGGAAAGTTCTACGCCCCGGGCATCGCGCTCTCCGGCATTCCTTATTCGGCAATCTTCGAATTCACGCCTTATGACGAGCCCGTCGCGCAGGATGCGTCGTCCGGCCATATCAAGGTCGGAGAGGTTCACGTGCCGCCGGACGCGGACGGTGCGCCGCTCACAGTCCTTACGCAGCCGGATTATTCGATGGCGACGGTATCCCGCGCCGATCAGTTCCGATCCATGCTCGCGGCGTTCAGCGTCATGAACGACCTTCACAATCTGCTGCCCGCGTTTCTCACCATCGCGCCGTTTCTGAAGAAGTAGGGAGCATCCATGCTGACATCGCTTGATCGTGACAACTCTGTGGTCGTGTCCTGGACAAGCCCTCCGGGCGCGGCGCGGACCATTCTCGTAAGGAAGACGAGGGATTACCCTCGGAACATCCATGACGGAATAGTCGTGTCCGACGCCGCCCCGGCTGTGGAGTCCTTTGCCGACGCGTCTCCCGCGCACGGTTACTACAACTACTACCGCGTGTTCTTTCAGGACGCGGCAGATGCGTGGATTGATGTATCAGCGGAGGACGACCGCGCACGCATACGATGTAAAGCCTCGTTCGATTACCACGGCAAGCTGTACGGCAATCTCCCGGAGCTTTATGAACGCAATGACGAGAACGATGAGATGTGCCGGTTCCTCGGAATCATCGCATGGGAACTGGAGAAGTTCAGGGCAACGCAGTCCGGCCTCAACGACACATCCAATGTGAATGAAGTGCGCGACGACCTGCTCGAACATCTCGCGTGGAATGTCGGCTGGCTTCTGAATCGGGAACTGCCTGTGCTTCGCCAGCGCGCCGAGATAAAACGCGCCGTTGCCATCTACCGAAAGAAAGGCACGCGCCGGGGACTCATCGACCTCATTCAGGGAATCATGAACTGGGACATGGAGGTCATCAAATACAACCGCAACATTCTCATGACCGGCCATCCCGACAGCACGACGCTCAAGGTGAATGATCCGAACGTAACGATGAACATGGATACGTCCGCAGACACTGCGGACTACATCCTTGGCGGTGACAAATCCCCGGACAGAATCCGCATCAAGATCAAGGCGACTTACGACTTCCACATGTTCGAGAAGGTGCGAAACAAGCTGTTTCGTATTCTCCGGTTCTGGGTGCCCGCGTGTATGTCCGTGATTCTCGAACTCGCCACATACAACGAGGAATCCGGCTTCATCGGTGACTGGCGACCGACGCAGGCGGACCTTCTTTCAAACAACTGGCTTATCACAGACGCGTTCACTGGAAGCGAGTGGCAAATCCTATCTGAAAGGACGACCAACAATCTCTTATGGAGAACTCCATTACTCACATCCCTGTGAAAACGGCATTCACGATTGAAGGCCTTTTCACGGACATAGCTCATTATCCCGATGGCCGATCCGAAGTCATCCGCGAGGGGCACAACATAGTGACCGATTCCGGGCTCGGCCTCGTTGTGGGCGCGCTCGGCAATCTTATGAACGGCATCGTGCAATGGCAGGTCGGAAGCGGCGATCCCGCATGGGATACGGCCCCGGTCGAAGCGACGGCGGACAGGACTTGCCTCGTTACACCGATTTTCATGAAGCCGGTCACGGTTTCCTACTGGGACGCGGCGAACAACCGATTCTCGCCGACGCCCACCGACACGATTGATGTTCGCGTCGTCTTCATGGCCGAGGAAGCAAACGCGCAGCTCCGCGAATTCGGACTTGTCGGGCCCGACCCGGAACACGTCCTTTTCAATTACGTGATCCACGAGCGCATCTCGAAGTCCGACAACTTCAATCTCGAACGCATCATGCGGGTCACGGTGCGTCGCGAACAGAACTGACGAAAGGAAGAACAACTCATGGCAAACAGAAAAATCAGGAATCTCATCGTCCATCATTCCGTGAGCGCCTGGGGCGACGGCGATGTCATCATGGGGTGGCACACAAATCCCAAACCGAAAGGCAACGGATGGAGCGCCCCCGGCTATCACGCGGTCATCTGCAATGGATATCCCAACTACAACGCATGGAGCAAACGAAAACCAGTCGCGGCCGCGGACGGACGCGTCGACCGCATCTGGCCGGAGGACAAACCCTCGAACGGCTGCAAATACGCAAACGCAGATTCTCTCCATGTGTGTCTCATCGGCGATTTCGATAAGGACGCTCCGACTGAGCGCCAGATGGAAAAGCTCACGGACCTTCTCGCGTTCTGGTGCCGGAAGTACGGACTCGATCCCCGCACGGCGATTTTCGGACACGGCGAGATGCAACGGAAGATCGGAAAAGAAGGCTACAGCAAAACGTGTCCTGGCAAAAACGTGAGCATGACCGCCGTGCGGAAAGCTGTCGCAGAGAAGATGTCTCTCGCGGAGGTGAAGAAATGACAGTATCGCGCAATCAGTTTGATGAAACGAAAAACTGGACGGAGCCGGAATGGCAGGAAGGTGTGCCCGTCATGGACGCGGACCTGAATCTGGCGATGAAGATTGGCAAGACAGGTCTGCGCCGGGCCGTGTGTGATTTCCTCGGGAACGGATCGCCGAACGACGGGTTCAAACTGTCCGGGCTGGCTACAAATCCTACCATTCACGCGGGCGCTGTCTGGGTCGCCGGACTCAAGATTGAGCTGGCCGAGGATATTTCCGCATCGGAACAGCCGAACGCGCCGGTGCCGTCCCCAATCGGAAACGGTATCTGGTTTCTGGACGCTGTGGAGCAACTCCTGACGAATGCTGAAGACCCCGCGATCCGGGACTATCGGCTTCCCGCCAATGTGGAAACGCCGGTCAAGGTGTGGAAGACCGACTGGACGCTGCGAAAAGTCCTCGGCGCTACGCTGCCGACTCCCGAACCCGACCACTATTACATCGGCATCGCAATCGAAGCCGGTGGCATTCTTACCGACATCAGAAACACGGGTATGGTGATCGCTGGCGCGGACACTGGATACCAGAACAGAGTCGGTGGCCGCCCCGGCAGCGGCCACCGACATAAAGATGAGGACATAGATGTCCAGAATCCGAACTACACAGGGGACACGCTCGATGAGGTTCTCGACGAGATCGATTCCCGCATCGACGTGGTTCAGGGCGGCATCGGAGTTGTGACGCCTCACGCGGCGACGCACGGCGCGGGCGGTTCGGATCAGGTCAATATCGCAAACCTGCTAGGGCAATGCACGCAGTCACAGGTATCTTCGGCGCATTCGGGTCTGCACACTGCGTCGTTCAATGGCGGGCTCCCCGTATCGCCGGACGTGAACGGCAATGCATCCCTCGGCGAGCATCTTTCTGATGCCGCAATTCACAGAAAAAATCACAACGATCTTCTCTCCGTGCAGGGCGGTTCCGCGACCGAGCGTTATCACCTCGCGCTTGATCTCTACAATGCCGCAACTGGCGCGGCTGGCGCGAACGCAGCCAATCCATTTGCCACGGTCGGCGACATATCTGGTGTGGCGGCAAAATTCGCGTCGCCGGTTCAGTCCATCCAGAATCTCCGCGACATCGCGGCTGTGAACCGCTCTGACAAACAGGTGCGGCTCGTGGAGGACAAGGGCTCTCTCTATCGCTTTGACGATACGGGAACCGGAACGGACGATGGAGATGGCGTGATAACGCCTACGTCGGGCTCGGGCCGATGGTTCAAGATGTCTTCTTCCGTTCCAGATCTTTCGACGGTTCTCACAAAGGGCAACAGCGCGGGCAACCGCAAAATCGTCAACCTGCTCAACCCGGACAACCCGCAGGATGCCGCGACCATGGGCTGGGTCAAAAACCTCGTGGGCGCTGGCGGCACGAATGCCTCGTGGGTTGTCATGGACACTTCCGGCGCGCCGGGCACTTATTCGGATTTGCAAACAGCCATCAACGCGCTCGGGAACGACGGAGGAGTTGTCTGGATAAAACCGGGCATTTATACCCTCAGTTCGCATGTCACGATGAAGCACAACACCATCCTCTACGGGCTCGGCTCGATGGAGGAAGGCATGCCGGATGTCATGCCGACGCTGGTGCCAGCAGCCGGGTTCACCGATTACTGCATGATTCAGGCGTCTCCAGGAAATAAGTTTCTAAATCTCTGGATCAAGGTTCCAAAAAACAGCATCGGCATCAGTCCATTCCGGTATTACGGTTCCCGGCTTGATGTGGACGGTTGCTTTATCGAAGCGGCGACCACGGACTTCGGAAGTGATTTCACCGCGACCACAATAGGAATCGGTGGCGAGTGGGGCGTTTGGGGACAGGAAATCATGAACGGCAAAATCCGCAACTGTGTGTTTCGGCGGCTGCGGCATGGAATTTACTGCGAACTGAACAACAACACGGTCATCGAATACAACCGGTTCCAGGGCAGCGGCGGGTTCCGGTACGAACTCGATGATGTCATCTACTCATCCATCAATCAGGGAAGCAACCAGTTCCGCGCAACTTCCGCTGTCGTAAACGCGGGTCTGATTGCCGTGGGCATGTCGGTTAGCTTCAGCGACGGCACGAACAGCGAAAGCAAAACGATTCAGGACATGGTGTACGACAGCATGTATGGATTCTACATTTGCACCGTCAACGGAGGATTTCAACACGGATATGACGGCTCACCGGGCCAGAGCTTCTACAGCCAACCTCCGTCATCCGGTATCACTGCTGGTGACAACACCTACGAAACGTTCATCTGCTTCAACTACTTCGACGGCGGCGGCAACGGATATCTCGACATCAACGCGGCGCGAGACCCCGGCACGAATATCGGGCTTCTCAACGCATACATCATCGGTAACACGTCCGCCACGCTTTTTACGGGCGTGGATAAACCGACCGTGAAACTCCAGACCAGCCCGTACTCCTTCTCCGGCGGCGACATCCTGTTTCTCGGCAACACTTTCGCCGGACAAATATTCGTGGATGGCTCAAACACAGTCGCCTTCATCTGCTGCAACAACAACATCGGTTCGATTGATGCGACAGCCTATGAAGGCCGGGTCATTTTCAACAACAACCTGTGTCACGGCAACGTGAAACTGAAAAACGCGGCCACGGCCAACGGCAACTACGTCGCGGGCAACCTGCAGGTCATCAGCGGCACAACAGAGAAGACGCTGGCGGTCGGGAATTTTGTTGGCTACGGAATGACGCTTGCCGGGGACTATAGCGTCGCGGCGAACAATGTCATCGAGGACGGCGGTTTGAGCGTCGGTGGCAAAGGCTCCCGCGCGTCCGGCAATTCCGTGAGAGGCACCCTGACGCTCGGCTTCTGGGGATCTGCGACCGGCAATGTCATCCGCACTCAAAAGTCAGTAGCCATCAGCGCCATCGTTCCCCGGGCGCAGATCGCGGGAAACGCCTGCATCGACGAGTTCAACATCTACTCCTACGACGGAAGCCAGAAATTCTACGCCACGGGCACGTCATGCTCGTTCTACACGGCGGGGCTCGTGGACAACTTTCAGCCCGGCTACTGCGTAACGTTCCAGAGCAGCAAAGACATCGAGACGCGTATGATAACCAGTGTGTCCGGTAACACTATCTACTGGTCCGACGCGCTCAATTCCTCTTACGGCGGCTCGTCCAACACAGCGTGGGCGTACACGAATCTCGCGCATATCGACGGCGTGTCGTCGCTCTCGGTGGTCACCGGCAACTTCGTGTGCGGGGACATCAATGTCACAGGCGGGGTGAATCTGTCCTGCACGTTCGTTGGCTCGTCCTGCGTAGTCAACGGCAATCGCGTTCTCGGCATGATGGTCACCACTGCGGCCGCAAAGAAGAACGTGGTGATCGGAAACATCTTCACGAACTCAAAAGCTGTTCAACCCGGATGGCCCAAGGCTTATCCGTTCTCCGGCACGCCGGACAACACGAACGAGATAGCGCACAACATCATCAACGGCTCGGTGATCTGAGCCGGAAAGGAGTTTTTATACATGAGAACGATTGAGGGAGATTTCGGCGCGGTGTACAGCGCCGCGACAGACGACTACGAGGTGGGCATACCGAAAGTCGCCGTGACTGACCCGGAGGATGGTCAGGAGAAAACATTCGGCGAGACCGGCGGGTTGTTCTGCCCGTTCCGGGAGCCGGGTTTCCAATTCCCGCTTCTTGCCCCGAACGCGCAGAGGAAAGTCGTAAAACCGGACGGACTCCAGCGGAGGATGATCTCGGGCGAAAAGCCGATCTACGCGCACGCGATGATCCTCGACCGCGGCGGACCCGTGTGGAACGACACCATCGTGTGTCACGACTTGATCATTACGGAACTGACCGCCGAGGAGGTTCTCGCATTCCTCACAAGAGTTCCGACGAGGCTTTTGCAAAGCTATCGCATCCTGGAATCTATTGTCGTCCTGGAGCCGCCCGCCGCGTGGGGCGAAGACTACACGGTTCCCGTTTCCGAAGGAGGTGAATAATCAATGGAGAATAATCTTCTCGTGCAGCTCGGCGGCATCCTTCTCACGCTGGTGGTGACATTGATCGGCATTTTCAAAGGACTGATCCCGCAGCTTCTCAGCTCATTCGAGAAACGGCTCTCGGACAAAGATACCGTTCTGGCGAAACAGAGCACCGCACTCGACGAGGTGTGCAGGGAAAGAAAGGAACTGACCGAGCGTTTTCTCTGCTCGCTCAAGGAACTCGTGGTTCAGAATTCCACGTCCATGACATTCTGTTCTAACATTATTCTTTCTTCTTCCAACCATCTAAATTGTAGTGTCGCTGTGTAGGATACTACTTTATATGCGGTGATTCAATAAAATGCAGGAAGTTTGCCCAGTTTTATGGTTCAGGCAGGTACTTGTTTTGATACATATTCCGGACTTGGTCGTCGCTTGTTCCGACTCCAGTTTTTGTCGTTTACGACTTGTTTCAGTCTCAAAACGCCAATAATAGGTTATAATAGCGTTTAAGATTGCAATTCTACGGTTATCTCATCATTTTAACATTTATCTTTATAAATTGGCTTGACTTAACCCGCCCCCGGCGTAACATGTGTGTAGAATTAAAAACCCTGATAAACAAAGGGTTTTTTACGGAAACGGAGGCGGGAAAACATGGATTTGAAAGACATCAGATTCGGGATCGAGATCGAAACGGTAAGACAGACCCGCGAGAAGGTTGCGCGGGCCATCCAATCGGTGGTCGGCGGCACGGTGCTGCACACCGGAATGCCGCAATGCCACGACCCATGGGAGGTCACCGACGACCGCGGCCGCAAATGGAAAGTGGTCGCCGACGGGTCGCTCACAAACGTGGATGCAAAGTATCGGGCTGAAATCGTAAGCCCGATACTTGTTTACGGGGACATGGACCAGCTTCAGGAAGTGGTCCGGGCGGTGCGAAACGCCGGAGCGCACATAAGCAGCCAATGCGGTGTCCATGTTCATCTTGACGCGGACGCCTTCACCGCGAAAGCCCTCGTCAACCTCACAAAAATCGTCAACAAACAGGAAGACCTCATTGTAAAAGCCCTCGACGTAAACGAACGACGGCTCGCCTCTTACGCGAAAAAGGTAAACGGCGAGTTCATCGAGAAAATTGAAAAGCGGAAACCGAAGTCAAAAGACGAACTCAATCAACTCTGGTACGGCTACCAGAATCAAAGCCCGACGCACTACGATTCGACCCGCTACCGAGGACTGAACCTTCACAACGTGTGGTATCGCGGGACGGTCGAGTTCCGTTATTTCAATGGGACGCTCCACGCCGGAAAAATAAAATCATACATTCAGTTCTGTCTCGCGCTCGGCGCGAAAGCCATCAACAGCAACGCGGCAAGCAGCCGCAAACGCGACCTGAATCCAATAAACAGCAAATACGATTTCCGGGTGTTCCTGCTCGGCCTCGGGCTCATCGGCGACGAGTTCAAAACGGCGCGGCAGCACCTGCTCGCAAACCTCGAGGGAGACAGCGCATTCAAAAACGGACGACCGCAAGCGGAGCAGGCGGCGTGATGGAGGGCATCAGATGAAAATCAGAGTGAAGTTCGGAAAGAACCCTTACAACAACAGATTCACATGCGGCCATTGCCGCGAGCCGTTCGAGCGCGGCGGATTATTTATCCGGCTCGAGCATGGCGGACAGATCGTCGATATACCGGTCTGTCCGCGATGCTTTGAATCGGGCGATCTCCTCGAAGGAATGATCGACCTGAGCGTACATAGTGCGTCACATCCGATTGGGTTGGCGTAAATTGCTAAAGGAGGCGGTTGCAATGCGTATTGAACTGAAGGGCGGCGAGAAATTCAGCGGTTCGCCGATGAAAATCGTCACCCAGATGAAAGGCTCCACGATGTTCTCGGACGTGCGGACCATCCGCGAATACGTGGACATGGTGCTTCGCAACGCGAAGATGATGGAGAACATCGAGCTTACGGTCAAGGGAAACACAGACGAAGAACTCACACGGTCGCTTGTTTCCGAGCTGATCGAGCGCGGTCTCGCTCGGGAGGTATGAGTATGGACGATGACCCCATTGAAAAAATCGAGCGTTTCATCACAGAAGAGAATTGCTACGTTGTGATGGGACAGTTCCAGCGTCTCGGTGTTCTTACAAAAGCGGACATCCACAAAGCCATGGGCATGAACCGGCAAGGCTGGATTTCATACATGAAGGAGAAAGCCGGAATCGCCGGGCCGGACATCAAAACAGAAGGAGAACGGAATGTCGAATAAGAAAAAGAGAAACGCACAGCGCAGAATTCAGAATCTGCAACGGAATCTAAAGCCGATTATCACAATTAATGAGCCTGATGAATCGCTTTATGTGATTGCGGATTTCTCGCTTCCTGGCACTTCTCGCATGCGCCGTATCATGTCAAAAAAACTGGCGAATGGAAATATTGATGCCGTTATCTATGAAGGAATCGTCGGGCCTGACAGAACATGCGAAAAGAAATTCAACCTTCTGTACATGAATGATGCGCCGAAAGACAAATTCTGGAAGGCTGTGCAGGCTCTCCAATTTTTATACAGAATTATGTAGAGCTCTACATAACGCGATTTATGTAAAGCCGCAAATTATGTTGAGTTGCCATCATCTCGAAGCGGTCAACAAGACAAACGGTTTAGACCGACAGCGGTGGGGTTTTTAAGCCACATCACAGAATTGTCAATAATAGAAACGTTTTTCAGCGATTTAAAAAAGGAGGGTATGGAAGATAATTGAAAATCACTTGCGGGATGGGGCACCACAGAAGTTGATCGTCTCAACATAATTATCTGACAATGAAGCCTCAACGGCGAGCAAAAGTGTCGCCGAAATAAATCAATAGGAGGCTTCAGAAATGAAGGAGAGAAAAGAAGACAGCAAGAATTCATTAGAAAGATTGGTGAAAGATGTGGTCTGTCACATGGAGGAAACCGGGTATACAAGGAGGTGCGTACTGGCATACGCAAGGACAATGAGGAGATTTCAAAAATATTCCGAAGAGAAAGGAGTTCGGCATTATTCGAAAGAACTTGCGGAACAATACATTACAAAGATGGGCATCCCGTGCGACGTGAAGATTTCCTCCTTGAAAACTTCGCAACAGAAAGTACGAACTGCCATGCGGTATTTAGAGGAGTTCGATGCTTGGGGTTACTGGCGACAGAGACCAAGCGGATCATATGCGCGTTCGTTGTCTGGCCCCCTTTCTGAGCCCGCGAAAGAATATCTTCGGATAAGGCGCAAAACACTACGTCACGTTTCGATGTACAATGAGCGTGCGTACCTGACATTGTTTCTTCATTATCTTTACAGCAAAAACATCGAAAAGTGGAAAGAATTTCGCCCTGACTTGATTTCCGAATTCTTGTTCGCGCGGCCGGATTATTCTCCCCGGACGAGAAAAACCCTTGCCTGCATCTGCGGACGATTTTTGCGCCATCTGTGGATTCAGGGAATCGTGGATAGAGATTATTCGACATACGTGCCGCATATTTATATACCCAAAGATTCACGTCTTCCGGTGGTATGGAACCCAGAAGATATTAATCGGCTTTTGCTCGCAGTTGATAGAAGCTCCCCCATGGGCAAACGAGATTATGCGATTTTATTGTTCGCATGCAGATTGGGAATGCGAGGTTGTGATATTCGCGCTCTGAGACTTGACCACATAAACTGGAAAGAATCAAAAATCGTATGTCCCCAAACCAAGACAGGGAGGATTTTGTCGCTACCATTGACCGAAGAGATCGGGGAAGCCTTGATTGATTATCTGCGCAACGGGCGGCCCGTTACGGCACACCGCGAAGTTTTTCTCCGTGCTCTTGCCCCGTATGAGCCTTTTGTCAAAGCCGTCGCTTTTCACAACATTATCACTACTTACAGAAGGCGTGCCGGGATACCTCTTCCGCCGAAAGGACATGGCGGCCTGCATTCTCTGCGGCATACTCTGGCTTGCCAGTTAATGGAAAGCGATGTCCCCTTTGAAACCATCTCGGACATTTTAGGGCACTCCTCGCTGGATTCCACCAGGATATACGCAAAAGTGAATGTGGATGAATTGCGGAGCGCCGCTCTCGATCCCGAGGAGGTGCCGTATGCGTGAGAAAAAGGAAATTATCACCTTCCACAGTGGTTTTGGCCCGGTGTTGGACAGATTCATCCGATTCAAAAGAGCCTGTGGTTATCGCTACAGTCCCGACTCTGCGCGTCTGCGGTGTCTTGACAATTTTCTTTACAAGGAAGGATGGCATTCGGATGAGTTTCCGAGAGAACTGCTGAAAAAGTGGATGGAAAGAAAAGACAACGAACGGCCAAGGAACCAGGATGGGCGAAAATCCGCTGTGCGGCAGATATGTCTTTTCCTTCAGTGTCAAGGAGATGCCGTAGACACTTCGTTCATTCAACAGAATGGGAGGTTCAAAAGAGACTTCATCCCCAGAATTTTCACATACGATGAAATCAGGTCGTTGCTACGCGCGGTCGACGGTTTACAGTACACAATCCATTCGCCTATGAGACATCTGATAATGCCCGAGTATTTTCGGCTCCTGTATTTCTGCGGCCTTCGCAGCGGAGAAGCAAGATGTATGCGTTTAAAAGACGTCGACTTGGAAAGAGGTTTGTTGACTATACGCGATGGAAAAGGTGGAAAAGATCGATTGGTTCCGCTGGCCTGGTCTATTGTGCGCCGTTTGCAAAAGTACGCAATGTTTTTGACGGTCAAAAGCCCCAATGCGTTTTTCTTCCCCGCACCGGATGGCGGCCAATACGGGAGAAAAACCGTTTACGATGCCTATCGTGAAGTGTTGAGAAAAGCCGGAATTCCTCATGGCGGCCGCGGGAAAGGCCCGCGAGCCCACGACCTTCGTCACACGTATGCCGTGCACCGATTAATTCAGTGGTACAGAGAAGGCGCCGACCTTAACAAAAAATTATCTGTACTGGCAGATTACATGGGGCACGAAACATTAGAGGGAACGCAGTATTATCTGCATTTCACCGCCGACTTATTTCCGGAGTTGACAAAACGCACAGAAAAAGCCTTCGGCCACATAATCCCAAGGAGGCAAGACCCATGAAGAGAATGAACTTTGCGTTTCACCTTTCCGAGTTTTTGAGTGATTATCTTCCTAGTCAGCGCAACGTCAGTCCCAACACCATCATGGCATATCGTGACACATTCGCTCTCTTTCTCAGATATTGCCGTGATGTTCGAGAATTGCCCCCTGAAAAACTGGATATGAAACACATGGACACATCATTGGTTTTAGGATTCCTCGAACATTTGGAAAGTGATCGCAAATGCAGCACCCGCACGCGAAATCACAGGTTGGCCGCTTTGCACTCATTTTTTCGATATGTTCAGACAGAAGAACCCCAACTCCTTTTCCAGTGTCAGCGAATCCTCGCTATCCCTTTGCAACGTTTCGGTCATTCCGAGGTAGAGTATCTATCCCAAGAAGAATTGAAGGCGATTCTTGCGCAGCCAGACCTTACAACGAGAACGGGGCGCCGTGACACCGTCTTGCTCAGTGTGCTTTACGATACCGGCGCAAGAGTGCAGGAAATCATCAACTTATCGGTGGGAGATATCAGATTGGAAGCGCCGGCACAAGTGCGTCTGTCGGGGAAAGGCAGAAAAATCCGTTCGGTCCCTTTGATGGAACCAACGGTAAATCTGCTGAAGGAATATCTTCAAGAGCATGGATTCATCTGGCCTGAGCACGCAACGATTCCTTTGTTCTCCAATCGTTACGGCGCGAGACTATCACGATCAGGAATCAATTACATCCTGAAAAAGCATGCGGGAAGGGCCGGTTTTGACAGCCGCTCTCTGAAAAAGCGTCTCAGCCCTCATACCTTGCGGCACACAAAGGCGATGCATCTTCATCAATCAGGAAACCCGATATCTGTAATTCAGAAGATTTTGGGACACACGGACATACGAACGACAGATATCTACGCGCGCGCTGACATGGAAATGAAACGGCAGGCGCTGGACAAAGCCCCGAAGTTATTACCAAGCATGCAGGCACCGTCATGGCAAAACAACAAAGACATCCTGGATTGGCTCTCTTCTCTATGAGGGGTGTTGTGATTATGTTGAGTCAAAAAAACAGAAGCCCCTGAGAATCCTAGTTTTTTTCGCCCGACTCAACATAATTTGCGGCTTTACATAAATCAGGCCGCGGGCGGTATCAGTGAAGTCAGAAACTACGAAGGAAAAAGCATGCGCCAGGCGGCGGATTTAATGCGCCAGTTCGATAGCGCCCAGGTCTGGATGGAACCAAAGAAAAGAGAACACAACCTTTGATGGAGTGTAAATAATATGTGCGGATTAACCGGGGTTTTAATTGGCAACAAACGCCGCCGTAAAACGGAACTCGAAGAAATCGGGCGCATGTTTACTGAGCTGCTTTTGCTCAATCAGGCGCGCGGGAAAGACGCCGCCGGTCTCGCCATGATACGGCGCGACGGCACGTACTCGCTTTTCAAGCGTCCGGGCCCTGCGGCGAAGCTGGTCATGGAAGAGAAATATTCAGAAATCATCGGACGATTCGATAATGCGACAACCTGTATCCTTGGGCACACTCGATGGAAAACGCGCGGCACGGAGGCGAACAGCCTGAACAACCATCCGATTAGGGCGGGAGCCGTAATAGGCACCGCCGCGGGCACGATCCTGAACGCGGACCGGCTTTTCAAGAAATACCGGCTGCCGCGTGTTGGCGAAGTTGACAGCGAGTTCATCTTCCGGCTCGCGGATAAAAAAGACAGCATCGAGAACTTCACGGCTTGCGTCAGCGACGTCCGTGGCGGCATGTCCGCCGTTTTCACGCGCACATCGGCGCCCGATACGATTCTGGTCATCAAAGGCAACAAGCCGCTAACCCTGTGGTATCACAAAGGATTTCGGGCCGTGTTCTACTCGTCCGAGGAATGGCCGCTCGAGCGGGTCAACGGCGGAAGACAGGATGTCATTCCGCTGGATATCGCTGCGTACACGCTGTCGGCATTCAATGTTGCCGACCTGATGGACTTCCGGCAACACGATTTTTATTTCAAAGGACGGATGAGGAGCTATTCATCATGGGGATATCAAGATTATTTGTCTACGGAAGTCTGATGTCCGGATTCTGGAACCACGAAAGGTACTGCCGCGATGCGCTCACTATTGAGCCCGCTGTCACTACCGGGCGGCTTTATCATCTTCCCTATGGATTCCCCGCGATGTTTGATGCGCTCGACGGGCAGGTCCTCGGAGAGGTCATGACGTTTCCAGATATCGCAAAAACGCTCGAACACCTCGACCGGCTTGAAGGTTATCGCCCCGGCGATAGCCGAAGCCACTACATCAGGATTGAAAAAAGCGTTTCGATCCTGAATGGTGGGAAGAAAGCACCTGCCTGGGTTTATGTGTACCCGAAAGAAAGACAGCGCCCCGATTTCATACCAGTTCCATCCGGTTGCTGGCGTAGATTTCTAATGACATCGATTCGCTGTGCTTCTTCCCATTTTTAAAGGTTAGCCATTAGTATCTCTGTTATCAGTAAACGATAACCCCGGCCCACTGCTATTAGCAGCATCCTCAAATCACAAGAAACTCATTCAGACGTTTGGCGACAAGTTCTCCCTTCGATGCGCAAGAAATATTCATTTCATTTACAATAAGCATACCATATATCTTACTCACGGTTTTTGACAGACTCGGCCTGTTTGCGAGTGTCCTGCGCGAGGGCATCCCATCCGAGTGCTTCATACGTTTTTGCGAGGCACTCGTAGGCATCCAGCATGCAGGGGTCAAGGCGGATGGCTTTTCTCAGGCTCTGCTCTGCAAGCTGAAGACATTCGATGTCAGGGGAGTATATGTTTACGTTCCCTCTTGCGCTGTAATAGCATTCCCCCAACTCAAAGTGCGCCTGGGGATCATCAGGCCGGATTCTCACGACTTCGGACAAATGCCGGAGTGCTCTTTCGGTATATTCCCCACCCCAGCCGCGGTTCTGAATTGTCAACACCATCTGTTTATGCAAACGGACATTGTCCGGCGCTTTTTTCAACGCCTGTTCAAGCAGCTCCTCCGCTTTTTCGACGCCGTTTATGTTGAGAGTGTCCTTTCCACCGTATGTCGCACGCGAGGCTGTGTAGATCATTGCCACCCGGCTTATAACCTCAATGTCTTCCGGCCATTTCTTCAGCCATGTCTTGCACAATTTCAGCCCCTCGGCCTGATCCTCAAACTGGTCTGTCAGCACTTCAGAGAGGCCGAGACAGTTCGCCGGGTCGTCACTGTTGAGTTCCACCGCTTTCCTGATTGCCTTCAACGCCAGTTCTCTGTTTCCCATTTTGAAATAAGTGTCGGCGATGTGTCTGTGGGTTGCAGCCCTGCCGGGATTCAGCCTGATGCTTTCCAGTTGCTGTGCGATTGCCAGATCGAACTTTCGCAGCCCGGCAAGGGCACGCCCGTAGTTGTCCCTGCAGATCGGGTTTTGCGGGTCAAATTCCACAGCCTTTTCGAGTGTTTTTACCCCCATCAGGTACAGCCCGCAATTCACATATAACGCTCCGAGGTTGTTGTGAGCTTGGGCAAACTCAGGCTTGATTGTCACGGCTTTACTGTATGCTTCGGCGGATTCATTCAAACGATCCATTTCCCCCAGCAACATTCCGAGCTTGAACGGGACGTAAGGTTCATCCGGGAAAAGACTCTCCGCCTTTCTGAGAGTCATTAGTGCATCGTCATGGCTTCCAGTTCCGGCGTAGGCCTGAGACAGCAGCAGATATGCCTCAACATTGCCGGGAAGCAGTTCCGCGGCCTTCAAGAGCGCGTTCACCGCCTCCTGCATCCTTCCCATTTGAACATAGGCTTTGCCAAGATTCAGGTAAGCGTTACCGTTCTCCGGTTCGTCACGCAAGATGGAGACAAAGATGTCTATGGCTTTTTGAAATGCCCTAGATTCGAGCGAGCGGGCACCGGCAGTCAGTCTGTCAGCGGGATTATCGCCTTTATTCTTTTCTTCGGATGATATAGGTATCTTAACCATGTCAGAACACCCACAACAATAAAAAAAGCACCGCAATCCAGAACAACGCAGATAGTACGCGTGCGGCGGTTATCATACCCGGTGACGGCGGTGCGGACAGATCGTCTTTAAGCTCTTTCGGAGCAAAATGATACGCGCCGCCGAGATCGTCGTAGTAATCCCTGCCGTCGATATCTCCGTCGTGATCCATGTCGGGAATCATCTGCTCACTTCCGCTTTTTTCTATTGTTCGGTGGTTTTGCGGAGCCCTTGCCCAGTTGCTTGACCTGCTCCACGACGTGGTCGAAGTCGCTGACGGGCTGTGTGGCCTCCAGACTGCGGCGCGCGGCGTCGAACTTTTCGAACTCGGCCTCCGCATGCTCAAGGGCAAGCTCGTGCGACACCTTGCCCGGATTCGCCAGGATATTCTTCTCATTGAATTGCAGGAACGCGTCGAGCCTCTTGATCCAGTCCGCCATGTGCATCGGACGCCGGTTGTCGGCCTGAAGCTCGGCATAGTCCAGATACATGGTCACGATGCGGTCAAGGTCGCTGATTTCCTTTTCCGAGAGGTAATTTTTGGCAATCGTGGCGTCCGCCTTCCGGATGCGGCCGCGCGGAGAATTCTTCCATGTAGTCAGTCCCATGTGCGGCTTGGATGCGTCGGCGCGCTCCACGATGACCTCCGCAGCTGTGTGGCCGTGGATGGCCCAGTGAAGCTTGTTCTGGACCGTGGCGTAAAATGTTTGTGTAATCTCCACGTTTGGGTCGTAGTCGATGCTCGTGGCGTAAATGTCCGTGATCTTCTGGTAAAAGCGGCGCTCGGATGCCCGTATGGCTCTGATTCGCTCCAGAAGCTCATCGAAATAATCTTCGCCGATGTTGCGGCCTTGCTTGAGCCTCTCGTCGTCCATCACGAACCCTTTGACGAGAAACTCGCTGAGGGTGCGTGTGGCCCACTGGCGGAACTGCGTGCCCCGGTGGGACCGGACGCGGTAGCCAACCGCGAGAATCATGTCGAGGTTGTAGAAGTCCACCAGCCGTTCCACCCGTCGGGTTCCTTCCGGTTGAACTATTCGGAATTTCCGAACAGTTGCCTCGGGGGCCAGTTCACCCTCCTCGTAGATGTTGGCTATGTGCTCATTTACGGTTGGCGTGGATTTCTGGAAAAGCTCCGCAATCGAACGCTGCGGCAGCCACACAGTTCCGTCCACGAGCCGGACCTGAATCTTCGTCTGGCCGTCATCGGCCTGGTACAAGATGAACTCAGACGCTGTTTCCGGCTTCATTGGTAGATTACGTTTGTCTTTTTTAGCCATAATTTGTTTCCTCTTGAACTATCTGGAATTATCGAAGAGTTCCCCTTCATCGGCGAAGAGTTGGCCGGTTGAGTCCTTTTTGCGGTGGGTTGTTTTCTTGGGGGCGGGTGCGGCGGACTGCTGGGCGGCGCGTTCGTGGTTCAGGGCGAGCAGGCGTTTGAGGACTTCGCGGCGGGCGTCGGGGCTGATGGTGTAGCGGACGCGGTCGTTCTCGGCAAGGAATTCGAGTTCGTGGAAGTCGTGGCCGAGATCGAGGTCGCTCCAGCCGTAGGCGTCGCGGATGGCGGTGTCCAGTTCCACGTGCAGGCGGCGCAGTTCGAGGATGCCGATATAACCCGCCTCAGCCTCGGCCAGCGGCTTCTTACTGACCTTCGCGACTTTCTCCGAAGAGAGGTCGCAAGCGTGGTACAGGTTGTAGATGTCCGTGAGCCCAAGCCAGAGTTGCTTCATGAGTGCGCGACGGAATTCGTGATAGCGTTCGCCGGTCTCCGCAAGCGTGGGATTTGCCGTCTTCCAAAGGCCTTCGGGAAATGGGAAATTATCAAAACAGTCTGTTGGTGAATAACGAAGTCGTGTTTCAAGTGATCCGCTATACTTTCGCGCCCAAACTTCGTGCAGGGTGGATTGGACCACTGTGTAGAGATCCCATCGGTCCGTGGTGAAGACTTTAAGTGCCTCCGTGAAAACATAGTTGGTAGGGGCAGCAGAGAAATTGAGATGCTTAGTTGTACGAGCAGCCGTGAAGCAGCGAGATAAATGGCTAATTTTTGAGTACATCTCGATTCGAGGACGTAGATACAGCCACCATTTCTCCTTGCCTATCTTGTCATTCTGTTTTTCCCTATCAGGTTTCACTCGTTGTTCTACGATCTGAAAAGGCAATTCGTATTCACGGGCCTTATCCATCGTCCAGTTGAAGAAGTTGATTATGCTTTTTCCTGGTGTCTGACAAGGTTCATTGTTTAATTCATTACCATTTATGATCGGAAAAATCACTTCCTTATAACGCGGATCAGACTGAACGATTCTTTCAGCTTCCTCATGAGAAAGAATAAATCCGTCTGATAGTGGCTTGGACCCCTCATACATGTAGTTGGTATTACTGCCCAAGATGATCGGGGGACCAGCATCTATGTACCCTTCTAAGTGTGCGCTAATTACATTTTCTTCTTTGCCATCCAACAAACATTTGCGATTCCATTTCCCTTTGTGAATAGCAACGAGTGAGACCACCAGATTTGCACGCCCCGGCCATTTGATACCTCTAACAGCGAAATTGATTGCTCCACCATTGGCAATCACCTGTTCAAGACCATCCTTACGAATGTCCCCATCCTTAATTGAGTTTGTTGTTATAAATGCAGTGAATCCGTTTTTGTGCAACAGATTGTAAATACGGCGTACGAAATACGTAACAAGATCACTGAGACCGGTTGGGGCATACTCCCACTTTACAAACTCACAGAAGGGATAGCCATAAGTACCACTAAGATTCGTTCCGCCCATGTACGGTGGATTTCCAAGTATGCAGTCGAATCCGCCGCGCTGAATAATTTCCGGGAATTCGAGGAACCAATGAAAGAATCGTTTCTGATGGGCGAGCGCGAGCGCGGCAGCCGTTCCCTGACCCTGCGGATGATGTTTTCCTGTCCAGTAAAGTCGGAACTCGGCGTCTGTGATGATTTTTGATTCGATATCCTGAGTTTTCGGTAGGTAGAACTGAGCTATTGGGATGCTCGAAATCTGATTGAGCAGCCATGCGTCCGGACTCTGAGTGAATTCGATGTAGCGTTGTTTTTTTGTTTCGATTTCCTCTGGTGTGCGCTCCGGCAGGTTGGAGATGTCCCGCCACCTCGTCAGAATGCCTTCGAGGTATTTGCTGATCTCCGGCGAGAGTTCAAGTTCCGTCTCGACAATCTTTTCGCGTTTCGCACGCTCCATCTTATTGCGCTTGCGAAGTTCCGCAATGGTCTCCTTATCATCGCCTGGCATGGTTTTGAAGGCTTCATCCGGCACACCTCTTTCGACCTCACCGCGTCGCGTGAAACCGACAATGGCGTTCCCACATTTTATGTGGTGGTCGAGGAAATTGAGCGGCATTCCGGGATTGTGGGCTTCGAGCCATAGCGCAACCTTGCAAAGTTCCACGGCAAGCGGGTTGATGTCCACGCCATAGATGCACTCGCGGATGACATCCCTCTGCGCCTCGCGGAACGCTTTTGGAGAAGGCTGGTCTTCCTTTGTGCGAACGATTGCCAATTCGGTTGCAATGCGGCGTGCGGCGGCGAGCAGTATGTGGCCGGAGCCGCAAGAAATGTCCGCAACGCGAAGCGAGAGAAGAGCTTTCTCTTTGTCCGATTCTTTGAGCTTGTCCGCGATGAGATAATCGAGCGAATGTTTGAGAAGCGGCTGCACGAGGTCATCAGGCGTGTAGTGTGAGCCAGTAGCGGCACGCTCGCCACCTTGTGCGAACGCGAATTCAATCCGGTTTCCATTGATGTTAAAAACAGGGTCATATTCCAGCAGTCCTTCATATACGGAGCCGAACTCCTCGACATTGAGCGCGGCGTAATTAACGCGGATGGTCTGATGGGTATCGAGATTCTCGTACATGTTGAGAGCGCGAAGGCAACCGAGAAGGACGTCGTTGCCGAGCATGCACTGGCCGAGTTCGCGTATGGCGTTTGGGCTGAAGAGATCTCCGGCAAGCGGAGCGATGCCGAGTTTTGCGCCGGGGCCTCCAGCCTCGAAGAGGCGGAAAGCAGTGAGCAATGAAAGCCAGAGGTCGTGCTTGCTACGGTCGGCAAGCCAGCGTTTCTCCGACAAGCGGCGGAGACGCTGGAGACTGTAGCAGTCGTAATAGATGTCCCGCTTTGCTTTGTCGGCATCCTTGGGATAGACAAGGTCGCGTTCCTCGATAACGAGCAGAAAGAGGATGCGATAGATGAGACGGAGCAAATGCTGGTAGTAGTCTTTTGGGAGCAGCGTCCCGGAGCTTATGGATTCCCGCAGAGATACGTTATCCGGATGCGAGAGGAATCCGTTTGCGAAGTCGCGGATAGCCTGTTCGACAGCGCGGCTGAGACCGTCGCGGATGCGCGCGCCGGAATCGAGAGAGTCCTGATGGTATCGCTCGATGAGGCTTTCTGATGAGCCTTCGATTGTGGCCGGCAGGCGACTTGCGTGCAGTAGCCGGAACATGACGGCGAAATCGGCGAATAGGCCGTCCGTGAAGATGCGGTCGAGGTCGAATTCGAGATAGGAGAGTTTGACAAGGCGGGAACTATCGCGCAGCAGGCGCAGGAGGCGACCGTTGGTTACGATGCCGTAAAGTTCCTCCTGAAGATTGAGGAACTCCTGAAGCATGGCGTGAGCGGACATGCGCAGGACTGCCTTCTCAGGCTTCTTATCCAGTCCGGAGGGTTCCTTGCAACCGATGATGTGGACGGGAGTCTGTCCGCGATTGGTTGCGCGATGGGAAATGGCATAGGTCTTTCCGCTGACCTCCACGGCACGAGGCTGGTATTCAGTCTGGTATCCGAGGAGTCCGAGCAGCGGAACGATCCAGAGGTTGCGCGTTTCAGTTGTGGCCGGGGAATCGGCTCTGAGGCCATCGACCTTGCGCTGAAAGATGCGCCAGTAATCCTGCGCGTCCGCCCATGCGCGAACGATCTCATCCTTAACTTTTGTGGAGGAATCGAAGCCGAAGTCCACGGGACGCTGGCCGTGGATGTCCTCCAAGCGGTCGAGAATGTCCGGAGAGAGGATTGCGCCTTCTATGCGAATGCTGGGAAAGTTCATTGGGCGCCCTCCGGAAGAAGGACGTATATGCCGAGCAGGTCCATGGGCAACACCGGGTAAACGACCTGAAACCGTTTGCCATCCATTAGGGAACTGAAACGCTCGTGGGCTTCGACAAGTTTCTTTGACTGACGTTCAGCCACAGTGTCGAAATCCGCGACGAGCGTGTCCAGCAACTTGAGTTCGTTGTCGAGGAAATTCGCCTTTGATTGCGGGGACAGTTCGGAAGCCGCGCGCGCATTGGCGAGAAGAGTTTTGGCTTCCGCGTGTTCGAGGAATTCCTTTTGCTGCGGCGTGCCGCGCCAGCCCCAGAGGATCATTTCCTCGGCGACAATCTGCTGACGGCCTTTCTGCTGCTCAATGACATTACGGCAGCGGAAGAGCAGCAGAGTGGTTTTTATGGAAACCTGTTTTGTGCGGATGACGGCGGCGCGAGCGGCGCGTTTGTCCACGCGGGCTATTGTGTTCGCCATCACCAGTTGGCAGAGTTGCTCGACAAATCGGTTATTGCGCCCGAGATAGTGATACCCTTCCGGCGTTGGTGAAAGAAAGCTGATTTGAACTGGATCGCCGGGCGGCAACAGGTCGCGCAACTGCGGCGGCATGTTGCCCATGACGACGCGGTATCCCTTTTTATGGGGAATGACCTGCACGCCGAAAAGGTTGTTGAGCGTGCTGGTGACGAATTCCTCGACGGCTTTGGGATCGCCGATGGCTTCATCCATCTCTTTGAGGTCGGCTTCAATCTCCTGCGCCTTGATTGCGTTTTGGGCGAAGATGCTACGCGACACTTTTTCACGGGCAGCGGCTTCAGCCAGTTTGCGGGAGACGTTGACCTTGGCCTCGGCAGCTTCGCCGAAGTCCCCGAAGTCGAACGTTATTTGCTGGTCGAACCGACGTGTCTGAATCTGCCTGTTTGGGTTGAGAAGCAATGCCTGAGTAATGGTATCAATGACGCTTTGTGAATCTTCCGGGAATGGCACGCTTATGCCGGTGTCCTTCTTGATTTCGCGCACCTTGCGAAGCAGGACATCGAGCACTATGGCGTCGATTGTTTTTCCTGAACAGTACAGGAGACAGGCTTGCACCATCTTGGCATTCTGGCCGAAACGGTCAACACGGCCTTCACGCTGTTCGAGCCTGTTCGGATTCCACGGCAGGTCATAATGCAACACAGCCGTGAAATAGTCCTGGAGGTTTATACCTTCGCTCAGACAGTCGGTGGCGATGAGCAATCGTTGTTGGGATTTGCCCATGCCCTCAATCTGCGCTCTCCGCAGTTCGTCGGGCATCTCGCTTGTAATGACTTGCGCATCGAGCTTGGGGAATCTGTTTTTCAGAAACGGGGCGAGATGCTCACCCACGTAGTCGGCTGTCTTGATGTAGCGGCAGAAGATAACTGGATTGAATCCTTGCTTGAGCCAGTCCTCGATGATCATCTCGGCGGATATGAGCTTGTGGTCATGCCCCATGCCGCGCAATGATTCCAACTGTTTGGTGAACTCACGAAGCTGCTGACGCTGGTAGGCGCTCCAGTCGTTGCTTTCAACGACATGGGTGGGGGCATTGTCGCCCTCGAATCCGAACTCGGTGTCTCCGACCGGGTTTTGCTCCGCGTCCACAGCTTCTTCGCTGGTGGCCTTTGTGTCGTCTTCCACAAAAGAGGCAAGGTTGGATAGTCTCGTGTTCAGCATTTCGATTCCGGCAGCCGGGCTGGACATGATGCCACGAAGCAAGGCAAGCGCGGTCCAATACTGAACCTTCTTTTGTCTGCCCTCCGGATCGGGAGCAATCAGTTTGCGGGCAAAGTCGAGGATGTCTTCAAAAAAAGCGGCGTGGTCTTTTGAAAGATCATAAGGCCATTCGGTAGCCTCGCGCACCGGGAATGGCGTTTCCTCTCCCATCCATTTCTCCACGTCGGCGCGCTTGCGCTGAACGAAGTAACGCGCGAGTTCTTTGCGTTCCGGCTGGGTTGAGCTTGGCAGATCAATGGATTCGAATGATGGCTTTATCAGCCCGAGCAGGGAATGAAATTCCTCAGGCTTGCCGCTGTGGGGAGTGGCCGTGAGGAGAATAAGCTGCTGTCCGGGTTTCTTTGCGATGTTGTTTATAAGATGATAACGCTGCTGTTGTGAAGCTGATTTGCCGGCGGGCCGGGCGCAGGTGTGGGCCTCGTCCACGATTACGAGTTCCGGACATTGCTCCACGAACACGCTCGAACGCTGCTGGGATTTGATGTAGTCAATGCTGATAACCTGATAAGGGTAATACTCGTAAACACTGGTGTCGCCGTGGATTTCGCGGTCGAGCCGCGCCTGAGTGCTGGAGCGAATGATGACGGCCTCCAGATCAATTTTAGCCCGGATTTCAGCCTGCCACTGTTCGCAGAGGTGCGGCAGGCACACGACGGCGAAGCGTCTGATTTTTCGCCGTTCAAGCAGTTCCTTGACTATGAGAATCGTTTCGATGGTCTTGCCGACGCCGACATCATCGGCAATGAGCATGCGCACGGAATCCTGGCGCAAAGCCATGATGAGGGGAACCATCTGGTATGAGCGCGGGCGGAATGAGAGCTTGGCGAGACAGCGGAACGGACCGGCTCCGTTTCTGAACGCGAGACGGGCGGAGTCGTAAATCAGCCGCGCCGTGCTGATGTCGCCAAGGTCCGCCGAAGTGGGTTCATTGAATCTGGCATCTTTCGGATTGTCCGATGCAATGCCGAGAGGCATGAAAATGCCGGTGATTTCTTCATCGGAGCCGCCGAGAGGCCTAACGACCAGAAGATCGGGATCATCTGATGGCTGGACAATCCAGTCTCTTCCCCGAAGGGTAATAAGCTTTCCGGGTTGTAGTGATACGCTCATCGCACCTTCCTGAACATGTCGGGCCGCGCCGCGATCTTTTCGGCGAGGTTGTCCCTGTAATAGTAAACCCAGACCTCATCGCCCTTTGCGATGATCGCCTGGCGTTTCTGCTCGTCATCCGCCTGCACGGCGGGGTCGTCATGCGGAGTGCCGTCGCAGAACACCCAGATTCGCGGCTCATAATAAAAGTCCGGCTGGACATATAGTCCTTCCACGCGTTTCTGCGCCGCGTCAGGTAGGCGCAGACCGTTATCATAAAGATAAGAGAGGAACTTCAGTTCTGTCGATGAGTTTGGATCGAGATTGCGGCGCATGTTCTGATACTGTTCCTCATAATTGGCAAACCCGACATTGGTTTGAATCTCAATGTCGCAAATGAGCAGTTTTTCCAGAGCATCCTTTATAAGATGGCGGTCTATGGTTTTGTGGTCGCGCTGGTTGTAATAGCTCAGGAGGTCGTCGTAGGTTGCGGGGCCTTTGTATTCCGGGTCATCATAACGGCAAATGGCAATCGCCTGCTCAACAACCTTGTGGAATACATTCACATCTTCCATGAACTGTGACAGGATGCCGAGACTTCCCTCCGCAGCTTCGTAAAGAAGGATGTTGGGAGCTTCGGGGTCTCCGACAGCGACAACACCTATCTCGCTGGGTTCGACCTGAAACACACTTTCGATGGCGCGTTTCAGAGCATGCTCCAAAGTAACGACGCCTTCTTTTTTGAGTCCAAGCGGCTGGATGGGTTCAATGTAAAGTGAATCCGCAAGGTTGGATGTCCACAGTTTAATTAGACGGTATTCCTCTTTAATGTTGCTGCCGGGCTCAGGCATGGAACTGCGCCAGTCGCCGGATACCATGCCGATGGGAAAACCCTCGTTTTTCTGGTACCGCCACTGGTAGTTCACATGTATAAGCCGCGCGGCGGGCACATAACGCAGATTGAGATATGAGTTGTCGCTTGAGCGCACAATGGCTTTCTGCAAGCGCTCAAGATTCCCGCCGTCGACGGAGAAGAATGTTTTGATTTCATAACCGCGCGACACCCGCTCTTCCTCCTCACAGGAAATGCGGTCAACTTCGTCTGCGCGGGATTCGGACATTTCCAGAAGATGATGAAGATGCTCTTTGTTTGCGTTGTCGCCAAGGCTCAGGCCGGTGAACGGGCAGAATTCCATGTCTTTCTGATCGTCGGTCAGGAAGTATCCGGCCTTCTTGCTGATTCTCGCATCCGTCAAGGCTGATTCGGCGTCCTGAACAACAAGCTGGGAAACCTTGTACTTCCTTCCGTTGTGGTAAATGACATTGAGCGGGCCGAATTCCCGGAGAGCGATGTAGCGCGGTCTGGATATGAATTCGCCGGATGAATCGCCTGTTGGAAGAAAGATGCGAAGCGGCAGACGAGTGAAATTGTATCCGGGCAGGAACCCTTCGGAAGCAAGATACCGGTAAGGATAGAACTCGGACAATTCCGATGACCTGCCGCCGAGATCGTTCCTGAGCAGATCGATTTGCCGCAAGGCCTGATCCTGATTCCGCTTTTGCTTTTTGTACTCATCGCTCCCATGCTGGAGCGTGCCGCTTTCGATTTTCTGGGACGCGCTGGTTAGGATGGTCCTTGCCGAACGGTACAGCCGCCTCCAGCGATTGAGAGAACCGTCCAGGTGCTCTGCGAGCTTGCTGAGGTTCTGCTCAATCCATTGGTCTGAGTACCAGTTGGATGCCTTTGATTCGAGGTCGGGCGCGAAATCGTTAATGACTCTTTTGAAAGTCGCTTTGAGTTCATTGAAGGTCTTTGGAGAAATCTCAAGTCCGGCAACAACCTGAGACGAAAGCGGAAGCGTGTCGTTGTCGTCCACAATGAACTTCATTATGGATGGCCGGTCGCCTCCCTGTTCATCAGCCTCAAGACCGGGCATGCCTATCTCGGAAACCGCGAGCGCGTTGAGATGAGTCAGAAGCAGTTCGCGGTTGCAAAGGTCGAGTCGGGAAGCCTGCACGGTTCCAGCAACGAGTTCCACCTGTTGCTGAAAATAATGGCGGTCGTGAGGAGAGTAACTGGAGCAGTAGGTAAACACAAGTGCGCCTTGTCCACTTCGACCGGCCCGGCCCGAACGCTGGGCGTAGTTGGAGGGATTTGGAGGCGCATTGCGAAGATGGACCACGCTCAGGCCACCGATGTCTATGCCGAGTTCCATCGTTGGCGAACAGAACAATGCGCTGATTGACTCGCTTCGTATCTTTTTTTCATCAAGGTTTTTCTTGTCGTCGTCGAGATACCAATCCGCTCTGAATCGGTCTTCCCGATCTTGTCGCGCCTCGTTTTTAAGTTGTCCAGTATGGTCTTCGCCGCGCAGTTTCTTCATCTTCGAAAAATCACGCTGGTACATCTCTTTGAAAAAGTAATTGGGCTTCTTTACCTGTTCTTTGTATGCGCGCCGTTTCACGACATCGGCTTTTACATTTTCGCCGTCGCCGATGCTCCAGATAATCTTTTCAATCCTGAGCCGGTAGATCGGAACTTCCTCATTCCCCTCGTTTCTCGCGGTGTGCTTGATGAGGTAATCCGCTTCTTCGAGTTTGCTCATAAGGTGCAGAATAAAGTCGCGGTAGTTCTCGCCTTTGAGGTCAACAGGGAGATTCTGCTGGCGGACATAGAGCTTGATGAATTTACCCAATGCGCTGGCCGGCCCCATGCTTTTTGAGAACAGCTTTGCTGACTTCTTGAGCGTATCGTAACGGATGTAATAAGGCTCTCGCAAGGATTCGTTACGGTCAAGCGTCCATGGGGCGCGCAGTGATTCTCTGAACTCCTTTTCATACTCTTTGATTTTCGACTGCGTGAGAAAGTTTTCGCTGTGGATAGCGAATTCAAGGCGGAAATAATCCAGTATGGTGCAAATAAAATCTTCCCTGTCCTCGTGATTAAGTTCATTCAGAATCGGGGTGTCCTGCCAGAAAGCGTCAGTTTGCGCCACTTCCTCCAAATCCAGATAATCGATGTTCAACAGGCCGCACTGTTCGAGATTTGGGAGAATGATTCTCCAACTGCGTCGCAGATCGGCAATCGCACGGTAAAAGAGAAAAGACTGAAAACACTGTTCGTAAATGCGCCGAACGTTCGCAAGTTGGGGCTCTTCATTTTTTGTGGCGTAATCAAGGAACGGGAGATTTAGGGCTTTGAAAACAGCCTCGCCGAGATTCTTGAAGTTGAGGCGTTTATCCTCCGACTGTTCCAATGCTTTGTAAATTCCCGCCCTCAGTCGTATGACTTGAACGAAATCGTTGAAATGGCCTGCCTGCAATGCGGCATCCTGGCGGTTGTCCGTAAAGCTGAGTAGCTTCTGATCCTTTGCATGATAACCTGCATCATTGAGCTGATTCAGAATGGAGAAGGCGGTTATGGTAGTCGATGTGCTTCTTCCCTCACTGCCCAGCTTCGTGAGCTTTGTTCCTTCGCTCGTTTTTGTGTCGAAGAAAACTCCTCCCGTAGGGTCAAACAGAAGTGGTGACTTCATGAACCAGCCTCGCCATTTCAACGGCTTGGATTCAGAGCAGTTGCCGAATTCGTCGAAGTAAAGTTCGACTGGAAAGAAAGCTTTCTTTTTCGAGTCTGGCGCCAACCCCTTTTTTGTTTTGCGAAGCCATGAATCAGGAAGCAATTCCATGTCTTCTTCTGGCCTCCAGACATCGTCCCCAATAATCAGGTAGCCGTCCGTCGCATCTTCATCTTCATCCGAGCTTTCACGGAACTCACGCGGTTCCAAGCGGTCCCCGGTACGGGACACACAAATAAATTCATGTCCTGTTGCACGGCTGAACACATTTGGAAAGATCGGTTTCTTGTCTGCTTCGTCCTGCTTGAAGAATCCCGGCTCAAGGGTGATGAATCTGTTTTCATCCTGGTCGAGCGTTGTGTAAACCGAGCCAGTCTGTGAAATGAACTGGTGAAGCTTGAATGGCAGAATGGTATAACGCTGGCCTGAGTCCTGTAGCCTTTTATTTGCAAGGCTAATCCATTGAAGCATGTCTGCAAGAAACTTACGGCATTCTGTTTCCGCCATGCCTGATTCCTCGGACAGGCTTGAAACGACATCATTGATGCGCTGGGGCTTGCCCCTTACCAGATCGCCCTCGATGTTTTGGAGAGCAACACGGTTTTCAAGCCAGACGGCTACAGGGTGTGATTTGAGCCGTTCAGAATCTTGCTGCGTATCGATGCCCGACTTGATCGCATCGGCGAGTTCTTTGCCTGTGGGAATTGTCCCTCCATAGGCAAGTGACCGCGTGAGCTTCTCATTGACTACCTGTCCGGATGTAAATTGTTGCCCGAAAAGCGTTGTTGCGACTTTCGCCACCTGTTCTTTCTGGGAAGCAACGCTTCCAACAGAAACCATTGTGGCGGATGTTCCAATACAGGAAACAGTGTTTGCGCAGCGTGATCGGATACGGCGAATAAGCATTGCCACGTCGGCTCCCTGCCGACCGCGATATGTGTGAAGTTCGTCAAACACAAGAAAGCGAAGATTGGCAAAGATAGCGTCGCGTATGCTTCGTTCTCTGAGCCTCGTTAAAAGAAGCTCCAGCATCATGTAGTTGGTCAGGAGAATCTGTGGCGGCTTCTCACGTAACTTTTTGCGAACTTCCTCTTTTTCCTGACCTGTGTACTGACCGAATGTAATAGGGAACTCTTTCCCGGTTGCCTTTTCATAGTTGCCTTTGTATCGCGAGAATTCCTCTGACTGCGAATTGATAAGGGCGTTCATGGGATAAACAACAACTGCGGCAACACCCTCGCTGTTTGGATGCAACAACAGGTGGTGGAAAATGGAGCCTATGTATGTCAGCGATTTTCCTGAGCCGGTTCCTGACGTTACAACGAAGTCCTTTCCACTTGTACCTAACCGAATTGCTTCTACCTGATGTTTGTATAGAGAATAACCTTTGAAAATGTCCCGGATGTCTTTATGTAGGGTTCCTGAATTCACGAGATCGTCGAGTTTCTCTTCGGTTTCATAAGATGGATTGAATTGGAGCAATGGCTCTGGCCAGAGCTTCTTCTTTCTCAACTCATCCTCGACAACATTTCGTATGCCTTCATCTGAAATATTAAGGAAGCTGCGGATGTAGTTCTCATAGTCCGATACAATTTGAGCGTGTGTCTGAAAGACATTCATAAGAAATACCCTCGCAAATCACTAAATTTGTTAGCATTGGGCATTAGAAGGAGGCTCTTTAAAAGCGGACTATGTTCGGAGTTTTCAAATTTTACCATATAATCCGATCCTGAACATTCGATATGCCTACATTCTGACCGATCCATTATATATCCAATAAATGTCACAGGCCAATGCTATCATGATCTTTCGGCAGGAATTATATCTGCTGGGTGTGACAAAATAGCACGGATTCGTGTTTATGCGGTCCGTTGTCTTTTCAGAAACAACCCGGTCTCGATTTGCGCAGCCGATTTTGACTGTATTCAACGCCCAGCATTGTTGAGGAGCCTTTATAAAACGATGGTGTGTAAGAAAACATATAAAAAGCTAAAAACAGAGAAAAATAAATGTTTCCGGGATTGACCACCTGACATTTGTCCAGTATAATTATTTTGGATTATAAAAGTACCTCGCGGGTTCCCCTGTAGGGCCGATTCCCACGGCCCATGCACCACCCCAAGACCCGCCGGACGATTGTGACTCAAGGAAGGCATCCCCGCCTCCAGAGACACAACGCCTCGGCGAAAAAGCAGTAAAGGGGTGATAGCATGGACTGGTGCGGAACAGCCTTTATCCTCACGGGCCTTTGGCTCATCGGCAGCAAAAAACGCATTGGCTTTCTCCTTAGCATCTTTGGCTGCGTGTTGTGGGCAATCTTTGGACTGAGGACAGGCATTCCCAGCATCACAATCGTAAACATCATTTTCATTTTCGTTAACGCGCGTGGCTGGTATCTTTGGGACAGAAGTGTCACACGCCATGACTAAAATCCGAAAGAGAAGGAGAAAACGATCATGAAGACAGGCGAACTCATCAGATACGGATTTTCATCGAGCATTATCGATGTCTGGGAAAAATCCGGCTTGAAGGCTTTACTGCCCGTTCAGGCAATGGCTGTGAGAAAATTCGATCTTTTCGGACCGGGCAACCTGATTGTTTCAGCGCCGACGTCGTCCGGCAAGACATTCATCGGCGAAATGGCGGCGGTCAGAAACGCACTTGAAAATAAAAAGGTGTTCTACTGCGTGCCCCTCAAAGCGCTCGCCGAGGAAAAATATCATGATTTCAAAAGGAAGTACGATCAGTACGGTTTCCGCGTCGCCATCTCGACACGAGACCGGCGCGAGTATGACGAGAGAATCAACGCCGGTGAGTTCGGCATCGCAATAGTGGTTTACGAGAAGCTTCAGCAGTTGCTGACTCAGAATATTGGTTTGCTCGATGAAATCGGAATTGTCATCATAGATGAACTGCAGATGCTCGCGGACGATACGCGGGGCGCCGAGCTTGAGCTTCTTTTGACGAAGTTGAAGCTTTATAAGGGCAATTTCAAAATCCTCGGACTGTCCGCGGTCATGAAGAACTGCCAGGTCGTGCCCGAATGGCTCGATGCGAAGTTCCTCGAATACTTCCAGAGACCGGTCGAACTACGGCGTGGTATTCTCTATAAAGGTGTTTTTCATTACGAAACATTCAACACCGGTGAGACGGGGCAGGAAAAACTCGTGGAACCCGGTGAAACCGATTGTTCCGGCAGTCTGGCGACCAATGTGAAGAGGTTTGCTGAACTTGGCGAACAAAGCCTCGTGTTCCTCAAAGACAAAAGTTCAACGCGCGATATTGCTGCCACGTTTGCCGTAAAATCGAAATTGCCTTCAGCGGATGCCGCAATTGAGGAGCTTGCGCACCTGGAGGACACATCATCAAAGCACCAGCTCGTGGAATGCCTTCAGAAAGGAGTCGCGTTCCACAATGCCGACATGAACATTGAAGAGCGCGAAGTTGTGGAGCGGCATTTCCGCGCCGGCGCGATCCGCATTCTGTGTTCCACGTCGACGCTCGCCATGGGAGTGAATCTTCCAGCAAGGAACGTATTTCTTGAAACGCAGAAGTGGCACACAAACAAAAGATTCAACCGGCCATACAACGCCGCGATTACGAAAGCCGAGTTCGAGAACATGGCGGGTCGGGCCGGACGCCTCTCGCTTGAAAAGGAATTCGGGCGCGCGATTGTTGTTGCCGCTTCCGAGTTTGAATTCGAGTCCAATATGCACAGATACCTCGACAATGATATAGAAGAGATGGGGACGCACCTTTTGGATAGCGATCTCGGCACGCTGGTTTTGAACATTGTAGCCAGCGGTATCTGTAAGACCGGGGGCTCGATAAGAAATTTCATTCGAAACTCTTTGAGCTGGTACATGGCGCGTAAGAAAGGCACGCTGTCTGATGCCGAATTCGATGAGCGGATCGTCGCCGTGATTAAAAACTGCATCCAGGCGGGGCTGTTCAATCACAAGAACAAACAACTCGAAGCGAGCAGGCTTGGATTCGCATGCGCGACAAAAGGCATTTCCGTGGAATCGGCATTGAGCATCATTTCATGGTTGAACGAAGCTCGGAACCGTGCAACAAGCGATCTTGAAACGCTGTACGTGGCTTCACGCACCAGTGATGCGCACAACTATCACATCAACATGTCCACTCGGGAATACAGAGAAGCTCCCTATCACGATATGCTTGGAAGCCAGCTCGGCCCTGATGCAAGGGCATTGTTCCGGCAGGATATTGATAATTCCATCTACCGGACATACGAACGCGTCAAGGAAATGAAAGTTGCCCTCATTATGAACGAGTGGATTTCTGAGACGCCGTTCATCGACATCGAAACAAAGTACAACACTTTTTCCGGCAGCATACAGCGGCTGGCCGAAGGGATAAGCTGGATAGTTGATGCCATCACCGGAATTGCGGCCGTAATGAATGTGGGTGAAACCCGAGTCCTCCAGTTCGGAAAGCTTTCACGCAGACTTCTTGTAGGCATCGAACAACAGGGACTTTCCCTCGCCGTGCTTCGAATTAAAGGGCTGAACCGACACCAGATAGCCAAACTTGTGAAGGCTGGAATCGCCGATGTCGAAACGCTACGTTCACGCTCTTTAGATGATCTGACTGGGATTATTCCACTAACACTTGCCCGTCGAATTGTGAAGCGGTTTGGGGCGGTTGCGACGCCTGTGGTCAAAAACACAGCGATAGAAAGACCGATAGAAACCCCACATGAGCCGGGTCCATCATTAACGAAAGCTTCGAAGTCGTCAAAGGAAAAGCCTCTGTTCAAGTGCCGGGATAAGTTCATGTTTGACGGAAGGGTTGAGAAGAAGCGGACCTATATTGTTATCAATGGCAAGCAGACGACCATGACCAACAGGATGTTTGAGATTTTGCTCAGGCTCGCCGTGCAGATGAGGAAAGATAGTATCGGGTGGGTCGAAAAGAACGATCTTGCCCCGGACAACACAACTCAATACCTGTCACGAGCCCGGCGGGAGATTGAACCATTCCTGCTGGACGGCAAATCAGAAATCATAGAAAACAACGCTTTCGGTGCGTACAGGCTGTCGGTGCCTCCTGAGAATCTGATTTTCGACACGGAAACGCTGGCATGCCACTGGATGCACGGCATCAAGGAGTTGTCTGAAGAAGTCACAAGTCTTTCGGCGACCGGATAACATATCCGGTCGCCTATGCTGGCGAGAAATTATTTCAGAGGGCTGTCCCATTTCCTTGTGGATGGCCCTTTTTGCATGTGGCGTCAAATATCCAAGAGATAAAGCCTTTTTTTATACGTTGTGTCTCGTGTTGCCCCATGCAACATGAGGACAACATGGAAATAACATATGGGTAAATCCACGCAGAAATTACATGCCTGAAACGCGCTGTTTCCACCATTCATTCTGTTTGAAATGTTGCCCCTCCGCGAGGGGTAAGTTGTACAGAAGTTGTTCCCCACATGATAGGCGATGAATTATCTTGAGAGCAGCTGATTGCAAACGAACCGAAACGTTTCATGCGGGATGAAAATGGAGGCCGTGAATATGAAAACAGAATGGAGATGCTCAAACTGCAGCACTCTTCTTGGTGTGATAGAAAATGGTAATTTAATTCTTCGATACAAGGGGGTGGAATATGTCGTAACCAAGGGTCAGACGATGGCCGTGTGCAGAAAATGTCACAGAACGAACACCATTGTGGTGCCAGTCACCACAGGGAGTCTGGCATAAACACAATGTAAATATTTGAGGCGCGAGACGCCCTGAAAACATAGGCAATACGAGGTGCGTGACGCCCAGCCGGAAAGGGCGGCGGGCAAATGTCACGCACATCAAAGAACGAGATTCGTTATGGTATTTTCACGGAGGTTCATTCAAAAAAGTTCAGAATGAAGTTTGAAAAGATGCAAGATAGTTCCGAGACGTTGGATCGCTTTTCGGATGTAGGCGCTTTTATCCGCTTCATGCATGATGAAAGCGACGAGGATTGGGACATGAAAAATAGCGCGCTTTTCGATTTGATCGTCGCGGCGAGATTTTCACGAACTCAGGGATCGGCGGCGCAGACCCTCTTGATCGCCGTGCTCTGGCCGGGGCTGGATCGGATTTCAAAACAGGTCGAACCCGCACCTGAGGCAATTCAGGATTCTTTCGCGGAAGTGTACTTTGCGGCGCTTCATGAAATTCAGTCCTGGGACATGGAAAAACGAGAAAGAATTGCCGTCAACATTTTGATGGACGTGAAAAAGCGGGTTATGAGGCTGTACGAGTTCATCCGGAAAAAGAAAATGATTCCTTTCGCACCGCCAGACAACACCGAGGAGGACGTAGATGCCGGATCGTTTGTAGGAGGAGCCGATGAAATTGAAGATGAGAAGACCGTTGAGATGATGGTTGAAGAAAGAAACTGTGCAGCCGTTCTTGATCGTCTTGTAGCTGCGGATGTGATCAGCCCGCAGGAATCACTTCTCATCGTGCTTCACATATTCCACGACCGCGATCTTTCCGAAATCGCCGAATCCAGCGGGGTCAATTACAAAACGCTCTGTCGAAAGTATGAAAGAGCAATCAGCAGATTGCGAAATTACTTCGGGGATGAAAAAACCGGTAGGCATTTCTTGAGTTAAACATCGTGGCAATGAAAAAAACTGATTCTGTTATTCAGCGCTGTTCGACTGTATAATTATTTTGCGCTCACAGTACGGGCGATATGTTCAAAATAGACGAGCGGTCGCAGGTAAAGTGATATGGATATAAAATTCAGCAAAGGCCCCAAAAAAATAAACTTGTCAAAGGCGGATATTCAAAAGCTCAGACCCGCCCATCACATGCCCAGAGATGAGCAATTTCAAGATCTGTTCATGCGATGTATGAAAAATGAAGGTGTTGTGTTAGAGGAAACGTTGATGGACATTGCTATGGTCGATCCATTCTCAAAAGACGTTGTGGTTCCTGAAGTGTATATAGATGCCATAAAAATGCAGATACAAGATGGGGATAAACCGGAGATATTCGTTTACAAAAAAGGTGAGAGATACATTATGAGTGACGACTACGCGGCGTATTATGCATATCTGTCGCTCGGATGGACAAGAATCCCAGTAAGCATTTTGAAACCTGTTGAGAAATAGATTGATTGCGCTTTACCGAAATGAATCTCAAACTGTCAGAGCGGAGGCGAAAATCTGTAACATAGCTGTAACATACGGATGTGGGCGCTCAAAAAAGCTTGTGTTTATGCGGTTTTTTAGGATTGCCGTCTGACTGGCAGTCAGAAGGTCATGGGTTCGAATCCCATTAGCTCCATCGACAAATAACCGTCTAACAAGGCGGTTTTTTGTTTTATAGGTTTTATGTCATACCGCAAATATAGCCATTAGCGCCGTAACAAAAAATGCCCTCCTCCAAACATAACACCACAACTTATACATGTCTGGAAGTATCATGTCTGCTTATTTTTGCAGAGGGGAATCAATTAATAAGCTTGCATATTTGCAGTAGAAATGCATAATTACATACATAAAAGCATTTGCCGAGCTGATGGCAAGGTGATAAATGTGAAATATATCCAACGCTCTATTGAGCCGTTTCTAAAGAAATCCGCAAAGGAGTTTCCCGTTGTCGCGCTTACCGGGCCGAGGCAGGCAGGAAAAACAACTCTTTTGAAACATCTGCTAGGAAAGAGCCACAAGTATGTTTCTCTCGACGCTCCGGATATTCGCGCTTCGGCGACGGATGATCCTCGCGGTTTTCTCGACATGTTTTCTCCTCCGGTCATATTCGATGAGGTTCAGCATGTTCCCGATTTGTTCCCGTATATAAAAGAAATGGTTGATAAAAATAGAAACATTCCGGGACAATTCATTCTGACAGGTTCGCAGAACCTTCTTCTCGCGCAAAACGTGACGGAAACTCTTGCCGGCAGGTCGGCAATGCTCAGGCTGCTGCCTTTTTCCTACCGCGAACAGGTGGGGATCCCGGGGCAACCGCTGCCATGGGAAAAGGGGAAAAGGAAAGAAAGAAAAAAGATATCGCCGACCGAACTATGGCGAAACATTCTGCGCGGCGGGTATCCCGAGCTTGTCGCCGGCAGGCCCCGGGATTTATCGCTCTGGCACGGAAGTTATGTGCAAACATATCTTGAAAGAGACGTGCGGGCGCTGCGACAGGTGGGCGATTTCACGCAGTTCCAGACGTTCCTGCGGGCGCTCGCCGCCCGAAGCGCCCAGTTGTTGAATCTCTCCGAACTTGCGCGGGATATCGGCGTAGCGGTAAACACTGTCAAATCGTGGTTGTCGGTTCTTGAGGCCTCCTATCAGGTGATAATCCTTCGCCCGTATTTTGAGAACATCGGGAAAAGACTTGTGAAATCGCCGAAAGTGTATTTCACTGACACCGGCACGCTATGCTACCTCGTCGGACTCAAAAACCCCGAACACGCCGCTAAAGGCCCCATGGGCGGCGCGATAATGGAAACGGCGGTTGTGAACGAAATCCACAGGTCTCTGACACATCGCGGAGAAACACCACAGATGTATTTCTGGCGGACATCCAACGGCGCTGAAGTTGACATTGTTATTGACGCGGGGAACCGGCTGATCCCCATCGAAATAAAAACTTCCGCCACGCCGAACCGGGGCATGGCAAAAGGCATAGAGGCCTTCAGAAGAGATTACGGCAAAAAAGCCTCAAAGGGATATGTGATATGCCCATGCGAAGCGTCGCTGCCGCTCGGCCCTGACGCCACTGCGTTTCCGTTTTTTGAACTTTGATTATTAACTTGATTCGCGCATTTGTCTCGAATGCCCCTCAATAGAAGGCGAAAATCCAATAACTAAAATCATTGTTTGCCTTTAATCTTGTCCGGCATACTGTCGAGATATTCTTTCAAAGAATACAGCCTTATTAAATAGACTCCGAAACTCTTCAGAAATACTCTCACAACGCTCTTTTCAACTTTTGCTCCTGTAGGATGTCCAAACTCATTTCTGTACAATCGCATCAGGTGAAACAAGCTACTCATGTAGACATCCCAATTCTCAGTCAATTCTTTTGGCAGTAGCTTCAGCCTTATCTTTTCCTTCAACATATCTTCTAATGCAGAGTGTTTCTTAAAGATCGATTGGTCTTCTACCTTTTGCAGTTTTTTCTTATCAGACGGTTCTTTAAAAGCGTTTTTCAATGATTCATACAGCATCTGAATCATCCGTTCAGAGGCTACTCCCAATGCTATGGCAGAAGACATCGTGCATTCTCTATTGAAAGCTCGTATGCTCTCTTTTATGTATTCGAAAATAATCGGGTCTATGTTTGAAACGCTTGCCTGAATCTCTTTCAGATATTCGTCTGGATCATATACAGGTATTTCATCGGTTTCCAGATATTCCTTGCCTATCCCTGTAATCTCAATCGGAGGTAGCATTTTATAATCAGTTACGGGGCCTATCGTTTTGAAATTGACAATCCCATTCCGACTATGATTGTGCAAAATCTCTAGCGCTTCTCTATATACCTCCTCCTGTTGAATATTTTCTATTCCGTAGGATCTTTGTTGCTCAAACCCTATGTCTATTTGCTTTGCGCCTTTCTTTAGGCTTTGAATTATCAATTCACTTAATCTTGCCTTGGCTTCAACTTCCATAACTCCTCCTTGGGCTTATGCCCAAATCAATAATTCCATATTACGAGATAAGACACACTGTTTTTACTCTGGTTTTTTGTACATATTTTGCTTTTTCTGTAACTCAATTATTGCGTTTCTGGTTTCATCAGGAATATCCACTACTCTCTTTTCAATATCAAATGCTTTAACAAATTGTCCTTGCCATCCTTTTCCTTCCAAAAACGATATTGCATTTTTATCTGAAACGCAGAATATCTTCCGGCATTTTCGTTTGCATAGCTTTTCAAACAGGATAAGTTTGCAGACATCATTCATTACTTTGTTTTTCTGTGCGCTTTTCGCTTTGCCTTGATGCGCCCATATCTCAATGCAAATCGGTTTTTCACCGCCTCCTACATATCCGTCAAGCTCTACTCCTTGAATTGTCTTTTTTTGTATCTTATCAAAATCAACGCCAATAACCTTGGCAAGCGATACGAGAATCTCTTTTTCGGCCTCTTGTTGGATGTCGCTGCGACCTGAATATAACATGTCGCAATTATACTATCAAAAAAACAAATTGTCTTTTCACTTCAGTCTCTCAACCTTGTGCCTACTACGCCCGTGAACATCTAGGGTCAGGCTGAGGCGGTTGACGGATTATGAGGGGGGCTGAATGGCTATTGCTCAATTATGGAGATGTTGAAAGCTACTGTCCGTCAATGTGTGTGATTTGAAAATGGGTTCCCTCTTTCGAGGGCATCTCTGGCATCTTTGAACTCTCGACGTATTCAATATGTTAAAAAAGACACTTATTGAACCCTTTTGTAATTCACCAAGAACGGCAAAAGCATCTCTTCTCCGCATGGCAGGATCTTTCCTTGTTTGTTTCTTCTGGTCTTTCTCACGATGGTTTGCCCATCTTCAGCGTATCCCACAACATAATACGGCACATCACATCCGTCAGTATCAAGCCAATTGATGCTCTGTAAAATATCGCCTTGTTTCAATTCTTTCCAATTCACAGGTTGTCCATTCTCCATCTTATGTATCCGCCTGCAAACATATCCATCGCCCTCAACGCCTTTCTCCCAGAATCCAACGGATAAGATGCGAATATCCATCTTCTTTCCCGAAAAACTATTTTCTGTCATGTGCTTCGCCATTTCAAGTATAGAACCCGTTACGTTGTTTCCGACAACAACAATCACTGGAAAAGCGTTCGATTTCGCTCCGTTATCTATCCTCCGACACAGCTCTCCGATATCTCTTATTTGCCAATACTTCATCTTCGATAGCAGATAGCCGTTCTTAGGCCACTTCTCAGCTTCGAGCGCGTATCCAAAAGCCTGTCCAAGAGTTGATGTATTAATTGTCCCTCTTTTCATTTCTACAACGAGTATCTGCCCATCCAAGGTAATCCCTATTAGATCAGCGCCACCGCTTCCTGCAGAATCTGATCTTGCGACCATTAGCCCATTTTCAATAACATCCGGGCGCTCTAACAGTAACTCAGTCATTTGTCCTTCGGTCTTAAACCTGCGTAGACTGCGCGACTTGAACTCTTCGGGCGCTTCTTCAACAGTTATCTTTCTCATTTTACCCTGATTGATTTCGAACCATTGCGCAGAGTCAATTGCCATTTGATTACTCCTCCATCAAAATTAGTCAAACAAACGGCGCTCCAAATATCTCACAAATTCGCTTGTCAACCTCGCACATCGCCCGTCAATCATCTTCATTGTAATCAATTCCGAAACATCTAGAAACATCATGGACATCTAGGGGCAGGCGGAGGCTGTTGATGGATTATGAGGGGCTCTGTTTGGCTATTGTTCAGTTGTGGAGATGTTGAAAGGCGCTATCCCCCAAACGAATTTTTGGGGGTGGCGTCCGGGATATTAAATTTCATTCAATTATTGCTATAATATCAATTGATATTCTACGAGGCATTATTATGTTGTTGACAGGTTTAACTACGAATCAATGGCTGGACATCGCGGGCCTGTTCCTGTTTATCGCGGGATTCGTGATCGGCCTCGGCGCGGTGACTGTGATTGATTTGCACGGTTTTCTCGGCCGCAAGTCTTCGTATTGGACTGAAGCCACTACTCGCACGCACAAAGTGACGAAGCCTCTTATCTGGGTCGGGTTGGCTCTTGGAATCATTGGCGGCGCCATTTTTTATCGCGATGTTGATATGAGCATAGTCCCGGCGGCGCAAGCGCTTATTGTCGCTCCGCTAGTTCTTAACGGCCTTTTTCTGTCCTTCCGGGTCAGTCCTTACATGCTGCGGCGAGAACGGGAAGGAAGAGCGGGCGAACTGCTTCCGTCGTCTTGGCAGATTAAGATAACCATCAGTTTTATCATATCTTTCTTCGGCTGGTGGGGAGAGCTGTTTTTGCTCGTTTATTACATAATATTTCATCTACAGCGATTATGAAAACCGGAAACGGGCGACAGGGCCGGCAGCGCCGAATAACACATTTATGACAGCAGGATTGTCTAGGGGCAGGTCGAGGCTGTTATCAGTTATGGGGATATTGAACCCGGATTCGCCGATGAAACTGACGAACCGGGGCGATTTTCATAGCGGCGAACTGCGTCGTTGCCGCCGCATTTTTTGTTCAGTTGGGGCGCGGTTTCCGCGCCCAATAACCACGATAGTTTGGGGCGGGGCAACCCCGCCCCTACTTCAAAAATGCGCTTTGCGCCTCGCATTTCATCCGCTCTGAACAATCGCAACCGAATCCTAATGATGGATTCGGGTTGAAAGTTAATGTCCGTCAATGTGTGTAATATGAAAATGGATTCCCTCTTTCGAGAGAATGACGGCGGCGCTTTCGGCGAATTTTGCGGAGCCGTTTCTATGCCAATCATTAATCGGTTTTACCCATCGCGCGCCCACAACGGGGTTGCGGACGCCACCCGGCACAATGCAAATACGGGGCCTCTGAACTGACGCAATGTGCGCCTTGATGAAGAAAAACCGGCGCTGTTCTTCGCTGCAGAGCGCCCCAAAGCGCAGCATGGGGGAGCCTCCGGGAAAGTCTTTTTCAGAGGTAGCGGGTTCGGGTTGAAAAACAGCTCCTCTGCGCGACGCAACATCTCTATCAGAAAACATCTTGGGACAGGCCAAGACGAGGCGGGGAATACGGGCGTCTTTTACGTTTATTGCGCGGACATGGCATAATAAGGTAACATAAGAGAGGCGCGGCGAGGACCGCAAGTTAGCCGCGCGCAGTTTCAGCTTGCGAGGTGGACGCCATAGCCGCACAAATCAACCAGTATATCAACAGGACGGACGGCGACAGGGAAACTATCGACCTGAGGTCGAAAAAGAGGATCGCGTTCGTCGGCAGCGGGGGCGCGGCGAAAGCCCTGTGGTATCATCTGGGGGTAATCAAGGCGCTGGAAGAGGAAGGAATCGGGTTGCGGGGCTACGGCCGCCCGCACGAGATTGTCGAGGTGGTCGGCTCCAGCGCCGGCTCTCTCTTCGGCGCTTTCGCCTGCAACAATTTTTCTTACGACACTATCGCCCGCTTCCTCGACGAAAAGGAGTTCATCCAGCACTTCGTCAACTTCGCTCCCCGCGAAAAGGGAAAAATGACGGGCCTTTCTTACTACGACGTGCTGCCGCCGAACATCCCGGACTTCCACGAGCTTGCGGCAAAAATCAAGGACGCCGCCGACATCGGCAGGTTCGCCGACCTGCTCAACGACATCGGCGAGTACGCGCGCTCTTTCATCCCGGAATTTCTCAGGACGGGCGACATCGAGGCGGGCTATGAGCGCATCCTCTCCGACTACGGCGACGTCAACTATTTCGGACTCGAAAACATCCTGCGCGAGATTATCAGGTTCCCCGCGCTTTCCAACACTGACAGGATTCAGAAGTATCTGGAAGACATTCTCGAAATAAACGATTTCCACCAGTTGAAGAGGGAACGCGGGATAGATTTTTACGTGATAGCAACCGAACTGGACAGGCCGAGGAAGGCGATATTCGGGCCGAAGCGCTCGCCGTTCACCACCGACCCGTGGGAAGACCGCTGGATAGACAGCGTGCCGATCTCGGCGGCCTGCGCGGCGTCCTGCTCCCTGCCCGGCATATACCGCCCAAAACTCCTAACCGTCGAGGGCGAAAAGCTCTTTTTCATAGACGGCGAGGTGAAGAAGACGCTCAGCACGGGCGTGCCCCGCGAGAATGGCGCCGACCTCATTATCATCTCCCACACGCTGGAGCCATATCAGTACGACGAGCGGTGGGGATCGCTGACGCGGTCGGGCTTCTTCAGCATCTTCCTGCAATCGGTCTATATCATGGTCGCGCAGAAAATCCGGTCCTCGTGGCAAGCGCACACGATAAGGCGGCAGGTGTTCGACTATTTCTCGTCGCCGGACTTTCAGAAGGAACTGGACGTGATTCTGAAAGACATGAGGACGGGCGACCGCAGAAAAGCCAAGAAGGCGCTCACCGGATTCCTCAAAGACAAGGTGTGCGAAATCCTGCAAATCGACCTCGACCTTCAGTATCTGTACTTCCCATCGTCTTCCGAAATTTTCTGGATGGACCACTTCAACATATTCCCGCACTACATGAGGAAACTGGTCAACAGCGGGTACAACAGAGCAAAGCTGATTTTAAAAGACAACTACGAGCTGATAAGCTGACGGGCGAGCGCCCGGCGCGGAAAACGGCATTGATGAAACGGATAAGGATAAAAGAGAAAGGGACGGCTGCAAAAGCGGCGGCGTTTGCGCTGGCGGCGGCGCTGGCGATCGCGGCAAGCCCTATTTCGTCCGCGCCGAAGGCGGCCAAACCGAGCGGGCTGCCCACGGGAGTGATTCAGTTCGACACCGCCGCCAATCCCGACGCCGCGCGCGCGAAAATCGACTCCAGCCCCCCCACCACCGCGGCGGTCGCCGCCGGCGAACACCTCTGGGTCGGGCGCTCTGGCGGCATAAGAAGATTCGACAGACATTCCGGCAAATGGGACTTCTTTCCATATAAAGGAAATCAATGTCCGGGAACAGGCACGTCCGGCATATTCTTCGAGGCTCCCCATGTGTGGGCGAGAGTCGCGAACACGGGGGCCTTGTGCAGGCTGAACGAGGCGGACGGCTCATGGTTCTCGCACGACCATTGGACAGTCAAAGAGCATCTCGGCCCCGGCGGACCGGTCATCTTCACCCCGGAGCGCATTTACATCGCATCTCAGGGCGGCCCCGAATGGCAAGGCGTAAACATCATCGACAGGAGAACGGGCGAGTGGGTCAAGCTGCTGCCGTCCAAACCCGCCGCCGCTATGGTGACAGACGGCAAACATCTGTGGCTGGGCGTGCCCTCCGGCATTCTCAGGATAAACCGCGTCACTGAAGAATACACCTTTTTCCAACCCGACGAACACGGCGGCGGCTCGCTCGTCAACGACATCATCCGCATCCCCGGCGGCCTCGCCTTCGCCACTTCCGGAAACCAGAACGGCATCCTCGGCGACGAAACGAAATTGACAAGAAATTCCTTCTCCGTCTATATCAAAAAAACCAAACGCTGGCACAACTATAAGAACGAAGACCGCGAGAAACTTATCCGGGACATAGAAAACGGAACCATCTTCTACAAGTTCGTCGCCGTAACCCCCGGCCTCGTCATTTATAAAAACGGCAAGTGGTCGCTCATCGACGCGTCGAAGGGGCTGGACAGCTCGGACATCGTCACAATCGCCGCAGACGACAGCCATCTGTACGTCGGAACCGCGCGCGGCATCAACGTTCTGGACATCAACACCCTGAAAAGGAAAGACGTCAACATTCACATATACCGATCTCTGATGGTCCCCAAGCGGCTCATCTCCGACCGCGAATACCTCTGGGCGCTCAACCACCGGGGCGTCTTCCGAATAACAAAAAGAAACCTCTTTCTCTCCCCGCAGTGACGCGCGCGCGGCGCGGGCTATTCTCAGGCTCGTCAGGACATTTTAACTTTTTCTGGAACTTTCGCGTCTTATGTAATGTTCTAAACAATGTGAACATGTATATTTGCGCCGGAATGCCGAAAAAGGGAAGTCGCAACGAAGGGAGGGGAAGGCGATGAGAACGGGACAAGCGCCCGAAAGAAGAAAAAACGCTAATAAAATAGAGGATATTTATTCTCAGGGTTTCACAAAGAACGACCTCGACGACAGGAACAGGTTTATCGAGAAGAACCTGCCGCTGGTTATTAGCATAGCCCGCAAAAGGCTGGGTCAGGGACTTGAGTTCGAGGATTTGGTGCAGGAGGGAATACTCGGACTGATAACCGCCGCCGAGAAATTCGAGCCTGAGCGCGGATTCAGGTTCAGCACGTATGCCACTTGGTGGATACGGCAGGCTATCGACGATTCCCTGCTTAAACACGGAGACACCATAAGGAAGCCTTCGAACTACGCTTCGCATCTGAAAAATCTGATGGGGGCGACGAACGGGCTGGAAAAAGAGCTTGGCCGCGAGCCTACCCTTGAAGAAATCTCCGCGCGCGCCGAAATAGACAAAACGATGGTCAAACAGCTTCTCTCGCTTATACCCGGCACGGCGTCTCTGGACGCGCCGATTTCGGAATCGGAAGATTCGGGCGGCAACTATCTGGACGTGATCGAAGACCGCGACGCTTCAAGCCCGGTCGAGATAAGCATCGCCAACAGGATGCGGGACGACCTTAAACGCGCGCTCGGCAATCTTTCGGAAAAGGAGCGCCGCGTGCTTGAGATGAGGTTCGGCATCGGCGGCGGCGAAACGATGTCGTTGCGCGAAGTCGGCAGGGTGTTCAGCCTTTCCCCCGAACGCATCCGGCAGATAGAGGAACACGCGCTGACCAAACTGCGCGCCACCAATTCCGCCGGAATGCTCCGCGAATATCTGAACTGAACAGGATTTTATCAAACTTCGGATTTGTTTTCAGCCCGGATTTTTTTATCCCGGATTCGCCGATAGAAACGGCTAACCGGGGCGATTTTCATAGCGGCGACCTGCTTCGTTGCCGCCGTGTTTTTTTGTTCAGTAGGGGCGCGGTTTCCGCGCCCAATAACCCGCATTTTTTACCAATGCGAGCTGAAATCGAAGAAAGGGATGAGATACGAGGCGAATCGAGCGAGAACGAGAGGGCATACTGTTTCTCGTATGTGACGGCAGTTCGAGTCGATGATTCAACAACGTAGATCGCCCTTTATTCGATTTCTCGGATTTTTCTCGTGAAGAATCCGGGATAACGGCGACAATTTGGGGCGGGGCAACCCCGCCCCTACTTCAAATATGCGCCTTGTGTTCCCCGTTTCATCCGCTCTGAACATTCGCTTCCGAATACTATACCAGTTCTTAATTGGATTTACCCATCTCACACCCACAACGGGGTTGTGGGTGGCACCCGTCACAACGGGCAAAATCAAATAATACGTCGTATAACGGCGGGATTCGGCTTATTGAAAAATTCAGCTCAAAATTATCAAGGCCGATTTCGTATTGAACGAAGTTCAATAAAAATCGGCGGCTAAGAGTTTTTTGGGAAGGGGCGCGGGGAAACCATTTTTTGCAAAAAACGGTTTCCCCGCAAACTCATACAAAAATCATTTTCCCTGATTGTGAATTTGAATTTATTCCTGCTCGCCGCGCTCACACGGAAACTACGGTGATGCTTTCGTCGACGTGTTGTTTGAGCGCGCGCTCGACGCCCATCTTGAGGGTCATCTGAGCGCCGGGACAGCCGTGGCAAGCTCCCTTGAGCCTCACTTTCACTTCGCTGTCCTGCATGGAGACGAATTCGATGTCCCCGCCGTCGGCCTGAAGCTGAGGGCGTATCTTGGAGAGTATTTCTTTTACTTTTTCTTCCATTGCTGTGACGCTCCTTTAATATTTCCGCCGCCGGGCGGCGGTGTTTTTGCCCTGAACCGCCCGCAGAGCCGGCGGATTCGGAGTGAATTCTAACCTATCGGGCGGATATTTTGAACGGATGCGGGTAATTTCGGCGTCCGCCGCCACGCGCCGCGTGATTTATACATTATATGAACAATACCGTAATTCCGTAGTCTGAATATCAAAATTATTTCTTCGAGCCAGTTTTCTCCGCTCACATATTGCCGGAGAGGCGGACGAGCCAAAGTGAGAGCGGAGGCCAATAGGTTATAAGGGCCAGAGCGAACAGCATGATGACGAGGAACGGGAAGGAGGCGCGCGCCACTTCGGACACTGGTTTCCTGAACGCTGCGCCGGATGTAAAGAGGTTAATCCCCACCGGGGGGGTGAGGTAGCCTATCTCGAAATTGACGATGAAGATAACGCCGAAGTGAACGGGGTCGATGCCCATCGCGACCGCGGCGGGCAGGAGCAGAGGGGCGGTGATGAAGACGGCGGACAGTATGTCCATGACGCAGCCGAGGAACAGGAGGAGGATGTTGACGGCGAGCAAAAAGGCTGCGCGGGAATGGAAGTTCTCGACTATCCAAGAGGTGAGGGCGTCGGGCGCGCCTTCCACTGTGAGTATCCAGTTGAACCCGAAGGTGACGGCGATGATGATTAGGAGCGCGCCGATCATAACGCCCGCCTGTCGGGAGAGCGCGGGGATGTCTTTTATTTTCAGAGACCTGTAGAAGAGAATCTCCATGACGAAGGCGTAGACTGCGCCGATGGCGGCGGCCTGCGTGACGGTGACAAGCCCGGTGTATATCCCGCCGCCGACGATTACCGGGAGCATGATGGCCCAGAAGCCGGCGACGAATTTTTTGACGATGGCGGAAGCGTCGAACCTGTCGCGCCAGACGCCTTTCTTGACGCCGACCCAGAAAGAGTAAGCGATGAACAGGGAGGCGATGAGGGCGATGGGGAGCGCGCCGGCGATGAACAGCGCTTCGATGTTGACCTCGCCGACGACGCCGAACACAACCACGACGATGCTCGGCGGCACAAGTATGCCGAGAGAGCCTGCCGAGGTGAGAAGGCCGAGAGAGAAGCGCTCGCCGTAACCGGCGGTCACGAGAGCCGGATACATCATGGAGCCGACGGCGATGATGGCCGCCGGGGAAAGCCCGGCGAGGGCGGCGAAGATGAGGCAGGCGGCGACCGCCGTCAGGGTCGTGCCGCCGGGAAGCCAGCCGACGAGCGCGTGGATGAAATCTACAAGCCTGCGCGCGCCCTCTCCTTTCGCCATCATGGTGGATGTCAGGATGAAAAGAGGGACAGCCAGCAGGGCGGTGCGGTCGGAGATCGAGAATATCTGCTGGGCCGCCATCGCAAGCCCGTAATCGCCGAACACGAGGCAAAGGGCGGTCACCGAGCCGATGGAGACGAACAGAGGAACGCCCGCCAGAATGAGGACGACGAAAAGAACTGAGGCGACGGCCACAATCACGACGCGTCCTCCAAAGTTCCCTTGAGGGGGGCGGCTCCCACCGCCGACGCGGGCATAGCGAACCTGAAAGCCATCATCGCGGCGGACACCGGCAGAGCCATATAGACAATCCACATGGGAGCGCCGAGAGCGACCGATTTCTGCCCGAGTTCGCGAGACATCATGGCGAAGTCGGCGCCGACCGCGCACAGCCCGGCGCAGAACGCCACGCACAACAGCCTAACCGCCGCGCCCGCGACTGTGCCCGCCCTGCCCTTCAGCTTGTCCGCCACCACGGTTATCGCGATGTGCCTGCCGCTTCTTGCGGCGGCTCCGGCGCCGACGCACATCGTCCATGTCATCAGATACATCGCCAACTCTCCCGCCCACGCTGGAGAGCGCCCCAGCGCGCTGCCTGCCACCTGCGCGAACAACACGCCAGCCATAGCAAACAATGCGGTCGCCAGAAACGCCGTCTCAAACACCGTCAGCGCCCGGTCGATTTTTCCGCATGCTTTCCGCATCTGTTTTCACTCCGACATCTGAATCAAAACCCTATTAATATACGCCCATTGCCGCGCGCGGGCAATAAACTCCTTCTTTACAGTGTCTGGCAAAATGAAAAGAAAACTGATGGAAAAAAGCAAGGTCCTTTCGCATTCGGCGTTGCATTGAACTCGAAAAAACCTATAAGGTTTTCGCCTTCTGCGATTGGAAAAAGACTTTCCTATTGTTTTCGGGTTCAACGACGTAGATCGCATCTTATTTGATTTTCCTAATTTGTTCTCGCGAAATATTCGGGATAATCCGATTCGGTTCTGCCCGCGACCGGGGATCAATGCAAATAAACCCGAATCCATCATTAGGATTCGGGTTAATCAGCAAGCCAGATGCGACATTGCGTTGACGCTATTTGTCTTTTTCGCGCGTCACAGGCAACATCTGAAGGTGCGGTTGTTGACCAAGTTGTCGTTGCCGATGTTTCCGCAACCAGCGTTGCCTACGAATATGCTCTGAAGCTGCGCGGTTCCGTTGTTATAGAACACGGAATCCACCCATTCGCCGTTGTCGGTCAATGTGTTAAGTCCGGCGACGTTGTTGCAGGCGGCAATCCACTGGGAAGGCCTGCACATCATTCTTCCCGCGCTCTGGCAGGCATTTGCGGCTGCAGCGTAAGGCTGGCCTGCGCGCTCATCTATCTCGATGCAGTAAGCGCCCGCGCTCTTCATGTCCGCCGGGCAGCCTTTCAAAGTGACCACGCCGTTGTTGTTGACGATGAACTTATCGACACCAGCTTTTTGGAGAACGAGAAGATGCCCCGCGCCCTCGGTGTCTCCCCTGATGACGATTCCGGGGTCAGTCGCGTCAGGATTATCGACGCCGAGGAAAGCGCCGGGGGCGGTCGTGCCGACGCCGACTTGGCCTATCTTGCCGGAACCGCCGGCGGGGCCGATGGAGAGCGTCGGAATATCGCTATTGAATCCCATTACGAGAGAATTGACGTTGTTATTTACCAAACGGACGATGTCGCTAACGCCTTTGCCGATAGCGATAGTGTTGGAGTTGGGACCGGCGGTGACCCATTGCCCGGCGGCGAGAGAGTATAAGCCGCTCGCTGTCGTGTTGCCGCCGATGGAGATTGACGCTTCGCCGCTCGCGAGCGTGTTCATTCCCATCGCTGTCGAGTAGTTTGCGGATGCCGTGCTATTACCGCCCAGAGCTGTTGAATACATGCCGCTCGCCGTCGTTCCGATGCCCATAGCCGTAGAGTAATCGGCGCTTGCTATGGTGTTGAACCCTGACGCGAAAGAGTATAAACCCACATTGGCGTCGTTCCAGTGAGCGCCGTCGTCGTCGCGGCCTGTGCGGAAGGCCATCTTAGAGGAGTCCCAGAACATTCTGGACCCTGTATTGCCGTTCGAGCCGTAGAAGTTCACGTCATAGCCGTCCGCGCCCGTATCCGCGCCGACGTTGAACGTTCCGCGCAAATCAAGCATTGTGGCGGGAGAGCTAGTGCCTATGCCCACCTTGCCGTATGTGCCGATGCCACTTGCAGCTCCCACAAAGAGCGTGGGAACGGTGCTGTTGATGCCGACGCCAAATGAGTTGGCGGCGCTTACAATCATGCGGTTGAGATCGTCCACGCCTTTTCCGATTGCGATTGTGTTGCCTCCGGGACCTGCAGTCACCCATTGCCCGGCGGCAAGAGAGGCTGTGCCGCTGGCTGTCGTCTGGTATCCCAACGAGGTGGCGTACGAGTTGGATGCGACCGTTTCCCTTCCCATCGCTGTTGAAGAGTTGCCGTCCGACGTCGTGCCATAGCCCATGGCGGTCGAGTATATGCCGCTGGCGGTATTCGTGCTTCCCATCGCTGTTGCCGCAGTGTTGCTGGCGGTGGTGCTGTAACCAAGCGCGGTCGCGTAAGTTCCCGCTGATGTTTGCCAACCAAGAGCAACCGAGCGCGCGCCGGTGGCTGTCGCCTCATAGCCCATAGCAATCGAATAATCGCCTATCGCCTTGGAATTATATCCAGCGGCGAACGAATGAATGCCAGTGTTGGCGTCGCTCCAGAAAGTGCCGTCCGAGTCGCGACCCGCGCGGAAAGCCCCCTTGGAGGCGTCCCAGAACATGCGGACGCCCGTGTTGCCTCCGTACGTGCCGAAGAAACTCACGTCATAACCGTCCGCGCCAGTGTCGCTGCCGACGTTGAATTCTCCGCGAAGGTCAAGCATCGTGGCGGGCGTTACAGTGCCTATGCCGACTTTGCCATAAGTTCCGATTCCGCTTGCGGGGCCGACGAAGAGCGTGGGTATATTGCTGTTGAAGCCGACGGCAAACGAGTTGGCCGTGTTATTCGTCATGCGATTGACATCGTCTACGCCCTTCCCGATTGCCACGGTGTTGTCTGCTATTCCCGCCGTCACCCAATGTCCTGCCGCAAGAGAGTACGCTCCGCTAGCGGTAGTTGAATTGCCCATGGTGTACGAGTAGTCCCCGCTGGCCTCGGTGTTATAGCCTGTCGCGTTCGCATACGAGCCGTATGCGTATGTGAACATGCCTGAAGCCACCGACGCCAAGTTCGTCGCGGCAGTCTGGTTTCCGAACGCCGCGGAATACATGCCGCTTGCTTTAGTGTCAAGATTGGCCGCAAAAGAATATGCGCCCACGTTTCCGTCGTTCCAGTTTGCGGCCGTTGAGTCTCGGCCTGCGCGGAAGGCGCTCTTGTCTGCGTCCCAGAACATTCGGGAGTTCGCAAAGCCGTTGTAAACGCCGTAGAAGTTCACATCGTAGCCGTCGAAGCCGGTGTTGTCGCCGATTGTCAGCGAGCCTGTCATCGGCACGCTGCCGTTGGCCATGAAATCGCCGCCACCGAAATCCGCCCATGCGCCGCTCCTGTATCCCCTGAACTTATTCGTGGAGGCGTTGTATATCAACATGCCGTTGACGCCCGTAAGGGCATCCTGCTCGAAGGTGGTCAAGCGCGGGAGCAGGAGCGCGCCGTCCGTGCCCGCGATTTCAAGCGCGGCGGACATTTCCGGAGTCGTCGTGCGGATGCCCACGTTGCCGTATGTGCCCGCGCCTGCGCCGGGACCGACGAAGAGCGTGGGAATAGTGCTGTTGAACCCGATGCCGAGAGAGTTTGCCACGTTGTTCGACATGCGGTTAAAGTCATTTACACCGGCGCCTATGGCAATGGAAGAGCCCGCTTGCGCTGTCGCCCATTTGCCCATAGATGTTGAGTAAGAACCGTTTGCCGTCGTGAAATAACCCAAAGCCGTGGAAGACATGCCGTTTGCCGTCGTGTTGTCTCCGATTGAGACCGCGAAATCGTTTGCAGCGGATGCGATATTTCCTATGGCCACGGAAGTTATCCCTGTCGATTGAGCGGTGTCTCCCATCGCCACTGAATATGTGTCAGAAGCGGAGGATAGGTTGCCTGTTACGAAGGAGCCTGCCCCGGCGGCCATTGTGTTATAGCCGAACGCCGCTGAGTATTGCCCTACGTTTATATCGTTCCAGTTTGTTCCGGCGGCGTCTCTGCCTGCGCGGATGGCCATTTTCGAGGTGTCCCAGAAAAGTTTCGATCCAACTGAATCTCCGTGCATATTGACGTCGTATCCATCCGCGCCGACATCGCTGCCGACGTTGAACGCGCCGCGCACGTCGAGCATGACCGCCGGGAAAGCAGTGCCTATGCCCACATTTCCAATAGTTCCGATTCCGCTCGCCGGGCCGACGAACAGAGTGGGAACGTCGCTTTCAAATCCGACCATCATCGAACCGGCGATGTTGTTGTTAAGTCGAGTCGCGTTGCCTACGCCTTTGCCTAGCGTTATCGTGTTAGCGGCCGGCCCTGCGGTCAGCCATTGGCCGAGAGCCATCGAGTAATCCCCGCTCGCGGTGGTTTCTCTTCCTAATGCCACTGAAGTGACTCCTCCCGCCGTCGCGCTGTCTCCCATGGCGAACGACGATGTGCCTGAGGCGGTGGTGTATCCGCCCATTGCCACAGACATATCCCCGCCTGCGGTGGTTCCGTCGCCGATGGCGAATGAATACATCCCTCCGGCGGTAGTCCCTCCGCCCATCGCGGTGGACGCTAATCCTGACGCCTTCGAGTTCAACCCGGACGCGAAAGAATCGATTCCTATGTTGGCGTCTATCCAGTTGGTTCCCATCGAGTCGTAGCCGGCCCTGAACGCGCTCTTGCTCGCGTCCCAGAACATCCGCGACCCTGCCGTTCCCATCGCGCCATAGAAGTTTATGTCGTAACCGTTGAAACCAGAATCGGATCCGACCGTCAAGGAGCCGGTCATCGGCACGCTTCCGTCCGCCATGAAATCGCCGCCCGCTAAATTAATCCACGCGCCGTTCTGGTATCCCCTGAATTTATTATCCGTAAAGTTGTAAATCATCATCCCGTTAACGGCCGTAAGGCCTCCCTGATCTATATTGTCCAAACGCGGAAGCAGGAGCGCGCCATCCACTCCCCCGATCTCAAGCGCTGCGGAAACTGCGGGCGTTGTCGTCCTGATTCCCACATTGCCATAAGAGCCGACGCCGCTGCCGGGGCCGACGAACAGCGTGGGGATATTGCTGTTGAAGCCGATTCCGAGGGAATTGGCGACATTGTTAGTCATTCTGTTGGGTTCGTCGACGCCGCTGCCGATGGCTATTGTATTGGCGTTCGGTCCCGCTGTCAGCCATTTCCCGGCTGCAAAAGACCCGTCCCCGCTTGCGCTGGTGTTAGCTCCCATTGCTGTCGAATAAAGCCCACTTGCGCTGGTAAAAAATCCTGATGCGATAGAATAGTCGCCGCTTGCCTCCGTGTTATACCCGATTGAAGCGGCAGAAGAGCCGCTTGACACTGCATATTGTCCCAAGGCTGCCGATGAAGCTCCGCTTGCTTGTGAGTCCAAGCCTGCCGAGAAAGAATAGTTTCCGACATTCGCGTCATCCCAGTACGCGCCCGTAGAGTCTCTGCCCGTTCGGAAGGCGGCTTTGGAGGCGTCCCAGTAAATCCTTGAGCCTGTAAAACCTCCAACTGTTCCGTAAAAATTCACATCGTAGCCGTCGAAGCCGGTGTTGTCGCCGACTTTAACGGCTCCCTGCGCGTTCAGCGCAAAGCCGGCTATGTCGCCGTTTGTTATCTTCAAGGCGTCGGTCGCGGTGTTGAAAGTGATATCAAGCCCGCCGGTTATCGTGTCGCCGGATTTGGACACATAGTTTCCGCCCGCTGTGAATGGCGTCCACGCTCCGAGGTCGTTTTTGTATTCGAGAGTTCCTGCATTGTCTCTAAATCCGTATCCGGCAGGGCCGACCACCGGGCCGAAACCGTAATAGCCGTTGACCGGCGCCGCGAAGGCGGACGCTGATTCAGACCTTACTGTGCCCGACGCGTAAACATTTCCGCTCCTGTCCACAACGAACATTGGAGAGGCCGCATAGTCGAGTTTAATCAGATGCCCGGCGGCTCCTGTGTGGTTGCCGGTGAAAAGGCCGCCCATGCCGTTTGTCTCAGCCCGAACGACGTCGCCTGTGTTCGCGACGTTTGAAATGTTGAAAAACGCGGAGTATCCGGATGTTCCCGTGTGAGTTCCTGTTATCGCGCGACCTGCTGTGCCGATTGTCTCCGCAAGAATCGAGGAACTCGGATTCGCGTTGTCGTCAATCTTGAAGTGCCCGGCAATCCCGGTTCCGGTGTTGTAGCCTTGGATTGCGGTTCCGGAGCCGCTGTGCTCGGCGAGCAGCGCGTTGCTCATTATGTCCGTGTTGTCTGATGATATGTAAACCGCCGAGGTTGCGACGCTTGCGCCGATGGAGGTCACTTGCAACGAACTGCCGGAACCCTGATTAGATATCTCAACCACCGGGAAGTTGTTCCCACCGCTGCTGGACACGAAAGAAGCGCCTTGCCCGTCAAGTCCGAAATTTTCGTATTTGAAACCTATAACATTGTTCCCGGCAGAGTGAAAAGCGTATTGTCCCGGCGCGTTCGCGCCCGATGCTATAGTTGCCGCAGCGTATGCCACGCCGTCTCTGTCAACGGTGAACTTTGTGGCGTTGCTGGCCTTAAGTTCCATCAGGTCGCCCGTGCCTGTCTGGTTGCCGCCGTAAAGAAGCCCGCTTCCAGAGTGGTTTGCGTAGAAGCCTTGCCCCTGCCCGTTAGTCTGAGCGAACACGGTGGCATTAATATTCGCCCCGTTTAGCGTCTTGAAATATCCTACGCTCCCGTTTCCTGAGGTCTCGGCGTGGATGGTGTCGCCTACGGCGTTTTCTACGCGGAGCGCGTTGCTGCCGACATTGATATTGTCTGTTTTAATGTAAACGGTGGCGGTGGCCGAATCCGGAACTCCGAGATGTTCGAAGTAAGCCGCGCTGCCGCCGCCTACGCTTCCGGCCTTCACATGGAGAGTTGTTGTCGCGGGGTCAAAGTCCAGCACAAGGCCGCCGCTTATCGTGTCGCCTGACGTTGAAACGTAGTCTCCGCCGCCCGGAGCAAACGAAGCCCATACGCCGAGATCGTTCTTGTATTCAATCGTTCCCGCGTTGTCCCGGAACCCGTAGCCGCCGTCTCCGAGGGTCGCGCCGAAGTTGATGTGCCCGTTCGCAACGAAGATGGCGCTTGTGGCGGCTACTGTTCCATTTACATCCAAAGCATATGCTGGTGCGGTTGTCCCGACACCCACTTTGCCGTATGTGCCGATTCCGCTCGCCGGGCCGACGAAGAATGTGGGAACGTCGCTGTTGAAACCGACGCCGAGAGAGTTGGTGGTGTTGTTCACAAGGCGGTTGACGTTGTCCACGCCTTTGCCTATGGCGAACGTGTTCGCGTTCGGTCCTGCAGTCACCCATTCTCCTGCTGCCAGTGAAGCGTATCCGCCGGCTGTCGAGCTGTAGCCCAGAGCTGTTGCGGCGACGCCGCTCGACACAGTCTCGGCTCCCATAGAGGTGGCGGCCATGCCGCTTGCCACTGTGTTGTTTCCCATCGCCGTCGATGTGATTCCGGTGGAGACCGTGTTGGCTCCCAGCGCGGCGGAGCTGTTGTTGCTTGCTATAGCGTTGAAGCCTGCCGCAAAAGAATACTCGCCGACAGTCGGGTCGTCCCATTGCGCGGCGTCCGCGCGGCCCGCGCGCAAGGCGCTCTTGTCGGCATCCCAGTACATCCGCGCGCCCGTGTTGCCGCCGCCCATTGCGCCGTAGAAATTAATGTCATAGCCGTCTATTCCCGTGTCATTGCCTACTTTTACCGTGCCGCTTGCCGCTATGTTTCCGCTGGCGCCAACTGTATAGACTGGAGAGCCGGAATTATGCAACTCAAGCAGGCTGCCCACTCCGTCCGTCTCCGCCTTCAAAACCGGGGCCGCGTTCGCTCCGTTGAATATCTCAAAATATCCGGCGGTTCCGGTTCCCGTGTTCAGACCGTAAACAGCGAAGTTAGACCCGTTCGTGTCGAAATATCCGCCGACGCCTGCTCCTGTGTTTCGTCCATATACGGCCGGGCCTGCGTTTGAATTCTCAGCATACACCGTAGCTGTCGCGAAAGCGTTCATGAATCGCGCGGAACTGGCGTTGTTTGTATTGTCAACATATAGCGACCCGGTGGCGCTTGCGCTTGATATCGTCAGCCCGCCTGTCATCGCCCCTCCGGCAAGCGGCACATAGCTTCCGCCGCCGCCCACCGGAGCCCACGCGCCGAGGTCGTTCTTGTATTCAAGAATCCCCGCGTTGTCTCGGAATCCGTAGCCGGTGAAACCATAGGCCGATCCGAAATTCATGTAGCCGTTCGAAAAGACCACTGTCCCGCTGGCCCATGTTGTTCCGGCGTTGTCCACTAAAAGCTTGTTCACTCCCACAGCCCCAAGTTCAAGAAGCCTTCCGCCGCCTGCCGCGTTGCCTGACAATATCGCGCCTGAACCGCTGTTTGAAACGTTTATCACGTTTCCATCCGCGCCGGCGTTTATTATTTGAATATCCAAAGCTCCGTTAGTTCCTTCATTCCATATCGACACCACCGGCATCGTGTTTGCGGCCTCTGTCGTATAGAAAACCGCCGCGCTGTCCGACGGCCCCGCCTGCTCCACCGATATCGACGCCGTCGCTCCTCCCTGCGCCACGCTCAACGCGCCCGTCATCGTGTCGCCGTATCTCGACACCAGATTGCTGTCCGACATGTACACCGCCCCGCTTGCAAACACGTTCCCGTAAATGTCTACCGCGAACATCGGCGATCCGTTGTAATGTAACTCGGTCAGATTCCCAGCTCCCATGCTGTCCACAACCATCGCCGCCGACGGGTTCGCCGGATCAGTCACATAGAATACCGCCGCCGGGTCCGCCGCCCCCGTCTGCGTCACAGATATCGACGCCGTCGCCCCACTTTGCGTCACGCTCAGCGCGCCTGTCATCGTGTCCCCGGTCAGGTTCACGTAATCTGTGTCATGGTTGTGCGCGCTAAGCGGCACGTTCGTCAGTTGCGAGCCGTCCCCGATGAAGAACCCGGCGGTCGCGTTGCCTGTCACTTCAAGTCCGCTTGTGGCAAGTATGGTGTCCGCCGTCAGCGCCCCGGATGTGAAGAATTGCGCGGCGGTCGCTGTTCCAGTTACTTCTATGCTTCCTCCGGTGATTGTGTCGCCCGATTGCAGCGTTGCCGCCATTACTGTTCCGGTAGCGAATATGTCATTGTTGACGGTGAGAGCGCCCGTCATCGTATCGCCGGTAAGATTCACGTAATCCGCATCATGGTTATGCGCGCTAAGCGGCACGTTCGTCAGTTGTGACCCGTCACCCACAAAGAACGTCGCTGTCGCCGTTCCAGTTATATCTATTCCGTTTGCTCCAACTGTGTCTGCCGTGATCGCACCGGACGCAATAACGTCAACCGCGCTCACTGTTCCCGTCGCCGTG
>JAKQPS010000107.1 GCA_029564595.1 bacterium | reverse complement strand
AAAGCCCCCGGCGGTGGGGAAGTCTCCGATCTTCGTAAAGAGGCCGTGGATGTACTGCGACGTACCCCCGGACGACCACGCAGTGTACCCCGACGTGTCTATCCGGTTCTTGAGTTCATCTGTCAGATAAAAAGTGTTGGCGTCGATTTTCTCAACCCAGAAGAAGCGATCGTTCAGCTCTGTCATCCCGACGATACCTGAGATAAAGATTTTGTCGTATGTGCTGTACCCATGCCCCACAATCGTCACAACCCCCGCGGCCGCCTTTGACACCCCCGTGATCGCGAGCCCGAGATCCCGGACATGGGCGACTTTACCTTTCTCTACCCACGCGCCATAGTTTGTGGTGTTGACCCCCGCGCCATCGAGAGTCTTTAGCTGAAAGGTTTTCGCCGTGGTTGTCCCGACTAAAAACTCAATCTTATTCACTTCCGTCATCCCCACGACCTGCGCAATATAAACCCTATCCCCCGCCACAAGCCCGTGGTCTGTTTTTGTCGTCACCACGCCGGGGTTCGCCTGAGTTATGCCGGTTATCTCCCACTGTGCGGAATACCGCGTGTACGTATTGATCGCCCACGAAGTCGCGCCTGAACGGATGAGCACCCGGGGTTCGTGATCGGGATGGAAAAGATACATGAGGTCGGCGGTGCCGCAATACTTGATGCGCTTGGCTTCCGCAACGGTATACGGGGAGGCAATCTCGTACACCCGCGCGGCCGTGCCCGCCGACGACCAGGCGGTCATTCCGTCCAGATCTACCGCGTCTCCGTTGATATCTTTTAGCGTGAATGTGTTCTCGTCCACGTAGACCACGAGAAAGAACTGGTTGTTCAGCTCCGTCGTCCCAACAATCCCTGAGATATATATCTCGTCGCCTGTGGAAAACCCGTGCCCTGTGCACGTGATAAGATCCGTCGCGATCGTGATACCACTGATCGCTTTCCCATCCTCGAGGAGCACACCGCCGTTCTTGTGGAAACGGAGTTTGTAATCTGTGAATTCCAGACTATACGCCTGGTCGATATTGAATCGGAACGGGAGCCCGAAAGCGTCAGCGTTGCCGTCCGTGTGGATGCTGTAATGCGTGCCCGGGCGGAAGCGCGCGCCGCCTGTGAGGAGCGGGGTAAAGTTCTTGCATATCTCAAGACCGCTCTTATAAAACGGCCGGTCGTTACGCGCCCAGACTTCGGGGGAGAGCTCGCCTGATTTGAAATCGTTCTGGAAGAAATTGATCGACATTAGGAGAATAGGTGCTGGCCGTCAGTGGCTCCTGACCTCCGGGCACCCCTCCTTTTTGTAAGTAGCGGACTCACATAGCGGCTTCGGGGAGGGTTCTCTTGCCCGTTCTTTGCGCGCGCTTTTGCTTCCCATCTGTCCCGCAATTTCTCCATGCCAGTGATGCTTTTATTAAGCCCGGTGATAGAATTGCCGAACACCACTGCGAGTTCGGCGACAAGGAGCATGAGAAAAATCGGGTCAAAGCGGACGACTTCCTGCGCGTCACGGATGTAGCAAATATCAAGGGACGACGCGCCGCTATTATCCATGAGGAGCTGTTTCCCCTCGATCATGAAATCTGTTTCGATGTTGTCTGTCGGGTCCTGCCCAATAAAAACCACGGACACGAAATCATTGGGGAGTTGATACGCGTCCGCATACCCAAACTCAGGTGTCGCAGACACTCTGGAAAGCGTGCTTCTCTTCCGTGCGAAATTCCAAGGGAACATCCGAAGAACTGAACGACGGGTCGCGTCATACCAGCGGGAGCCGAGCGACTCTTCTTCCGTAGTGGGGGTATCGATGCTCGTGATGAGCTGATTATGCCTCAAAAGATCGAGGGAGAGATTACAGACTTCAACGGGCGATACCGGTGAACCCATAATCTCTCCCCCTTTGGTTTATTCGACGTACTCGAGAACACCAGCGATGGTACCAGTAGCGGTACCAGCGGTATTGCCCGTAAGTGCGACGTCAAAAGCTCCGTACTTCTTGGCATCCGCCGCGGTCACTCCCGCGATCAGATACGCTTCTTTCCCGATGTTAGCAAGATCGGGGACATACATTTCGACCAACGCGGTCTGCCCGGTGTGCGGATCGAGGCCGTCCTTAATGCAATCCTTGTCGATTGCAGTGGCGACACTCACATCCGATACTTTGTAGAACCCGATATCGAGGTCGGTCAAACCGGCGATTGCGTCCGTCGCGAGTTTAAAGCTCAAGATCTTCGCGAACGGGGAAATGCGCGCAACACGCCAAATCGAACCATTGACATCGGTAGCGGCTTTCTCGAAAGAGAAGCACACCTTCTTGACCGGCGCCCCCACCGAACGAGCGGAGACGTCAACATTGGCCTTCACGCTCGACGCATTCTGCGTCACAAAATCATTATAAGCAGCCATGACATTTCTCCTTTCTTACGGGGTAAGCGTAATTTTTTGGACTCGGACACCTTGCGTACGAACCGCACCGAGTTCCTTGATGACGTTGATGATGCTCGTTTCGATCTTCGTAGGATAGTCTTTGACTTCGACTTTCCGATCGAGTGAAATCCCGAGCGCGACACCCTTTTGCGCGAGCGCGAACGAAACCCGATAAGGATTGGTGTCAATCTCCAAAATCGGATCGGTGATGCTGGAACCCGCACCAAAAGCGATGAGGTCCATACCGAGCGCCTGCGTGATGATGCCCTTCTGGATCACATACTGCGAGGTGTAATCCCCGCTGGTGAGCTCAACTTCGCTCATCAGATCCGTATGCTCATCACCCGAGATGCCGATAGCGATCGGCGTAACGCCTTGGTTACCGACTTCAGCGTCGATAAAATTGGCGCGGATCTCAAGCAACTTTTCGTACGTGAAACCGGCCGTTGCGTCGACCGTAACCACGCCGTCCGCCGCTGCCGTCACCGTGGTCCCAAAATTGCGACCGGTGTAGACAGACGCGAAAAGCGCATCATAGATCACTCGATCCGTTTCACGCTCGACAGCGGCGATACAGAGTTGAGCCAACTGGCTCTGCGGGTCGGTGAGCATCCCGCGCACATCCTTGTTATCCACCAACAAGGTCACCACAACACGATCCCGGGACATTTTCCTGCGGGTAAACGAAGCCTCAAGGGGCTGAATATCAGGGTTCCTGCCATTTGCGTGATATGCCTGGACTTCCGTGAGGCCGTCGTAAGCAAAATCATCACCATTGATCGGTTTTCTGATCGCAAGCGGCAAAAGGCGGGACGTCATTTGCTGCTCTTGCACATCAAGAGCGGCGTTGAACTCAGTGATTTGCACTGTATCCCAACTCATGACTGACATCCTTTCTTTTGGTTGACCCAGATATTTTTTCGTCGGTCCCCGGGAAACCCGGACGATTACTCGAATGTCTCTGGAAAGTTAAATGCTTTTAATCGCGACACTAATACCACAAAGGCGTACTGATGTCAACTCCCTGCTTGAAGTTTTTTCAGCTTCCCGCGAATCACTTCCATTTTCGCTTGAAGTTCGGCGTGTTTCGGACGGTCTTTGAACGGGTCCGAGTAGCACGGATCGCGCTGGATCGCCTGCATTTGCGCGACGAGTTGATCTTTGTTTTCCCCACCACCGGGCGCGCCGCCGCCAATCCCGCGGAACGGATCTTCGCCCGTAAACTTTTTCGCCATGCCATCCGTCATCGCGATCAGAAGCGTGAGCTGTTTCTCGTCGAGCGAATCGAGCATCGGCTGCATTTCGGCGGGGATGTGCGTGGCCATAAACTTCTTCGCGTTCGTGACGATGGTGTCTTTCTGGTCTTTGAAAACGTCGGACGAAAGTTTCGCGAACGCTTCGTCGGACGATTTTTTCTCCGCCGATTCCGCAGCTTTTATCATCTTCAGAAATTCGGGGTACAGAATATTCGCCTGGTACGGGCTGATCTGGGCTGCGTGAAAAAGCGGCTTGATCCATTTTGCTTCCCCTGCTTTTTTCACAAACTCTGGATCGAGTCCGTCCACTGCGGTCGGGAGCTTATACTCGTCTGCGGTTTTCGGCGTGGTCTTCGAATGAAACTCTTTCCACTGCTCGGGTGTTGCTTTATCATCCGGCGTAGTTCTTTGCCCCAACAACGTTTGCGCTCCGTCGAATTTCTTCACGAAGTCGCCAAACGTGTTCACGTCTTTCATGTACGGTTTCGCCGCAAACTCTTTCGGAAGGATTGCTCGAAAGCCGTCGCCTTGAAGCGCGCCGAGAGACTCGGCAGTGATCGTCGCCGGAGGGGTCGCGGGCGGCGTTGCGGGCGGAGGCGCACCATCCCCATCTGCAAATGAGAAAAACACTTTCATGAACGGAAAAATTTTCGTGAGCATTTTATTCACTCCTCTCGATGATGTTTTTGGTTTCGACGGACATCAAGGCCCGTATGTCGTGATAGAGCGCTTCGCGCCCTGAGTTGAAAAGGGTGGAGTTGACTTTCACATCACCATCCGCGCCGACCACCACGGGCTTCTGGTGAAACCCCGAAACCCGCATCAAGTACCGAAGCAGAATTTCGACGTTCTTGTTTTCTTTCGCCGCGTTGATCGCGATACGCGCTTCCTCGATGATCTGCCTCGCCCGCGCGCGTGCGGATTCTTTTTCCCCCATCTCTTTTGCTATTTCTTCCGGTGTTTTTTCGCTCATAGAATCATCTCCTGCGGTCCAGCGCCGCCGCCGTTAATCAGGCCGTTTTGTCCGCTTCTTGTGGCGGATGCTTGGGCATTTTGTTGGTTGGCCGCGGCTGTGTTTTTCGCGATCTCAGCAGCAAGCGCCGCGGCTTGAATTTGCTGCTGTTGTGCCATCTGTTTTTTGTAGTCCTCGTACGCAACCTCAAACTCTTCCTCAGAAACGATCGAGTCATCCGGAGCGCCATAGAGCTCCTTCACAAGCGGCATAGTTTTTCGTTTGTTGAGCCAAAGCATGAGCTCGGGTGCGGCGGCAGAAAAGGTCGCCGCGAACTGCCAAAGACTCATGAGTCCGCGAATTTCTTCTGAGCGCAAAATCCTCGCCGCGGGAGAAATATATTCGATCGGGTAGATCTCGACTCCCTGTTCCCGCAATATCAGCAACTCTTCCGGAATCACAAGCGGCTCAATCCCCGCAGCCACGAGTTGCGCGTACATCTCCGATCCGGGTTCGACCCCGAGTTCGCCCTCTTCCTCCAAAATCGCGATCGTGCGCCGAATCACAGGAGTGAACTTTTCGTCCAACTGCCGCGAGAAAATCGCGCCTGTGTTATCCGCCCGGAGTTCGTTTCGGATCTGGGCCTCGCCGAGTGTCATGCGAGTCGTGTTGTTGAGATCCGTAAGTTTGTCGTTCAGGAAGTGCATTTTGATTTCCTGCACGAGCATCTCCATGAGTTTCAGGAGCGGCATGGTCGAACCCACCGTCCCGATCTGGCCGATCGGCGCCATCCCCGTGATCCGGGAGGAAGTCACATCGATCGGGATGACGCCGCCTGGCGACCGGTCGATCGTTCCGTTTCCAAACGTGCCGTCGTCAAGCACATACCAAGACGGGAGCGCCGTGAGTTCCCCAGCCTGCGTGATGATCTCGACAACACCATTTAATTCGATCGTCGGGGAGAGAGCGTTGTAACCCGGCGAACGCCCGTATTCTTCCCCCTCGTTTTTGTAA
>JAKQPS010000081.1 GCA_029564595.1 bacterium | reverse complement strand
AACGCTGACAAGAGCCGGGAATTAATTCCCGGCTCCGGGATGGTTCACATCGCTGGGAAAAGCGGCGATGAATCGCCGCACTCCAAAGTCCCGCTCGCCGCGATAAATATCTGAGTTTCAGGGGGACTCAGGAATGATTTTGACAAGAAAAGAATTGTAGGGGCGACCCGTCGGGTCGCCCGGATAGGATGGTTCATTGCCATTTTTTCAGAAATGATTTTACATGGGGCGTCGGGAGAGAAGCGCGTCAGCGATTCACTCCCGACGCCCATTGAAACGTTTTGAAGAGATTCCAAAGAGAAACTTTTTCAAAAGTTTCTCTTTGGCCGCCGGAGGCCGTTTTTCAAGGCAGCATGCCTTCTTCCGCCATAGCGGCGCGGAGTCGGTCGTAGGTGGTTTCTATATGTTCGCTGATGACTTTGGTGTCCGCGAGGACGGGCATGAAATTAGTGTCGCCATTCCAGCGGGGGACGATGTGGGCGTGGACGTGGTCGATGATGCCCGCGCCGGCGACGCGGCCAAGATTCATCCCGTAATTGAAACCGTGCGGAGACATTGCCCGGTTGAAAACCCCGATAAGTTTCTGCGTGAGCGACATCAGTTCGCAGACAGTTTCGTAAGGAAGTTTCTCAAAGTCCCCGGTGTGCATGTAGGGGACAATCATCAGGTGTCCCGCGTTGTACGGGTAAAGGTTCATCATGATGAAGCAGCGGTCGCCCCGGAACAGGACGAGGTTGTCGCGGTCGTTTTCAGGTTTGTCCTTGTGTTTCGAGCAGAGGACGCAAGGGTCGAGGTCGGCGGAGGCCGCCTTGCGCTCGTCTTTAATGCCGAGTATGTACTGCCCGCGCCATGGGGCCCAGATTTCCTTCATTGTCCGCCTCCTGAGTGAGATGTCCCCTCGCCGGGAGCGTCGGGGAATATTTTTCCGGGATTGAGAATCCCTTTCGGGTCGAAAGCTCTCTTCACCGAAATCATTATTTCGAGAGCGGTTTGCGAAACGGCGATAGGCATGAATTCTTTTTGAGAGAAGCCGATGCCATGTTCGCCGGAGATGGTTCCGTCGAGGCCGACGACGGCGCGGTGTATGTCGGCTATGAGGGCGGGAAGGTCGCGCCGCCAGCGCAGTTCGTCCATGTCGCCCTTGATGATGTTCGCGTGGATGTTGCCGTCGCCCGCGTGGCCGTAGCAGATGGCGGTGAAGCCGTGACGGTCGGCGATGGATTTGATGGAGCGCATGAGGGCGGGGAGAGCGGCGCGGGGGACGACGGTGTCTTCTTCCTTGTAGACGGAGATTTTTTTCACCGCCTCGCCGACCGCGCGGCGCATGTCCCACATTTCGTTCTGCCTGTGGCCCGCTTCAGCGACTAGCGCGTCCAGAGCGCCCTCTTCGAGCAATATTCCGCCGGCTTTCTCGACATCAGCGTTGACGGCGTCCGCGTCCGAGCCGTCCAACTCAATAAGCAGCAGCGCCTCGGAGTCGCTGTACGGAAACGAGCGTTCTAGCATTCTTTCGGCGCTCTTAATCGCTTCTTTTTCCATGAATTCGACGGCGCATGGGGAAACGCGCTTCAGGAATAGTTCGTTGAGCGCGGCTGCGGCTGTCTCCAGCGAGTCGAACGGGGCCAGCAGGGTGCGCCTGACCAGCGGAGCGGGTATCAGCTTCACCGTCGCCTCCGTCACCGCCGCCAGAGTGCCCTCTGAGCCGATTAGCAACTGGACTAAGTTGTAGCCAGTGGCGTTCTTGAGAGTCTTGGCTCCCGCGCGGAAAGGCCGCCCGTCCGGCAGGACGGCTTCAACCGCAAGGACGTAGTCCTTGGTCGTGCCGTATTTCATCGCGCGCGCGCCGCCCGCGCACTCGGCTATGTTGCCTCCGAGCGTGCAGCTTCCCTTGCTCGCCGGGTCAGGAGGATAGAACAGGCCGAGCGCCTCAACCTCGTTGTGCAGGGTTTCCACCACCACGCCCGGCTGGACCGTAGCCATAAAATTCTTCGTGTCGATGTCTAGAATTTTGTTCATGCGTTCGAAGGAGAGGCAGACGCCGCCGAAGACGCAGAGCGCGCCTCCGCTCAGTCCCGTGCCGCCGCCTCGCGGGGTGACCGCTATGCCGCGCTCGAAACACCGCTTCATCACAGCGCAGACTTGCGCGGTGTCAGACGGCTTCACCACGACATCCGGCGCGAACCTGTAATCCTCCGTCTCGTCATGAGAGTAAGGCTCAATGTCGTCGCCGCCGCTGATGACGTTTTTGTCGCCCGCGATATCGCGAAAAAACCTTATGTCTTCATCGTCGGGTTTGGTGAAATGGCGCATCCTGTTTCTCCCCGCTGTCGGTTCCGATGAACCCGGATTCGTCGATGAAACCGACGAATCCGGGGCGATTTTCATAGCGGCGAACTGCTTCTCACCCCCAAACAAGTTTGGGGGTGGCACCCTTTTTTAAAGAACCCTATGTTCTATTCACTGCCAAAATACGCCTTGCGTTCCGCGTTTCATCCGCTCTGAACAATCGCTCCCGAATCTTAACGACGGATTCGGGATGAATGATAGCAGAAAGGATTTTTAATGTAAAATTTGGAGGCGCGGCTGAGAGAGAAGGGCGATTTTTTGAGCAGACCGCGCGCGGCGCGCGGTTTCGGGCTAAAATGAATGCCGGAGAGCGATATGAAGATTAATCTAGACTGCGTTCACTATAGGGGCGAAAAGCCCTGCGCGTTTGCTAGGCTCTGCGACGGATGCCCCGAATACTCTCCGGTTGAGAAAGCGGAACGGGGAGGGGGGCGCGTCCTGATAATCAAGACAGCCGCGCTGGGCGACGTGCTGAGGACAACTTCCATACTGCCCGCGCTACGCCGCGCCCGGCCGTCGGCCCGCGTGACGTGGCTGACTTCGCCCGCCGCGCGGCCATTGCTGAAAGGCAATCCGAACATAGACGAGCTTGCCGCCATCGGTTCGGCGGCGGCGTCAGGCGTTTTTCCCGCCGCGTTCGACATTATCCTATCGCTGGACAAATCTCCCGCCGAATGCGCTCTGGCGACCGCCTTGCAGGCGCGGGAAAAACGCGGCATGGGGATTGCCCCCCTCGGGGCGATTTATCCCTTTAATCCAGAGGCTGAGTATTATTTTTCTCTGGGGCTTTCCGATGAACTGAAATTCAAGACGAATAAGAGGACGCACGCGGAAATGTTGCTTGAGATGTGCGGGCTGGAAGGGGCGTCTCCGGAGCCGCCGCAGATGGCGCTGACGGAAGATGAGAAAAGAGTTGGGCGTGAGCTTGCGCGCGGCGCGGGCGCGCCGTCGGGAGCGCGCGTTTTAGGGCTGGTCGTAGGGGCTGGAGACGCGTTCGCAAACAAGACTCCCTCGCCGGAGAAATGGGCGGAGATTGCCAGCGCTATAAAGAAAGCCGTTCCCGGCGTTTTTCTCATGATTCTCGGCGGCCCCGGAGACGAGAAGAAAATGAGAGCCGCGCTGAACGCAATAGTCGGGAACTCGGCTATGGTTCCGCCGACGCCCGATCTGAGAGTTTTCGCCTCGGCGCTCGCCGCGATGGACGCAATTGTATGCGGGGACACGCTGGCGCTGCATATAGCGTCCGCTGTGGGAGTCCCGGCGGCGGCCTTGTTCGGCCCCACGTGCCCGGCGGAGATAGACATGTTTTCGGGAGGCGCAAAGGTGGTTTCGAGAGTCGATTGCGCGCCTTGCTATAAAAGAGTATGCGGTTTCAAACCAAACTGTATGGACGCAATATCCGTGGAGGAAGTAGCGCGGGCAGCCGCGGAGGCCCTGCGCGTTGACATCCCCGGCGGCCCCCGCTACAATTGATACGCTGAAATCTGGGTTTTAGCGGCCCGGGAGGAGTTTTTTTATGTCTCAAATGAGCGATGACCTGATAGTTCTGACGCCGGACGGCCATAAGAAGATGCTCGAAATCCTCGAGCACCTCAAAGGCGAGCACAGGGACGAAATCCGCGAGCGTATGTCCAACGCCCAGAAAAGCAACGTCCTTTCCGAAGACCCCGAACTCGATGAAATCAAAAGAGACCAGCAGATGCTCGAAAGCCGCATCGCGCACCTCGAATCGATACTCAAAAAGAGCAAGGTCCTCTCCGCCAAAGAGATATCGACGGACAAAGTGGGCATCGGCTCCCGCGTCAAGGTGAAAAACCTCAAGACGAAAGAAGCCGAAGAGTTCACCATCCTGTCGTCGATGGAAGCGAACCCGCTGGAGAACAAGATATCCGACGCGTGCCCGGTGGGGCGCGCTCTCATGAAGGCCAAAAAGGGCGACATCGTTTACGCGGAGACCCCGAAAGGCCGAGTAAGATACCTTATCGCGGACATAAAGAAATAAAATAAGCCGGGACGGCGGCTCCAGCTTGTCGGAAACACCCGGCGCGGTTTCGGGTTTTCCGCGCCGCCGCGCGTGATATCCATGGAACAGGAAGAACAGTTCAAGCAGAGACTTGAAAGCATTGCCGCCGTCGAAGCTCTGGGCGGCCGCGGTTACGCCAAAAAATTTCCCCGCACTCACACTTCCGCAGATATAATTCGGGATTTCGACGCGCTCGAATCCTCCGGCGCGGTCGTGTTCGCGGCGGGCCGCATGAAAACCGCCCGCAAAATGGGCAAAGCTTCCTTCGCCGACCTCTGGGACGGCGACGGCAGAATCCAAGTCTATATAAAAATCGACAACCTCGGCGAGAGCGGCTACGAAATGTTCAAACTGCTCGACCTCGGCGACATGGTCGGCGTTTCCGGCAAGGTCTTCAAAACCCGCACGGGCGAAATAACCATTATCGCCGAAACCATTCAACTGCTTGCCAAATGTCTCCATCCGCTGCCCGAAAAATGGCACGGCCTGACCGACGTCGAAATCAGATACAGGCAGAGATACGTCGATCTCATCTCGAACCCGGAAGTGAAGCAAGTGTTCGAGACCCGAATAAAGATAATCCGCCGGATACGGGAGTTTCTGCAGGAGCGCGGTTTCATCGAGGTGGAGACGCCCATGATGCAGTCTCTGCCCGGCGGAGCGTCCGCCCGGCCGTTCAAAACTCATCACAACGCGCTCGATATCGACCTCTATCTGCGCGTCGCTCCGGAACTGTACCTTAAGCGGCTCATCGTCGGCGGCTTCGAACGCGTCTTCGAGATAAACCGGAACTTCCGCAACGAGGGCATTTCCACCCGGCACAATCCCGAGTTCACCATGCTTGAGCTTTATCAGGCGTACGCTGATTTCAACGACATGATGGAAATCACCGAAGCGGTCATATCCGACGCGGCGCTAGCCGCCCTCGGCTCGACCACGCTCACATACCAAGGGGCCGAAATCAATCTCGCCACGCCGTGGAAGCGCATTCGCTGGACGGAGGCGTTCAAAGAGTTCGCGGGCGAAGACATCGTCCCCGGAATGTCCCGCGACGAACTCGCCGCCGTGTGCAAACGGCGCGGAATCGACGTCGATCCCGATTCGAACAGCGGCGCGCTCATGGACAAACTTTTCGGCGAACTGGTCGAGCCTCGCCTTGTTCAACCCACTTTCGTTTACGATTACCCGACGGAAATTTCTCCGCTCGCCATGCAGCGCGACGACGACCCGGAACTGACCGAACGTTTCGAGCTTTTCATCTGCAACTTCGAGATCGCGAACGCGTTCTCCGAGCTTGCCGACCCGATGGAACAGATGCGAAGGTTCGAGAAACAACAAGCGCTCAGGGACGCGGGCGACGCCGAAGCTCACTCCATCGACCGCGATTTTGTCCGCGCGCTCCAGTTCGGGATGCCGCCGACTGGCGGGCTTGGCATCGGCATCGACCGTCTCGTAATGATTCTCACCGACTCCGCGTCGATAAGGGACGTCATCCTTTTCCCGCTTCTGAGGCCGGCTGTCGCAGGGGCCGCCGCAACGGAATCGGACCCGTCGGAATCGCCCGCCGAGTAACTGTTCCGCCGAACCGCGTTTTACATTATGATATTCCCATAGACTAAATCCGCATTTTCCATAAATGCGGCCTTCAACCGTATAGGAGCCGGCTATTCAGTTTATGGAACGCGACGACGACATCTCCAGAAGACTTTGCGAGCTTGGCCCCGACTATTTTCTAAAGCAGCCTCCCGCGCTTATCGAGTACGACCCGGACAAGCTTTCACGTCGGTTGAAGAACGAGCGCGTTTTCGCGCGGCTAGAAAAGCTATACTCGCCGATACCGGAAGCGACCTGCGGCGACTGCGGGGACGTGTGCTGCCGCGCCACTCCCGATTTCTACTTCGTTGAATATCTCAACGTTTGGAGACACGTCAGGCATGAGTTGGCGGACCCCGCGCTTGAGGCCGAGATAACGGCGCGCGCGTTCCGCTGGGCGTTTCTGTCGCTCGTCCAACGGGATGTCTACTGCCCGTTCTTGTTTGACGGCAGGTGCGCCGCATATTCGGTCAGGCCGTTCAACTGCCGGGTGTGGGGGCTGGAGGACGACGCGTGGTACGAGCGGCGGGCCGCCCGCGCCCGCGAGAGCCTCGAAAAACAACGCGACTATTTTGCCGCCCATGGCGTCAAGATGGCCGCCCCGCCCGCGGAACTCGTGTTGCCGAAATGCAAACACATCTCCGTTCCTCCCGGCTCTCGCCCGGTAACTGAGCCTCTTGTGAACTCCATCGAGACCGAGATTGCCATGATGCACCGGGCGTTCATCAGGCCTGAAGAGTTCCGCTCCCTTAATTTCCACCTGCACTTCCCCGGACACGTCGCCCTCAAGAAAGTCGCTCCCGACAAATATGACGAAACCCGCATAGCGGTCGCCCTCGAATTCCAGATGACCGGGAAATCGCCCTTGCTCGACAGCCTAATAGAAAGTTGCGGCGGACGCCTTCCGTAACGCGCGGCTTCGACTTCCATAGGCGCGATTTTGACCGCCCCCTTTTACCCGGCGGGAAACCCGTTACAATAAAACGATGATGAAAGCGGCGGCAAAAAAAGCGAGGGGCGCGGCGGCCCTGTTTCTGGCGGCTGGAATTATCGCCGGTTCGGCGGTTTCCGCGCCTGCTTCCCCCAGAACTCTGAAACGAATAACTGACCCGGTGATAATCAGCGGAGCGGACCTTCCTTCGTTGTTGGGCATGCCGATAGACAGGATAGGCGCGTTCGCCGCCGACACGTCCGGCGCTCTCTCCCCGATTCCTTTTCAGATAGACGAGCGAGACTCATCCGGCGGACTTGTGTTTCCTTTCGGTCCAAAAAAAAACAAAGACTCCGATCCGTCGTTCGACGCCAACGATGAATTGATATTCATGGCGAGGGACGCGGGAGCGCGCGTCGCTAAGATTTCTCCTCTGCAGGGCGCGTCGCGATCGCACGAAATCGCCCTCCGCGACCCCGTTGACGGCGGAGCCGCATGGGTCTATGTCTTCGCATTCGACGCCGCGCCTCCGCGCTCCGATGTGGACCACGTCTCCATGTCCTCCGACGGTCTCCGCATAACAGCAAGAAATTATTCGACATCTTTCTGCAAGGACGCCCCGATAGGGTTTTGCCGTCTCTCTCTCTCCGAAAAAGGCGGAGGAAACGGCGCAAACTACATGGACAGGCTGAAAGTTCGGGCGACCGCTAAACTCCGCGTCGTCGGAGCGAAAATGAACAAAAACGAAAGCAGCTTCACTTCCGAAATCCTCGCGTGGATAGACGGCCCCGTTCGCGTTATCCGAAGAACCAACAACAAGATGATTCTCTTCTGGAAGATACCCACCCCCGGCTCAGTCATTGACAACGTTTACTACGCAGACTCATTCATATATCCCACCGAAGTGGATGTCCCGTTCGACATCGGGTCGCTCCTCGAAGAGTTCAACTTCCGCGTGTACACCGACCACAACAAAAACGCGAAAGGAAAAATATTTCTCAACACGAAGAACCCGGAGTCGACGAAAATAGACGGAGAGATGTCCGCCGCCGAAAAGAAACTCGACCTTTCTCCTTACGAATGGATGTTCATAGGAGGAGCCGCCCATGGCGCGCGCGGCGGCTGGATAAACCGGCTCTTCTTTGAAGAAGGCATCAAAGCGAAACCGTATCTGTTTTACATGGACGACGCCTCCAAGCCCGACCCTCCGGAGTCGGAGCGTGGAATGATAGGCGCGATAGGCTACGACGTCAGATACATGGAAACCCTAACGAAAGGCGTCTGGAAACTGACATCTCACATGTACAACGCGCCCGACTTCAAGCCCGGCTACGGCGGCGAGAAGACATATCTCGACATCTTGGACAACCCGATAAAAGTGGTTGTGAAATAATGTCGCGCGGGGAGCTGAACGGCAGTCGCAAAAAGCTGCCCGGCAGTTGACACGGCGGCGGGAAAAACTAAAATCATAAATCGCGCGCCGCGCGGCGGTTCGGACAAAGAACATGCCGGGCGGGTTGAAAAAAAACGAAGTAAGCGCCAGAATTATAAGCCGAACCGAATCAATCTCCGTCGGTTCGCAAGAAGCAAGGGCCTGTAGCTCAGTCGGTAGAGCAGTGGACTCATAATCCATTGGTCGGGGGTTCGAGCCCCTCCGGGCCCATAAGCAGAAATCATAACGCCCATTTCCTAGTTTTATATTGATTCAACCTCGACACGGATTCGCCGATAGAGCTAACGAACCGGGGCGATTTTCATAGCGGCAAACTGCTTCTCGCCCACAAGGTGCGCTTGGGGGCGCCACCCCTTTTGTCGTGAACCATAAGTTTTATTTAATGCAAAAATGCGCTGTGAGTTCCGCGTTTCATCCGTTCTGAACATTCGCTCTCAAAGCCTAAAGAAAAATTCTGCTTAAAAGAGATTCTCAATAGGGGGCAATGTCAGACGCTTGGCCGTCTTCATTAAAATGGAATTTCAGAACATCATCCGCCGCGTTTTCGCAAAAAGCGCGCGTTGCGGCGTCCAGCTTTGCAAATTTCTCAATCAGATAGCGGGCTGCCGGAGTGAGCGTCGTATTATTAGATTTGGAGCGGCCGCTGTTTCGGATGACAAGCTTTACGCCTAGTCTTTCTTCAGTGGCGTTGATTTTGCCCCAAACCGCTCGATAACTCATGCCGAGATGCCGCGCAACTTCGGCCAGAGAACCCAGTTTGTCCACTGCGAGCAGAATCTGATGCCGGCCTTCTCCGAATACTATCGCTCCATTTTCATCCACAATTCGTGTTCGTGTGTCAATTTTTAGATTGCCTGACATATCGTCTCCCTGAATTCCCGGTCAGATGCCAAATTTAACGTTCGTATTATACATGAATTAGCTCGCATTGGTGAAAAACCGGGTTAATGCCTGTCGCTATTGAGCTTAGGCGAGATGGCCTTTGGTTTTTGTAGCTCAGTTCCTGCTCTTTGGCATCGATGCGCGGAATTGCGGTGTTTTTCAAGCGGCGGACAAACCTTTTAGCGGCGTTTTTCATCTCAATTGTTTTATCCCGCTTTGGCAAGATAAGCGGGCTAATCTATCTAGCGTGCGCGGGCGGCGATGTGTTCTGCGGCGGCTCGATTGTGTTCAGCTAAAGTAGTGGAGAATATTGTTCTTCCGTTTCCCGCAGAGATGAAATATAGGTATTCGGATTCGGCTGGATAAAGAGCCGCGGAAAGCGCTGCGGCTCCGGGGTTGCAGATTGGTCCCGTCGGCAGACCGCTTCTTGCATAAGTATTATATGGCGAGTTCGTTTGGATATCTTCAGCAGTCAAATTCCCGTCATAGTTGTCGCCCAGCGCGTAGATGACGGTGGGGCAGCTTTGCAGAGGCATGCCTGATTTCAGTCTATTATGGAAAACGGATGAGACAAGTCTCATATCTTTAGGCGAGGAAGTTTCCTTTTCGATGATAGAAGCTAGAATGACTACGCTGTGCTCGGACAAGCCTAGGGATTGCGCTCGTGCAGCGGCGTCTTTGTCGAAAACTTTGCGGTATTCTTTTATCATAAGGGCAATGATGTCTTTTTCGTTTGAACCCTTGCTCGCGCAGTAGGTTTCAGGAAAGAGATACCCTTCAAAAGAATCAGAGAGTATGCCAAGAGAGGCCGCGAAAGCGGGATCGCGGGCGGCTATAGAGAACCTCTCAGCGTTCCCGAATCCTTTCTTCTCGATAAGCGCGGCTATCATGTCGATAGTAAACCCTTCGGGAACTGTGAAACAGCTTTTCATGGCTTTGCCGCCGGTTAGCGCTTTTAATACGGCGGGAACGTTCATAGTCCGGGAAATTTCAAAGTCGCCGGCAAGGATGTTTTTTTCTTCTCCCGAAATTTTCGCAAACAGCGCGAACGCTGCCCTGCTGCGAACGGCGGATTCCCGGTCGAGTTTTTCTGCGACTTGGGCGAGAGTCATTCCGCCTGAAACGCCGAAGACTACTTTTTCTCGGTTTACGAGACTTGGGGGCACGAGAACAAGAAAAGCGGCGCAAAGCGCGGGAAGCGCCGCAAAGACAGTGGCAATGGCAACGGTTTTTCTAAGCTTCATTTTAATAAACGACATTTATTGAGACGGATGAAGAACCTCCTGAGTCGTCCTCGCAAACGATTTTGTGTTTTCCCGCAACGGGAGTAATGAATCGTCTTTCTTGCGGAGACCCTGATGCCACTAGCTCTCCGTTTACGAACCAGAACACCTTGGACACGGTGTTCGACACCGACGCTTCGAGAAGAATTTTCTGATATTCGAGAGGAACGCCGGGGTTTAGAATATACGCGGTTTTGCTTTGTGGAGAGAGAATAACGGGAGCAGGTCCGCCTGTTTTTAAAGAACAGCTTTCATCGGCCTCCGGCACTGTCGCGATGGGATACCCTTCTCTTTGCATCCAAGTGGCGATGCCGGGCGGCCACACCTCGAACGTTTTCTCCTCGACATTCCGACCATGCGCGCATTCTTTTGGCACGCGCTTCCCGCTGTTCGCGTCGATGTAGTATTTGTGATGCATGTCGCATTTTCCCGCGGGCGAAATCCCGTAAATATACATTTCATCGACCGCGTCCGGACAGTTCTCGGAAACTGGCATTCCGCTTAAGGGGCACACTTTTCGAATCCCGACCGAATCCGGTTTTGCAAACCATTCGTCGCCTCCGCTTAGCGCGTTGAAAACATCGAACAGCAAGGGAGCGGCGACCTCCGCCCCAACCAGCATATCAGCTTCTTTTCCTGAAAAGTTGCCTAGCCATACGCCCACTGTGAAATCTTTGTTATACCCGACGCTCCAAGCGTCTCGTTGTCCGTACGAAGTGCCGGTTTTCCATGCGACTTTCGGCATGTTTACAGAAAATTCCCAGCAGTTCGGCAGGTCGGGACGGCGAACATCGGCAAGGATATCGGTTATTATAAACGCCGCTCCCTCGCTCATGATTTGAGCCGGGGCGGACTCAGGGTCGCCGTCTGATATCCGGTATTTGCGATAGACTCCTCCATTAGAAATTGAACTGTAAAGGTTCGTCAGCTCAAGCAGGGAAACCTCGCACGCCCCTAGAACGATTGGAAGTCCGTAATGCTCGCTAGGGCGGTTTAGTGTTGTGATGCCGCCTTTTTTCAGAAACGAATAGAATTTTCCTTTTAATCGCGAGGTTAGATTGACGGCGGGCACGTTAAGGGACAGTTTCAGAGCCTCTTCTGCCGGAATTCCGCCTCTGTATTTGCGATCAAAGTTCGCTGGCGAATAAGAGCCGTATCTTACCGGAACGTCGGCCACCATCAATTTTGGCGATATGATTCCTTCATCCAACGCGAGCGCGTAGACGAACGGTTTGAGAGCGGATCCGGGCGAGCGAGGGGCGATAGCCCCGTTAACTTGGCCTTGGTTCAGCAAGTCGTCAAAATCCCGCGATCCGACCATCCCCCGTATCATCCGGGTCTTGTTTTCAATAACCACGACCGCCCCGTTTGTTATGCCGAGCGGGAGCAAAGGCGACAGATGTCTTGCCAGCGTCCTTTCGCACAGCGCCTGCGTTCTCATGTCTATGCCGGAGACGATGTTCGCTTCTGACGGCAGCCTTGTTTTTGCGAGAAGAGAAAAATGAGGAGCCGTCGAAGGAAGAGTCATTCTACTTCTTGGTTTCTCGTCGCTCTTCGCCTCCTCGAACTCGTTTTCATCAATAAGCCCGGCTTTAAGCAGTCTGTAGGCGACATGTTCTTTTCTTCGCTTGAAAGCCTCGAAATCCCTGTCAGGCCTCAATTTAGTCGGCGAGTTGGGGATAGCAACAAGCGAGATCGCTTCGCTTTTGCTTAAAGAGGCGGGTGATTTCCCGAAATAGAAATGCGCCGCCGCGGCCGCCCCTTCGATGTTCCCTCCGTAAGGAGCCATATTGAAGTACATTTCTAAAATCTCATTCTTAGAGAAGAAAAGTTCCAACTGCAGCGCGCGAAAAACCTCGATCAGCTTCGAGAGATAATTCCTCCGTTTAGGCTCCATCATTCTTGCCACTTGCATAGTTATCGTGGAGCCGCCGCGAACCACCTCGCGGCTTTTTGCGTTCGCGGCAGCCGCGCGGACAAGCGACACCGGATTCACTCCCGGGTGATAATAGAACCATTTATCCTCGAACGCCAGAACGGCTTGTCGCAAGAACGGCGACACATCGTCAAGCTCCGCCCGTATCCTCCAGAAGTCGTCTTGCGACAAAAACGCCTTCATCAATTCCCCGTCTTTTGAATAGACGGCTGTTGAAGGCAGCCGTTGAAGCTTCTGGCGCGGAATAGGAAACACCACGCAAAGAACGAAGAACACAAAGGCGGGAGCCGCCGCGGCGCATAGCGCGGCCTTGTATCGCTCTTTTGCGAATAGTCTCATTGCCCGTCTCATGTCCGCGCGGCTCCTGTTCTCCCTACAGCGATTCTACTTTGCTTCCAGCACAGCGATGCTTCCAGAAGACTGAATGCTTGTGTAGCTAGGATCGTACATACATTCCGCTGACACTGGCGGCAGAGTGAACGAGCCTTTAGTCACGGCTCGCAATCCGTAGTGAAACACCAACTCTTCCCTTGCGGGGAGGTTAACGTACATAAGCATCCTGTCATCTCGCATATCCATGTAGTCGTGGCTGTATTCCTTTTTTTGTATCCATGGGATTTTCTCCCTCGATTCGAGTCTCGGGTTTTCTATCTCAAGTCCGGCTGGCAGCATGTCGTCAATTACCACATTGTCCAGATTCTTGTCTAAGGCCATAACCTTTATTCGTGCCACCACAAGCTCTCCTTGCCGGAAACCGTTTCGAGCGATCGGATTGCCATTTATGTCAAGATAATCTCTTGTCACTCTAATGCCTTTGTCATATTCCTTGAAAACCGGTTTCGACGGAACTCCCCATGACTGCCAGTACACGTAGCAGTTTCCGGTTCCCTTTATGCTGATTTTTACTTTCTTGCCGGAGTATGAAGGAGATTCCAACTCGGCGCCCTTCTCGTCGAACTTCTTTACGACTTTGCCGTCGATCTCGACTTCGCCTTTGAATTTCGCGTTTTTTTCTCGCTGCAGGACTTTTCCTATGGCGAGGAAAGCAAAAGCGTTGTCCTGAGTCGTGTGCCATCCTCCGGAGTCGGCCGATTTGGACAATTCTCCGATAAGAATGGGTATTCCCGGGCTTTCCGGGAATATCTCCGCTAGCACGTTCAGCATAATCGCGTTCTCTCTTACGGAGGAGTTGAAGTTCCCGCCGGTTTGCCTTTCGACGCGCGCGGCTTGAACCTCCGTCGGCATAAGAGATTTCGCCGTTTTCATGTCGCCCGCTTTTGCGAACGCCAGCGCCAACTGATAGCGGGACGATGTTTGCAAAGTGTTCAGACGAGCGTCTTTTATGTGGCTTATTGACGATTTGGGAGGATCCCCGGCAAGCGACAACACATAGCACGCATAAACGATGTTTTGAACCTCTTCCATGTCGCTGTTAAAATCCAATCTGCTTCTGGCAATCGATCTCAGGCGGTCTAGCATTTTTTTATACGCCACGTCCGGAATGCCGTATCCGGCTTTCCTCGCTTCCACAAGAAAATGCGCCGCGTATATGCTTGCCCAATCATTCACTGCGTTTCCCCCCGGCCAGTACGAGAAGCTTCCATCCTCCTTTTGCATGGAAACAAGCTTGTTGATTCCTTCTTTGACGAAATAGGCGGCCCCGCCTTCGGCAAACAACTCCGGCTCCGCTATTTTTGCCAGATTGTCGAAATACAGCAGAGGGAAAACTTTAGAAGTCGTCTGTTCAACGCATCCATGCGGATATTGCAGAAGATATCTCAATCCCTTAAGAAATTTAACGGAAGGAAACGAAGACAAAACCAGTCTCGCGTTCTGTGTTCCATCCAACATCCCGCCTTGTATCTCTATCGCGACAGTTTTGCCGCTTTTAACAGTCTCGCTTCCGGTGGTCGTCACAACGGGAGAAGCCGGCCTTACAGGGACGTTTGTTACATCGACCGTGTTCTCTCCAAGCCCGCGCGCCTTGACCGTAAAAACGGCTTTTCCTATGCCGGAACCGGCTTTCGCTTCAAAAGCGATAATACGCTCGCTGTTCTTGGAGACTTTGACTTTTTTAACTTTTTCGCCCGAGATTGCGGCAGGCCCGGAGACATCCAGCGATACTGTGATTTCACCGTCGGAGCCGGTTCCGTTGTACACAGCGACCGGAACTGAGAACTCATCCCCAGAAGACAGGAATCTCGGAAACACGGGGGAAAGAGAAATTTTGTCTCTCACATACACGTCGGTTCTCCCGGAACCGAACCTCGCGCTGTTTGCCGCAACCGCCATTACTCGAACTCTGCCTTGAAACTGAGGGATGTCGAACTTGACCTTAGCGCGACCTGAACTGTTTGTTTTAACCACGCCGGACCACAGCGAAACCGGCTCCACTCTTCTGACTCCGACTGGCGAAAGATGTTTTTTCCTTATGCTTTCAAGATAATCCCCGGCGGGAATTCCGGCTTTTCCTCTCACCTCCGGCAGTATGAAAGAAAAGACATCGTAGTTGTCGACGTCAAGTCGCTTCTTACCGTAGAAGAAGCCGAACGGGTCGGGCGTGCGGAAGTCCACAAGCTGAAGAATGCCTTCGTCCACCGCCGCGACGGTTACATACGACGCCCCGGAGCTTCCTTCCACCTTTATGTCTATTTCAAGAGATTTTTTCGGTTTTATCGCATCGGGGGCGCTGAGTTTTACCTTCAGCTTCCTGTCCGCATTGTCCACCATCAGAGGAGCGACTCCGAACGCTCTTGCCGGAGACACCCCGTCGTAATCCTTCAAAGACTTCACAACAGCGGCGGTTACATAAACGTTCGGTCTATGCGCTGCCGTGACGGGCAGATTTATCGTCGCGGTATTGTCGGTCATCGTCAGGGTTCGGTATGAAAGCGTTTTTTCACGCTCTATTGTAAGGAGCAGCTTTCCGGGGAAAGGAGCTTTTATCAGAGCCTTGGCGGTCTCTCCGACTTTATAGGACTTTTTGTCCAGTTCTATCTCTATCCTGTCCGGATTTTCCATCGACCACGGAGAATATCCCCATCCCGATGAATAAAACATTATCGCCGCTCTCATCCCGTTCTGTTCCGGGGATTTTACCACAAGCCGATAGCTTCCGTAGTCGTCCGGCGTGACAGTTATGCTGTCCGTTTTTTGGGAGTCGACATCGAAGGCTTGCACACGCCTTAAGTCTCGTTCTGAAACGTAGCGATAATTTCCTTCCTTGTCTCGTCGAAGCACTGAGTGATACACGACCCGGAACAATTCCGCTTTCAGAAGCTCCGGCTCGATCTGTTTTCCATTCTTGTCAACCGCGACGAATTTCACCACATATTTCTTTCCCGGCTCGGCGTATCCGTCCTTCGCCGGTTTCATCCCTATGTAAAACGGGTAAGGGTGGATGGCCACGTCGGTGTACGCGCTTACGGCTCTGCCCCCATGTTCGGTCACGGTGGCTGACACCACTCCTTTCAAGCTTGAGGGAGGTTTCATCCCTTCGGGTATTTTTGTCTTGAACTCGATATTTCCGTTGTCGTCCAGAACGCCTGTAAGTTCCGACAGCCTGACTTCTTCGAGAGACCTGTCTGGATCGCTGAACGAATATTCCTTCCATTTCGCGGGACTGAAGGAAAACGACTTTATGGTCACTTCCGCTTTGACCTTTCTGCCCGCCGCAGGAGGGCCGAACAGCGATTGGGCCGAAGCCTTGATAGTCATTTCGTCATTTGCTTCGTAATTGCTTCTATCGGTGGAAACAACCGCCTTAATCTTGTCGGGAATGAAATCCTCGACGAAGAAATGCGTTCTGCCGATCTCTTCGTCGGCGGCAAGCAGCTGAGCGGTGTAGCCGCCCGTTCTCGCGTAATCCGGCACAGGAATTGAGAATTCCACGAACCCGCCCGCGTCAAGATTCCGCACAGTCTCGTCGAACAGTTTCCCCGCCGGGTCCAGAGTCCTCAGCTTGACCGGAAAAGAGGCGGGCGTTGAGACATCGGCTCCTCGAGCCACGGCAGCCACGCGCGCAGCGTCGCCGGGACGGTATATTCCTCTGTCGGTGTATATAAATGCCTCGTAGCCCGATGTTATGAATTTGCTTCCGCCGACATCGAAAGATGTGACAGGCAGCCGGCAATCCCGGAACAGCAACATTGCGGTGTCTTCGCCTTTTGCCGCCGTTATCGCGAACGGCTCATATTTCTCGTCAGCCATTTTTTGCTTCAAATTCTCTATGGTCGCGACACCCTCGCTGTTTGTTCGGGCCGAAGCAATTAGCTGGTTGTTTTTACTCCAGAGCTTTATCTGAACACCGGACGCGGGCGTCAGCGCGTCGAGAGAATTGACCATCACGAACAAATCGTCTTCGGACATCGCCGCGGTTATTCCCATGTCGGTGACGACCACGAGCAACGAGTCCGAGTTCCAGTAATGTTCTTTTTCCCGGACTATCGCCTTGAATATGCCTTTTTTCCCGTCTTCCCAGAACTTCCCGATATCTATAATCGTTTCGACTCTTTTGTTTTTCTCGGCGGCAACACTTACTTTGCCGGAGTAAACAGACCTGCCGTAGCTGTCTCCGTCATAGTAATAGTCATAGTAGTAATCAGGATCGTATTGCTTAAGCATTGTGACGATATTATTCAAATAAATCTTTTCGATTTCCACGTGAATCTCTTTGAGATTTACGCTTTCGACGGAAATCTTTCTTGCGCCTTTCAACGGCAGATATATGCCTTTGTTTTTAAAAGAAACAGAGGGTTCGAGGTCTTCGGCTACTACAACCCCGAAAAAGTCTTCGGCCAAAGACGAGCCGTCCGAGGAGATTAGTCCTTTTGACACCGATATTTTATATGAGCTCTCCGGTTTGAAATCGCCCTTGAGATAAATGTTCCTGTATTCTGACTCAATATAGTATTCCGTTTCAGGCTCGACGCGGATATGCTCTCCGGCAAGTCTCGGATCCACCGGCCCGGAGAATTCGATGACGATGTACGGATTGCCTTCCGACTGCCTCGGCGTAAGACTATAAACTTTGAGGTCGGTTTCCAACTGCATTGACGCAGTAAACGTGTGGGTGAGGCCGAGAGGGCCGCCGACTCCGTTCAATCCCTTTTCTATGGCCAGCTTTATCTTTTTCCTCTGATCCGGCCCGATTGTCTTCTTTTCAATCACTTCGCTGGTCAAAGTAAACTTGTTAGACTCTCCGGAATCCGGCTTAAGTGTGAACGGAATTGATTTGGCGGCGTTTGATTCATCGAAAATCTTTGCGCTTTCTGTGAGCTTTGAGGCTTCTACCCGTCCGTTGAACTCAATCTTCCACTCGGCGCGGGTTTCAATCTGTTCGCGTTGCTCGTACACAAACTCAGCGGAAGAATTTATCACTTTCAGCGGTTCGGTATTGAATTTGAAAGTTCTTTTTCCTCTTAAATAGATGTCTTTTCCGGCACAGATGTCAGGAGACACCTCGATTCTATATTCGGTGTGAGGTAGCATTTCAACTTTAGGATAAAATCTCAGCAGATGTTGCGTAACCCATTTGAATTCTCCGGCCAGTTCCGGCACGATAGCAACATTTTTATTGTCGTGCATCGCGTCCAACTCATTTTCTCCGACCATGTTGTAATTGAATTCGATGGTGATGTTCTGCGTTCCGGGTATTTCGCCGGTCGGGGAAACAGATGTGATAGTGACCGGCATTTTGCCGAGCAAGCCGCGCTCGGATATTAAGACGAACAACAGCATGAATCCTATTGCGGAAACTACGTATGCGACTATTCGCGCTTCTCTTTTGCCAAGCTTGATTCTTTTCTGTTTCTGATTGGGGCCGCTTTCTTTTCTTACGGCTTGATCGCGCGTTTCTCCGCCATTGTCCATCGTTATTCCCCCCGTTTTTGTTCCGGATCGGCATCGGCATTCATCCGGCGTCCGCCCGGTTCTTATGTTTCTGCTTCTCTGCAAGCAGATAGTTGCTTCTGAAATCAATGCTCTTAGTAAATTCGGCTCATCTCCAACCGCATTCTTTAGTTGTTTCGCAACGTTTTGTTTTGATGAACCATTCAATAACATGCAAAATGTTTGCCAATATGAATCAGGCCGCAGGAGAAAGAGTTTTATCTCTAGAATCATTCTCTTTTCCGTCAAATTGATTATTAAAGAGGTTGGAATGAGGTCATTTATTGTGTCAAAACGACCACTGGTGTGTCAAATCTGACACGGTTAATGGTGAAAAATACTACTCGTAATAATGCTTTATTGCGGACTATCTGGTTGTTGTGGGGTGTTGATTATGTTGTGCGATCTAAAATGAGGATGTCACTCGGGCGCTTTGCCGGCCGCTTCGCCGTTTTCATTAAAATGAAAATTAAGAACTTCGTCCGCCGCATCTTCGCAAAAAGCGCGTGTCGCGGCGTCCAGTTTTGCAAATTTCTCAATCAGATAACGGGCTGCCGGAGTAAGCGTAGTGTTACTGGATTTGGAGCGTCCGCTGTTTCGCACGACAAGCTTTACGCCGAGTCGTTCTTCTGTGGCGTTTATCTTGCCCCATACCGCCCGGTAGCTCATACCGAGATGACGGGCGACTTCGGCTAGAGACCCCAGTTCGTCCACTTCGAGCAGAATCTGATGTAGACCTTCTCCGAATACTATTGCCCCATTTTCATCCACAATTCGTGTTCGAGTGTCAATTTTTAGATTGCCTGACATGTTTTCCCCTGAAGTCGATCAAGTTCAAATTCTACACCCGGGATGTTATACACGAATTAATAAGAAGAGCGAAATCAGAATAACTCAGATGAAAATGCATGCCGTCATTTTAATTTCTCTTATATGTCTTGCGTAAATTAATTGCAAAGGAGCCGCCATCTAATTCGGGATCAGGCATCCAGCATCCCTGATCTGCCGATAGAATCGGCGAACATTGGCGATTTTCATAGCAGCGAACTGCTTAGTCGCAGGCGTTTATTATGTTCATGAGCCATATGCTGTATTCGCTGTAAAACTCGCCTTGCTTTTTAAAGTTCGTCCACACTGCGCAATCTATCCCTAACCTAATGGCAGATTATATGAATAAATAGATTTCGCGAGAATATTTTCGAGTGTTTGGTTGCTTATAATAAGATATCCATATAAAATAGGCGTACGAAATCTATATAGTGGAACAAAAAATGCGTTGAGATGAAATTTTGTTGAAAGGTCTAAATCGTGGCTGTAATAAACGCCGATTTAGCGCGCATAAGCTGTTGATTTTGTCTGATTGAGGCGAATCAATTTATTGCATAGATGATTTCGATAAGGAGCGTGGCATTGCGGTTCGATCCATTGCAAAAGAACGAAATCCTAGGCATGTGGAAAGAATTTTGTCGGGAGGAATTCCCGGACAAAAAGCATGTAAGAAGTTACGTATATGTTCATACTCCATATTGCTCAAGCAAGTGTAAATTCTGTATGTACGAATCGGAGCCGCTTCTGAAAGAAGGGGCCTTGACCGAGGAAAAGAAATTCTTGCTTAACGAGGCGCTCGAGACTGCCGAAGCTGTCGAAGGGCTTGAGTTTGATGGCTTATATTTCGGAGGGGGAACGCCGACTATTTACGAAGAGGACGATTTCTACGATGTGGTGTCTGAGGTTCGAAGCTGTTTCAAACTATCAGGAAGAGCTGTTTCGACATGCGAGATGAATCCGAACTCGGCGACTTCAGGAAAAATAAAGACCGTGGTTGAGCATGGCATTAAACGGATTAGTTTAGGGGTTCAGTCTCTGACGCCAAAGGTATTGGAGGTTGCGGGAAGGAAAGAAGCCGACCTGATGCGCACGGCGGAACTTATTGCTTTCGCAAAAGAATGCGGCGCGAGCGTGGTGAATATCGACCTATTGGCGCCTCTACCCGGAGAGACCGATAAGACGTTCTTAGAGACGGTTGAGAAGGCGTCGGGATTAGGCTCTGACACTGTTACTTTGTACTGTCTTCAGAATCTGGGACAACAGTATTCGCCCAGCGAGATGGCTATGAGTGGAGAATCTCTTGGAGATTGGGACAGGATAAAGGAAATCTTTACATCAGGATTGGCGGGATCTAGCCTCGAAATTTTGAAGGAATCGTCTAAGCTGACGACGTGTCTGATAGCAGGGAATTCCAATAATCTTTATAACGAAGACAATAGGTACGAGCTTCACAGCAGGAGACCCGTTGCGGTGTTAGGACTTGGGCGGAACTCATGCTCGAACTTGTTCGGAAAGGTTTTTTATAAAAATCTGGGCCGCTCCGGCGCCGCGCAAGGTTTTGCGGCTCGAGAGTATGTCGGATATCGGAAAGACATTTTTGAAGAAGCGCTGGATATGCTTCTTTTGCATTTAAGAGATGGAGCCTGCTTGCCTTTTCAATACTTCGAATCGGTTTTTGGCTGCGACGCCGAACGATTTGCAAGGGAAAATTTCGAGATGCTGATAGATAGAGGTTTTATTAGTTTTTCTTCCTCAGGAGTGGAGTTCGGGATTAAGTTTGCCGATGCGCTGAAGTTTTTTGAGTTAAGCAAGACAATCAAACAGTTGATATTCACTTCGAAACCGCGAAACCTCTTGAGGTCCGGCGCGGAGTGATTCGACGGAGCGTAATGCGTCTTCCTTAGCATAGACCGGAGCCATGCTGGGCTTCGCCTAGCTTCCTGCTCGGCAATATCCGATACTCAATTAGAAATGTGCAAATATCACATGTATTGCCGTCTGGGAGTGTTATAATATACAAAACATGTGATATGCGTAAGGTTGTGAGTTGCATTTTTGAGGAGCGAGAGGCATGAAAAAGACGTTTTTTATTCTGTCGATTCTATTCACTTACGCGGTTATTTTTGCCGGTACGCTGTCGGGAATGGAGATTTCAGGAACGGTGTGGACGGTTCCGGCGAAAAAAGATGATAAAGCTTCTGAAAAAGTGGCGCTGAAGCCGGCGTCCGGGGTTGTAGTGAAAGCTGTGTCAATCGAAGGGGCGTCGCTGGCCGAGGGCAAAACAGACGACAAAGGCGTGTATAAGATTGAATTACCAGAGGGAAAACAAACGCGAATATTAAGCGCGGAGACGGACGGAGGGCCGATTAGGACGATTCTTTTCGGGAAGACGAACGATATTGACCCGGTAACGGAAGCGTTGACATGGAAGATTATATCCGCTGATCCCGCGAATTACACGTCAGCGGAGTTCGAATTCATGACGAAGGAGTTGCGGGCTTTGGCGGACGGGATAGGTTATCCGGAAGGCGCAACCGCGGTCGGCGCGATGGATTACATGATTGATGTCCCGGATTTCAATATTGCTTTGACGGACCTAACGGCGACATACGGCTCTCCCGGAGATAGCGTTGGCATTACAGAGGAAGCGAAAACAGCAATGGAAGACTTCATCAAGGCGTTTAACGCCAATGACGGAGCGAAAATCAGAGAGATGATTTTCAAGCCGGCTAAGATATCCATAGGCAACGCGACGCTAAATGAAGTCGACGATGTAGTTCGAGAAATTAACGAGCTTCACAAGCTTTTCGGCAATATAAAGCTTCAAGTGAAAATCGCTTCGATAACGGTGGAGAAAGACAGAGCCGAGGCGACGGCTTACGAAACAATAGCGATGGGAGAGCCGAACGACGAGGAACGGTATGTCAACTCAAGTTGGATATCAATCAACGTTCTGAACAAGAAGAATGGAAAATGGGCGTTGTCTGAAAGAGCAATCAAGAAATGCACGGTTCATAAAGCTGTGATAGAGACTGACGGACGTCTCGATGATTGGGTTGGAATATCGCCTTGTTACCGGAGATCTCCGGTTAGTCCGGAGGAGGATGGCATAACCGCAGTTTTTTTCGCGAGGGATTCCCAGTTTTTATACTGGCGGGTTGATTTGAATATGTTAATGAGGATTCCGCTTTCCGTGGAACCGCCCCGCTTAGGCGTGCCAAGAGGAGAGTTCCGTCTATTGTTCTATGGCGACGAGGATGATCACAATTGCGACAACTTGATAAACATCATAAGCAATGACTTTACCAGCGCGGCTTCCGCCATTCGTGTTTGCGCAAAAGATAAAGACGGCAAGGAGAAATCGGATGTTCACACTTATTATAAATTTGCCGTAGGAGGCAGGTTTATCGAGGGAAGCGTTCCGCTCGAAGATTTGTTTTTTCTTGAAGACGGACTTTTCTGCGAAGCGACAGGAAAGAGAAGGACGAGGCCGGGGTTGCCTGAAGAGCCGTATTTCGGAGCCACAAGGATGGAATTGTTTTTCTGACGCGCGCTTTGCGGTATTTCATAGGGCTTGATATCCGAATAACACTGCGGTTGCCGGCTATAGCCGCGGTATTCGGCGTTTTGTTTAGCATGATCTCGCAAGCGGAGGTTTATGGAGATTGTTCGCAGCGCGAGGGATCGTTTTTTTCTTCTGAACCCTCCTTATTATCGAAAGATACTAAGAGATTATTACTGTTGCACTGTCTCCAAGGCAGGATATCTTTGGCATCCGATAGACCTTCTCGTTCAAAGTGGAATTCTGGGCAAGAGCGGCACAGTGGCGGTTCTGGACGCGGTGGCGCAAAGGGCGTCGCATAAATCAGTCGTCAGAACAGCAACTGATTATTTGCCGACCGCGGTTTTCTGTCTTGTGGGATCTCTCTCAATTGAAACCGACGCAATTATTCTTAAAGAGATCAAGGAAAAAACCGGAGCGACAATAGTCGTTTCCGGCGACGCATGTCTGGAAAACCCAGAGGAATTCCTCGATAAGCGCGATTTCATAGACGCGATTCTTTTTGATTTTACTTCAAGCGATATTGTCCGGTTGGCGACAGGCGATTTCGAAAGCGCGGATTCGTCGGCGTTCAGAAGAAATGGAAAAATCGAGGTTGTTCGGACCCGCAAGATGAAGGAATTCGAATACCCTGTTCCGGATCACGAGGCGTTTGAAAAAAAGAATTACAACATGCCCTTGGTACCCGAGTCGTTCAACACTGTTTTGGCGTCGTTCGGGTGTCCGTATTTCTGCGCGTTTTGCAATAGCGGGGCATTATCGCCGGGTTTTTCTTTCAGGAATCATGAAAATATGATGGAAGAAATCGCAAGTCTGTATTCGCGGGGCGCTCGTCATATTTTTTTCAAGGACATGACTTTTGGAGTTGATTCCGCGCGGGTTGAGAGGCTGTGCCGCGCGCTCGCCAACGAGGCAACAAGCATTACATGGCACGCTTACACTAGACTGGATTTGCTTGACGAGCGGAGGATAGAGATGTACTCGGAATCAGGATGCCGGTTGCTCCAGATAGGCATCGAAACTTCCGACAAGGATATAGGCAGAAGCATGGGCAAAGAAGTGGACATTGAACGGGCGCGGGAAGCATTCAATTTGATGAGAAAAAAAGGGATAATTCCGGGGTCTCATTTTATACTGGGGTTGCCCGGAGAAAGCGCAAAAAGCGCGTTTTTAACCGCGGTTGCGGCGGTCAGACTCGATCCCGGCTACGCTTCTTTTAATGTGTTCGACCCAAGACCGGGATCAAAGCTCTGCGAAATCGATCATGCGGTCGGGGATGTCTCTTTGACCACAAGGCTTGTCACAAGGTTTGCTTACGCCTTGTTCTATCTCAGGCCGCGAAAAGTTTTTTATCTGGCGAGGAACTTAAGCCTTAAACGAAGTCTTGTTTCCTTCGCAGAAGCTGTCCGTTCTTTTCTGTTTATGCCCGTAAGCAGTCGAGGCAGAGCCCGCCGAAAGGCGGCGCGACTCGAAGACTGATGGGGATTGAGCCGGGCTTTTATTTCATTCAAATTGCGCTTCTGATAAAATGAACTTTGAAGGACGGATTAATGGCCGGATCTCAGTCGGAGTTTTTTCCAGCGGTAGAGGGTGACGGATAGAGATGATAATACATTGTCCATTGAATCAAAAAACGGTTGGGTTGCTGGATGATTTTGCGGAAGCGGGCGCAGACGAGTTTTATATGGGTTATAGGAACACTGATATTTCCAACGAAGATTTATTTAGTCGCCGATTCGGAGAATTGACCAATTTTGATTCTATCGAGTCAGTTCTGGCGGTTTGCGAGAAAACAGTGAAACTCGGCGCCAAGTCTTTTGTGGCGATAAACGAGCTTTTCTATCCGGAAAATTGGCACGACGCTCTTATTGACGATGTTGTGAAGTTGTCGGCAGGCGGGGTTTCCGGCTTCATAGTCTCCGATATAAACCTAATGATCAAACTAAAAAAAGCTGACAGCGGGCTTTTTATCGTTCTAAGCTCGACCGCCCATGTTATGAACGCCAAATCGGCGGCATTTTACAGAGGTCTGGGCGCGGACAGGATAGTTCTTCCCAGACAGCTTTTGCCGGGTGAAATCGCGAAAATCGCAAGCAGCCAGAAGGACTGTGGCCATGAGTTGATAGTGATTAATGAAGAATGCCCCTATTTGGAAGGAGTATGCTCGTATTGCCATTTCCCCGGAGAGGAATCGCCGAATATGTGCAGGCAAGCGATATTGTACAATCATTTGCCGGCCGGATTCGGGTATTCGCTTGATTCATGCGGAGTGTGCGCGCTTTTTTCGTTAAGAAATAGAGAAGACCTAGTATTGAAGATAGCGGGCAGAGGTCTCGCAGGGGACATGATATTAAAGGATGTGAGTTTTCTAAAAGGAGCGGTTGGATTCATTGATATCAGCGAAACCGAGGAGGAATACGGGAGGAAATGCGCCGAGTTGCACAAGGAAGTGTTCGGAGAGCGATGCGGAAGGAAGTGTTATTACAGCGTCGGGCGAAAGCCTGACTCAAATGTCACCGGAGAGCCTGCGCGACCGCAGATGGTTCAGGGAGTGGTCAAATGGACATCTTCGCTGTCTTATGACAGCTTGTCGGAAGATGTTTCAGGGGAAGGCGGCGGCAATCGATGACAACCCGGATGGAGCACGCCTTTTATATTTCCGATCCCGCCGACTTGAAGTATTTTCACAATTCCAGATTCGATAGGATTTATTTCGGCAACGAGTTCTGCGAGTTTCTGCTTCCGACAGAAAAGCAGCTTGAGAATACGCTTGAGTTTGCCGGAAGAGCCGGAGCGGGATTCACGCTTGTGACCCCTCCATGTTCCGAGAGATGCATTGAAAAATGCGAACGCCTGATAGAAGCGCTCCCCGGAAGCGCCGAGGTTGTGTTTAACGACTGGGGCTTGTTGCAAGCGATCAGAGCAGCCGGTAAAACCCCTGTTCATGGAAGGTTGCTATGCAAGGCGAAAAAAGATCCTAGGCTCGGCTTCAAAGGAGAGCCGTTCTCCGACTATTTCACGGAAAACAATCTTCAGAGTGAATATCTTGAATTGCTTTCAGCTCTGGGAGCGGGAAGGTCGGAGTTGGACAACGTTTTTCAGGGATTGCGTCTCGACCGCGATTTCAAAATGAAATACTCGTTGTATTATCCGCATGTGTGTTGCGCGGCGACGAGAAAATGCCACTTCGCAAATATGGCGGAGGGCAATTTCAAGTTCAGGACTATAGACTATTGTCCTGTCAGTTGCTCTGGAGAGAACATCGCGATTCACAACCTAGGGGCGGAAATATTCATGCAAGGCAACGCGCAATACTACACAAACGACCGGATGACCGTCGGCTCGCCCGACGGCTTGATAGACAGGCTGGTGTATATGCCTGTGTTTCCGAATCACAACTTCACGCGCGGCGAGCCGCTGTTCCTTGATTGGAACAGGCTGTTCGAGGTCAAAGAACAGAGGGAGTTGTGGGGCGAAGAGCCTGATGAAACGCTCGCCGGAATGGTTGCGAGAGCCGTTAAGTCGGCGGCGGGCGGAATTCGCGACGCGTTAGATATTGGATGCGGAGAAGGAAGACACGCCGAGTTGTTCGCAGGCTTAAACTATTATGGTATTGACATAGCCCCGAAGGCGTTGGAGAGGGCCGATAAAAAAAATGCGGGAACTTTTATTTGCGGCGACATTCTTAATCTCGACGGATATGACCGATTCTTCGACATGGCGGTCGATTACGGGTGTTTCCATTCCATCCCTCCTTGGCGAAGAAGGGAATATTTCGAGGCGGCGGGAAGGATTATCAAGCCGGGAGGAATTTTGATTATATGCGCGTGGACGGGAAAGGAGTCCCCGCTTCCGGCTTTATATGTCGAAGGACAGATTCCCGAATGGTCGGTTTCCGTCGGCGATATTGAGAAAGCCGCTGAAGGGTTGTTCCATTGCGAGGAAAATAAAACGGAGAGACGCACGCGATTGAGCATGATGTTCGCGGCAATGAAGAGAAAATGAAACAACCGAAAATAGTTTCTATCAACGCTAACGGGCATTTTGACGATTGGCCGAATCCGTCCGGGGCTATCACGACGATGAACGTTCTAATGATTGGCAAGCTCGCTTTGCATATCGCCGAGACGGAGTCCCGGAACTTGGCAGGCGCGGGCAATTGTCGCGCGAGGGGTTTTGAATCCGTTAATGAGACCTTCGGGGTCGATGGTTATTTTCGATGAGAAGGATTTGAGGCTCGGTTGTACGAAAAAATTAATTACATAATGGACGCGCAGGGCTACCTGTACGAGCTTTTCGCCGCGACTGAGAGAGGCCGTCTTTTTGAAGTTCTGGGCGCGGCATCGTTTGCGGCGAGTTTGTTCGCGTTGGCGATAGCCGTCGCGATTATCGCGAAGTCAAAGCCTGCGGACATCCGAGGACAGAATGCTTCAAGACATGATATCTTGGGAGCGAGATATGTTTTTTCATTTGCCGCCGTTTTCTCGTTGTTGTTATTTCTGGTTCGCGGGATGGTCTCTTATGAGTATATGGATTTCGCGTATTATTATGAAGGAGAGTTCACCGAGCTAACCGATTTTTTTGCGAACCGGGCATACCTGTCGAATATTCACAGGCCGGGCTATATGTTGATAAGCTGGTTGATAAGAGAATTGCTCGGCGGCTCGCGAGACGCATACATAATTATCAACCTAGCTGCGATGACAGCCTCGGCTCCTCTGGCGTTTAAGCTTCTCTCAAGAAATGTAAACCGTTATTCGGCTATGTTTGGGACGGCGGCTTTTGTCATGTCGCCGATGTCGGCGTATAGCGTTTACAGGTTTTCGCCTTATTGGATTGTCGCGTTTTTATTCATAGCGCTTGTGTATTCATATGTTGTATTCTGCGAAACCGGATCGAAAAAGAGCGCGTCGGCAATGGTCGCTTCGATTTTTCTGCTGCCGTTTTTTCATGTTCTGACATTTTATGGGATAGCGGCGTTTTTTGCGGCGGCTGCGCTGGACGCGCGCAAGACGGCAAGGAATCTGAAGGGTGCGGGCTGGTTGTTTTTCGCAGTCGCGGCGGCGGCGGCTGGGTCTTGTCTCTTCAATCTTTCGCATCTTGTCGTATTCAGGACGGAAATCGACTTGATTTCAGCCCCTTCGACGGCAAGGTTGGGAGTTTATCAATTGTTCCCGGGGGGGAACGCCGAGTTTCTGTCATACTGTTTGAAAGTGATGCCGAATCTATTCATGTCGTTCGTGTCGGATAACGCCGTCTCTGCGGTGGTTATCGGAGTTCTTTGTGCAATCGGGGCGGTCGGACTAATTGCGCGCGGCTCAAACGGAGCGATGTTTGTTTTATTGGGGGTGGCGGCGTGCTCCGTTTTGACTATTACCAATGCTTTGAACCACAGCCGGTTCGATGGCTATCCGATGTCGTACAGACATCTGCAGATGATGAGTTTTTTCTTCGTCTATAACGCATTTTTCGCGCTCGATGCCATAGGCCGCTTGTTCTCGGCGGGAAAAGGGTTTTCTCGCTCGGTCTTTTGTTTTATTGCCATGATTGTTTTCGCGGCCAATCTTCCCGGTTTTTTCGGCAGGCTTAGGTCGCCGGACATGACATCGGCGATGCGGTATGTTTACGGGAATGTCCGCGAATACGACGGCATTATTCCCGGAAACATATATTTCCAAAATGAATATCACACTCATTTTCTGTCGCAAAAGGGACAGCCCTTTCAAGCCTCTCTTGTTTATCTCGGCGGAGATAGCAGAGAGGAGGCGTTTGTTAGGAATTACAATCAATGGGCAGCCCTTAGAATAGTCGGCGGGAAAGAGCCGAATGTGATTATGATGAATATCGCGCCTCTATCAATAATATCGCACGAAGCATTGTTGAAGAGCAACTACATCGGCCGGGTTTGGCATTTCGACACCGACACTAGGTTTCTTGGAGCTTTTCCAGATTTTTCCGGAAAGTACGAAAAGGATATCAGAAACGCGTTGAAAAGAGGCCTTCTGCTTGAAACCAAGCGGTTCGACGGTGTTACGGTTAGCCTTTATGCGATGAAGCCGGAGCCGGTGGAATTTAAAGATGACGGATGCTTCGACATAACGGCAGGCGAAAACGACTATTATTTCGTGAGAGGAGCCGAACCTGATGTCAGGGTGGCAAGCGATTCCCGTCATATAACCGAACAAATGAATCTGTTGTTTTTTGTTGCGCCGCAAATAGGCGAAGCTCGCATTGCGTTCGAACTCGAACAAACGGAAGACAGCGCCAAACTGGTTCTCCAAGAGAATGAAAGCAAAATATCATATCTTCCGGGAAACGACGACAGGAACAAACCCGTTTACAATGTCGAAAGGAAACCCGGGCTGAACCATTTTTTGTTTACTTTCGAGAAGTTCGGACGCGCCACATATAGGCGCATAACGATATGCGATTCGGCGACGAGAAGATTTTAAGCGGCATTCGCGCTATTGCGAATTGATTGCGAAGCGGCAGTTCAAAGGGTTGAAAGCAATGCCGACAAAAAAAATACGGTCTGAAATATCAAATTTAGAGTATTTTTGTTATTAAGTTGAGATTATTGAAAAAGCGAGAAGAAAAGAAAAGGCGGGCGAGGCAAGAACGTGAAGCGCGGTTAGCGACGACAGGCTCATTGAAAATCGTCATGTAATGAGTTATTGTGAGTGATATGGAAGACAACCAAGAAAATAATCGCGCATTTTCGCGTTTTTTTAAGATTGTGATCGTGGCCTCGCTTTTTGCGTTGTATTTTTTCAGGTCTTTCGCGCTTTATGTGGACATAATAAACCCGGTCGGGCTGGAAGAGTGCCATACTGGGGCGATTGCCCGCGAAGTGTTGTCCAACGGATTCAAGATGCCTATAGAGCAATACACGCCGGAGTATTATGAGAACTCAATAATCGCGGCTGGCATTATAACCGTTGTCCCTGTCTGGATTATGGGATTGAGCCGATTGTCTGTGGAAATGACGCCGTTCATTCTGTCTTTCGCCGCGTTTATGATATTCTGCGAGCTTCTTCGCAGAGCCGGGTTCGGAAGCGGAATATGGTTTTTCATTGTCTCATATTATTTCGGCTCCATTTCGTTTGTGGTTCATACGATGGACAGCGTCGGGAGCCACATTCTCGGGATTTTCATGGGGTCGCTAATTGTGTGGCAGTTCCATGAGTCGCGAGTGTCGAGAAAAAACATCAACTTCTACTTGATGATGTTTTCGATCGGGCTGGGGCTTTTCTTGAACATGGCGAGTCTGATGTTCGCAGCGCTTTGCATTTTAGCATATGTGTTTTACAAGCCTGTCTCAGGCAAAAAACCGCGCGCGAGCATGCCGACGTTAATCAAGGGGATGGCGGCGCTCCTGATAGGGGCGGCGCCTTTTGCGGTTTTCATGATAAAAACAAAAATGATGAGCGCCGCGTATTTGTTCGGAGTTTTCGGCAGAAGAAGCTCAAGCTTCGGCGATTGGGGTTTGTTTGTAAAAAACACCTTCGAATATATGCTGTATCAGTTCGACGGAAAACCTTGGTTGGCGGCGATATTCTTTGCCCCCGTGTTGTTGTTGTGGGTCGGCTGGCAGGCGGGCTGGGGCAAGAGAATTTCAGAGAGCAAGAGGTTGCTGCTCTATTTAATCTGTTTCTTTCCTGCTCCGGTGTTTGCGGCGGTGGTTGTTTTCTCCGGCGGAGATTTAACGACGTATCACATATATCTGCTTCCTCTTCTTTTCATGGCCGGAGCAGCGATGGTTTCCATCGCGATTGACAGCGTATTCAAAAAACCTGCCGCATCGAAGTTGGCGCAGCTCGTGTTTTCGTTGGCTTTAGTCGCCGTATTTCTGACAGGGGAGCATTTTAAGAATCTAAATATTTCGATCGAGCGCGCTGTAAATATTCTGACCACGGACGAAGAGGAAGCGTTTTGTTACTGGAGATTCGGCCGCGCTTTCGGCAACCATACAGAATTCAGAGGAGACACAGGGGTTTACGCCGGAGACATGGCTGCGGCGTGCGGTAGATTCGATACGGAACAGAAAAAAAACGAATGTCTATGGGGTTGGTCCGCCGAGGCGACGCGCGGCGGATTTAGGCTAGATGAAAAAGCAGCGCGCGCGCTCGGACCCAAACGAGCCTCTCTGATAGCAAGAAGCAAAGGCGGATGGGCTTCGAGCCTTCTTAAGTGCTTTGAGGTTCACGAGGCGTTTGTAGCTGATTGTTTTTTTGGGATCGCAGAGCGAAAAGCTATGAAAATCTATTCGGTGAAAAGAGCGGGCGATCCTTACATTAGAATACCCTGTATGTCTGAAGAAATGGAGTTTTCAGGACTAGTTGAAAAATACAGACAAAAACTGCGGGAGCCGACCGGAGGCGCGCCTCAGGAATGTCCTGATTCTTTCAACATGTTATGCGTCGTGGCGGACGCGTATTGCGCGGCGAAGGATAGAATGCCGGATTTCTGCTCGAAGGGATACGACGACATCGAAAACGCCGAACTTTGTTCTTTCATATATGAGCACACATTAATTTCCGAAAACGCGAAAAAGAATTTTTACTCTTCTGAAAAGGATGACCATAAGGGGTTGTGACGAGGCACGACTAATATGCTTCATATCCGGGCATTCGAGCGCGGACACAGCCAGATAACAGTGGAAGAGACTCGCGCCAAGAAAATTGTTTTCGTGAAAAGCATATGAAGAGCGATAAACGGGAATTTAAAATTCTTATCGCAAACGCGAAAGCGGCGGCGGCAGAGATTGCTTTCGCGGCGGCCATATTTTTGTTGTTTTTTCTCAGGTCTTTTGTTTTATATATCGACGTAATCAATCCTGTCGGCATGGAAGAATGCCACACGGGCGCGGTCGCAAGGGAGATGCTCAAGAACGGATTTCAGTTTCCAATCGAGCAGTACACGCCTGAGTATTATGAGAATTCAATAATCGCGGGAGCTTTGCTTTCTCTGGCTCCGGTTTCGTTATTGGGCTTGAGCAGGCTTTCAGTGGAGATTGCGCCGTTCGTTCTTTCGTTCGCGACGTTAATGATATTCATATCGCTTCTGAAGAAGGCCGGCTATCGAAGCGGGATATGGTATTTCGTCGTTTCGTATTTTTTTGTTTCCGGCGTTTTCGCGTACAACACGATGGACAGCGTGGGCAATCACGTGATAGGGGTTTTTATCGGAGCTTTGATTCTAAGATTCTTTTATGATGCGCGACTGACGGGAAGCAGGAAAAGTTATTATGCTCTGATGTTCATATCTGGATTCGGTCTTTTCGCGCACATGGGCAGCTTGCTATATGCGGGGCTATGTGTAGTCGTTTGTCTTATGTCCAGAGCGGCAGAACAGGAGCGCGGGCCGCGGCTGGCGGCTAAGGAAAAGCTCTTTGGCGCAGCGTTTTTTCTAATCGGGGCTTTGCCGTTTTTTATTTTCATTAAAAAGACAGGGGCGATGAACGCAACGTTTCTGGCGGGAGTTGTGAAGAGAAGGTCTTTTGGCGTGGAAGATTGGGGGGCGTACGCGAAATCAGCGGCGGAACAGTTTTTGTTTCAGTTTGACGGAAGAGCAGGGCTTGCGGTTTTATTTGTTTTTATTGCGGCGATGGCTTGGGCGGTTTGGAAAAACGCGCGCAAAGCAGGTGTTCCTGAATCGAAAAAGTTGCTGTGCGCGGTAGCCGTCGTGTTTCCGGTGTCGACAATGGCGGCGGTGGTCGTGTTTTCAGGCGGTCAGTTCACCACGTATTACACATATCTGATGCCGGTTATGTTTCTAGCCGGAGCTGTGTCAATTTCTTTTTTAATCGACAAGTTGTTTGCCGGAGCATTGGCGGTTTCAATCGCAAAGCTGGTTTTTTCAGCGGGGCTGATGGCATTTCTTTTAATCGGAAAGCACGCTGAAAATTATAATTTCTCAGTGTCGCGCGCGATGGACAAGCTTGTCTCCGATGAAGAAATGTCTTATTGCTATTGGAGGTTCGGGCGTTCTTTCGGCAATTACGCGGGTTTTAACGGCGACACCGGAGAGTACGCGGAAAAAGCGAAAACAATGTGCGGCAGATTCGACTCGAAGGAAAAGGCGGACGAGTGCCTTTGGGGCTGGTCGGCGGACGCTTCCGGCGGAGGATTTTCTCTGGACGCGCGAGCGGCAGAGGCGTTAGGAAAAGAGAAGGCGGAACTAATGGCAGCCAGTATCGGCGGTTGGTCGGATAGCATTCTCGCTTGTTTCAACGTGCATAAACCCCTTATGGACGATTGTTTTCTGGGGTATGTCGAGAGGAAGGCGATTATTCTAGCATCTATCAGTTCTGATGTAAGCCCGGCAATATCTATAAGTTGTCTGCCTGAAAAGCCCGAATTCAGCGGGTTAATCGAAAAGACGAGGCAGCGGATCAGACAGGGAGCCGATGGCGACGGTCCTCAGGATTGTCACAAGAGCGCCAATTCTCTTTGTGTTTATGCGGACGCGTATTGCGCGGCGGTGGAAAAACGAATTGATTACTGCGACAAATCATATGGGTCGGCGGAAGAGCTTAGCATATGCAGGTTTGTTTTTCAGAACGTTTGGGCCGCAAAGGAAGCGGAGGCTCAGGAGGGATATTGACGATGGAGAGGCCTCGCGTTTTCAGCGGATGACGCTTGCTGCGGAATAGTTATATTACGACGCGACATTCGCATTGCGTTCTTCATCATAGAAGGACCGAAAGAATTCAAGTCTGTTCAGGATGTCGCGAGGTTTGGGAGAGAAAGCGGCGTTTTTTAGAGGGGTCAGTTCTCCCATGCCTCTCTTATCCGCGTAAAACTCTCTTAATCCATAGCACCAATCGTTCATCGCGCATTCGGCGCATCCGGAATGTTTGCGCATTGTCCCCTGCAAGGATTCTTGGCTCACTCTATGAATGTCCGGGTAGTATCTCAGATCCGGGCCGAGAACGCACAGGGGCAGGCCGCACATCCCGGGAAGACCCGAAAACGGAATTTTCTCCGAAAGGCATATTTCCAGAGATTCCCTCAAGGGGCCTCTGACTACGGACAATGACGGTATGGAACCGGCGAACATCATTTCATTTGTGTGGGGCGCGGCGAAAGAGAACACAATCGGCGCGCGGCCCAGCTTTTCGGCGACGAATGAGGCGAACGCGGGAAGCGAGGAGAAGTTGAACGAATTGATCACATGGCTGATGTACACGAAAATGCCGTTGGCCGACAAGTTTTCTATTCCTGTTAAAGTTTTTCGAAACGCGCCGCGCAGGCCGGTTATCATGTCGGAGACCGCCGGGTCGCATGAGTGCAAAGACACGAATGCGCTATCGACTCCGCTCTCTGCCAGCGCGCGCGCCAACTCGCCGCTAATAAGGGACGCGTTTGTCTGAACGCAAATCTCAAGCGCTCCTGTTTCTCTGAACATCGAAACGAAATCGGCAAGACGCGGGTTCATTGCCGGTTCGCCGCCGCTGAAAGAAACTATGCTGATCGTTTTTTTAGAATCTTTAAGTTCGCGGGCAGTGTTTTCAAAAATCAAGTCCGGCGGATCGGCGGCGCGCGTGTCGACGAAGCAGAATAGACAATCCTGATTGCATCTGAAGTTTGTCCTCACCACGCAATCGTTGACTATCGGATCCGCGTTTCCCACGCTTCTGAAGGATATGGTGACGGCATTTCCCTCCGCGGGCAATTTTTCTCTGAGAGAATCCCTTGTGGTTCCCTGTGTTGTCAGAACAGAACTTCTTGCGAGAGCGGCGGAGAAATGCGGGCCGGGCGTTTTGAAACCGGGCCTTGATAGCAGGCTCTCATATTCCTCCCTTGCGCCGTTGCACAAAGAATCCAGAGGGCATTCCGCGCAAGAAGGGGTTTTCTTGAACGCGCGTCTTGGAAAATACGACGCGGCAGGATATCTAAAAACGCGGATCAGGGTTTCAGGAGCCGAAAAAAGACAAGGAGGAATTCCTTCGAAAGGGGCGAAAGTCAAAGGTATCCCCAAGCCGAAAGACCTTTCAACTAAAGCAGGAAGAATCCTTTCGGCTTCAGAAATAGAGGGCGCGCGTCCGCCGCCGCATACAAAGCTTAAATCGATGGCTTTTATGCCTGCAAAATGGTCCAATATGCTGGCGATGTCTTTATCGATTTTTGAAATGGTCTGGTTGAAGACTGGAATTGAAATGGAAACCTCCAGTCCCGCGGCGAGAGAGTTCAGTATTCCGGATCGGACTTTTTCATGGGAGCCGGGAGTTCGTGTCAAAGCGTCGAAAGCGACGGGGTCGGACAAGAAGTTTGACACGCGGATGAAGCAAAGTCCTATGTCTCGGAGCTTCTCCGCGCGACCGGGATAAGACAGGGTCATGGCGTTTGTTCTTGCGCCGATGAAAGGGATAGAGAGTTCTTTAGCTATGGATATCAGAGCCGGAAAAGATTTGTGTATGGCAGGCTCTCCGCCGACAAAACTGATAGCTGGAACATGCCGCGCCGCCGCGCCGCTTAACTGCTCCAAAATAGTTTTTCTATCAGCTTCGCCCGGCGAGTTCAGACTTTTATCCGGGCAATGGACGCAGTTCAGGTTGCAGGAGCCGCCTACGAAAACAGGAAGCGGGGCGCTTTTATCGTCTAGTCGCCAAATTCGGGAGAAAAAATATTCCTCGTTCTCGTTAGCGTTTGCTTCTGCGCCGCGCTTCTGTTTCACAGGCAGTTCCGGCCGTTCGCGATTTTTTCTAAGTACCTTTCTTTGTCTGCTTTTAACTTGGAGTCGTACTCTATTGTCCTCGGGCATGTGGATGAGCAGGGGATGTGAGCTATCATAGAAAAATTGCTCTTGAGGGCTTTGATGTCGAGGCTTTCAGTGCCTGTTTTGAAAAGAGTCGCGACGCAGCAGTCGGGATAACCCAGCATCATGCCGACGCAGAAGAAATCGTTGTCCCTGTCGCCCTCCACCAGCATTCTCACTTTGCGAGCCTCGTCTCCGATATAGAAGATGTTCTCGTGCTGTTGGTCGAGAAACAAATCTTTGCCTCGCTTTATTCTCTCTTCGTTGAGCTCTGAGACGGTGATAAGTTGATAAGCCACGTCGTTCTCTTCGAGATAACTCTTGAAGCGGGACACATTCTCGTCGGGGATTTCCACGATGCCTGTGCTTCTGAGGCCTCTAAGAACCGGAAACACTTCCACCCAGAAGGTGCCGACCCAGTCGTCGATGATTTCAAATATTTCTTTCATTTCGCGCCTTTCATATTGATTTGGTCTCCGCATAAGCGGGTCTTGATTTTTTCAAAGTAAGGAACCACTGATTGGCCTCGCTCGGGCTGACTGGGATATGATCGAGAATCTCAAAACAGCCAAGTTTCATAATCAGCGCCGCGGCTTCCTCGGAATCGTGGTTTCTGTAATGCTGGTGAGGATGACGGTCGATGTTCGTCGGGTTATCGACCACATTTCTTTTTAGCGCGCCGAAGAGGCAGTTGTCGAAGATATGGAGCATGCCTCCGGAGCGGAGCAGAGAGGCCGCTTTTTCGACGATAAGTCGAGGGTCCTTGAAGTGGTTATAGCTTCTTAGCATCATAACATGGTCGAAAGGCGGTCCAGCCCACGCGAAATCCTCGAAATCGACCGCCGATATTTCTAATTCTGGAGAATGGCCGGGGTTTTTGTCAACTCCGAGGTAGGTCATTTCCCCCGCAGATATCTTGTGTCTTATTGCATCCGGAAAAAGAGGGGTTCCGCATCCGATGTCGAGGACTGATCCTCTTATGGAAGAAAGCCAATCAAGCTCCTTTTTCTCTATTCCGGAGAAAGCGTTCCCTTCGACAGCCTCAAAAAGTCCCGAACAGAATGCGCGGCGGTAACATTCCGCGCATTCATCCCTCAGCTTGAGCCTTCTGAAAGCGGTTCTGAAATCCAAGTTTCTGCTCATCCCCGACACATTAAGATAGAGTTGCTGTTTGACGAACTTGATATCGTAAAGCGAATCGGAGCCGCAATTTCCGCCAGTCGAATACACCTCGATGTCGCCGCCTTTAAGAAGGGCTGTTTCTCTAAGCGGATGGATTGTCGATCGTTCGGCATCTCCTATCGGACATGTTGAAGACGGATTCGCAACGATTGTCCTCGAATACTCATATCCAACTGAGTTCGGCGTGTTTTCTATGAATGGAACCCGGAGTTCTCTGAAATTCGAGCGACATCCGGCGCGTCTGGAGCACACGAGACACTCCGAAGAATTGCCGCGCTCTTCAGGAATTGAAAACATGGGATTCAAACCTCCGCCATCCATTTCCCACGAGAATACGATGTCTTTATCCGTCGGCTCTGCGCATAGATGATGGAATCCTTCAAGCTGACATAAAGGGAAGCCTTCGATAGCGATTGAAACGCCGCGCGCGTTCGAATCGTTTGTTTTCCTGATTGCGTCAACAACAGCGCGGGCGGCCGCCGCTATGTCGAGCGGCTCTGCAGGGTAGCCGCCGCACCCGATGTGGCGGGATGTTCCGACGGAGAATGTCACAGCGGCGTTCACGCAGAGCCTTCTGGCTATTCTGGGGATATCATCAATAGAGTCGACATTAAAATCGTTGACGGGCGTGCGTATGCAAATTCTTTTCATTATCCGGGAGATGTTGCGCAAGCCCGACATGGTCTGGGCGAAAGCTCCTTTCACTCCGGCGATGCGGTCATGAACATCCATGTCGGAGGAATGTAGAGTAATGTGGATGAAGTCCGGGTTTAGGCATGCGAACTCGTCAGTGAAATTTTTATATGAGAACATTCTGCCGTTCGACATCAATCCGATCTTCAAGCCTTTTTCGACGACCGCGCGGGCGATTTCGAAAAAAAACGGGCTTATGGTCGGCTCTCCGCCGCATAGAGCTACGGTTGAAACTCCCGATTCCTTTATTTGCTGGAGCCTGTTCAAAACATCAGCCTTATGCAGAAAGCATTGGTTGTCGTATCGAGTCTTGTCGCATTTAATGCACTTATTGTTGCATGAATTGCATATATGGAGAGCCGTTATCAAGATCAACCTCGCAGACTGGTCGCATTCCCGCCTCACCATAATTATAATTATTAAAGGCTCTAAGGCACACAAAGAGAAGAATCTCAAAAAAATGAGTTTCCGAGACGCTGTAAGAAGCGTCTTTTTAAATGCAATTGTTTGACTATTTACCCTTTTGGATTGGACAAGTATAATGCTTCAAAGAGAGATATGAGGATATTCTCTGATGACGGTTCAATTGTTGTTATTATTTTTATTTCTGATAACTGCAAGCGTTACGGACGTAAAAACAGGCAAAGTCCGGAATAAAGACATTGTGGTTTATTTGGCATTGGGGCTGGTTTTCTATGTCGTTTTCGCGACTAAGGGGCTTATGGCCGGGGACTTGACGACTCTAGTAGTTATGAAAAGAGTGGGTTTGAATTTAGCGATCGCCTTTGTGGTTTCATTTTTAGTTAGGAGCGCGGGCGTCTGGCCCGCAGGCGACGCTAAGACTTATGTGGTGGCGAATCTGCTTATCCCGCTTTCATGCTACAACCATGTATATTTCAGCTATTTTCCCGGCTTCACGCTTCTTATCAATGTCTTTATGGCTGGAATCATATATATCGTTTGCAAATCTGCGGTCGTGTTTATTAAATCGACATTGCCTACAGCGACATTTACGAGGTCAGTGTCATACGCGAAAAAATCAACCGCAAAGCTGATCGCCGAATGGCCTTCGCATCTGAAAGTGTTTTCGTCGTATGTGATAGTGTTTTTCACAATGAACCTGATTGCCGGAGAGATCAACTCTAGGGCGCAGATGTTGGAGAAACTGTCGCCGGAGGCGTTCATCGTGGCTCTGTTTTTCATAATGAAGCCTTTGGGCGGATTTGTGAACAGTCGTTTGAGCGCCCTCAATCATTTTATTTTGTATTTGATTTTCGCAGTGACGGTTTTTCTGATGAACGGATGGTCGTTCGACAAGTCCGTGGCGATGCTGGCGAATATGTCGCTGAACGCGCTCAAGTTCATGGTTTTCTACGGGGCCATAAGGTCTGTGTCGGACTATTACATAAACAAAGCCCAGACGATTGCTATCGACATCGGAGGCCTAAAGGAAGGCGATCTGCCGACGAGGGAATTTTTGAATTCGCTCTCGCCGGACGCCAAGGCGTCTCTGCGCGTCGCGCCTGAAGGGATAACCGTCGCCGAAGCGGAAACGATCAAAAGGGATGTTGTCGGCAAAGGCGGGGATAGGGCGGTGGTTTACGAGCCGATTCCTTTTGTTCCGATAATTTTTGCGGGAGCGCTATTCACTGTGATAGTCGGCATATCTTCGGTGCATTATCTGAAGCTTCTGGCGTTCAGATAATAGATTCCGGCGGGAGGATCGCGAATAAGTGGCAATCGAAGAGCTTGTATCGATTATAGACGTTTACGCTGACGCAGCGAAGGTTCCGTTTGCTGCGCTGACCTTGGCTGTTTGCGTGTACTGCGCCGCAAAGGCGGCTTTCTTGAAAAGCAAAGAAAGTAAAAGAGGTTTTATAAACAGCATCCCTTGGCTTGCATTAGTCGTAGTTGCGGCGGCTGTGGCTAGGGTGTTTCTATATCCTCACCACGCGGGGATGCTGAACGACGATTTCTATTTAGCCCAGAGCGCCCGGCGGATGATAGACCCGGCTTTCAACCCGATAAACATATTCGATGTTCCGTCGGGATGGCCGTTGATAGTGTCGATGTCATTCTGGGTTAACGGCATTGATCAATACGCGATGTTCTACGCCAACGCCATAATCGGATGCTTGTCGGTTGTGGTTGTTTTCTATCTTGTATACGGGGCGACGGGGCGGCTGTCGGCGGCGGTGGTTTCGGCTTTTTTTCTTGCGCTAAGCCCTCTGCACTCGCTTTGGTCGACTTGCGGTTCGGGAGATGTTGCGGCTGCTTTTTTCATGGTCGCCTCGATTGCGGCTCTCTTTTGGTTTTTCAGGCTGCACTACGTGGAATTGATATTTCTTTCGATGTACGCGGCCTCGTTTGCTTCTCAGATATCGGCAGAGAACCTATTGCTTTTTGTTGCGATTCCGGCAGCGATATTTCTCTTTTCGAGAGAGCTTTTTGTGCCGAGAATGGTGGCGAAGAATTTTGTTTTTCCGATTGTTTTGACGCTTCCAACTATTGTGAACGGACTGATGGCCTATTCTGCAAGAGCGGCGGCGGCGAGCTTGGACTTGATGTCGGCTTTTTCAAAGGCAGGAATAGCCGGATCGGCTGTTGCCAACCTTGCCGATTACATATCTGCGGCGTCGGGAGAGCGTTTTTTTCTTTTTGTTTTGCTCTTCGCCGCAATCGGATTGTTGGCCGGTTTGAAGAAGGATAGCAAAGTGTTTTTATACTTTCTGGCATTGGGCGCGGCGTATCTGGTTGTCGCAAGCATTTTTTCAGGCAAACCCGCTTATGTCGAAAGACTGCTCATTAATACGGAAATATTATTGATTGCGATAGTGGGGCTTGGAGTAAAGTCGGTTGTTGACAGTATGCCAAAACTAAATAATCCTGCGATGGCTGTCGGGATTCTTATGGCGGTCTTGTTGTCTTACGGCAACCATATAGACAATGCCTCTCCAGACAACGATTACTTTGCTTATGGAAGAGAGATTACAAGTCTTATTGACTGGATGAACGAAGAACTGCCGCAGAATTCAACGCTTATAGTGGAGGACCCCGCGCCTTATCAGTTCTCGACGAGGATGAATATTATGACGCCCGGCATGGCTGCGGCATTCGCCGGGGATATGCCGCCTGAGGCTAATGTGTATATGATAGTGGATATATCCGCGCAGGGGATTCCCGGCGAGGTTTGCGGCTTGTTTGATCTGGAAATGATTAAGCCTATAGACGTTTCTCAGCCGATGAAACCGTGCGGGATTGATTTGGGCGTCTATAATGTGAAAGCGTTCAAAACAGCAAGAAAGACCGCCCTGAAAGCTGGTAACAAATGAAACTGATTAATAACAGATTTTTTAGAGTTGCTTCAAACGTCGCGTTTATAGTTTTCTTGGCGGGATCCGTTTTGTACGGCGTCAATTTGCGCGCCTCAAGATTTCTTTATGAAAAATCTCCGGGAGAAAAGAGATACGAGCTTGCGGCTGTTCTGGAAAGCGGAGATCTGAAATATTTGTCATGCAGTGAATGGAGGGAGAATAATCATTTCGATTTTTTCTTTCAGGATCTAGCGCCCGAAATGATGAAAATCGTCAATATAGGGCATGAGAACATGGACACGGTCAATCCTGTGAGATGCGTAAAACATGATATCAACCCCGATGGGAGTTTCGGGATGACGGCGATAACTCCGGACAAGGGGAGCGGGGAAAAGAATGTTGTTTTCATCGGCGACTCTTTTACCTATGGGAAATCAGTTCCGGCAGGCCTCGCGTACCCGGACGCGATTAACAACTATCTCAGGCTTTTGGGAAACCCGCAGGGATGGAGGGCCTTCAATTTCGGGGTTGTAGGAGCGGATATTAGCGTGGCGCGGGATTTTCTGTTCAAGAAGGCGATGGAGTCGGAACCCGATATCATAGTATACGCATGGGTTCCCGACGACACTCCATACGAAGGAATCAAGCATAATTCCATGGAGCGTTTCAACTTGATAACAGCCGACAATCCGGAGATAAAAGCGGAAGGCCCGGCGGTTCTCAAACTTATGAAAATGATTCTGACCGGACGCCGGCTGACAAAGCAAGCAGTTGCCGCGTATCTGGAACTCAACAGTCCTGAAAACGAAAAAGGCGTCGCGGAATTAGGCAAGGCGATTCAGGAGATGAAAGAGGAGGCGGAAAAGGCCGGGGTGGAATTCAAAGTGGCATTGTTTCCGCTGCTGATCGGAAACTCGAATAAGTATCCCCTTGAAAAATCTCATAGACACATTCGGGATGTGGTTTCGAAAGCAGGAGTGGAATGTTTCGATTTGACGGAGGACATATTGGATGAGCAAGCGAAAGAATTGTGGACGACTCCGGCAGACAGACATCCGAATGTCCGCGCCCACAGGAAAGCCGCCAAGGCGATGATGAAGCATCTTTCAATCGCCACAAGACTTCCCATAGAAGGATATTACGGGGATGGATTGGACAAAGAGCCAGTCCCTTATTCAACAACCGAAACTTGTCAAAAAGCAGTAGAGATGGACCCGGCGCTGTCCGGCGAATCAGCGAGTGTTTTGAGGGATGAGATTTACACGTATCCGAGAGCAACGAGGATCGCGACTAATTCAAGTTCGGTTTATTCCGCTTTGAAAACCCTTCCATCTCAGGATTCGGATAGACCTATTATGTTAGCCCACGATGGCTGGCGTTCATCAAATAGCTGTGACGATAAGAATCCTTGCTTGTATCTGCTTTTCATCTCCAATGCCGTGAAATCCATGATCGACATGGCGTCTTTCAACGCGCCGTATTTCAGCAGAATCACGCTTTCTGAGGGAATGGTCTTGTTTCTGCATCCGGCTGACGTCGACTTGTTTCCCAAGATGGTTGTGAAGAGAATGGAAGACCTCTGTCCCAACGCGGAAAAAGAAAAACCCTAGACCGGATATTCGCCAGAAGAATAAGCGCCGGTTTCAACGGGATGAAGAAGCGGAACGGCGCTTAAGAAATCTCTCAAAAACAACTGCTTCCGGCATAAGGCCGAAGAACATATTCTTGAGCCTGAATCTTGCCATCGGCCTGTACAGCGCGGCCAAGAAACGAAAAGCGGCTGACGAGGAATACTCTCTGCTTTTGTGGTCGCAGAACAGCGTCGCCATGTGCAATCTTTGATAGGGCACGCCGGAAAATTTATCATCCTTCGCGTTTTCATCCCAGTCGAAAGAAATAGATCCCCAGTCAGCGATATTTTCAGGAGCCGGGCGTCCGGCCTCGACTGACGCATGATAAATCCTTGTTCCGGGCGAAGGAACGTGTCTGTAGAACGGGGACACCCTGAGATTCGAGTGCAGGCGAGTGGCGTTGAGAGCCATAGTCACTGATTCGCGCAGTTCGGAAACCGTCTCCGTCGGGATATCGCACATGAAGCTGCAGAAGACGATGAATCCGAACTCCTTCAACTTCGAGATAGACGCATAAACGTCGCTGTTTGAAAAGCTCTTGCCGAGAAAACGCCTCACCCTGTCGGAACCTGATTCAACTCCGATGGAAATTCTCACAAGGCCGCTTTTTTTTAGCAGCGCCAGATCCTCAGAAGTCATTTTTTTGACGCTTTGTATGTCGACGCCCTGAAGCTGCCATTCCATCCGCAAGTCCATAAGCATAGAGGCAATTTCAAGGCCTCGTTGTTTGTCGGCGAAAAAGTTGTCGTCCACGAAATAGACAGAATTCGCGCCGAATTCGTCTTTGGCTCTAATCAGTCTTTCCCGGACTCTCTGCGGCGACTGCGCTCTCCAAGCGCCTCTATTGAAAACGGAGTTGTAACAATAGCCGCACTTGAAGGGGCAACCTCTCGATGTTTCTATGTAAAAAGTTTTTCGTCCGCCGTATGCCGGCATATATTTTTCCGGGCGGACCAACTCGTATGGTATCTCGGGCGCCGAATCAAGATCTATGAGCGGCGGCAAAGGATTTTTGACTACTGCGCCGCCGCGCACGAAACAAACTCCCGGAACGCCTTCAAGCGATTCTCGAGCGGAGACCCGTTCAAGAAACGCGTCGAGAGAGCTTTCGCCCTCTCCGCAAATAACAGATTCGATTCTTTTTTCTTCGTCGTTGAAACAGGCTTCGGGGGCGATGGAAGGAAGCACTCCTCCGACGAATCTATGCGCGTTGGAAATATTCGAAGCGAATCCAAGCATGTTAAGAGCGTTGGCCGTCGGAGGGCCGATAAACATTGTGGCCCCTATTGCGAAGGGGTTTTCTTTATTGATTGTGTTAGCTAAATCCCGCCGCCAGTCGCGCGACGTTCTCTGGTCGAATATTATTATCCTGAAAGAATCAGTCGTCATGGAGGAGGCGTGAAGCAACCCCAGAGGCATGGATGGAGCGGACCGCAAGGAATCCATGTAACCCAAGCCGGGTTGCAACAGCAATGCCGTTCTACGGTTTTTTTGCCCACTCATGTCAAGCCCCGGCAGATGGAGATGGTATTTGTGACATTTTTGTTTTGTTTTGCCATTTTCATCTCATAATATTATTGATTATAGCAATGTGAGTCCAGCGGCGGGGGAGCGTTTTCGAAATAATGAAGAAGAAGCTGATAATGATGAATCCTCCGTTGCGGCTTGGGCCGGTTTATATCGATTACCCGCAATACCTGACGCTGGGCGCGGTTTCGAACGCCGCCGTTTTAAGGGAGGCGGGTATGGATGTGTCTGTGGCGGACGCATTCTGCGAGAAATCGTCTGTAGCGGTGAAAGAGAAAGATTTCGCGAGCCTCGGCGCGCCGATGGAAAACTTGACGGAGAGGTTCGGGGAGTTCGCCGCAGAGACGGTTGTCGTTGCAGTGTCGCCTTTTCTGTCTCCGCACGTGGCGAACGCGCATTGCGCGTATGTGTTCGAGGCGGCGAGGGCCGCGTGGCCCGACGCCTGTCTTATCGCTGCGGACTGTTATTTTTCTGGCATGCATTATATCGAATATGACGGAAAAGATCTGATGCGCAGCTATCCTGAAATCGACACAGTGGTGAAATATGAGACGGAAGCGATGATTGCGGGGGTGGCGGCCGGATGTCGCAGGAATTCGGGCGCAGCTCTCGAATGCGACGCGGCCGATGTCGTTCCGGACAAACTTCCAATCCCTGCGTGGGACTTGGTATCGTTAGAGGATTATTACCTTTTCCAAGAGCGTTACGAGAAGGTTTTTAGTTCAGGAGGGGGAGTTCCTTATCTGCGTTCTCTGCCTGTGGCGACAACTAGAGGATGTCCTTTCGGGTGCGTTTTTTGCGCGTCAAACCCCGGACAGAAAAAGCATGTTTTGAGGGCCGCTTCCCCTGAGAATGTTCAAAGGACGCTCAAGGCTTATGCCGACTCTTTCGGAGCGCAGAAAATCGTGTTTCTCGAAAGCGCCCCCAACCTAGACAAGGATAGGTTCCAGAAAGTTTTGGAGATCGTGGAATCTCTGAATCTGAAATGCGATTTTCCCAATGGCCTGAGGGCCGACTGCGTCACCAGAGAACATCTCAAAATTCTAAAAAAGATAGCGGGCAGGGTAAAAATCAGCGAGGAAAGCGGATGCGAAAAAACGCTTGAGAAGATAGGCAAAAGGCTTTCCCTGAGGGATTCGGAAAAAGCGCTTGAAATGATGTCCGAGGAGGGCGTCGCGTCGGAGGTCCATTATGTGATTGGATTTCCTTTTGAGACTCCCCAAGAGGCTAATCTAACTCTGGAGAGAGCGATGGCGATGAAGGAGCGGCACGGGGCCGCTCCTCTGGTTCAATATGCGACTCCGGTTCCGGGGTCGGAGATGCACGCTCGCGCGCAGGAGCTTGGATTGCTGTCAGATTTCAATCCCGGCTTGTTGTATTCCCATTTCACTGGCGAGCCTTCGTTCGACAGGCCGGAGTTCCCTGCGGAGCGACTCAAGGAAATGATGTTTTGTTTCAGAAAAAGACTCGCGGATACGCAACTAGACAAGCTTATAGTGAACCTGACATACGAATGCTCGAACGACTGCGTGTTCTGCGCTGTGGGAGACAGAAAGAGGGCGCATGGCGACACGGCGAGGATTGTGGAATATCTAAAGGAGTACCGAAGACGAGGAGCGCGGTCTGTGGATTTCGACGGCGGCGAGCCGACGGCGCATCCGGCTTTCATGGCTCTTGTGGCGGCGGCGAGCGAGCTTGGATATGAAAACATCAATGTCACCACCAACGCTAGGAAGCTTGCGGACAGAGGCGCCGCGTCCCGCTTCCTTCTCAGCGGACTGACCAGCGTTCTTGTTTCCATTCACGGCCACACTGCGGAGCTTCATGAAATCCACACTAGGAGGGCGGGCAGTTTCGACGAGACAGTGGCCGGAATAAAACACATAGTCGAACTGAAGCCGAAGAGAGTGGAGTTTTCAATAAACACCACTATCACCGAATGGAACGCTCCTTTCTTCGACGAGATGCTGGCCTTCTTCGAGTCGCTGGGGGTCGGGGCCGTAAACGCTCAGTTTATAACCCCGCACGGAAACGCGATGGGTTTTGATAGATATGACGCCCGGAAACTTGCCGAAGTCGTCGCGGCTCCGATCATTGCCCGCAAGGGACGTTTCAAAGTTCGAGTTATCAACCTTGCGCATTGTATCGCGCGGGATGTTTTGGGAGAAACGGAGCCGGAAACCGGGAAGTTCTCAAGAGACATGGTTTTTGCGGACAGCCCGCCGATGAATTTGGGAAAATATCTTGACCAGCGCAGGAAGAAAAAAACTGAATGCGAGGCATGCCCGGCAGCGGTGGCATGCGCTGGTTTTTATGTTTTTGGAAAAGAAAAAAGCGACCGATAAAGATTATGCGCGCGAACTGCCGGAGACTGAAAAAGCAACATGCGCGAGGGACAGTCGAAAGAAAGGAATTCCGGCTTGAACGGCATTGAATTGACGATATTCAGCAAGTGCAACGCTCATTGCAGATTTTGCGTTTCCGGGCAGGGCTTCTCAGGCGAAATGACATTGGAATCAGCAAAAAGGATTATGTCGGATTACTTAAAAAACGGAGTTTCAAAGGTTATTCTCGGAGGCGGAGAGCCTTCGATCCATCCCGATTTTATTTCGATTATTGAGGCTGCGGGAGAGGCGGGTTTTTCATCTGTAGAGGTGAAAACAAACGGAATAAGATTCTGCTATCCCGAATTCGCAAAGGCGTGCGTGTCGGCGGGAGCGGATTCCTTTTCAGTTTCAATCTGGGGGCGCGACCCTCAGACGCATGACTGGATGGCAGGGCGGACTGGGGCCTTCGAAATGACTGAAATGGGCGTCAAACATCTCCTCCATTACGGCGCGAAAGTAAAAATAGATTTCTTGATGAGTTCTGTTTCGGTCGGCATGGAGGCGGGATTGATTGAAGACTTCTGCAAGGTCGGGGTAGGCAGATTCGACATGTGGCTGTATTCGATATTCGGAGCGGGCGGGCGGGGCGAAAAGATGGTTCCTACAATGACGGAAGCCGGAGTTGCGGCGGCGGGAGCTGCGGCTGCGGCGGATGTTTTTGGGGCGAAAGCGATGACTACCCACGTGCCGCCCTGCATGCTTGGCAACAGGCCGGAAATGTACTACGCCGTGGCTTCGCTGGGGCTGATGATTGTTATGCCAGACGGAAGGGCGTTCAAAGCGGAGGACTCTCCATTCGAGTCGGGCCGCCATGTGGAGGCCTGCGCGCAATGCGCGTTCAATGACCGTTGTCCCGGTCCGAGGATAGAATACGTGGAGCATTTTGGAGAAAAAGAGTTTCATCCGATTTGCTGCGATTCCCGCTGACGGCGGTTTTGATTATGACCAAGAATGAAGCGAAGAAGCCGAAGCCGCGCGCGATAAAGGCGGCGCATATCCTTCCGGGGCCGATCGTCGATGCGGCAAGGCGTCTCGTGGAGGGAGATTACGAGCAGGAGATGGCCCTGATAAAAAGGCGTCTCCCGGCTGAAGAAGGACTTTTTCTCGACATCGGAGTTGGAACCGGAGAAACATTAAAGCTTTTCGAAAGAAATAATTTCGTGGGGCTTGAGATAGACGAACGCGCGATAAGGAAAGCGTCGGCAAGGGTTTCAGGCAGATTCGTCAAAGGGCAGGCAGAGAGGCTTCCTTTCGCAGACAGCGTTTTCTCGGCTGTCTTGATGTGTAAAATCGGGCATCATCTCGATGCTGCCGCGCTAAAGAACGCCGCTTCCGAGTCGCACAGAGTTCTAAAGAAAGGGGGCAGAGTGGTTTTTCTTGACCCGGAACCGCCGTCGCCCGAAAGGACCTTCGCCCATAATTTTATCGCGGCGCTCGAGGCTGGAAATTGCCATAGGACGTTAGAGGAAACGGCTGGTTTATTTCCGGGTTTCGAGATATCTGACGCGGAGCGCTTCAGAAAAAAAAGGTTTGATTTTTATATCGCAGTATTCAAGAAAGCCTGATTTGAGTTGGTGGAGCGCGCTCAAGGTATTTTGCCGATAGACAACAGATAATGCCAAGATTGAAGCCTCGTCAAATTATGCAGATAAAATCTCGCAATCTCTCCCGCAAGAGCGGCGCGGTCGATTTTCACGTCCAGCCTGCGGGCCGAGGCGAAAGGCCCCGGCAGCGCCTCCTCTATAAGAGAGCCGTCGGAGTCGTACAGTCCTTTTTCGGCTTGTTCTAAAAACTTCGCATAGTTCCTGTAAGTTGCTTGAATCGGGTGGTACTGATAAAAGCTTTGTTTCGATTCTTTGTAAAATCGCCTGTATGCCGACGACATCGCTCTTAGAAGCGCGCTCGGAGGCATTTTTGCGGGATAGTGAACGACGAAGTTTCCGGAATAAAAGCGCCAATCCCTGTGAATGAATCGATTGTCGGGAATCAGTTGCGGGATTCCCAGAGAGCTGCCTCTGGTGGGAAAATCGTACATGCTGCAGAAACCCCAGTTGTACGCGCGGTTCCTCAGGACAAGTTCCAAGCTTCTTTCAACTGTTTCAGGCGTGTCGTTGTCGGATCCGAATATAAACAACAACTGAAGTTTTACGTCGTGTTTTGAAAACAGGCGAAGGCTGTTTTCTATGTCGATCACGCTCTGTCGTTTATCGAAGAAATCCAGAGCTCTCGGATCGATCGACTCCACGCCGACGCCTATGCAGGCGCGTCCGGCCCGCTCGATAGCCTCCATTAATTCGTTGTCTTTGGATATGAATATGCGGGAAAAGAAAAACATATCCACATTGCCGCCGAAGCGTTTTTCCATGAGGCGAAAAAGCTCCAGAGCGTGGTCTCGATCCAAAGTGAGGTCGTTGTCCGCAAAAAAAACGTATCTGGTCTGAAGCCTATTGAAAGAAAGCTCGATTTCTTTCATAACAAGCGCAGGGTCTTTTTTTCTGTGCTTCTGTCCCAATTCATGTTTCACGAAACAAAACGAACATCCGAACGGACATCCTCTCGAAGACTGAACCACGGCCATATTGAAGCGGGGAATTCCGTTTCTTAGAGTGTCAAATAAATAAAACGGCAGCGAGCGCGCAGTGTATCCCTCGACAAGACCCGGATCAGCGACCAAGTCGATTTTCTCTATGAAAGCTCTGGATTTGTTATGGACGGGAACACCGTTTTCGTCTTTGAATGAAACGCCGTCCACTCCTTCGGCTCCTAGCCCTTGAGAGAGTTTTTCCATCAATTCCAAAATTGTGGCTTCGCCTTCGTTCCGCACCGCGTAATCGCAGTGTTCAAGGCAGTCTTCTGGAAGACTGCTTGGGTGAGACCCGCCGAATATTATCGCCGCGCGAGGATTTTCTCTCCTTGCTTTGGCGGCGTATGCGTATCCTTTTAACGAGGAGAAAGACATAAGTGAAAAACATACGGCGTCTGATTCTCCGACCCTTTTCCAATCGACTTTGCTGCCTGAGAATTCACAATAAGTTCTTACATCGTAACCCGCGTTTGCAAGAGCGGTGGAAACCGCCAGCAAGCCGTATCTGGGCATAAAAGCGCGATAGGAAGTCACCTGCAACGGCAGACTGGTGTCGTGCGGGCAGATAAGAGTGATTTTTTTAACGCTCATGTTTTCAGCGGCGCGATCGGGACTCTTCAGATTTGACTACAAGCTTAAATATTAGAACTTTCGAAAACTCTTTTCCATTTTATATTTAATAGAGGGTCTGATAAAAGAGGCAACAGAGAACTCTGGTCGTACCTCACGCAGCCTTCGCAGCCGGCGACCGTTCTGCGCAGTTCATCCGGGTTCGACGCCATAAGCTCGCGCATCGAGCGGACATCTTTGAGTTCGCTTGGGAAATAGCAGCAAAGAGAAAAGACTCCCGATGGCGAGATGAGAGCGTGCGCCCCAGTGGCGGCTATGCACCTCTTCGGCCTTTCTCCGTTGATAAAGCTCAGGATGTCTGATAGGAACCATTTTCCTCCCGCTACGAAGCCGGGGTTCCTATCGCAGAAATCGGCCAGAAAGGCGAAGCCCTTCCGGGCTTGTTCAGGCGACGGTTGCAGCCTTTCGAGGAAATTCAACTGAAACTTCACGGAGTCGGCGCCAAGTTCGCGCATATCGCAGGCGAACTCCGCCAACCTTTCCACATTACGCCGGTTAATCACGCATGCGACGGAAATCTTAGATCTTTTTCTAGCCTGAACGAGCGCCGCCACTCCTCTTGTCGCCATTTCGTAGCTTCCGCTTCCTCTGATTATGTCATTGTCTTCGCGAACGCCGTCTATGGAAACCACGCACATGTCGAACGAGGAATCTATTTGTCGGGCGATTCTATCGTCTATAAGAGTTCCGTTAGTCAACAGAATAATGAACTGGGGCAGGGCGGCTCTGGCCAAATCGAAGATGTCCTCTCTTTCGAGGGGCTCTCCGCCGGCGAATATCAAAGCCGGCAGCTTTCTCATGGCCGGTTCAGTCACTAGCCGCATAGCTTCGGCGGAACTCATGTCTCCCTCGCCGTTCATGGGAGAACCGTTTTTTGCGAACGTTTCCATGAACGAGCAACCGTCGCATTTCAAGTTGCATTTCGAGGTCGCTAAAAAACTACAGAGAATGGGAGCTGGCGCGCCGGCTCTGCCCCTAAGCAGAGCCGCCAGCGAGTTTTTCGCAAGTCCGTAAGAGAGCATCTTGTGGAAGCTCGCTCGTTCAGGCTCAACGCCCGGAGCCATTTCGTTTGGATTTTTCGTATTTGCCTTCGCAAAGCCAGCCGATCACTTTTTTCGCCGTTGCCCTTTCCGCGCCGCTGAATTTGTTGGCCGCGTGAGCGTCTAGAAATATTCTGTCAGCTTTTTTCCAGTCGTAAACGCCGAGCGTGGTGGCGTGGCAGTCGAAGCAGAGTCGCTGGAACATTGATCTGGGGTCAGAATGGTCTCGGTCGGGCAGGGCGGCTTCCGAGCCTGCCACTAGGTTCAAGTACTCGACGAGAGCCTGTTTTTCTTTTTCGCTCGCGAAAACCTTTTTCCCCTTGCGGGCAATCAGCCTGTTGCCTTTCTTCCATTTCGCTTCCCAGTATTCATGTCTTGCGGCAATGTTTTCCCAACCCTTAAGAGAGCGAGACCTGTCCAGCGTCGGCTCTTTGGGGTGGCACCACAGGCATCGTTTCCTAAAAAGTTTTTCGCCTTTCTTGACTATTTCCGCATCGGCTTTCGCTTGCTTGTTTTTTTCCGCCGGATGCGTTTTGCTCAAAGCCTCCACGAGACCGCGTCTGTTATAGTCCCTCAACCAGAGGTCGTTTCTATCCATGTGCCAGTTGACAATATTATTCCATTCTCTGAAAGTTCTTCTTCCGTCTATCTTCGAATGGCAGGAACCGCATTTGCGCTCTATAAGCTCCTTAGGGTCTTTGACTTTCGGGATATCGTCCACGGAATATGCGTAGGGCGTCGTGTCGATGTCGAAAGGTTTGTACATGGGGACGGCTTTTATCGGTGGCGGCGGGCCGTGAAAAATCGAGCCTTTTTCGTTCACAACCAGATTTCCCCTCGTCATCAACTCGGTAGCAGCGGTGATTCTCTTGCCGTCCCTTGTTTTTCCGTCCGCGAACAGCGACAGCAGAATAGTGTCGAACCCGCCCGGACGATTGTTGACGATGTCATAAATTTCGAGACTGGGATAAAAAACATTGGCATGAAGAGGATTGTAACGATAGGCGAAGTTCCTTCCTTCGAGATGAATCTCTCCATCGGATATCTGAACACCCGGACTGACGAGGGTGTAGTAGAGCTTTCCTTCCGCCCATTCTTCCGGAAGCGAGCCTTTGATTTCGAGGACGTCGGTTATGTCGAATGTCGAGACTTTCGGAAGCTTCAACTCGATTTCATAAGGGCTTCCTTTTTCAACGACGTAAATGTCATACCACGAGTCGGGCTTGCCGAGAGTGCCGCCTTCATGGCCGTTCGCTTTCACGTTCACGAACACCCTGTATCGGCCCGGCTTGTCGAGGATGCGTTTTTCTTTAAAAAGGCCGAAGAGGCCCAAAGGATTTGTTTTCCACTCCTCTTCCAAGACAGTCCCGTCTGGAGCCTCAAATTTGAAATCCACATCCGTGACAATCGAAGGGAATATGAACCCCCCGCCGACTATACGGTCTCCGGTCTCGTATATGGCTCCCTGTTCGGGAGACATCCCGGCGAAAACGTAATAGTCTTTTCCGCCCACCCTGACCAGAGGCGATTTCAGAGGCTCTTCCACTCTGTTGTTCTCGTCTCTGGGGTCGCCGACTACTCCGGCTCCGTGATATATGCCGTATTTGTTGACGCCTGTTTTCAGGTTTCGGTAAACCACGCCGCCGAGGAATCTATAGATATCCCCCTTGATGTCCCCGCCTTCGCCCGCGCCGAATTGTCTTCCGAAAAAGTTCGGCGTCACAATCCAGTATGAAGTGGAGTTGGTGGAGTCCGACACCGCGTATCTGCCGAGCAGGCCGGGCTTGATTGCGGATGAATAGTAATAACTCAGAATTTCGGGATCCTCTTGAAACGAGTGAGGATGATATCCGTTTTTGCCCCGCGACATCACAGTCAGATTGTCCGCCGATTTATGCAGCGACGCGTCCATCATATCCAGAAGCTGGGAGTCGCATGAGTCAACTGCGAAAACTCTTCCCCAGCAGCCCTCGAAGTCCTTTAAGGATTCCCCGTGCGTTTTTTTGATGTATGATTCGAAAGGAGGAAACCTTTCAAGGACTTCACGCTCTACGCTTTTGTCCGTTGTTGAAAATGAGAACAATGGAAAGACTTCCCCGACGTTCCAAAGCAAGGCGGGCGAATAAAACAACATGTCTTCCTTATTGTACGGCAGGCCCATTCTGACCTGAGTCATGGTCATGTCGTTGATTTCGGGCGTCCCCGCATATCCTCCTGCTTTAAGCTCGAATCTGGGACTGAAATCAAAAGGGGCTTCGAGATGGAATGGTCGTGACTGAATTGCCCTGATGTCTCCGTGAACGAACAAATCGCTGTCAGGCGGAGCGACTACGCCCGCGGTGGTCTGAGCTCCCATCCAGAGGGTTCCGTCCGGCTCGGCGTATGTGGCGACTACTTCAGCGATGTATTCACCCGGAGCGTCGAATTTCATCGGCTCGAAGTCGCCGCTAGGGAAGTAATATCCGAACTTGTTGGCTTTTCCTTCGTGCGTCCAGAATTTCACGTCGTCTTTAGACGAGTTTCTGTAAAGAGCTGCCGAGAATTTCATATCCGCAGGGACTCCGGGATGAACTGTGACTCTAGGCGAGTACATCCCGCCAACGACATAAGGCATTCCCGGTTTGGCGCTTGTGCTCATGCTTAGCGGGTTTGCCACCCATACGTCGTATGTGCCTCCGCCGGAGTATTTTATTCCATTCACATCCTCGATTTCGCCTCTCATTTCGACGATGTGATGGCCATATTCATTGAAGGTGAAATTAAACCGTTCGTCTCCTGTCGTGGCGCCATAGTCGGACGCCTCTTTGAACGGAACTTTCCCCGTGCTTCTTTCCGCGCCGGAAGGAGCCCGCACGGCGACCTCCAGATAGCCTGTAGAATAATCGAGTTTCACCGGGTCGAGCTGTATGTGCGACAGCACCGTGTCCAAATATCCGTAAAAAGTCGTTTTCTCGAACAATTCCTGTTTTTGGTTCTGAGTTGGGAAATCAGGCTCTACTCTATAGACAGCTTTTCCTCCCATGCGGTCCTTCATGGGAATTATGACTTTGTCGTATCTGAGTCCGGAGTAGTTGATTGCGAAATGTCCTTTATCCTCATTTGCAAGAATGCCTCTTGGACCTCGCGTGACGACATGTCCGAAAAGAGTCCACGGCATACGGGGCGCGGCAGGGTCTCCAACTTTGAAGACTGGAGAATGATGCATTCTAATCTTTGTTTTTTCGGTGGCGTTTGCAGTCAGGAACTCTTTTCTTGATTTCCACTCGTTCAACATTATCGAGCCTAGATAAGGCACAAGCTCAAGTTTCACAGGTTGTCCCTTAATCCTAGCCCCGAACTCGAGCGCCATCCTATAATGCCCGTCTCTCAATTCTTCAGGAACTTTCGACTCCGCTTCGAACACCAGCCTGTTTCCCTTCAATATTTCTGAGGGCCGTCCTTTGACCACAATTTCCCATGGCGTTGAAAAGTGATTCTTCTTATATTTCGCAGGGAGATTCTCCTGCAACGTCTCAATCGGAAGCCCCGATGGCGTTAACAGACACGACATCTGGATATTCGTGAACTGACGGAACCGACCGTCCTCGTTGTAAAGAGGGGAGACAACCGCGATCATGTAAATCTCTTCTGATCGGCTTTTTTTGATTATCCTCTTTATGTCTTTATCCACTAGTTTGATATTCGCTGTTAATTTGACAATATCTCCTCTTTTCAGCGCCGGCCCGCTCATGGATACATCCCCGCGCCACATTATTCGCTCTTCCGCTGTTTCTCCCATCCCTACGCCTATTATTGTGTGGTCGCCCGTCAGACTGAAACTCATTCCGTGATCCGGCAACTTGTCATTGCTTTCAACCGATCCCGACAGAGCCTCCGTTTTCCATCGCTCGAAATTGGAACAACCGGAAAGAACGACTGATAAAACAAACAATGTCGCGAATAATAAAACTCTTCTTGCGATCGATTTGTCAACCGTAGTTAATATGCTCATCAATATAAGGCCCGCTTCCCTTTATCATGAATTATGACAGCATAATTGATTATATACGCGGCTTTGAGAAATGTGAATCATGAAGTTAATCGAATTTGCCGGAATGGTCGATGCGACCATATAAATTTATGTTATTGAAATGAGCAGCCCCGACAAAGAAGCTCGCAAGTCCCCACTATTGCAAACATGAGAAATGCTATTCATCGGACATTCGATTATGATCTACCTTAGGGATCAACTTTAAGTCTGGATAATGAAATAAATACTCCGCATAAATCCCCGGGCAAACGTCATAATATGCGCACTCCTGACAAGTCTGGCGCAGGTTGCGATTTCCCCTGTCAGGAGTATAAAATCTATCTTCGTCCGCATACCAAACCATGGAAAAACCGTGAGTGAAGAAATCATCGTTAAGAGCAAAATAATCCTCAAGAAGGCACGGTGTGAAGCCGTCAAACCCAAGACTTACTCCAGATGGAGGCTTTTTTGAAGATAGAAGCTTGCTGACCGAGCTAGCCGCATCGTTCGGGTTTAATGTCAGATTCATGCGCGAGAGAATGGCTCCTCGCGGCTCGGGCAACGATATCTTCCATCTCAATGGAGCGAACTTTGAAATGACAGCAAGCATATTTTCAAGTCTGTCCGAATTCAGCTTCGTCAGCACAGTGTTCACAACAAGCGATACCGGAAGGCGCGCTATCTCAGTCAATCCGGCAAGCGTTTGACTGAAAGCCGATGTCCCTACATGTAGATCGTGTGTTTCTTCATTGTCGCCGTGAAGCGACACAAGCGCGTAATTTAAACCTGCCAGATGTAGTTTTTCGCAGAAACCCTTGTAACCTAGCATTCTTCCGTTCGTTATAATCCCTGATTTAAGCCCTATAGATTTTGCGTAGCGGCACAAATGGAGGATGTCTTTGCGTATTGTTGGCTCTCCTCCTGAAAAAACCACAGTTCCAGCTCCTGCTTTAGCGGCAAGAGCGATTCTTCTCTCGCATTCTTCTGTCTCCAAGTCGGTTTTTTCCTCGCCGGTTCTATAGCTGTGACAGAAGAAACAGTTGTTGTTGCAAGTGTAGCCGAGCCGCAGCAACGCCTTTGTCTTTTCTCCGGCTTTTTCTTCAAATATTTCCATTGAAACCTCTTGCTCTCACAATAACTCCGTCAGCGGTGTCATCTGGCATTGCGAGACTAGTTGATTGAGAAATTATCACATCTGCAGGCCTTTTTTTCAATGCGGATTCATCGTTTGAGCTTAAAAATATAAATGAGGTTCAGAAAAAACTTCAAAAACCAGTAGAAGATGTTATCCAGCCGCGCGGTTTTTCGCGGCGCGTCTCCAACTTGTTTTCCATGCAATAGGAAACTAATCGAGTTTTTTATGAGAAAAAACTATCCAAGGCAACCGCAAATAGCTCTCTTGCGTTCCATTCCACGTCTTTTGCGCCGCTTGAAAGCTTTGAGTTGTCTATGAAAGTAAGCGAACGGTGTTCATTCTGTTTTGCGTTTTTAGTAATAACCCAAAGCGCATGAAAAAAAATGCAGTTTAACGCACTATCATGCACAAAATCTATTTATGCTATGGCATCATTGGGGATTGATGAATCTGATATTTATAGGTGTTAAATAATAATTATAAAACAGCTTGAAAACGAATAACAATTGGGAGGTAAATCATAATAATCCTTCTAATCAAGACTTTTTTGAACCCGACGCATGGAATATTATACAAAAACCATTTTTTCAACAATTTCGAAAAACGGGGGGTAAAAAGGCCAATTCTGGTGAATCCGTTTGAATTTTACTCTTTGATGGTATAATAAAAATGACAGTATGTCTTTTTTTATTTATCGCGATATATTTTTAGGCATAAAAATTGTAATAACTAGCTCAGAAACAATGTGAGGTTGGATTATGTCAAAAAAGTTTATCCTATTAGTCTCAGTCGCGATTATCGCTATGGGCACACAGTCGGCGATGGCCAATTTCGACAAGACGCTTAACTACCAAGGGCGGCTTACTGACTCAAATGGAATGCCGATAGCCGACAATAGCTACAGCATGACGTTCAGAATTTATTCCGTTGACACAGGTGGAGCGGCTGTATGGACATCCGGCGCGACCACTGTTGTTGTAAGCAACGGATTATTCAGCGCGCTGCTCAGCGGCGGGACTCCGGATTTAGACACGCTTGATTTCAACACAGGAGAATTCTGGCTTGAAGTGACGGTGGCAGGAACCACATATTCGCCAAGACAGCGAATGGCGGCAAATGCGATGGCGATTAATGCCGATATGGTGGACGGATATCACGCGTCTGACTTTGCGGCGGCGGCGCACTCGCATGCGACATTGACGCGTGGCACAGGATTGACCGGTTCAAACTACGACGGTTCGGCTGCGCAGACATGGGCTGTGGATTTCGGGATTGGGACAGATCAGGCGGCAAGGGGAGACCACACGCACACCGGGATGGTGACCGGTTCAGGCACGGCTGGCAGGGTTACATACTGGAACGCGGCAAGCACAATATCATCCGGAAATCTCTATTGGGACAACGCTAACAGCAGGCTGGGCGTGGCGGTCGCTCCCGGAACATATGCGCTTAACGTGTCCGGCACGGCGAACATATCAGGCAACACGACGATAGGTGGAACGCTGGGAGTGACGGGAGCGATAACGGGGTCTAGCACGGTGCAGGGCACAAGGCTTATATCCACGATAGTCACTGGCACAGCCCCTCTGACGGTGGCATCCACAACATTAGTGACCAACCTGAACGCGGACTTGCTGGACGGATATCACGCTTCTGACTTCGCCGCTTCGACGCACTCGCACGCGACATTGACGCGTGGCACAGGATTGACCGGTTCAAACTACGACGGTTCGGCTGCGCAGACATGGGCTGTGGATTTCGGGGTTGGGACAGATCAGGCGGCAAGGGGAGACCACACGCACACCGGGATGGTGACAGGTTCAGGCACGGCGGACAGGGTGACATACTGGAACACGGCCAGCACGATATCATCCGGAAATCTCTATTGGGACAACGCTAACAGCAGGCTTGGGATAGGCGTCGCCCCCGGAACATACGCGCTTAACGTGTCTGGCACGGCGAACATATCAGGCAACACGACGATAGGCGGAACGCTGGGAGTGACGGGAACTATAACAGGGTCAGACACAATTACGGGAACAAGGTTTATATCCACGATAGTCACTGGCACAGCCCCCCTGACGGTGGCATCCACAACATTAGTGACAAACCTGAACGCGGACATGTTGGACGGATATCACGCTGCTGATTTTGCGGCGGCGACCCACACGCACGCTCAGTTAACGGCTGGCACAGGGATATTACTGACCGCATACGATGGCTCAACCGCGAGGTCGGTTGCGCTGGATAAAAGTTACACTGACTCCTTCTACGTTTTGAAAGCCGGAGACACGATGACGGGAACTTTGCAGGGCAGACAGTTAAACCCGACGGTAACCAATACATACACCCTCGGAACCTCCGCTCTCAGATACAGCACGGCGTACATGGTAAACCTTAACGCATCAGGAACGGGAACCGTTTCCGGACTATTAACCTTGGGAACACAAGCGACGGGAACGGGGCACGCGGTTCGCGCGGATCGAACAATCACTGCCGGAACCGGACTTTCCGGCGGAGGAGACCTAACCGCCAACAGAACAATCTCGCTAAACACGACTTATACCGACGGACTCTACGTTCTTAAGGCTGGCGACACGATGACGGGCACATTGCAAGGCCAGCAGTTGAATCCCACAACGGATCACACATACGATCTTGGCACCACATTACTAAGATACAGAACCGCATATATACAGACAGTTACTCTTAGCCAAGCCGGAACTGCCACGACCAGCGCCGTGCGCGCGGATAGGACAATCACCGCCGGAACCGGACTTTCCGGCGGAGGAAATCTAACCGCTGACAGGACGATATCGCTAAACACGACTTATACCGATGGCCTTTATGTTCTTAAAGCCGGAGACACGATGACGGGCACATTGCAAGGCAGACAGATTAACCCGACGGTAACCAATACATACACCCTCGGAACCTCCGCCCTCAGATACAGCGCTGCGTACACGGTAAATCTTGACGCATCCGGAACAGGAACTGTGACCGGACTATTAACCTTGGGAACACAAGCAACCGGAACGGGGCATGCCGTGCGCGCGGATAGGACAATCACCGCCGGAACCGGACTTTCCGGCGGAGGAGACCTAACCGCCAATAGAACTATTTCTCTAAACACGACCTATACAGACGGCCTTTATGTTCTTAAAGCCGGAGACACAATGACGGGCAATCTCGTCATCAGCAGAGCTGACGCCGAGGAAGCAACGATAAGCCTTTACGGAGCCAGCCAAGGAACGGGAAGGGTGTTTGTCGGGCAGAGCACGACTTATGGCGGCGGCATAATCTACAACGGAGACGGAACGCCAGCTTCCAGCACAACCACAGACGCAATTTCAATATACAGGCGAACCGCTGGGGTGGACACGGAAGTTTTGCACTGGATGCATAACAGCGATGTGGCATACTTCCACGGGTCCCTAAACATGGGCGGCTTCAGAGTGGAGAATATTGGAGCGCCGAACTCGACGGACGATGCGGTTCATGCCGGCAGATCGATAACGCTGGCCACAAGCAATGGAATACTCGTTAACAGCACCACATCTCAAACACAAGATCTGACAGCCAACAGGACATATAATCTTTCGCTTGATAAATCGCACACCAACTGCGCTTTTTCGGCTACGACAACAACATTGTCTGGCACAGCTCAAGATACAACATGCGCGGCTGGCTTCTGCGCGATAGCCGCAGTGAACGGCTCAACGAACGAAACGGAAGCCGCGGCAAGACACGACAACGCTTCTTTGTATTTCGGCAGCGGCGTTCCGCAGTTCGCAACGCTCAAAGTGTTGTGTTGCCCGTGCCAGTGATTCTTTTGATCGGTATAAAAATCAGGCGCGTCGGGATGTTTTGCAATCCACCGATTGATTTGCGATAACAGCTTTTGCGCGGCAAAAACAGAAACTCCGTCTTGGCGATTACGGCGTTTGCCAAGCAACAACAAAAATCCCGCGATTCTTAATTGCGTTTTCGCCGAGTTCCCCTTTTTATAGCGGCGTTTGGTCGCCGCGGACGAATCTTTTCGATGACGCCGCGTATTGTTCGAACAACTCTCGCATCGAATTCAAATCGTCATTGCTGTAACTGAAGCATGAAAGCGCTTTAAGGCCGTCAGATAAATCATATTTGAGGTCGAATCGCGAAGCGTTGTCGAAAAATAGCGTTCCGGGGAAAACTCTTAATTCATAGCAGTTGATTTGAACATCCAGAGACGCGCAGTACTCCAAAGTTCTTTTAAATCCATCCACAGTGTCGCCGGGAAGGCCCATCATGATTGTGATATTGGAGTTAGGCAGTTTTTTCAGCAACGAGACTTTTTCTTTGAACTTTTCCGGATCAATTGATCTTTTGACCGTGTCGAATGTGGCGGGGTTCGTCGAGTTAAGCCCCATGGTGGCGCATGCGATATTAAGTCTCGATAGAATTTCTATCTGCGCCGCGGAAAGATGATCCGCGTGAAGAGCGAAAGTGAAAGACAGTTTTCCAGAAGGGTCGACATCTAACGCGGCTTGCGCGATTTCTTTAAGGCGCTTGTTGTTATAGTTAAGCGCAGCGTCGCAGAAATTGATGTTTTTTTTACAATTCTCAAATGCCCATGCGATTTCTCTTCGAATTATGTCTAGGCTAAAGAACCTGATTTTCGCCCGTTCGTTTCCGCTGACACAAAATGAGCATTGGTTGGGGCAGCCTCTGCTAGTCTCCATGTAAACTAATTCACCCGGGGGGACATAAACATTGGTTAAATACGGAGAAGGCGATGATTCAAGAGACTGCGCGCAGCCCGACAATATTTGCGGTTTGAAGAGACCCTTTTTTCGCATATCCGTTTTTGTGGAGATACTGTCCAAGGACCTAAGACTTCCGTCGACAAGTTTTTTCACAATGGACACGAACGCTTCTTCCCCTTCACCGGTCACAATAAAATCGGGAAGCCATGGTTGTTTCGATAATAATTCGTACCCCGGCGCGTTTGGACCGCCTAATACGATAATAGTGTCAGGAAGGGTTTCTCTTATATTGCAAAGAATATTTTCCACCCTATCGAAATTCCAGAGAAAAACAGACAATCCAAGAATATCAGGGTTTTCATTTCTGACAATCTCAACGTCTTGTTGCGTGTCCCCGAAGTTCTCTTTCAAATCAAAAAAAGAAATTCTTACGTCAGGTTCCAGCAACTTTTCTTTGGCTGCGGCTAAAAGTTTAGCGGGGCCGTATCCGTAAGCCGAAAGTTTTTCGCCGCTTGAATGAGACATCAGACAAACTCTGAATTTGTAGTTCATCAACGCAGAACACCTCTTGAGACGCCGATTATAAGGCGCATTGCCTCGCCTGCGCATATTATATGTTTGATTTAATCATAATAGTATGTCATTTGGATTTAGTCCGAACAATTTGCCGTTTGTTCAAAACATGCGGTATGCAAAAACACATATCCATGCCAAGAAAAAAAAGGCAACCAATCATTACTTTAATATCTTGGCGATGTTGATTATTTTTGAAAGAACGAAGGCCGCGTGTCTGGCCGACCTGATTTCTCTTAGGTTTCTCCAGAAGACGGCGGGCCGGGCGTAGAAAAACAAAAAGGCCGCAATCATCAGCAGCCGCGCTTTGTTTCGCAGGGGAGCAGCAATGAAATTCGGCGCGATCACATTGAAATCGTCCCAGTCGGCAGTTGAATCCGGAAAAAGCTCTAAAAAAAAGCGAGTGCCGGGGAAAGGCGCAAAGAAGGCGAATTGAGCCCTGTCTAGCGGCAGCTTCAGGGCGGCGGAGAATGTGTTTCTGAAATCCTTCTCATCTTCTCCCGGTAAACCTAACATGAAATTTCCTGTTACGCCGATGCCGCGTTTCTTTATCAAAAGAAGCTTTTCACGAACATCTTTCAAGTCGGGAGCTTTTCTGCCTAGAGATTTCAGGGATCCGGAAGAAGCAGATTCGATTCCCACCGCAATGGACTCGCACCCAGCCGCGCTCATTTTCTCCAGCAACTCATCGTCCAATGAATCTAGATAGACGCCGTTCGGACAGTACCACTTGAGATTGAAGCCCGATTTTATCAGGCCGTCGCACAATCGCATCGCCGCTTCTCTGTTCGCGGTCAGGTTCTGATCGACAAACGACGCGACTTTGACGCCAAGCTCGCAATAGACGTATTCAATTTCCTTAATCATATTTTCAGGGGAGCGATATCTGACGCCGGGTCCGGAGATTGTTCTCGCCGCGCAATAGGAGCAGTTGTAATTGCATCCTCTTGAATAAGCCATCGGAACAACGGGGAAACCGGGAGCGAAAACTCCATGCGCATGGTGAGGATATCTTTTGACATCCATTTTGTCCCAAGCAGGAAAAGGCAGCGAGTCGAGGTCTTTTACCGACTGCTGGGGGTTTGCGTTGATTGTTCCGCCGTCTCGCCATATCAATCCCGGTATAGTCCGTTTGTCGGTTCTGTCTCCGGCCAGCAGCCGCAACAGCGCGGGGAAACCAATTTCCGCTTCTCCGGAAAACCCGAAATCGAAGGCCGGCTCTTCTGAAAGAACTGAGCGGGGAAGCCCGGAGGCGTGAGGGCCTCCGATGACAATTTTCGTATCGGGCAAACTGGATTTAATGACCGCCGCCGCGCGTCTTGCTTTGTTGTGGAAAAAGGAATAAGACTGCAGTCCGACGACATCGGGTTTGAATTCGAGGAGCGAAGCGGCCAAACCGTCGGGATCGAGCTTTTCTTTCGCGCAATGGTATATTCTGTTTTCGAAGCCTTCCCTCGAAACGACTGCCGACAGATATCCCAAGCCCAAGTTGGGGACCGTCGCCATGTTTGTTTCTCTTGGGAAGACCAGAGCGACTTTCATCGGGGCAGAACGAGCGAGAGCGGCATAGCCCGGCAGCTCTTCGGGGCGGCGACGCCCCGTCAGGCTGCGAATCCGCTGTCGCAACGCAACCTTTCCATAATCGTTCGCGACCTGCAAGGCTGGGTCGGGGGCTATTGTCAACAGCATTTGTCCCGGCAGCCTTTTCAATAAATAACGCGAAGACATTCTCGCATAGTTGCGCGGCTCGCGCAACATACATCAACTATTTCGCCGGATGTCGCTTTGAAAAGGAGTTTTGCTTTGTTTAAATCTTGGTAAGCATTTAGCTTTGTGAAACAAGTGTATCACAGAGCACAGAACCTTGAAAATTGCATAGATGATGACGGAGAGCTTTGAGGAGGAACGGAACGAAGCTGACGCCGTTGAGGCGGCATGTCTGTGAGAGGCTCAACAGGTCGGCAGATGCGTTAGCGCCGTTGGCGGTGCGGCTGCCGCCGGAGATTTTTCTCAGAACAACCGCTGGGCGTATGGCGCGCTCGGCGCGATTGTTGTCAGGGGTAACGACGCCGGGATATGAAAGAAACGTGAAAAGATTTTCACCGTGTTGCCACAGTCTCTTCGATAAGCGGCGACAGTCAGGATTTATGTAATCTGCGACAGCGAGCGAGTAAACGCGGTCATGCAGTCGTAATATCAAGTTCTCGTGCGAAGACGGGTCGAAGTCTTTTTTTGCGACAAGGCGCATTGCGTCGGCGATGATGCGCTTGAGACTCTTGCGGAACGCTGCGAATTCCGAGGTTTTGTTCTTCTTCGCGCAATCCCTCAACTCGCGCAGAAGGTGTACGGTGCATTTCTGTTGTTCGCAGGACAGTTTGTTGTAGGCGCTGAAGAAGTCCGCCACCACCACGCCTGCGAAATCTTTGCCGAGTTCTTCCACTGCTATTCTACCGGCGCGGCTGGGAACGATGCGGTAGAGCGTGAGCCGGTCGGTGACGAAAGCCCACATCCAGTGGTTTCGCCCGCCGACTCGCCAGCCGGTTTCGTCCACGTTGACCGCCGGGCTGCCGCGAACGGCTTCTGTGATGTAATCAATTTCAGGAGAGAGTCTGCCGGCGACGCGTTGGGCAGCCTGCGCCAGAGCTCCGGGGCTGACCCTAAGGCCGCACAAATCCTCCAGAAGACGGGCTGTTTTTCCGAACGGCAGTCCGAGGGACTGCTTGAGCATGACGCTCCACGCGACAGCCGCCGGCCCGATGCGCGCGTTGGGGATTTCTCCTTCCGCAGGCGGAGCTTCAACAATTCTTTTACAGCAAGCACACCAGTATCGGTATCTGCGGTACACTGTCACTTTCTTTTTTGCCGGAACGATGTCCTCTTGCACATGCTCGCGAACATCGCAGGGGGCTGCAAGCGAGCCGCCACAATCCGGGCAATGGGAAATCGCAAGATTCATTTCTTCATCCGCATCGGAAGGTTTCTCTCGGGAGCAACCCTTGTGTCCGTGCGGTCGGCCCGGTTTCTTATGCCGCTTTTTTCCGTTAGGCTTCACGAACGACGGCGCATTGGGTTTTGT
>JAKQPS010000067.1 GCA_029564595.1 bacterium | reverse complement strand
GGAATTGTCCCTGAAACGGGCGCATGTCAATTATGGCGCGGCCCTGCTTAGGATCTATCTCTTTTGGCTGAAAGACCAGAAGGACATCATTCGCCGGATAGAGAGCTTTTGCAGCCGGCATCCGAGCGAAACGGGACCGGTTCAAGGGGGGATTTCTCTCTCCGATCAGGAACGGATTGTGATGTTCAAGGAAAGCGATCCGGAATATCTCAAGCTCACGCGAGACATCGAACGGATGCAGCGAATCCTCGGACGATTCCCGGAGAGGGAACAAGAGTTCATCCGGCTCTGGTTCTGGAACCGAACTCCATGGCAGGAGATATGCTCCTGCTTCAATGTCGAAAAATCAACGCTGTATTACTGGCGGGACAAGGTCGCGCTCGACGTCGCGCTGCAATGGGAGGGAAGTGAAAGCCCCACAAAGATCGACGACAAAGGCCCGGCGGTCCGCAGGGCTTATTCGTGTTTGTAGATCGGGGTATTCATGTTTGCAGCGCCGGACACATGAGGATATGGCTATCCCCTGAAACTTGACCGCTACGCTATGCGGTTTCGTCAAGACGATAGAATACACGTCCGCGAGAAAGAGCATAGCGCCACGGGCTTCTGTGTGCGTTTGGGGCGAAATGGGGCCGTCGGGCAATACCTCATTTGCGGCCGGTCGGGAGCCCGAATGGTCATCGGACACATGATGCCCGACGCGCGGGCACAAAAAAAGCGGGGCCGGAGCCCCGCTCTAGTCTTGTGCTTCCAGCGCCGACTTCAGATCGGCGGCCGTCTCGAATTTCGCCTGCGTTTCAAAGATTTTCCGCGCTGCGCTCTGATACGGCGTGTCAAAAAACGCCCGCGATGAATCCACCGGTATTTCGATCCGTCCCGGCGCTTCCTGATACAGCCGCACGCCGCCGGTTCGGTAACACGCGACGGCGCGGACACATGACCAGACGTGACTTTCGGTGATCCCGCCGGGGTGACTGATCGCCCGGCGCGTCGTGTGGAGTATGGCGTACTCGCCCTTGCGGGTCATGGGGCGATCCCCCATAT
>JAKQPS010000065.1 GCA_029564595.1 bacterium | reverse complement strand
CAGCAGCGCGGCGATTTTTTCATCCGAGAAGCCGCTCTTGATGGTTTCATCGGTCATATATTCGCTTGCGATCAGGAACCCGCTCAGCTCCGGCACGCGCTTGAACAGGTTGAACGGATCGAATTCCGAGGCATACAGCAGGTTCAGCGCGCGTTCCAAAACAACGGGCCGATTCTCCGTGTTCCGGTCCATGTACTGCCGGAAAGCGGTCCGCATCGCCTCGAAGTCCAATCCCTCGAAAAACAGGACGGACGCGATATAGAACGGAACGTCTTTGGATTCATCGAACGCGGACTCCGGCGCTTTGCCGGTCTGGAGGGTCTCGTCGATCTTCCGGAGTTTCTCCAGCGCATCGGGATAGTGTTCGTCAACGGCCAGGCAGATCGCCTCGGCGATGGGTTTCGCCAGGGGACGTCGCTGCGATTCCAGCGCCTGGGGCAGCGCCGAGGCCACGGCGGAATAATCCTTCCGGGTCGTTTTGATTACCCGCAGCCGAGTATAGAACTTGATCAGGTTGCCGTGGCAATCGTAATACGTCCGCACCGCGTCGCTGAACTCATCGCTCGTGTGGCGCTTATAGTCCTCCAGCGCGGAGAGTTCATAGTCGCCGTTCTCCCACAAGCTGGTGAAAAACTCCCCGTAGGCGCTTTTGTTTCGGCATTCGGCGATTTCGCGGCGAAACAGGGCATAGCCTTCCTGTTTCTGCCCCGCGCGGGCCGTGATCCGCGCTTTCGCCAGGAGCGCCTGCCCGTATAAGTCGCTGTCTCGTTTGCACTTACGGAGTACCTGTTCGACCGATTCCAGGGCCGCTCCGTTTCGTTCCGGTGTGATGGCGTACTTGGCAAGATCCGCCACCGCCGCACTCAGGACCGCCTCATCCGCGCTGTCCCGGATCGTCTGTTTCGCCAGTTCCAGGCGGTCCGCGATGGGCAGCTTGCGGCTTTGCTCCCGGTATCCGTCCGCGTTCAGGCCGTTTTCCTGGGTAAAAACAGCCAGCGGGACACAGAACACCGCGATCAGGGGGAGTAAAAAGATTTTTTTCATGACCGTCCCTCGAAATGGTTTTTGTGTCGGCTGGAGCGCCGTG
>JAKQPS010000056.1 GCA_029564595.1 bacterium | reverse complement strand
TCGCTCATACTGGAAAATTCCCTATTTAAATCGTGGTATTGCCCCTGTAGAAGCGGAAGACCCCGAAGTGGCTCCCCTTATCGCCCGTTGCGTCAACAAGAAAAAGACTCTTACAGCCACCTTCACCGAAGACGCCCTTACCCTTGCCGATTGTGTCGTCGTGGACGTCCAGTGCGACTATTTCAAAGAAACACTTGGCAACTGCCGCCAGGGCCATGCGGAAATCGCCGCCCTGGAAGACAGCCTAAAAGTCATCGGCGATAAAATCCGCCCGGACTGCCTCGTTCTGATTGAAACAACCGTTCCCCCGGGAACCACAGAATACATTGCCTATCCGATCATCAAAAAAGCCTTCGAGCGCCGCTTCGGAAACCCGGATCAATCAACACCTGAGGACACCAAACTAAAAGCAATGGATTCCCGCACTCGTGACCTTCAGGTTATCCGCGGGAATGATAAAAAAAGTGCGATAAATGGGGAAAAACCGGCCACCCTTCACGAACCACCTCCGGCGCTTCGCGCCACCTCCGCCAGCGGAGGACATAAGGACTCTTCTCCCCATCTGGAGGGAGTGCAGGGGTTGTTGTCCCCCTCTGGAGGGGGTAGGGGGAGGTCACTCGCTGCTCGTCGTTCGTCGCTTTCTTCCCCATCGCTTTTGTCCGCCTCCGCCGCGCGCGCAGTGGGCGGTGCTTCTGTGTCCCCCGCTGGCGGGGGTGCAGGGGGTGGTCACTCGTCACTCGTTGCTAGTGGCTCGTCGCTCTCTTCCCCCGAGCCCCTTCTCGCCCACTCCTACGAGCGTGTTATGCCCGGAAAAGAGTACGTCGCCTCCATCCGCGATTTCTGGCGCGTCTGCAGCGGCGTCAACCCAACCGCCGCGCCCGCGTCGCCAAATTCCTCTCGGAAGTCCTCAACGTCGAGAAATTCCCGCTCACCGTTCTGGATCGCCCTATAGAAAGCGAAACCTTCAAAATCATAGAGAATTCCTACCGCGCCACCATAC
>JAKQPS010000051.1 GCA_029564595.1 bacterium | reverse complement strand
CCCTATTTACGTTCGAGACATCTCGCAACGACGCGTCACGAGAAACACCACATGTTTTCCGGCCTTATGTTATTGCTTCTTATCCTGCATTATTTGATTGCGCGTCGATTTTATCATTCCCAGTTGTCTCATGTCAACCATGTTTTATTATCGCTATTGTGTTATTGTCGCGCGGCAACTATTGGCATCCTTGTGTTGCGCGTCGCCATCTTAAAAGTATTATTTGCATGAGCGTTGAGCACGGAATAACAGTAAAGTTGCGTTATATCGCTGATATAATTGCTTTCTTATGAACAATCACGTTACGGATTGTAACAATTTCATAAAGTTCCTTTTCGGCTTATGTGTGATCCTGACCTGTTCAAGGTAAGCTTTGAATTCTTTTTCTTTTCCAGCGCCTTTCATGAGAACGCCGATTTTCTTAATGAGATTCACACCTTGTTTGTATGCGTCATTGTTCTTCTGATTAACAATGGCATATAATTGAGCGCTATACACATTCGCTGCGTCTTCTGGATGGTCTTTTTCCCGGAGAGCAGCGAGTTTGAACCAGAGATTCATGTCGCAACCGCCCGCCTGCGCTTCAACCCATGCATCTTCGTTTTTCTTTTCCCAGAGAAATATCTCCACAAGCAGCGAATGATCCGCCTGCCTCCAATAGAAATGTGGACGCGAGTTCTTGCTTTTTGCAATATCTTCCCGGATGAATGCTAATGCTTTTTCACGCCACTGCGGCCATAACCCTGATTTGTCTGCATGGCTTTTTAATATTTGATAATTGCTCAGGCACGGCCTCTCTGAAAAGTTCATCCACACAAGATTCATGGCTTCATCGTGTCTTTTTTCGCGGTGATACTCGTCGGCAAGGAATTCGCGCAAGCGTGAATCAGCATTTTTAGGAAAAGCGGCCAGTCCGGCTTCAGCCCATTCGAGCGCTTTATCGTATTTCTTATGCTTCCTGTAAAGCTCCGCGATCTGCAGGTAAGAATATGCGTGCGACAGATCGCGCTTTTTTACTTCAACCTGCGCTTCGACATCGCCTGATTTTTCCGCGATTTTTTCCATGATGCTGGTTATACGGTAATTATTTCCGTACCGGTCCGAATTGTTTTCTCCCGGCTTCAGCGCGCTAACCTTGCTCCAACGCTCCCCGGCCAGTTGCTTATATGTTTCTATCCCTTTTTTGCCTAGCACGGCGGCATAAGTGTCTACCGCATAGTGGAATGTATCCCATTCAGTGCGCATTTCCCATTCAAACAGACGTCGCGCAATTTGCTCCGGATCTGGTTTCGCTTTTTTGCACGCGGCGAGATGCAACTCTTGTATTTTCTCCAGAATACCTCCTAGATAACCGTTGGAGTCATCAACATTCTGCAGCGCTCTTTCCACTGCTGCGAGAGCGTATTCCGCGAGTTCGATTACTTCTTCGGCATGACCGTCTTTTAATAGCTCATCTAACGAATCAACCGCCTCGTCAATGCAGCTGCAGTAATCATGGACATCATAATAATCAACATAACGTCCGGTTTGCACGGCGCTGTCGATGATGCCGCGAAATGAATCAAGATCGACGCTTCCGCTAGCGGCTTTTTTCTCCCTATTCAATATCAACCTCAATCGCAGGCGTTCGTCATTCATGGCTTGACCGATTATGATCTCCACGAGGTCGTCTTTCTGCATTTCTTTGAGATGCGCGCGCAGATCATCCATGGTTACGGTCTTTGTTTTCTTCTTCTTCCGTCCGGGTTTCTGTTGCGTTTTATCTGAGGCATCTTCTTTCGCGGTCTCTATTAACGATAATCCGACCGCAACGCAGTGCTTGCAAAAACCGGAATCCGCATAAGCCGGGCAGGTGCATTCGCCGTCCACGCCTTCCCCGTCCGCCCACAAGCGAACACGATAGGTTCGCGTTCCCTCGACTTTTGCCATCGCTTCGTTTCCATCAATCGCTATCGAACCAACAAGACCATCCTCGAAATATCCCACGCCCCTTTCGTATGAGCGCCCGCCCGCCATCTGACGGAGTGAAGCATGTGTAACTGCTGTTTTGATATCTTTTTCAGATTTCGCAATCTTTCTCATCGGCGGTTCCTTCCATTCACACACTTTGTTATCAAATTCAAGAAATCTATTTTACATGACTAAAAGCCACAATATCAAAGCGGATTTGTTCGCAGGTTGGAAAGCGGATATAATGCGACGTAGTGGGAATTGTGCTTCTTGTGCTTTTACGGATTGATTCACGACACGTTATTTCAGTGTTCATAAGATGTACGGAACATCTGTTTTGTTGCAATTAAAGAGGACTAGATATGAAAGGGAAAGATAGCAGTTTAATTGGACGCTGGCGAATCACTGAAATGGATGCTTGGGACAGCGATTATATGAATATGGAAGTCGAGGCGTTCATAGAGATAGAAGATAATGGAAAGGGTGAATTTCAGTTCGGCCTTGTCCACGGCTATATAGATGGTCATTTCACGACGAGGGATGGAAAATCCGCCGTGGAGTTTTCTTGGGATGGCAATGATGAAATGGACTCCGCGTCAGGTCGTGGGTGGATGACGATAGAAGACGAGAATACGCTGAAGGGAATGATGTTTTTTCACCAAGGAGATGAGTCGGACTTTATAGCGAAAAGGAAGAAAAGCAGCAAAAGATGACGCTTAACTAATGTCTAACAAGTAAATGCGACTATTCGTCAGCAGCGTTCAGAGAAGAGCATGTCATGCACTTCCGAGAAAACGCGTCTGAAATGCGCCAAGCGCGCCAAAGGGCGGCAAATAAACTCCGTACATTTGGGCAATCTCAAAACATTGATCTATATTTTAATAAATGGCTCATGAATGGTTCAAATGGTTCGCTTATACTTAGCGCCGCACATGCTCTCAACTGCACGTCCAATCTGCAAGCGTCCGAAACATTCCCATAATTCACTGCCGTCGATTGTATGATTTCGCCATGCGAAGGAAGCCATCATGACGAAACGCGTAGTGAAGAACAAGTCTGTTGTTCGAAGACAAACGGTGAAAACGCTGCCCGCCGGTTATGCTGACCTGCTGGCCGATTTGAAACAGCGTATCCGGGCAAGCGGCGCTGTCGGCCAACCGGGAACTTATCCGGTTGTATTGGGATATCGGCAAGTCTATCGTCGAGCGCCAGAAGGCCGAAGGATGGGGCAGATCCGTCGTGGAACGACTCGCCGCCGATCTCCAGCGCGAGTTTCCCGGCATGGGCGGCTTCTCCTCGGCTAATATCTGGCGGATGCGGGCGTTCTATCTTGCATGGACGGATGAGTTAGAGATTCCCCGAAAACCTACCGGAGAATTGAAGCCCCAAAAACTCGCACGGACTGCGCGAGAATCGAAACGGGCAATTCTCGCACAATCTGTGCGAGAATTGGACGGCATAAATCTGCCGCAGGCTGCGGCGGAAATTCCATGGGGACATAACGTCATCATCATCGAGAAGGTCAAAAGCCCAATTCAGCGTTTGTGGTATGCCCGACAGTCTCTCCAGCATGGCTGGAGCCGCGCGGTGCTGGTTCATCAGATCGAGTCCGGACTGTACGGAAGGCAGGGCAAGGCCGTCACCAACTTCGACGCCACGTTGCCTCCGCCGCAGTCTGATCTCGCGCACCAAGCGCTCAAAGACCCGTATGTTTTCGACTTCCTGACCATCGACGTCGACGCCCGCGAGCGGGAACTTCACCGGGCGCTACTGGATCACATTCGCGACTTCCTTCTCGAACTCGGTGCCGGGGTCGCCTTCGTCGGCAGCCAGTACCACCTCGAAGTCGGCGGCGAGGATTATTACATTGATCTGCTGTTCTATCACCTGAGGCTCCGCTCGTATGTCGCCGTCGAACTCAAGACGGTAAAGTTTCAGCCGGAGTTTGCTGGCAAGATGAATTTCTATCTTTCCGCGCTCGACGACCAGCGCCGGCACCCCGACGATCAGCCGAGCATCGGAATCATCTTATGTAAAACACGGGAACGACTCACTGCCGAATACGCCCTGCGGGATGTGCGCAAACCCATAGGTATTTCCCGCTACCAGCTTACCCGCATCCTGCCAAAGCACCTGCAATCCACCCTGCCGACTATCGAAGACATTGAGGCCGAACTGCGATCCGCAGGCGAGTAACTCCCAAGTCCTCCGGCTGACCGCACTCTGCGGGACGACCTTCTGCATCTCAAGCGGCTCGGTCTGGTCAACTCGGAAGGACGTGGTAGAGGCTACAGATGGTTCTCTGGGATCTCTGGAGAATAATGCAGGAATAAGGCGGTTTGCGATCGCCATATTTCTCGAACGAAGAGTTGCTTTGGAGGTAATGGGGCTGTTGAAAAAGCAACAGATAGCGAATTTGTCAGAGGGAGACGGTATTAAGTCTTATACTTTCGCTCATGTTTACATACATTTCCAGCGCCCCCCCAAACAAGTTTGAAGGTGGCGTCCGGTAGGTTATAACTTTTTCAACAGCCCAGTAATCAGGAAGCTTTTTGAAGCTTAAGATAGAAAGCGCTTTCTGTTTGCTGACGGCGCATAAAACATTGTTCTCATGGTTATTGCCGAGCGAGGGAAAACGGGTTCAAAGAACGTTGCTTCTCTCAAGCAGGGGGATGTCGTTCAGAATGTCGGACGTTTTGCCTTCAGCCGCGATGGAGCCGCCGCTCAACAGAATTACTCTGTCGCAAAGCTGCGACAGCATATCAAGGTCATGGGAGGCGATTATCTGCGTGCGACCCAACGACCGCAACAGGTTGATGATTTTTTTTCTGGCTCTCGGGTCTAATCCGGCCGTCGGCTCGTCGAACACTAGGACTCTTGCGTCCATCGCGGTTACGGTCGCTATGGACACAAGTTTTTTCTGACCGAAGCTCAGATGAAACACGTTTTTCTTCAATATCGATTCGTCGAGGCCGACTTCTGACACGCTGTGGCGCACTCTCTCGATGACTTCCTTTTCGGAGAGGCCCAGTTGTCTGGCTCCGAAGGCGACATCGTCGAAAACTGTCGGGCAGAAAAGCTGGTCGTCGGGATTCTGAAAAATCAGGCCGACCCGCTGGCGAACCTGTCGGATGGATTTTTTCGTCACCGGGGTTCCGAACACGCGAACGTCGCCTCCGATGATTATGCCGTTCAGGTGAAGAATCAAAGTGGATTTGCCCGCTCCGTTGTGGCCAAGCAGCCCGACGGTTTCGTTTTCGGCGACTTTAAGGGAAACTCCATGCAAAGCCTGTGTGCCGTCGGGATATTTGTAATCAAGGTTCGATATTTCAATTGCGGAATAATGGCTCATGTGAGAAACAACCTCGCTGACATAATCGCTGAGAAAAAGACAACCGCCACAATGAAATCCGTCAGGCGCGGCGCGGGAAGCTCCGCCATAGGCAGGCTGCCGTCGTAGCCGCGCGAAAGCATAGCGGAGTAAACGCGCTCCGAGCGCTCAAGACTGCGCAACAAGAGAGAGCCTATCATATTTCCGACAACGCCGGACTGCCAAACCCAGCGTCCGCGCCAGCCCCGCGAGTCTCTCGCCCTCTTCATCCTCGACGCCTCGTCTACAAGAACGAACATGTATCTGTAAGAGAACGCCGATAGGCTCACAAGGATAGCAGGAACCTTAAACCATCTCAATCCCGCAAGCATCTCGTGGAAAGGGGTCGACAGGGAAAGAGCAGTCAATGCGCAAACTCCAAGGGCGCCTTTGAGCGCGGCGTTTGCAAAAGCTTCGATTCCTCTGTCTGTGACAAGAAGAGAGCCGCCTAAAAAGGGTCGCGCCGACTCCCCGGCCTCGCGCGCGGCAAAAGGAGCAGACGCAGCGATAAACAGCACGAATGGCAAAACGACGATAAGCCTTTTAAGAAAAACGGAGAGAGGCGCTCTCAGGGCAATCGAAATGAGAACAACCGCCGAAAAGTATGCGGCAAAAGCGCGCGGCGACGTCACGGGTGTGGAAACTCCTATGATGACGGTGGAAAAGAAAATGAAAATTTTAGCTCTGGCGTCCAGAGAGCGGGGAGCCGCATGACGCTCCGAATGGGTATGGCCTGAATGCTCGTCGCCCGGATGTCCGCTCAAAAAGATAACCCTGTCATGCGGCCGAGCCGCCGGACTTGCCGGATTTCATCAACTTTGCCAATCCGAACCCCACTATGAAAACCGCGAGAGTCCCGATCAGTCCGGCAAGAGCGGTCGCCGCCGCGGGATTTCCGACTCCGGGCATCTCGTAGTCGGGGACAGGCGATTTCGTCCATGCCGCATATCCCTCGGACAGATGCAAAAAACCGGTCTGTTCCGCCACCCATTCAAGCCCGTCGGGGAATGACGAAGCGAAAGGCGAAGCGAATATCGCTATAGCCAAAGCGACCAGAAGTCCTATTGTAACAAATCCGAATTTTTTCATATTATCGTCCATTCTGCATTTTTGTAATGCGGCCGCAAAAAAGCGTCTGTTCCGCGACTTAAACACAAATTACGCTTGTGCCTCCGCAATCCGCGTGTGCAGCATGTCGGGCCTGACTCCGGCCACGAGCGAGACGACTGACACTGTGATCACAGCCTCGCCGACGCCTATCAGCGCGTGGACGCCTGCCATAGAAGGCAGCACGATCCTGAGCGGGGCGGTTCCGGACAGCGCGATCTCAAAAGCGCACACGGACGAAGCCAGCACTATCGACAGCCACGAAGCGGCTCCCACGGCGAACGCGTATCCGTTTTTGCTTTTTCCGGACACGGCCAATATGCCCCTGAACATGTAATAACCGATTATTCCGCCGACGACGCCCATATTAAAGACATTCAGACCCAGCGCTGTCAGACCGCCGTCCGCGAAGCCTAAGCATTGTATGGAAAGAACGAGAAGCATGACGATAAAAGCGTTTAAAGGGCCTAGCATTACCGATGCGAGAACCGCGCCCATGAAATGCCCGCTCGTGCCTCCCAGCACGGGAAAGTTTATCATCTGCGCCGCGAACACGAACGCCGCGGTCACTCCGAGAAGAGGAACCTGTTTCTCGCCAAGGTCTTTTCCAGCTTTTTTTAGAGCCACCGCCGCAACCGCTCCGGAAACAGCGAACGCGGCGACGCTCAGTTCGGTTGAAACGAATCCGTCAGGTATGTGCATGACTCCTCCGACAATCAAAGCTGATGCCATTATTATAGCGGTAATACGTATTTGACAATAGTGTTACGATAAAAAACTTCGAGCGGCGACGCAGGCCGCGTCGCAGGTTTGTTTCCGCGTTTGCATTGCCGGCGCGTTGTCAGCTAAAATCATACAAAATATATGGCTTTGCCGCGAAATGGATTCGGAGGAGCCTACTTTTGAGCATAGACCCGTCTGTGATAGTGATACTCGCCCTTCTGGCAGTGTTGTTCATACCTTTCGCGCCTTTCCGTCCAGTCAAGAAAATCATCCTGTTTCTGTTCAACAGATATATCCCGCTTCCAATCAAATTCGAGGACATAAGCGGCATCCCGATAATAGGGATGAAGATGAAGAACGTGCAGATAAAGCTTGGCGGCGGAGGCTCGCTTGAAGCGGACGAGATGCACATAAAAGTGCAGTTCTGGCGGATGCTCATGCTGCGGCGGCCTTCTCTGAACCCGATAGCGCTGCACAGACCTCGGATTAAAATCAAGCAGATGCCGCAACAGGGCGAAGTATGGTTCCTGTTTCCTTTGACGGCGATGAAATGGGTCGTAAGCAACTTCTTCATGCATCTTTGGGGATTGAACATCGTCAGGATATACAGAGGTTCGGTAACAATTGAGGGAGCTAACGGAAAGAAAACTTATATCGAGGACCTAAACGGAGAGTTCACTTCGCACGGAAATAAGATGAAAGTGCGGCGAATGTCATGCATGGTGGGGGCCGGAAGCTTGGACATTCACTATCCGCGCAAAGGCCCCATGAGCGAGGGCCGGGTTATCGTGCGGAACCTGCGGCTCGAAGACCTCTCCGCTCTTAAAGTTCCCAAGCACCTCCACGGCCCGATAAGCGTCGAAGCCGCGATGTTCGGCTCGATAAACGACATCGAACTGGTCGGCAACATCAGTTCTCCCGGCCTTTTCATGCGGGACGCAATGATACATGATTTCCATTCTCCGCTGCGCTTTAAAGGGACTAGCCTGATGTTGGAAAAAATGCAGGGACGCATCGGCGAGTACGCTCTGGAAGGAAGTCTTGTGACGGACGTCGTCACCGATATTTCAGAGATGATTCTGCGCGGCGGCGGGCGCGGCAAAGCCAGCCAGTCCATACTGAAGATGCTGGCGATGAAACCCTTCATTAAATCCGGCTGGCTCGACGCCAAAATTGAACTTAAAGGCGACCTAAACAAGTTCTATGAGTTCAGCGGTGATATTACGCTTCACATCAAGGACGCTGTAATCGATTTCGCGGAAATAGGCGAAGGCTCGATGAAAGATTTTCCGCTTGCTCCCATACCGGAAGCGAAGCTGGCGCTGGAGTTAAAAAAAGGAATCCTCACATTCAAGGAGTGCGAAGCTATATCGGGACAGTTAAGGCTCGCCGCCGACGGGCATATAGAAATGAGGCACGACCCTGTGGAAGACAAAGTCGCCCGGTCGTTGTTCAACTTCCGTTTCAAGGTTGATTCTCCGAATCTCGCGGACCTTATCCGGCAGTTGAACTACTCCGCGCTTGAGGTGTCCGGCGCGGCAAACGGCGAGTTCGTTCTGGATTGCGACTATGGAAACAACTATGTGATGGAAAGCGAGGATAAAATCAAGATGACGGAAACCGGAGATTATGTTTTCGAAGTCGACACTCCGGCTTTCCACAAACTTGAAGGCAGAGGACATGTCTCCGCGAAGAACGTCTCGATAAGCGGCATTCCCGCAGCATTGACGAACAACAATCCAATAATGAGACGACTCAATATCTCGCGAGACTTCTCGTTTGACGTTTTCGAGGGAGACATCGTTCTTGAGAAAGACCGGATAAAGGCGGAAAACGTGAGATGCGCGGGCGAATGGCTCGAAGTCTCCCTGTCCGGAAGTTCGGCTTTTTTCGGAGAAAAGCCAATGAGCGCCGACATCGATCTGTTTGTTGTTGGCGATAGTTTAAGAAGCAAAACCATTATAGGCCGGATACCGGGCGTCGGAACAATCGTTGATATGCTGAAAGCAGGAATCAAAGTGACAAAGAAAGGGGACGGCAAACCGGAGTTCAAGATGAAATCGCCGCTTCGCGCGCCCTCTCCCGCATCCTGCCTGCTCCCTCCGGGAACTTCAACACCATCAGATTAACCGCGTTTGGGAACGCTTCTCGCATATCCTTAACATTTTTTTGCCGAAGCCTATGACGGATCCCGGTCACAGCCTGTTTCTCGTCATTGTTTTGGCAAAAAAAATGCCCCCTTGTGGGGGGCGAATTAGGGGGAATGATGAGTGATCCCGAAATGCGCGATCAACGCAATGCGGGACGATAGCCTTTGTCAGTCCGAGTCCTTATTTTCCTGTCCCGCCGGATACTGCGGTAAATCGGAGAATAAGGATTCGGTTTCAACTTCTTTGTTTTGTTTTCAATGTCTCCTGTTGCCGCCGATATTTTCGGCTGATGATTTTTTTTATACCGTCTCAAGTTCTTCCGGAGAGAGCAGAACCTCGCGGGGCCGGCTGCCGTCGTAAGGGCCGACGACGTGGCGCTCTTCCATGACGTCCACTAGGCGCGCGGCGCGGTTGTAGCCGATGCGCAATCTGCGTTGTATCATGGATATCGAGCACTGGCCCGTGGTGACGACAATTTCGACGGCTTGGCGATATAGGTTTTCGTCTTCAGAGTTGTGGCTATCTCCGCCTCCGCCGCCGGCGATGTCGGCCCCGCTTCCCACGCTAAATTTAATGGTGTCGTATATGGGAGGAGTCTGAGTTTTCCAGAGCGAGACCAACCTCTTTATTTCGTCGTCGGACACGAACGCGCCCTGAAGACGCATCATCCTGTTGCTGTCGATCGGCTGGTAGAGCATGTCGCCGCATCCGAGAAGGGATTCCGCGCCTTTGCGGTCGAGCACGGTGCGGGAGTCTATCTGCGAAGCTACCGCGAACGATATCCTCGAGGGTATGTTGTTTTTGATAGTGCCTGTGATTACTTTCGTGTCCGGCCTTTGGGTGGCGAGTATGACGTGTATGCCGGTTGCGCGGGCGAGCTGGGTGATGCGGCAGATGTAGTTCTCAACGTTCATGTTGGGAGAAGACACCATCATGAGGTCGGCTAATTCGTCGATGATCACCACCATGCGGAACATTCTTTCAGCGGGGTCTTCGACGTATTTGTTATAGCCCGCGATGTCGCGCACTCCCGCCTCTGCGAAGACTTTGTAGCGGCGGTCCATTTCCTCGCACACCCAGCGCAAGGCGGCTGCGGCGAGCGCGGCTTCTTTTATGACCGGGGTGAGCAGGTGCGGGATTCCCTCGTAGGGAGTCAGTTCCACGCGCTTCATGTCTATCATTATTAAGCGCAGGTCCGTGGGAAATTCGCGCGCGATCATGCTGCTGATAATCCCGTTTATGCACACGCTTTTTCCGGAGTTGGTGGAGCCGGCGACAAGCAGGTGCGGCATCTTCATCAGGTTCGTGAATATGGGTTTGCCCGCTATGTCTTCGCCGAGCACGAAGGAGAGCGGTTTTTTGAACGCCCTGAATTCCGGGTCGAGAAATATTTTTCTAAAGGGAACCATAGCGCGCTCTTTGTTGGGCACTTCAATTCCTACGGCGGATTTGCCGGGTATGGGAGCTTCTATCCTTATCGTCTTCGAATCGGTGGCGAGAGAGAGCGCGATGTCCGTTTCGAGCGTCACGATACGGGACACTTTCGTGCCCGGCTCAAGCTCAATCTCGAATCTGGTGAAGGCGGCTCCTTTCACGACGTTGACGATACGCGCCGGAACCTGAAAGTTCTTCAGCGTGGCTTCAAGCTTGTCGCGCATTGTGTTGTCCATCGCCGCTTCTGAGACCACAGGTTTAGCGTCCAGCCATTCCTCCGGATCAGGCAAGCGCCATATGACGGTCTCCTCCTTGCCTTCGGCGTCAACCATGATGGCGGTAGTCTGTTTGGCTGCGGGAGCCGAGGGCGGAGACTGCTTGATTTCCTCGACGGCGCGCACAGATTCTCTTTTTGCGGGTTCTGAAGATTTTTCTTCCTGCGCGCGTTCTCTCTTTTTTCTGTCTTTGATCGTAGGCCGCTGTTCGTCAAGTTCGTCGGAACTGTCGTCGTCCTCCATAAAAGATTGTGGAGCGCCCGCGCGCGCTGCTTCTTCCTCCATGAGCTTTTTGGCCATAGCTTCGGCCTGTTTATCTTTGCGCAACCTTTCCTCTTCGGCGGCGGCGCGGCGTTTTTCCGCCGCTGCCGCTATGCGCGCGCCGATGAATCCCGCTGCCGCTTTTGCGACGGACGCTATCGCTCTACCGATAACCGCCGCTTTGGGCTGCAACGCGCGCCCAACTTTCAGGTAGGAAATGTTTAGCGCAAATTTGCCGTATAGCAAAGACACCGCAAATACGATTAAGAACGCTCCCGACACCGAAAGGGCGGAAGAGAGCGCGGACATCAGAGGTCCTGAAACGACGCCGCCGCCGGCCGAGTATTCTCCGGGCAGTTCGGACATCCATCCTGCGCCGGCCGCTTTCGCCCAGTTGAGCCACAGTCCGACCATCAGTCCTCCGGCGAGGATTTTCACGGACACGCGGGGTATCGCGGGATGCTTCCATATCAGCCAGACCCCGAACAAGCCGAGAAGAACCGGAACCATAACGGCGGTGTAACCGAGAGCGGCGAATAGAACGGATTTCACCGCGTAAAGAGTATCGACGTCGAAACCCACGAAAAAGGACACGGTCGACAGCAGCGCCACGGTTACGACTAGAATGCCGAGGACTTCGTTGATAACGCGCTCTTCTTTCTGCGCGGTATCGCCGCCGCGTTTTCTTTTAGTTCTTTTTTCTTTTTCTTTCACAGGTTTCACCGCCTTGTCTTACAATCGCGCGCCCGCCGAAACTCGTTTCTTCCCGGCGGGCATAAAAATCAAGCGCCCAGTTCGACCGCGCGCTCCTTTGCTTTCTCGACAGCGTCGATGACGACGCCTCTGAATCCGGCGCGTTCGAGAGCGGCTGTGGCCGCCACGGTCGTTCCGCCGGGAGAGGAAACGCTCGCGCGCAGTTGAAGGGTGTTCGCGCCGGGTCGCTCTGCCATAGCCGCCGCGCCGGACACCGTGAGAACGGCCAGTTTCTCTGAGACCGCGCGGTCCAGCCCCATCTTCACTCCCGCGTCAGCGAGCGCCTCGATGAACATGAACACATAAGCCGGCCCCGATCCGCTGAGCGCGGTCACAGCGTCAAGTTTCGTTTCGGCAACCTTGACGGCTCCGCCGAGAGCCTCGAACACCCCGAACACGAAATCGTTCACTTCGGAAGGAGCCGAGGGATCGAGAGCGACGCCTGAAACGCCCCGCCGTATGAGGCAGGCGACGTTGGGCATTGCGCGCGCGACGCTGACATCCGAGCCTAGAGCCTCGCTTATCTTCGCCGCGCGCACTCCGGCCATGACGCTGACCACAGCGGGCTTGCGCGTTTTCCAGCCCGCTTTGATTTCGCCGGCCACCGCGCCGAACTGGTCGGGTTTGACGCAGATGAAGACCGCGTCCGAGCGCTCCACAGCCTCTCGCGCGGTCCCCGCCACTTTCACTTTCAGCCGTGTTGACAATTCCTCCATACGCGCCGCGTCGGCGTCGAACACCGAAATCGAGTCCGCGCCGAGCAGCCCAGAGCCAATTATTCCCTCGATGAGCGCGCCGCCCATCTTGCCGGCTCCCACGAAGCCGACAGTACCTTTAAATGCCATAATCGCACATCCTTTTCAGCCAGCGGCCGAGTCCGGAATCACAGGTCTCCGAAGTCGAGCTTGTTCTGGGCCGTGCCTTTGTTCTGTATGTCCTCCAGATGGGTCACTTCGACGCCGTACGGAGTGAACAGAAAAATGTCGTTTCCGATTTTCTTGTAATCGCCGTTGAGCGCGTATGTGGTTCCGCTCAGGAAGTACACTATCTCCCGCGCCATGTCTTTCTCGATCTGGCCGAGGTTCATGACAACGACGCGGCCTTCCTTGAGCAGGTCGGCTGATTCGCGGGCGTCTTCGATGGTTCTCGGTTTCTTGATGTTGATCATTGCCTGATTGAGTTCAGGAGTAATCGGTACGACCTTGCGTCCGGTCTGAACGCGCGCTTGCGTCATCGGGCCGCGTTCGACGGCTTCTTCCTCGTTTTCGAACGAAAGGAAGTTCTTCACCACTTTGTAAACCTTGTTGTTCTGCAATGAGTCCAGCACTATTATCCCCTCCTTTGGGAGATTGCGGCGTTTGAGACCGCTCTTTTGTTTTTCATGTTTCGTTAAGTTGTGCGGCGCGCCGACCGCTTCAGAAAAGCCTCGTTTTGCGCTATGTCCTCCTTTCAAAAATCGCGCGGCCTATCCGCGCCATTGTCGATCCTTCTTCTATCGCGATTTCATAATCGTCCGACATGCCCATGGACAGGATGTCGAAACCCCGCCTGCCCGCGCGCAACTTGTCGAATAATATTCTCGTCTCCGCAAACGCGCGCCGTATCTCGCCCTCGTCGTCCGTAAGCGGGCCGATTGTCATCAACCCTCTCAGAGAAAGCCCTTCGAGCTTCTCGACCTCGTCCGCCGCTTTTTCAATCTCTTCCGGCGCGAAACCGTGTTTCGAACTTTCGCCCGAACTGTTCACCTGAATCAGAGCCGGCATAGTTTTTCCAAGTTTCAGAGACTCCTCGGACACTCGTTCGGCGATTCGTAAAGAATCTATGGAGTCAATCGCGTCGAACAGGTTCGCTGCGACCGACGCTTTGTTTCGTTGCAGGTGGCCTATCATCCTGTATGAGAACCCTCTGGGGAGAGCCGGTCTTTTTCTTTCCGCCTCCTGAACCCTGTTTTCGCCGATCTGCGTTTCGCCTGCCGCCAACACCGCTTGAATCTCTTCAACAGTACGGTTTTTCGATACTATGACGAGAACGATATCGGCGGGATTTCTGCCCGATCGCCGGGCGGCGTCCGCTATGCGCCCTCGCGCTTCCGCAATGTTTTCTCTTATGTTTTTTTCAATCATCCCGTCGCTCATATCTCTTCGTTTTCCCTTGACGCGCGCATTGCCTTCTCGAACTCCGCCCGTAGTTTTTTTCTGTCCGCGCCGTGCGAGAGAATTTCCCAAGGAAATCTCTCTTGCGATCCGCGTTCAGAGAAGACCGCATCGGCGGCTCCCGGAGCGTATTTGTCGATCAGCGCCATCCAGCGCGTTCCGCCTCCCGCCCTTTGGTTTACCGCGGCCTCCAGCAGCGCGCCGCCAAGCCTTCTGTCGCCCCGCGCGAGAATCGCTTGCTCAACCGACCCTTTCAAACTTTCGACTTTCAGGCCAACCCGTTTCGAGGCCGTAACGGCCCCGCGAAGAACGTCCCTCTTTCTTTTCAGTTCGGACATCTCCGGCATAGCCGCCCACTGCATCGGCGTGAAGGGCTTCGGTATCATGGGCGTGGCGCTTATCGAGATTGAGCAGTTCGACCTTAGTCCCGCATCCGCCGCCGTTTCCGCTATCGCCTCGATGTCCTCGTCCGTCTCTCCCGGAACTCCGATCAGGTAGTAGAGTCGGAGTTTTTTCAGTCCCGGCAGAGGCTTGCTCCGGATGAACTCCTCGAAATCGCCGCTTACGTCTTTTCCTATGACGCGAGCAAGTTTCCTTGTGGCGACTTCGGGCGCCACGGAAATCGATTCGAGGTCTAGAATGCCTGCCATTCGCGACAGCAGTCCAAGAGTTTCCGAGTCCAGCCTGACGGAAGAGAATGAAACTCTCGCGCCCGCCGCCGCAGCCATCTCGCAGACTTCCGGAGCGCCCGGAGCCTTTGTGAAAGCGGTTCCTATCAACCCGATTCTAGAACAGCGTTGCAGTCCGAGAGAGGCAGTTTCAACCAGCCTTGCCGCCGGCCTGTGTGGGCCGGACGTGTGCGCAGCCAGACAGAATCTGCAACGGTACGGACACCCTCGCGCCGCCTCCAGAAGAAACATCCCCGGAAAAGCGGAGCGCCGCGAGACCACCGTCGAATGGGCCGCATGAAACCCTCTATCCGCGCGAAGCGCCTCGACTATTTCCGGCGCGTCGGGAGCCGCCGCCTCAATTGCTTCGAGTTTCCCGTCGCCTCTGAAGATGTGCGCGTAATCGGCGGGCAGATAAACTCCGGGCAACCCCCGCAGCCTTTCCCTGCCTTCGAGCGAATAGTTGCGGCTCGCGCGCGCCCGCTTCAATGACAATAGAGCGTCCGTCAGCGCGCCGACCGCAGGCTCGGCCTCGCCGATTACGACCGCGTCGACGAAGTCCGCCACAGGCTCCGGGTTTGCGGATGCGGCCATGCCGCCCGCCAACACCAGCGGACCTCGCGAACGTCTCGACGCCGCAGGCTCCACTCCTCCCTGCGACAGCATCAGTGGAACTTCCGCGAAACCGCTCTCGTAAGGCAGCGAAAAGGCGACCACATCGTAATCCGAAAGAGGACGTCCCGTTTCTACCGTCGTCAGCCTCTCGCCCTTCTTAAGTTGCCGGTCCGATTTAAAGAACCGGTCGCAACGAACCTCCTGATTAAGATTGAAAAGATGCTGCGCCCAAAGAAAGCCCAGACAGGCCGTTCCCGCCGAGCGGTCGCCGGGAAACCCGATGGCGATCCGCAAAGCGTATCCCTGCCAGTCCGATCCTTTTTTCGGGTCGTGCGTCCATATTTCATCCATCTTTCTTCATCGCGTCTTTCGTCTTTCTATTTGTTTCTCAGGAAAGGAGGCAAATCCAAATCCGTTTCCTTTTCCACGCGCTTGGTCTCCGGGGCAGTCGGCGGAGAAGCCGGGCGGTCTAAAGGCAGTTCGCCGGGAGACTGCTGCCGCGCAGGCTGCGGAGCTTGCGCCTGTGCTTTCGGGGCCTGAGATTGCTGCTGTTGCCGAGCGGCAAACGGCTCTCCGGCTTCCGCGGCGGAAACCGGTTTCTCTTCTGATTGCGCGCATTCCATTTTTTGCGCGCCCTGAGTGAAGCCGGTTGCCACAACGGTCACCCTCAACTCTTCCCTTGCCCTGTCGTCTATCACCGCGCCGAAGATGATGTTGGCGTCGTCTGCGGCGGCGGTCCTCACGATTTCGGCTGCGGTGTTGATCTCGCCGATGTTCATGTCCGAGCCGCCCGTGATATTGATGATTATTCCTTTTGCGCCTTCAATGGAGTACTCCAGCAGCGGGCTAGAGATAGCTTCTTCCGCGGCGCGGCGCGCGCGGTCGTCTCCGCTGTTTCTGCCGATTCCCACGAAAGCGGAGCCGGCGTCCGACATAATCGCTCGAACATCCGCAAAGTCCAGATTGATTGTTCCCGGCACGGTGATAAGGTCCGAAATGCCCTGAACGCCGCAGCGCAGAGCGTCGTCCGCCTTGGCGAAAGCCTCCGTCATCGAGGTGTCTTCTTTGATTATTTTCAACAGGCGGTCATTCTGTATGACCAGCAGAGTGTCGACGAATTCCGACAGCCGCTCGATGCCCATCTCTGCGGACTTCATGCGTCTGCGGCCTTCGAACGCGAACGGCTTTGTCACAACTCCGACGGTCAGGGCTTTAAGGCTACGGGCGACCTGAGCGACTACTGGAGCGGCGCCGGTTCCGGTTCCGCCGCCCATACCGGCGGTGACGAAAACCATGTCCGCGCCTTCGAGCATGTTTTCGATTTCGGACGCGCTCTGCTCGGCGGACTTGCGCCCGATTTCGGGGTCAGCCCCGGCTCCAAGCCCGCGGGTAAGTTTGCCGCCGAGTTGTAATTTCTGTTGCGCGCGGCTCCTGTCGAGAGCCTGAATATCAGTGTTCACCGCGATGAAATCGACGCCGGGCACGCTCATCTGAATCATCCTGTTGACGGCGTTGCAGCCGCCTCCGCCCACGCCGATAACCTTGATGGCCGCTTGTTTCTCTATCATCGGATCAAAATTCATATCGTTCCCCCCATTGATTCCTTTTTTATTTATTGAACAGGCCGCGGAAAAATCCCGCGACGGATCTTATTAGAGCCGAAGAAGACGCGGCGTCCGAGCGGCGCGCGCCGGAAATAGAGCGCAGCCGAGCCGCGTGCGCGAGCAGACCGAGCGCGGCGGCGTATCCCGGCTCCGACACAAGATCGGAGTGAGGACCTGAATATCTGGGTTTTCCCACCCGGGCGTTCATTCCAATCGCCTGTTCAGCCACTTCCCTAATTCCTTCGAGCAGCGCGCCGTTCCCTGTGAGAACGACCCCTGCCGGGACAACCGATATCGGCATGTCTGTTTCTAACTCGTGCCTTATCATCTTCATTAAATCCATCGCGCGCGCGTGGATGATCTGGCACAACATTCCGCGCGTCACCTGCTGTTCCTTTTCACCGCTCACGTGCTCAATTTTCACCGGTTCGCTGCCGACGCGGTCGTCCACATAGGCGATGCCGCTCTCTATCTTGAGACGCTCGCCCTCCCGCGTGGACGCGCCGAGCACAATCCCTATGTCGTTGTCGAAGTTCCAGCCTCCGACGGGGAACACTTTTACTTTTCGCAGGACGCCGCTTTTGAAAACAGCGATGCCGCTCGTGCCCGCCCCGATGTCCACGATTACTGTTCCGATTTCCTTTTCGTCTTCGTTAAGCACGGCCTCCCCGGCAGCGAACGGAGTCGGAGCCAGAGCGTCGATCCCGATCTCAAGCTTCATCAGACACCGCATGAGATTCTGAGTCATCGCGGTCGAGCCTGTCACGATCTGAACATCTGCGCCTAGCCGGGAACCTGACATCCCGCGCGGGTCCTTTATGCCGGAATGGTTGTCCACCGTGTAGTCCATCTCGATAGTGCAGATGACTTGTTTGTCCGGAGGTAGAAGAATCGTTTTAGCGGCCTCGGCGGCGCGTCGCATGTCATCAGCGCTCACGCCTCTTTCAGGGTCGGCCACCGCGACGCCTCCGTGCTGCTCGCTCGAAGCCAGACTGTTGCCTGAGACTCCGACGACAGCGGATTCAATAATGCGTCCGGCCATTTTTTCGGCGGCGTCCACCGCCAGATGCATGGCCTCGGACGCCTTGTCGAGGCTTACGATAACGCCTTTTTTCACACCTTCCGTTGCGGCGGAACCGAATCCGACAATCTCGAACGCTCCGCCGTCCTTCAATTCGGCGATAAGAGCCACCGTCTTGGACGTGCCGACATCCAGAGCCGATATTATGTTTTTATTATCCTTGTTCACCATGCCTCCCGCCCCCGTACCGACGACGGCCTCCACACGAGATTTCTGAATATCGATAGAATCAGAACCGCGGAGGCGATAGCGCCCAGCGGCGCGCCGGTCATTCTTTCCACCGCCACAGCGCCCCAGCAGAAGATGCCTTTGCGCAAAAGACCTGACACGATTTTCCTTTGCTTATCCGCAAGGGCGGCCGCAAGCTCGTCCACTACCGCCAGAAACGCTATGAGCGCGATCAGGCCTTCGGCGTTCGCAAGCCCGAATCCGAACTTGGCTCCCACGAGCCAGCCGACAGCTATTCCAGCAATAGTTTCAATCATTTTTCTTTTCCCGCTCCGGAGCCTTTTCCTCTCTCCGCTTTGCCGACTCATGCGCCGGGATGGTCAGTTTCCCGACCGTCTCGACGTTTACTTTTAGTTTTTCCGACGACATCAGATCGACCACTCCGCCCATCATGGTGATGGCAGGTTTTAAAACATCCGGGTCGCCCGCCGCATCCACCACGTATGGCGGAGCGGTGTGCGCATCGTTTATCCTTATCGTCGGCCCGACGCACCTGATCACGCTGTTCGCCACCATCCGGTGGCCGTTTATCGAGACCGCCGTGGCTCCGGCCGCGAAGAGTTCATTGCGCAACAGCAATAAATCCCTCTCGTGGACGATGAGCCTGTCCATCGTAGCCGCTCCGTCCGCAATCCCGTCCTCAACCGTCACCCTTATCCCCGGCCCGGTCACTGGCGAATGTCCGTCGAATCTTTCGAGATCGCTCTCGCTTTCAATGGCGGCCCCCGCCAATCCGAGTTCGACATCGGGCCATTTGCCCGAAGACATCGCTCCGAGGCACAACCCCGCGAACACCGCCATCAATGTCATTAACGCTCTTCTTAGAATCAAACCGCGTCCCCTTATTCGGCTTTCACATACGTCGGAACCGCAAGCTCCGACAAGTTCAGTCCGGCAAACTTCAGTTTTCTTTCATTCAGTTCTTTGGCGATCACCGGGATCAGCAATATTTTTTTCTCGATGTCATCGTCCGGTTTGTCCCCTAGCATCACGTACGAGCCGTCGTTCAGAAAAAGTTTTATCCCGCCGAAATTAAACACCAGCTTCGAGTATTTTCCGTGCAAAGCCCGTTCGAGCGAATCGCAAATCCTCGCGAAAGAATCATGGAAAGGGAACTCCAGAATTTCGCCGACTTCGGCATGCTGCACTCCGTCGCTGACCACATGGAATATTTTCGGGTCGGCGATGCCTTTGGGTTTCTCCAGCACAAACCTCTCCGCGTCTATCAGATACACATTTTCCCCCAACGAATCCGACACGTAAGCAAACGGCTCCCGCTCATAAATCTTTATGTGAACGCGGGAAGGCAGTTCTCTTCGCACTTCCGCCTCTTTCACAAGCGGCTGTTTGTCTTTAATGCGGCCCCTTATCTCGCCGACCGGAAGGGTCACAAGACTCTCGCCGATCTCGATTTCCGATCTTTTATACACTTCCTCCGCGCTAGTCCTCTTGGCTCCGGACACTTCAATAATCTTCACCTTGAAAGGCTCGCTGTTTATCACAAACAGGCTGGAAAAAAGCAGTATGAACGCGATTAGAAGCGTCCTTCTTCTTCTGACCTTCACGCGCCTGATTCTCTCTCGTTTGAGAGTTGACTGAACATTCGGATCAGGTTGGACCGTCATTTCGATCTCCTCCTTCACGCCTTCAAGCGAGCTGAAATATGCTCTGCCATCTTGGCGGCGGCGCCTTCTTTGTACATCGCGCGCGACTTGCGCGACATTTCTTCAAGCTTGCCGGGGTCGCTTTTCAATCCTTCGACGATAGTGTGGAGCAAGTTGCCGTCAAGCTCGGAGTCCAGAGCCATCAAAGCCGCTCCGGCTTCCGCCGCGCGCCGCGCGTTCTTCTCCTGATGATTGCCGGTGGCGAACGGATAAGGCACGAGCAGAGCCGGAACGCCGAGCGAAGTCAGTTCCGCGATGCTGGTCGCCCCGGCCCGGCAAATCGTCAGGTCAGCCGCCTCGTACGCCAGATTCATTTCTTCGAGATAGTCGCGCGCCTCGACCCGGAGCGCGGCCCCTTCTCCGAGCGCCTCCGCAAACTCGCGGCGCGTCTCTTCGAAATTCCCGCGCCCGGCCAGATGTATCGCCTGCATGTCTCTCTTGTCCCTGTTTATTCTGATCCACTCCCGCATCGCTTTATTTATTGATCTTGCGCCTTGGCTGCCGCCGAATGAAAACAGCGTCCATTTCTCCGGGTCCAGACCGAGAGCGGCGCGCGCCGCCGACTTCCCTGTTTTTTCGACTCCCTCGAACCTGCTCGGATTCCCCACGAACAGCATGTCCGCTCTAGGGCAGCCTTCCGTCTCCTCGTAGCTGACAAACACCTTTTCCGAGAACCTCGCCGCCACCTTGTTCACCAGCCCCATGAGCGCGTTCTGTTCGTGCAGATAAACTGGAATGCCTCTTAACCGGGCCGCCGTCACAACCGGGAACGAGCCGAACCCTCCGAACCCAGCCACGACAGACGGTTTCAGTTCGCCGAGAAGCCTCCACCCGTCCGCCACAGCCGCCAACAGCCTCGCCGGAAACAGCGCGGTTTCCAGAGAAATCTTTTTCTGCGGCAGCTTCACCGTCCGCACGGACGCGAAACGCAGCCCGTTGGCCGCGACAGCCTTCTCTTCTCCTCCGCCGCCCCTTCCCGATATCGTCACTTCGACATCAGGTTCGGTTCGGCGGTAATGAAGCGCTAGGGCTACCGCCACGTACAGGTGGCCTCCGGTCCCCCCAACCGCTTCCACAAACCTTTTCATTTCGCCTCCCGGTCGTCGCCATCGAATGCATCGATATATTCAATAGTATCCCCACCGACGCGCACAGCATCATCAACGAGCTTCCTCCGTAGCTGATGAACGGCAGAGTCAGCCCGGTCACGGGCATGCATCCCAGCGCGACGGCGATATTCATAAGAGCCTGAATCGATATCATAAACACTATCCCGAAAGCCAGATAAGACGCCAAGGGATCCACGCATCTCGACGCGATCTTAAATCCCCTGTACGTGAAAGCCGCGAACAGGCACACTACAATGAACAAAGTCACTATCCCGAGTTGTTCTATCGTTATGCTGATGATAAAGTCCGTGTTGAACTGCGGCAGGAAAGACACTTGCCTGCTCTCCCCTAGACCGCGCCCGAAAAAGCCGCCGCTCGCTACCGCTATCAGAGACTGCAAAACCTGATATCCCGAATCGCTCGCGTTTTCATAAGGATTTAAAAAACCCAATATGCGCTGTCTGCGGTATTCCTCAGTGAAGATGAAGAAAACACAGAAAGCGACTCCCAAAATTCCAACCCCGCCGAGATGGAGCGGCTTCGCGCCCGCAATGAACAGCATCGCCGTCACTACTACCGCTATCAGGATTGTCATTCCGAAATCCGGCTGCAACATCAGCAGAACCGCCGCTCCGCCCACAACCGCGTACACCATTCCCAACGTCCTAATATCCCCTATCTTGTCGTTCATCTCGGACAGAATCACGGCGACGATTATTATCACCGCTATCTTCGCAAGCTCTCCGGCCTGAAACATGAACCCGCCTAGTTTAATCCATCTGCGCGCTCCGTTAATCTCCGCGCCCAAGCCGGGAATCATAACGAGAAGGAGGGCGAAAACCGCCGCCCCGGCTATCGGGATGGCAAGTTTTTTATAGGCGCGGTAGTCTATGCAGGCGGTGAATATCATCGCGCCCCACGCGACGACGACGCCGTAAAGTTCCCTGCTCAGATAGCTCATGCCAGCGCCCTGTTTGCCCAGAGTGAAAAGCCCAGACGCAGCCGTGACCATCACTATCCCGAAACAGGTGAGAAGCACGCTTATCACGAGAATCGGAAAATCAGGCGACCTGCTCAGGTTGCCAGTGTCGGCGGCGACCTGCGTCACCGGCGGCGGAACCCTTCGCTTGTTGTCATTCCGCAAGTCTGATCTCATTCCTGAAATCTTCTCCCCGCTCCTCGTAGTTTTTGTACATGTCGAAAGACGAAGACCCCGGAGACAGCAGGAGCGCGCCGCCCTCCGGCGTCATCTCAAGCCCGATCCTCGCCGCCGAAGCCATATCCGCCGCCCGCGCCACATCCGTGGCGCCGCGAGCTTCAAGCTCGTCTGCCACCCGCGCTAGCCCGGCTCCTATCACTATCACCTTCGCGCCCGCCGCCTCGATGTCCGCGTACAGGCCGCCATAGTCGAATCCCTTGTCGTCTCCGCACATAATCAATGTGACCGCTCGGCCCGCGAACATCTTCAAAGCCGCCCGTGTAGAGTCAGGATTCGTCGCCTTGCTGTCGTTTACGCACTCCACTCCGCGCGCGAATCCCACTGTTTCAATCCTATGCTTCAGCCCTTCGAAATCCTTGAGGGCTTTTCGTATATTTTCCGCCGGAGCGCCCATCGCCCGCGCCGCCACGGCAGCCGCAATAGCGTTCCCCTCGTTGTGCGGCCCCCTGATTTTCATTTCGCCTGCGTCGCCGATAATTTCTTCCTCGCCGCCCATCCGCAGAACCATCCGCCCGCTTCTCAAAAACGCCCCACGCTCAAGCTCCCTCTCGACGCTGTAGTTCAATATCCCGGCACGCGTTCCCTTCGCCATCGCCGCCACCAGCATGTCGTCCGCGTTCAGAACAGCCGTCCCGCTCTCCGTCATTCGCGTCAGCAGTCTCGCTTTGACCGCCGCGTACGCCGACATCGTCCCGTGCCTCTTAAGATGATCCGGCTGAACATTCAGCTCTATCGCGACATCCGGCCTGAAACTGAAACAACCCTCTAACTGGTAGGAACTGACCTCGATAATGAAAACCGTCCCCGGCCCGCTTCCCTCCGCCGCCTCGATGAACGCGTCGCCGATGTTCCCGGCCACCCTCGTGTCATCGAAACAGTCCGACAGTATCCGGCCTGCCAGCGTCGCCGTCGTGGTTTTTCCATTCGTTCCCGTCACAGCCAGAATTCTTCCCTCGCAGAGCATGTAAGCCAACTCGATCTCCGACATCCATGCCCCTGCCCTCGTTTTAAGCTCAATCAATCTTTCGTCGTCTGTAGGAATGCCCGGACTCAGAACCAACGCGTCCGCGGCTACCCCTTCGGCCTCGGAAAGCGGAAGATACTTCGCCCCCGCCTCCTCAATTCTTGCAATGGTCTCCCTGTCGGCGGGAGACTGCCCGCCTTTAAGATCGGTCACTATCGTCTCCGCCCCGAACTTAGGCAAAGCCCGCGCGCACGCAAGACCGGTCACTCCCGTTCCGACGACCATAACGCGAGCGCCCCGCGCCGCGTCTTTCCCCTTGCGCAGACCCTTCAAGGCTTTGACTCCTAGAACATCCATATCGCTACCGCCGCGAACGCGCATGACACTATCCAGAACCTCACTACAATCTGCGGTTCGCTCCATCCGATTTTTTCAAAAGAATGATGCAGGGGCGCCATCGGCAGCAGTCTCTTGCCCGTCAGCCTGAACGTCCCGACCTGAAGAATCACCGAAAGCGCCTCCAGCACGAGGACCGCCCCCGCAACGACAAGGAACAACTCCAGCCTCGCCATAACAGCCACCGCCGCCACCGCTCCGCCCAGAAACAATGAGCCGGTGTCGCCCGCGAAAATCTTTGCCGGATGCGTATTGAACCATAAAAAACCCGCCAGAACTCCGATAAGAGCCGCTATCGGAGGAAGCAGAGTCCTGTCCCCGTATTTGCTTATGAAAAACCCCAGCGCGGCCAGCACGACGGCGACGCAGCCCGACATCAGACCGTCCAGACCGTCGTTCAAATTCACGGCGTTTATCGTGCCGATGTAAACGACTATGACGAACGGAATAAACAGAACGCCCGCGTTCAATTCTCCGAACCATTTCGGAGTCCAGATTGTTGTGGCAATCGTCGCTCCCGGCCCCCAACAAACATCCGCGTGCCAGATAACAAACGCTCCCAGAAACGCTCCCATCGCTATTTCAATAAGTATTTTGTATCGAGCCTTGAGACCTTCAGTTTTCTTTCCTCTGAATTTCGCAAAATCATCTATGAACCCTATGGCAAAACTCGTCGCCGCTATTATGAACAACGCCCGGATTTTTACGTCTGCCGCGTTCGACGCGACAGCCGTCGCTACCGACCACGCCGCGAACATCGCCACGCCGCCCATCGTCAGCGTCCCGCTCTTCTTCAGGTGCGACTCAGGCCCGTCGGTCCTTATCACCTGCCGCATCTTCCACTTGGCGAGCACGACCATCCAAAGCCGCGTAAACCCCAAGCACAGCGCGAATCCCAGACCGGCGGACGCCAGAAGACTCATTTTGACGCCTCCTCGATAAATTTCACGACCCGCTCCATTCCCATCGCGCGCGAACCTTTCACAAGAACGAGGTCCCCCGGCCCGAACAGTCCGGCCCCGGATTCCGCAAACTCTTCGAACGTCTCAAACGCCGCGACGCCGTCCTCTCGCATCCCGGCGGACAACGCCCCTTCCGCTATGGCTTTGGCCTCGGAGCCGACCGTCACGAGAGCGTCGGCGCTCTTAGCCGCGAAATCCCTTCCTATTCTGAAATGTTCGTCGCGGCTGAAAGCTCCCAGTTCTTTCATGTCTCCAAGCGCGGCCACCCTGCGCCCGCTCCACTCCACCGTCCCCAAAAGCTCCAGTGTCATAGCCAGCGACGCCGGCGAGGAGTTATAAGTATCGTCAATAAGCAACTTGCCGTCCGCCGTTCCGACCCGCCTCATGCGTCCAGCCTCTCCGATGTCCATCGACAGACCTTCCGCGACCGCGTCAAGCGGCTCACCAAGCTCCATCGCCGCCGCCGCCACCGCAGCCGCGTTGATTATCGCCCCCCGGCCTGTCAGCAAAGATTCGATTTCCATTCTGCCGAACGGCGTTTCCAAAGTGTAACTCGCTCCGTCCAGCCTCATCTTCGCGCCCGCCGCCCTGTAGTCGCCCTTTTCCATTCCGAAAGAAACTATCCGCGCCGACGTCTTCTTTGCGAGCCTGTCGAACCACTCGCTGTCCGCGTTCAACACGGCCGTCCCGCGCGCGGGAAGCCTCTCAAGAAGCTCCCCCTTCGCGTCGCATATAGCCTCCATAGATCCGAGGATTCCGATGTGAGACGCTTCAATATTTGTTATCAATCCAAGCTCCGGTTCCGCGATTTCAGCCAGTTCGGCTATCTGCCCTCTGCCCCTCATTCCGAATTCGAGCACAACTATTTCCGTCGTCGAGTCCATCCTCAACAAAGTCAGCGGAACTCCCACCTCATTGTTTTCGTTCTTTTCCGTCTTCGTAATCTTTTTCCGGCTTAACGCGTTAGCCAGCATGTTCTTCGTCGTCGTCTTGCCGCAGCTTCCCGTTATCGCCGCCACCTTCGCGGGCAGAGCCCTTCTATATCCCCTCGCCATCGCCTGATACGCTTTCAGCGTGTCAGCGACTCTTATCACCGCGAAGCTTTCAGGAAGCCCGCCGGGAATCTCTTTTGACGTCAGGCATCCCGCCGCGCCTCTCGCCGCCGCCGAGGCGATGAACTCGTGGCCGTCGAACTTCTCCCCGACCAGCGGAACGAACACAGCCCCTGCGCAATCGCGCCTGCTGTCCGTCTCAACCGCAACGGCGATCCCCGACGCGCTTCCGCGCTCGAGCCGCCCGCCGCTCCATTCAATCAGCTTCGCAATCGGCGTCGACTCCACTGCCGGCCATCTCCCTCAAAATATTTCCCGCCACTTCCCTGTCGTCGAAATGAATCACTCTGTCTTTATATATCTGCTCCGTTTCATGTCCCTTTCCAGCGATAACCACGACATCTCCCGGCGCGGCGCAGGCAATCGCCCTCTTAATGGCGGCGAACCTGTCCTGCTCGACGTGATACCTGAACTGCCTTGAGCGGTCCAGTTTTATCAACGCTTGCTCAATCCCTAGCGTTATCTGGTCAATTATCCTGTGCGGCTCCTCCGTGCGGGGGTTGTCGTTCGTCACCCAAACCACATCCGCCAACTCAGCCGCAATCCCGCCCATCAAAGCCCGCTTCGTCTTGTCCCTGTCTCCGCCGCATCCGAACACCGCTATCAGCCTGCCCTTGCATATCTCGCGCGCGGATTTCAATATGTTTTCCAGACCGTGTGGGGTATGCGCGTAGTCCACGTACACGCCCACCGGCCCGCCGGCGTCTACCCTCTCGAACCTGCCCGGCACGCCTTTGAAACTCTCCAGCGCCGCCTGTATGTCCTCCGGGGAAAATCCGGCCGTCAGTCCATACGCCGCCATCGCCAGCGTGTTGTACGCGTTGAACCCGCCCATCAGCTTCGTTCTCACTTCGAACGTTGCGGCAAAAGGCGACTCTATTCGGTAGCTTATTCCGTCTTGAGCGTGCTTTGCGCCCGTCGCCCGCACCTCGGCTTCGGGATCGTCAACCGCGTATCTGACCACTCTCAGCCCCGGCGTTTTTGCGATGCGCGCCGACATCGGATCGTCGCTGTTAAGCAAAGCAGGCCCGCCCTCCGCCAGATGCTCGGAGAACAGCAGCCTTTTAGCCTCGAAGTAGTCCTCTTCGTCCTTGTGAAAATCGAGGTGGTCTCTCGTGAGGTTGGTAAATATCGCCGAACTGAACTCGCAACCCGCGACCCGCGACAGTTTCAGGGCGTGAGACGAAACCTCCATCACCGCCCGCTCGACTCCCTTGTCAGCCATCATGGCCAGCAACGCCTGAAGGTCCATGGATTCGGGAGTGGTCCGCTTCACTTTCAGAGAAACGTCGGCCACCCTGTTCTCCACCGTGCCGATAAGCCCGCCGGCGATTCCCGCCTGCCGGTGAAGCGCGTCTATCAGATACGCCACGCTCGTTTTGCCGTTCGTACCGGTCACCCCGGCGAGTTTGATTTTGCTAGACGGCAAACCGTAAAACGCGGCGGAAATCAGCGCCATCGCCAGCCTTGCGTCCGGAGTCTTTATCACCGCCACGTCCGGCGGAGCCGGCACGTCCCGCTCGACCACCAGCGCGGCGGCCCCTCGCGATATCGCCTCAGGCGCAAAATCGTGCCCGTCCACGCTGTATCCCGGCACGCAGAAGAAAACGCATCCCGGAGAACACTCTCTCGAATCATACGCGGCGGACGTCACAATCGCGTCCGGGGAGCCTCCCGCAATCTGATGCTCCACTCCCGTCAAAAGACTTGATAATTTTTTTTCAATCATTCGGTATCTCCGTATCCGGCTGAAAACCGTACATTCCGCCCTCGATGTCCGCAGGCGGAACATTCATCCGCCACAGCGCCTTTTTCATTATCTCGCCCGCCGCCGGAGCCGCGACTTGACTGCCGTAGTATCCCAGCCCCCTCTGCGGTCGCTCTATCGTCACCATAACAAGAATTTCTGGATTCTCCGCTGGCGCGAACCCGACGAATGACGACACGACGTCTCGCGTGTATCCTCTTCCGTCCGTCCTCGGCATGATAGCCGTCCCGGTCTTCCCGCCCACAGCGTATCCCGGAATCCTCGCCGCCTTTCCCGTCCCCTCTTCCACCGCCCCCACAAGCATCGTCCTCATCAACTTCGCCGTGTCTTCCTTTATCACGCGACGTATCGGCTTCGGCTCGAAAGAGCTGACCACATTGCCTTCCGAGTCCACCACTTTCTCGATAACCGTCGGGTTCATCAGCATTCCGCCGTTGCACAACGCGCCCATCGCAACCGCCATCTGCAACTGCGTCACTCCTATACCGTGCCCGAACGAGTTCGTCGCGATGGTCGAGTCTCTCACCTCTGCCATCGGCGCCAAAAGCCCGTTCTGCTGATTGTTCAGCCCCAGCCCTCTGAAAGCCTTGCCGAAATGGAATCTCAGAAAAGTTTCTCTTTGCATTTCCTTGCCCATCATCAGACCGATTCTCGCCGTGCCGGAATTGTACGAATGAATCACGATGTCGTACGGGCTTAAATACGCGGGCAGTCCAACCCCGTGCGCCTCGCGGATGTTATACCCTCCCACCCTCATGCCGTCCTCGCAGAGAATCTTCTTGGCGTACGGGTCCACAATCCCTTTATCTATCGCCGCCGCAACCACAATCGGCTTCATGCAGCTTCCTATTTCGTAAATAACCCCTATGCTTCGGTTCCTGTACGTCTCTTGCGGGCATTTTTTAAAATCGTTCGGATCGCACACCGGGTAAGACGCCATTCCGAGGATGCGCCCCGTCTTCGGCTGAATCGCGATCGCGCTTCCGGCTTTAGCTCCGAACTTGTTCACAGCCTGCTCGAGCGCGTCGTACACAAAGTGCTGGACGGCAAGATTGATCGTCAGGTGCACGTCCTCGCCGTTCTTCGCCGGTTTTAGTTCGCGCGTGGAATCCGGCACATTGATGCCGCCGAGTCCCCTCTCAAGAACCACATAGCCGTTCTCGCCTTTCAACTGCTTGTTGAATATGAACTCTACGCCTGTCAGCCCGTCGCTCTCGCCCAGAAGCCCGACCACCGGCATCGCCGTCTGAGCGTGCGGATAATACCTCTTGGAATCCCTAGAAAAACCTATCCCTCTCAGGTTCAGCTCTTTCACCGCGTCAGCCGTTTTCTCCGACACGTGTCTGACCAGCCAAACACTGTTCTTCTCCGGATCCGATATCAGATTTCTGACATCGTCGCCGCTCATTCCGAGAGGGCCGCTGAGTTTTTCCACGTATTCGTCGTGATTTGTTATTTCCGAAGGGTGCGCGTAGATGGACATGTACGGCACGTCAACAGCAAGCTTGTTGCCTTCGTTATCCAGAATCATGCCTCGCCGCGCGTGCAGAGGAACTATCCGCTTCGACTGCACAAGCCTGCGTTCGCGCAGGTCGTCGCCATGCCACAACTCGACATAAATCGCCCTCGCGACCATGAAAAAATGGGCCACGACGAGCATGATAAGGACGTTGTGTATTCTTTTTCTGTTGGTCTGTGTTATAGGGGACCGGCCCATGCCTTCACCTTTTCATGAAGGCGGCGCCGGCTGCTAGAATATTCCCGCTCTGGCCCTTTGCGCTTCGCCTTCGGTTCTCAACGCCGTCTTCTGCTCGTCGTTCAGCTTCAAGTACAAAGCCTCCGCCGGCACACTCATCTCATATCCGGCGCTCGACAGCGTTTCTTGTATCCGCTTGTAGGATCTCAGACCATCGACCTGCGCTTCGAGTTTTCTAATCTCGACGTCTAACTTGTTATTTTTCATTTTGTATTCGTCAATTAGAATGTATTTTCGGTCGATGTCTATCTTCAAATGCAATGCATACACGCCCATGGCCGTCATTCCGAGAGCAATTATTATTGTGTAGAATGCTATCTTCTTGCTGTTCACCCATGTTCCGGCGTGATGCGCGCCCGGCCCCCTGTTAATCACGTTCGCGCCCTGTTGTTTGATTCGATCGTTCTTCATTGCGGCTCCTTTGTAAGTTTCCGCACTATCCTTAACTTCGCCGACCTCGCCCGCCTGTTGCGGGCGATTTCTTCTTTCGACGGGACTATCACTTTTTTATTAACCAACTCTATGCCGGCTGTCCCTTCGCCGCAAACGCAACTCTCTCTCTCCTCGTCGCAACGGCAACCCCTCGCCATCTTCCGCGTCAGTCGCTTCACAAGTCCGTCCTCGGCGCTCTGGTAAGTTATCACGCACAGAACTCCGCCCGGATTCATCAAGTCCACCGCCGCCCTGACTCCCTTTTCCACCGCTTCCAGTTCGCGGTTCGCCTCGGCTCTCAACGCCAGAAAAACCAGCGTGCTTGCGTCTCTTCCTCCGCGCGCCGGCGGCGCCGACTTCCTCGCCACCTCCGCCAGCCGCCCCGTCGTCTCTATCCTTCCGGAGCGCCTCGCGTCGCATATCCCTCTGGCTATCCTCCGAGCGTGTCTCTCTCCCCACCGGAAAAACATCTCCGTCAGCTCTTCCTCGGCGGCCTCGTTCACTATGTCCGCCGCCGTCGGTCCGGGTCCGTCAGCCCAGTATTTCATGTTCAACGGACCGTCCGAACTGAAAGAGAACCCACGCCTCGGATCCGCCAACTGTTCGGTCGAAAGCCCCAGATCCATCACCACTCCGTCCAGACCCGGCAGCCCTTCCTCTTCCCATAACTCCCGCATATCCCGGAAATTCGCCCTGTATATCCTCGCTCTCCGGTCGCCGCCGATGTCCGCCTTGAGGCTTTCAACCGCTTCGGGGTCCGCGTCCAATCCCACAACCATCCCCGTCGCGAGCTTCTCTAAAATTTTTTTTGCGAAACCTCCTCTCTTTCCCGCTGTCGCGTCGCAGTACACTCCGTCCGGCTTCACAGACAGCGCTTCTATTGTTTCCTCCAGTAAAACGGACACATGTTCAGATTTGTCTTCCAAATCGCCTCGCGCCCGTTTCGCCGGCGTCAGATGCTTATCCCGCTTTCAGTGTATGTGGCGAATATCTGCTCTTCGCGCCCTCTGGTGTCCACAAGCTGCTCGTAGTTCTTCTTCGACCACAACTGGAACGTCGCCCCGTCTCCCACCATTATCACTTCGCCAGTCCCTATCCCCGCGTAAGACCTCAACTGCTGCGGCAGCAACGCCCTTCCGCCTTGATCCAGTTCCACCTCGTGCGCGCTCCTGATAAGATGATTCCTCAACTCTATCGTCGCTTCATTCTTCGGCAACCCGTCTATCGCGGTCACAAGCCTGTCGAACACATCAGGCGGCAGACACCATATAAACTGCTTCAGAATGACTTCGTATTTAGTTTTCTTGTCGTCGAGCGGCTTCTTGACCGGCGGCTCAAGCCCCTTGGTCATCCACACCCGCTGCCCGGACTTCTTCTCGTCGCCTTCCTCTTTTGCGGACGATTTCTTTTTCTCCGCCCCCGTTGCCGGAACCGACGCCTTTTCAATCTCTCTGCCGATTGCTTTCTCTATATATTCCTTTATATCGTCGAGCGTTCCGCCTTCCGCCGCCCGCCTTCTCTCGTCCAGCCGCTTCTCATCCTCTATCCGCTCGCGCATCTCGAGCTTTTCCCTGAACCTGAAGGGAATGCTCAAGCGATACTTGGCATCCACTGTGTTCTTATGTTCTCCGCCGAAGTTCAGGCTTATCATGCTCTTTTCCTTTTAGAGGCCTTCGAGCCGCGAGGTTGTTTCTCTTCTTGACAACCCCGCGATTTGATATTAAACTTTTCCCACTTTTTGTATTTTATATAAATTTCAACTAAATATATTCCCACTTTCAGGTACTGCTATCGTATGTCAAAAAAAAAACCTTGTCAACCACTTCCCAAAAAATAAATAAATTAGCGATATTCGGCCATATCAGTCGTTATCCTACGCATATTTAAGAATTAGTCTTTTAATATCAAATTATAACCATATTCGCCTCGAAATGGCCATTATTGACTTTGTCATCATATTGTATGGGGAGCAATGCAACACCACAATATATAGTGGTGTTGGGCGTGTGTTAAATCACGGGATTACTAATATTCCTGTTTTCTAGGTCAAAAATATTTTTTTAAATTTATTTTTTATTTATTCTAGGGATGTATAAAAACCGCCGAAAACAATCCTTCGCGGCAGATTTCAAATAACCGCCGATAATCGCTTATTAAGGCCGAAAACAGTCAAAATCGGTCTTTGCCGCTCAATGCTCACAACATCCGCATCCATCGTCCGCTCTTGTTTAATCCACTTTCGTCGCGACGAATCCTTTATCCGAGAGCAACTTTGCGGCGGCCTCCATGTCGGAAGCTTTTTCTAAAATAAGAGAAAGAGCGCCGCCCCTCATCTCGCGCACATGCTGAACATTGATATTGCGGATATTTATGCCCGCCTCGCCGAGAGCAAGCGTGATTTCGCCGATAACGCCGGGGCGGTCCGTAACGTCCACCAGAATCTCTGACGCCGGAGCGAGTATTCCCCTTCCTTTCGCGGGCAGGCCGTCCCGGAAGCTCTTAGCGTCCGCGAACAGGCGTTCCAGCTTTTCCGGCTCGCAACCCCGCACCGCCTCCGCCACCTCCATCATCGTTCTGCCGAATCTCTCCATCACCGCGCCGATAAACTCAGGATTGGTGAGACATATATCCCGCCACATGTCCGCGCTGCCCGACGCGATGCGCGTGGTGTCCCTGAAACCTCCGGCTAACAGAGGCAGCACCTTCTCCCTGTCCGCCGAAATCTCCGCCACACAACGGGTCAGAGCCACCGCCACCATGTGCGGAAGATGACTCGATGCTGCCACCAGAAGATCATGCTCCTCCGGCGACATTATCATCACCTGAGACCTCATCGCCTCCCAAAATCTGGCCATTCTGTTCAAAGCGGAAATGTTTGTCCGGTCAGACGACGCCAGCACGCAGAGCGCGTTTTCAAAAAGAGTGTCCGTAGACGCCTCCACTCCGGATTCCTCAGACCCCGCCATAGGGTGTCCGCCCACAAAACTTACGCTGTCCGGCAAAATCGCCTCGGCATTCCTGACGATGGTCGTCTTCGTGCTTCCAACATCCGTCACTATCGCCCCCGGCTCCAGACAAACGGATATCCTCTCTATTGTCTCCGAAATCAGTCCGACAGGAGTGCAGACAACTACAAGTTCCGCGCCTCGGACGGCTTCTTCAGGTGTAGCCGCGGCTTCGTCGATTATTCCATTCCGGAGCGCGTAGCCGATTCTCTCCGGGTTTCTTCCATGCCCGGACACCCGCGAAACCATTCCGTTTTTCTTTGCCGTTTTCGCAATGGAGCCGCCGAGCAGCCCCACCCCTAATATCGCTATCTTTGAAAAATGAGTTTTATCCGTCATCTCTTACCCAATCCGCCCTATAGCGTCTCTCATCCATTTTACTGATTTCTTGAATTGCGCCGCCGGGTCGTCCCCCGGAACTCCGCACTCCATGCACAGATAGCCGTCGAATCCGCCGTTCTTCAATGCCGCCAGCGCCGGCGCGAAATCCTTTTCGCCCTGTCCCGGCAGTTTTCTGTTGGAATCCACAAGATGCACATGATCTATCCATTCAATATTGTCCGAAATCGCCTTCGCAGTGTTGTCTTCCTCGATTCCCATGTGAAACAAGTCGGCTATCACTCTAACTGCCGGACTGCCGAGCATCCTGCACGTTTCAGCAGCCTGCCCTACCGTGAGCATGAAAAACGCCTCATATCTGTTCAGAGGCTCCAGCAAAATCCTCACTCCTAGCCTTTCCGCTCTCCTTGCATGCGACTCAAGTCTTTCCGCGAACAAGCCTTTTCTTCTCTCAAAATCCCCGTGATCCGGATAAAGCGCCATGAATTTCTTCTCTCCGAATTCCGGAACTATTATAAGCCCGGCCCCATCCAGCCGCGCGCAACAGTCAATCAACTTGTCTATATCCCCGGCGGCGCGTTTCGCCTCTTCCGCGTCTTCGCTCAGGATCGTTCCCCTTATGCCCCCTCCTCCCGGACACACCGACGACGCCGTTGCCCCTTCCTCTCGCAGCGCGGCGACAACTTCGTCCAGCCGCTCTTCCAGTCCCTCGCCCCACACTTCCACCGCGTCGAAACCCCACTCCTTCGCGTCCCTTAGAAATCCTCTGAAGCCTTCGCATCCGCACAAGCCTTCCTGCAAAGATAATTTCACGAGAATATCCTCCCGAATATCAGTCTTTCATCACATGAATTCTACACCAGAGAAAAAGATTGGAAAACGCAAAATCTAAAAAGCGCCCGGCCGCGCTCCGGTTCAGGCTCCCTGAAACATTCGTTCGTCAATGCCGCGACTATTTAGTCAACGTGTACTTGCTGAAGATTATCACGCCCGCTAGTGAGAAAACCGCGCAGATTGGACCTGCCAGCAACAACCCTGTCGCCGGCCCCGCGCCGAGCCCCACGCTTGTGAAAAATTCCGTGATAGAGCGCGTTATGCCGGAAAACGCAGAGCCGGAAGCGGCGTCCAACCCGAACAACGCGAATAGCACCGCGCTTAGCGACGAGCCGATTCCCCTTGTCGTTTTCGTGAACAGACCCTCGATTCCATAGTACATGGCTTCGCGCCGGAAGCCCGTCTGCTTCTCGTCGAAATCTATAATGTCGGAAAGCACCGCGTTATATATCACCAGCATCAGCGCGATAGGGAACCCCATCAACGCGATGATTATGTGATAGAACAGTGTTGCGTCCATAAACGCGCCGGCCTTCATCACAAGCCCCTGCAATGGAGAAAAAAGCATCATCATCGCCAGCCCTGCCAGAAACAGCTTCTTCTTTCCGAACTTGTTGTAAAGGGTAAACACAAGCGGAATCGAAAGCAGCAGAACAACGAGCATCCCCGCCATTATCGCGCTTACATATCCTTCCGGTTTGTTCAATATGACAGTGCAGACATATATGGTGGAGCTTTGCAACACCTTGTATCCCAGCCAGAACGACGAGATGCTGAATATGTAAATCAAAAAATGCTTGTTTTTGAACGCCGGCGCGAGAGCCTGCATGAATGATATTTTTGCGACTTTCTCCTTCGTCACCGGCCCTTCCTTGACGGTCAGCGCGGTAAATATGATCGTCGCGAAAGAGAGAATCCCCATCGAGACCGCCATCGTCCTTATGCCGTTCGTGCCGCCGCCGGCTTTCGTCACTATCACGCCTGTCGCCACCGAGCCGATTATCAAACCCAACATGCTCGCTATCGCGTGCCATGATGAAAGCTTGACCCGGTCGTCGCTGCTCTTCGCCAATTCCGGTATCAGCGCAAGATACGGAGCCACCACGAGCGTGTACAGGAATAAGAACCCGCCGCAGGTAAACGCAAACCAAACCGCGTTCCATTTCGATTCCGACTGCAACGGAGGGAAAAACATCATTATGAAAAATATCGTCATTGGTATGGAGCCGAAAAGAACATAAGGAATCCTGCGGCCCCATCTTGTGCTGGTGCGGTCGCTCAGATAACCTACTATCGGGTTTGCCAGAGCGTCCATGAACCTTCCGAAATTAAGGGCGAGTCCGGCCAGCACGAGAGGCGCGAACGCCATAACCGCGCCCGCCGCCGCGCCTCCTTCGGTCCTCCTCGGCGCGTAGAAAAAAACCGCGTATTGGTCGAGAACCGTGTCCAGAACCATCATCCCCACGTTCGCCACGCAGTAAAGCAGGATGATTTTCATCCCCAGCGGCGTCAGTTCGCCGTTCTTGCCTTTTGTCATTTTGTTCTCCATGCGGAACCGTTTTTCGCGGCCTTCCGGCCTGATGTCCCCGCGCAAATCTTATATCTTGACGCCAATCCGCGTTTCAATCGCGGCATTTCGCCATTCAGTCGAGAATCATTCCGCGCGCTCCGCTCGACCAGTTCCGCGTGTTGTATCTAAGATAATAGAGCGAGTCGGACTCGTCGTAAGAAAGAGACATCGCGCCCCCGCCCAGTCTTGCCTGCAATCCCATCGTCTCGCTCATGATTTCGTCAGCGACCAAGTCATATCTCAGCGAATACGCGAGCCGCGCGCCGCCCTTTAAACGCATCCTGTAGTCGAAACGAAAGATGTCCCATTCATCCGAGTTGAAATCATACGAAGCTCCCGCGAAAGCATAATCCCTAGCGCCCGGCGCGATAGTCAGCCCGGCGATCGCGGTCGATGTTTCCATCCCGCTCTGTTTTGTGAACTCGGATGACGCGTCTATAAAAACCCGCCCTCCCAACGGCGCAAGCAGTCTCGCGCGGGCCGTCGTTTCATAGTGAGACTGATGCGCGGTCTGCTCATATCCGCTGACCGGAATTCCGTCGTCAACCGTCCGCGACATCTGTCTGTAGTCGGAAAAAGTGGCCGTATACGATACTCCATGAATAAAAGTCGCGCCGCCCACAGGGACAGCCCCGGTAAAAACGTATGGCTGAATTGTCAGCCTGTCCATCCTATCCGAGCCGAGCCGCAATAATCCTGACGATGTCACGGTCCATGCGTTGTTGTCTTTCGATCTGGAGGCCACCATCCCGGCGCCGAACTTGGCTCCGGGCAGCGCCATCGCCACCGGGTCCAGCGTTGCTATCACATGCCCGTATCTTGCTCTTGTTTTATAGTCGCTGTCTCCGGCGGCGGGCAATCGGGTCGTCAACCCTCCGTTCGCGGCGTCGGCGTAATAACCCCTGACCCTTCCCGCTTCCCTCCACAATGTTCCCTCCGCCGTAATCGCGCGGCGCGATCCGGAATAGTTCTCGCCGCTCAGCTCGCTTCCGTAGTCATGCGTGGAGCGCGCGTATGAAACCATGAACTCGTTTCTGCTGTCCGTGAATCCGAATAACGCCGCGCTTCCGTTTCTCTGTCTCTCGTCGCCTCCGCCGGACGCGATTATCCCGAAACTTGCGAATGATCGAAAATGCGTCAGCGCCGGGCTGGCTAAAGAAAACCCTTCATCCTTCGTGTGGATGTACTCCACATCGATATATGTCGCCGAGCGGGGAGCATTCTGCAACCATACGGTCCCTTCGAACCGGGTGGACATAACGCCGCCGGAATCGGATATTTCCAACCCTCGCAGCGAAGCGGTCCTTCTTCTTAAATCCGGCCCGTCGGCCATCAGCGCCGAACTGTAATACTGCTTTCCGCCTTTTTCGATGTATGTGGCGTCGTACAGAATGAATTTTCCCGACGATTGATAGTACAATTCATAACACAGCGCCACATCTTCTTTCGAAATCGGCGGAAACGCCGGAGCCTCGTCCATTCCCCGAAGCGCCGGAGTGAAACGACCCAACTCCAAATCGAGCGCCACAGGCGCGCGCCCCTCTCTCTCCGGAAACACCAGCGCCTCCGCAAACTCCGCATTGATTATCACTTCGCGCGCCGATATCCGTTCCTCCTTGTCGGCGCCGGCCATGTCGTCCATGAAAAACATTCCCCATCCGCTGCGATACGCGTAATACAGCGAAACATTCCCTTCCGCCCTCAGCGTGTTGCTTCTGAAATCAAAAACCACCCTGTCCGCCGTCACTCTGTATCCATCCCCGTCCACGACTGTCTTCAGCCACGAGACGGCAGTCTGTTTTTCGATATCGTAAATAATCTCCTTGGACTCCATCCGTATTGAATATTCCGCCGCCGCAAACGCCGCGCGCGACGCGCAGACCGATACGGCAATAGCGGCAATAACGCGCAACCACTGCACAATTCTCATTTTTCTTCCCTTTGGCGGACAGGGCGGCGGAAGCCGCGCGCAACCGCGCGGCAGAATAATACCCGCGATCCGGAAACCGCCTCCATATCATTAATTGTTAGACTTTATTTAAGAAGCCCCGCGCGCCGCGCTTGTTCCGTCGGCGCGCGCGGCGTTACTTCACTAACCCGCTAGTCTTCAATACCGCCCTTAGCTCCGCTCGCTTCTTTGCGTCCATCCTCACAAGCGGAAGCCTCGGAGCAGGGTCGGCCATCCCCATCATCCCCATCGCTTCTTTCACTGGAATCGGGTTGGTGTCCATATCCATAGCCTTCATAAGCGGCAGCAACTCGTAATACAATTTAATCCCTTTTTTCAGATCGCCGGAAGCGAGGAAAGAAATCATCTGCGCATGCTTTTTCGAAGCGATGTTCGCCACCACCGAGATACACCCGACAGCTCCCAGCGCCATAAGCGCCGGAGTCCACGTGTCGTTCCCTGACAGGATTGAAACCGCGCCGCTCGTTCTCTGCAGCACTTCAGCCGTATAATTTATCCCGCCGCTCGCATCCTTTACCGCCACGAAATTGCCGACTTTCGCCAACGCCACGACCGTCTCAGGCTCGATAGTCACCCCGGTTCGCCCTGCATGGTTGTACAATACGATAGGAATATCCACTTTCTTCGATATTTCCGCGAAGTGCGCGAAGATACCTCTTTGTCCGGGTTTATTGTAGTAAGGAGCTATCAACAAAGCCCCGTCGGCTCCCACTTCCGCTGCGTGTTTCGTTAACTGCGCGGCCTCCCGCGTGCAGTTCGACCCTGCTCCCGCTATCACCGGAATCCTTCCCGCCGCCTGCTCGACCGTTATCTCCACAACCCTCATGTGCTCTTCGTGCGTAAGCGTGGGACTCTCACCGGTCGTGCCCGTCGGCACGACGCCGTTTGTTCCGTGTTTAACGTGCCAATCGATCAGTTGCCTTAGCTTCTTCTCGTCTATCTTTCCGCCATTGAATGGTGTTATAAGCGCCGCGATGCTTCCTTTAAACATACCTAAACGCCTCCCGTCAAACCCGCGCGGTTTCGTCTCCGCGCATAGATGCTCTCCTGATTTTCTCAAATAACTCGCTCTTTTTCAATCTTTATCTTTAATTGATTTCATAACCGATAATTAAAATATTTTTGTCGCCGCGCCCCATGAGGCATATAATCGCACATGTAGACGCATGGGACTGAACATCTCGCGTCCATTATCGGAGGTTATGCTTTATGAACGCTGCTGAACTCAAATTCAAAGATTGTTACGCATTAAGAGACCTTCCTTATTTCAAATTAAACGAGCGCGGAAAAATCGCTCTCAACCTTCCGGACGCGCCGCCGATAGTCGATATGCACACGCACCTCGGTTTCTATTTTCTTGCCGCGCCCCCAATCGATTACCACCGAAAAACTCCCAGCGTAAAACACAACTTCCCAGAACGCCGCGCGGCTCTCGACCTCTCCGTTTACTCCGGCGTGAACCTGACGCAGGTCCGCCGCAACGGCATGTTCTCCGATTACTCCACCACTCTCTTCTCGAACAAAGGCCCCAATGCAACCTACACCGTCCCGAACCTGATAGCGGAGATGGACAGAGCCGGCGTTGAAAAGAGCGTCGTTCTAGCTCTGGACTTGCGGTTCGGCTCGGACATTTCCGGCGCTTATCTCGACTGCACGGCGGGCGAGGACAGGCTAATTCCCTTCTGCGGCGTCAATCCCTTCAGCGCAAATTGGGAAAAGAAAATGGACGACTGTGTCGAGCGCGGCGCTCGCGGCCTCAAGGTTCACCCTTACGCCCACATGGCCCCCCCAAGCCATCCTAAAGTTATGAAACTCCTCGAACGCTGGAATAAAACAGGCTTGCCCGTTCTATTTCACACTTCATACAACGGCCTTGAACCTTCCTTCCTGAGAAAATTCTCTGGAATGGAATTCTATGAGGAACCGATAAAAAGTTTCCCCGAAACCAACTTCGTGCTTGGACATGCGGGAATGAACTTCTACCCTGAAGCGATCAGTCTTGTGAAAACTTATGAAAACGCTTGGCTCGAAATCGACGGCCAACCCCCTCACCAGATTCAGGACATGATCGAACAGGTTGGATCGGAGCGCATGCTGTTCGGCACGGACTGGCCGTTTTATCCGCTGGTCATGCCTCTGGCAAAAACGCTCATCGCCACGGAAGGCGAGCCTGAAGCGCGCAAAAACATTCTTTCCGCCAACGCATACCGCCTGTTAGGTTTGGATAAGTGATTATCGGCTGATACTCGCGCGTTGGACTATTTCGCTTGCCCGGCAATAAGCCCGATGATGCGGTAGATTAGTTTCGCGGACAGGAAATCCGACCTGAAATCGCCGGGTATAGGGCAAAGCTCCACGAGGTCAAAAGCGACCGGTTTCGACAGCGCGCAAAGCCTCTCGATGAACTCCAGAGTCCATCTCCACGAAAGCCCGCCGGGTTCGGGAGTGCCCACCGCCGGAGCCTCGGCCGGGTCTATTCCATCAAGGTCTATAGTGAGATACACGCGGCCTTTCACGCTGTCCAGAATATCATCTATGGACACTCGCCCCGAATGAATCGCCACCGCAGTGAACATCCTTATCCGAGGCTCCGATTCAGCCGTCCTGAACTCCTCCGCGCACCCGCTTCTGATTCCCACTTGAAGCGCTTGCGCCAGGCCGGGGTCAATCTCAAGAATCCTCCTCATGACCGAGGCGTGACTGTGTCTGTCTCCGTCATAGCTGTCTCTCAGGTCTGCGTGCGCGTCAATCTGAACAACCGTCAGGTCGGGATACAGTTCGAGCGCGGCGGCTGCGGGAGCTAAAGATATCGAGTGTTCGCCGCCGATAAATACCGGAGTCGCCCCGCGCCGCATCGTTGCAGCGGCGGCGGCTCTTGCGGCAGTATCGAACTTCTCATAGCCGCCATCGCAAAAAGCATCCAGCGACCTGTCGGTGGCTATGCCTTTCTCCACTGCGGACCGCCCCAACTCGAAATCGAACAACTCCACCTGATGAGACGCCTCTAATATAGCTTCCGGACCGAGCGCGGTTCCCTTCCGGTATGATGTCGTCTTCTCGAAAGGAGCCGTGAACACGACGAACTCCGAGCTTTGCGGGTCGCTGTATTCCGGAGGCAAAGACAAAAAATTGTCGAACTCTCCGGGATCACACTCAAGTTGATCCAATTTATTTTCCACTATGCCCTCCCGAAAGCACAACTTTCTTCTTTGCTCCATCGCTAATAATCAAGCTTGCGTCAATTCCGCATTGCCGGTAAAAATAAACGGCGGCTCCATTGTAGTCGGAACCGCCGCGAAAATTCATTCTTCGGGCATCTTATTCAACCCGGCTTTCCGGCCGATCTTTGAAACCTGTTCCTGTCTCCGCAAACTATCGAACGAGATTCAACTATATCTTTAGGATAATCCTCTCCACGTGAAAGAAGTTTATGCTCATACCTCAGCGGGCTTAGCTGTTTAACCACGAAATCGACAGCTTTCGTATCATCGAAATCCTTGCATGAAAAAACATCCAGCACAAAAAAGTTCTTTTCCGGATACGTATGCACCGCTATGTGGCTTTCAGCGATGATGACAAACCCGGACACTCCCCATACTGGGTCGCCGGCTCCTAGGTATTTCTGCACGTGGGGAGGCATAATTTTCGTCATGCCTATAACTTCGGGGAATTTGTCGAGCATTCCGTAAATATGCCCGACGTTTCCGAGGCGCTTTTTAGGCGCTTCGTAACCTTCGAGAATCAGGTGAGGTCCATACATCTTATAAAAATCCCCCCTTTACACTATATTTGACCATTTTTGAGTATGGTCAAGCGACACTATTGTATACTATAATGATTCATTATTCTGAAAAGTCAACTACCTTGAGATTAATATTTTTGCCTCACTCATCGCGCCCGTTTTTTAAGAATCGTTATGGGATGAAACGAATATTTTTAAATGTTCGCGTGAAAAGGATTTTTATCATAATATTTCCCAATCGGCACATTTTAAGCCCAGACGATATCCGACAAAATTTTCTCCCGGGATTTGAAAATCGCTAAATTTTCAATAAACAGCCTTGTTTTTTTAGCGCAAAGCCCTAAAATTTTTTCAATGCGTTACATATAATCATCCGGTCGGTTGTCCCCGGCGGACAACCGAAGGGGTGAACTTACACAAGGAAAGACAGATGAACATCTTATCCGACAAAACATTTCATAAGCGTTTGTATCTTCTTTTCACGCTCATGATGCTGATGATGATGGCGGCTCCCAAGATATCCACCCTGCTTGCCGAGCAGAAAATCGGAACAAACGGCTCGCAGTCGATAATCGAGCGGACAGGGTCTCAAATCACTCTCACAAAATTCAGGGGCGACGGTCAATTTGTCATAGCGGGGCAGAAAGCGCCGATACCTCTGACCGTCATGGCGCTGGAAGACGGCCATCCGGCCACGGGTATCACAATATATTTCAACGTCGTCGAAGACCCTTCAAAAGGAAACGGAACAAACCTTGCTAATGCGGAGATTGAGACCAACTCTAAAGGAACGGCTTCAACGGACCTCGTTTTAGGAGAAAAAGAAGGAAAATATATCATTCAGGCAACAGTTCTTGGGAACGAGTCCGAAGAACCGAATGTGTATTTTCATATTTCTGGAAAGAGCAAAAATTGGGTGTTTTTCCTGATAACAGGCCTGCTTGGAGGCCTCGGGCTATTTCTTTTCGGAATGGACATGATGGGAAACGGCCTGCGCGACTGGGCGGGCGACCAGATGAAAACCATCCTCGGCGCGTTGACCAAACACCGCGTTTATGGATTGGTCGTGGGAATGGTTGTTACAGCGGCAATGCAAAGCTCCAGCGCGACCACAGTGATGCTAGTGGGATTTACTAACGCCGGACTGATGAGCCTGCGTCAAGCTATAGGAGTTATTCTCGGAGCTGACATAGGAAGCACTATAACAGCTCAGATAGTCGCATTTAAATTCACAGATTATGCGTTAATGTTTATAGGCGCAGGATTCATTCTACAACTCGCAGCAGGAAAAAAAGACAACGTTCTTTATTTGGGGAAAGTCATTCTCGGATTCGGCATACTGTTTTTCGGTTTAAAAGTAATGGGCGACGTGATGAATCCTCTGTGCGAATTTCCGCCTTTTGTCGACATGATGGCAAAAACAGAGAATCCTTTTATAGCATTGCTAGCTTCAACAATCTTCACATCAATAGTGCAAAGCAGTGGCGCAACGACAAGTCTCGTTGTGGCTCTGTCTTCTCAGGGCCTTATAACAATGAACGCGGCGATTCCTTTGATATTCGGCGCAAATATCGGGACCTGTATTACAGCCGCTCTTGCCACTATCGGCACAACTTCAAGAGAAGCCAAGCGTGTGGCAATAGCTCATTACTCTTTCAAAATTCTTGGCGTGATAATATTTTTCTTTCTTATAAAACAGCTTGCATTTTTGGTTCAGAATATTTCGATATGGACGACAAATGCCACTTGGAATACTGTTACTAATCCGGACTACTTGCCTAGGCAAGTCGCGAACGCGCATACAGTTATTAATGTCGCATTAGCTCTGCTCTTCCTGCCTTTTACTCGGCAACTTGAAAGAATCATATATTTAATTTACCCCGAAGAAAAAACGCCTCCGCAGAAGAAATTCGGCCCGAAATACCTCGACCCGTTCCTATTGGACATCCCCGAACTTGCTCTACGGCAAGCCCGCAGGGAACTGCTCCGCATGTTCAAACACACACAGCGCATGATAGACGACATCATGACCGCCTTCAGGGAGCGCAACATCGAGTTCGTGGATCAGGCTATCGAAGTGGACGAAAAGGTGGATATCCTCGAAGTGTCCATCAAGGACTATTTCACACAACTTGCGCAGCGAAAATCATCCGAGACCCAGTCGAAACGGCGCATTGAGATGTTCTTCCATGCGGACGAACTGGAAAAAATCGGCGACATCATCTCCAAAAATATCATGCCGCAGATATCCCAACTGGTCGAACACAAACTCTATTTCAGCGAAGAAGGCTGGAAGGAGCTTAACAGATTCCACGGGCTTGTCGGAGAGAACTTCGAGCGCGCGATGGAAGCGTTCCGAAACAACGACCTTAAAGCGGCTGAGGAAATAGTCAGGGATAAACAGCGGCTTATCAGATATTACAAAAACCTTCAGATGGCGCACCTCGAGCGCCTCTGCTCTCAGGACGACGACACATCCAGAACCAGCCAGATACACCTCGACATCCTTGGAAACCTGCGCGGAGTGAACAGCCACATAACCAACATCGCAATCAACATGCTCGAACACGCCCGCGCCACCGGAGACCCGAATTCCCACCTTGAAACTGAGGATATTGAGGACATTGAGGAACTCGGCTCTTATGAGAAAAGCGTTTTAAAATCGATTAAACACGACGAAAACGAGAAGGATTCCGACGATTTTGACGACTGAAAACGCGGAGACAGGCGTCAAGCTGTCCTTCGAAAATGAAGTCAACACACATAAGCCACATGCCGTCCGATCCCAGTCGCGCTACGTTATGAATACAAGTTGAACTATTTCTTCTCTTGTCATATAACTTCTTAAAAGTCTGAACTTTCGGAGAATACGATGAATATTTTATGCGTGGTCCCGGCGAGGGGGGGCAGCAAAAGGCTTCCCGGCAAAAACATAATGCCGATTTCCGGCAAACCTCTCATAGCTCACACTTTCACGCACGCCAAGGCGTCCAAGCTTATCGACAGGCTTGTGTGCTCGACGGACGACGAGAAGATAGCAGCCGTCGCAAAGGCCGAAGGGGTGGACGTCTTAATGCGCCCGGCCGAGATATCAGGCGACACCGCTGCGATTGAAGACACATTAAGACATGTCGCCCGGACGCTCGCACAGAGAGACGGCTGGCGCGCGGACATCGTTACCATGCTCCTTGCCAACGTCGCTTACAGACGGGACGGGCTTATCGACGAAACGATTCAGAAATTGATTGACGACCCATCCCTGACATCCACGCTGTCGTGCTTCAAGGTGAACCAACGCCCGGAATGGATGTTCAAGCTTGACGGGCCTGCGCTCAAACTAGTCAACGAATGCAAGTTCTACAGGCAGCAGGACCTGCCTGATTACTATCTGCCGGACGGCGCGGTCATCTCTCTGCGCATGGAAACTCTGAAAAAAACAGAAGGGCTTTCGGGCGCGTACAAATATCTTGGGGAAAGAATCGGCCACGTGATTCAGGACAGGATGTTCGGGATTGAGGTTGACCATCCCGACGACGTGGACGCAGCGGAGATTCTCCTTAAGATGATGAGCGACCGGGACGCGAGGAACAAATAAAGATGAAGGTTCTTTTCATCAATCCGACGATTCGGGAATGGGCGGCTCCGAACTGTTTCCCGTCCGGCTTGGGCTACATGGCCGCAACCTTGACTGATGCCGGCCATGAAGTTGAGATTTACGACATGAACGCGCTCCGTCCCTCGCGCGAGGACAGGCTGAAGTTCTTTGAAAAAGCAGACTACGACATTGCAGGCGTCGGAGGGATAATAACCGTTTACAAAAATATTAAGAGCGTCGTTTCTGAACTTAAGGCGGCGCATCCCGACAGACCGGTCATAATGGGCGGAAGCTGCGCGACTTCCTCGCCCGAAGTCATGATGAACAACACGCCTGTCGATTTTCTTTGCGTGGGAGAAGGCGAAGAGACGATTGTCGAATTGGCAAACAATCTTGAGCGGGGCGGAGATGTCTCCTCCATTGCCGGGCTGTGGCGGCGAGAGGACGGAGCGGTCGTCGCGAACAAGCCCCGCTCGCCCATCGCCGACCTTGATTCGCTTCCATTCCCTAAATGGGAGCTTTTCCCGATGGATGTTTACTGCCGAAATCCGATAGGCGCGGTGAACGTGAATAAATGGGTCGACGGAGGCGCTGGCGGCGGGGACATTCCGCGCTCGATGAATCTCACTCCAAGCAGGGGGTGCGCCTATAAATGCATCTTCTGTTATCACGACTTCATGGGAGCAGGATTCAGGCGGCGGCGAGCCGCAGGAATTTTTGAGGAAATCATGGCGCTTAAAGAGCGCTTCGACGTCAAATATTTCCATTTCACGGACGACTGCTTCATCACTGACAGAAAGAACGTGCTCGATTTCTGCGACCTGCTGATGAGGGAGAACGCGGGGATTGAATGGGGTTGCGCCGGACGCGCCAACCTTATGACGGAACCGCTGATCGCAAGAATGCGCGAAGCGGGATGCGTCCTGCTCGGCTATGGCATAGAATCAGGAAGCCCGCGCATACTCAAAAACATCAAGAAGCAAGTGACTGTGGAACAGGCGAGGAACGCGATCAAACTGACTCAGAAATATATGGGATGGGCGGACTGCTCGCTTATCGCGGGTCTGCCCGGAGAAACGCGGGAAACGGTGCGCGAAACCATAGATTTCTGCAAAAGCTGCGACTTGAATCCCGAAGTCATTTTCTTTGCCACCCCATACCCCGGAACCGAGCTTTTCAATATCGCGATGCGCGAAGGAAAAATTCCCGACATGGAAAAATTCCTTCTTTCTCTCGGAGAACAGGGCGAGCAGATATTGGTGAATTTCACTGATTTCTCCGACGAAGAACTCAGAAAAATCAAAGAGAGCATGGTGGTGGAACTTAACGCTTGGAACAAGATTTCTCACGGAAAGCCGCAGGAATAGCCTCGGATTTGCCGAAAGGCTGACAACATCGCAGGAGACCGGGATAATGAATAGCCGTTCGGCTATACAACCCGGTTGAATATCTTCTTCAGTTCCCACATCCCGCCGATATTCCGGTTGATTATCTCGAAACCATTTTTCTCGAAGACGCGAATCATCGGTGTGTTCTCAGCGAGCGCTTCGGCGGTCAGTCCGAGAAGTCCCTGCCGGGCCGCGAGCAGGTTAAGATAATCCAGCAGCGTCGTCCCTATCCCCATGTTCTGATGCTCGTCATCTACCGCGAAAGCCACCTCGGCGGTATGCGCGTTGTCATAAATGTAATACTGCCCCATGCCGACAATTCTCTCTTTTTCGCCTTCCTGCACGGTGGCGAGTATAACCATCTCTTTTGTGTAATCTATTATGACGAATTCCTGAAGCCTTTCGTGAGGCATGTCTTTGCGTTGAGAGACAAACCGCCTGAACATGCTTTTGTCGGACAGAGAGTAGAAGAAATCCTTCAAAGACGACTCGTCGCTCATTTTGACCGGCCTGAGAAGAAGCTCCAAGCCTCCGCGAGTGCGTCTGACAACTTCAAGCTCTTCCGGATATATTCCCGGTTTGCCGGGTATGTACGCTTGGTCTCTGTATATGAGATTATTCTTTTTTGCCTGTTCGATGAGAGGTTCGCGAAAATCGGGGTGGGCAATGGCTATCAGAGACATTGCGCGCTCTCTTATGTTTTTACCGTGCAGATATGCGATTCCATATTCTGTGACTACGTAATGAACGTCGCCACGGCAGATGGTGACGCCGGCGCCTTCGGAAAGGAAAGGAACTATGCGCGACACCTCTCCGTCGCGGGCGGTGGATTGAAGAAGGAGAATTGTTTTGCCGCCGGGAGCCATTACCGCGCCTCTCATGAAGTCCGCGCTGCCGCCGATCCCGCTGTAAAAAGTCTTGCCTATGGAGTCTCCTGTCGCCTGCCCCGACAGGTCAATTTCCAGCACGCTGTTTATGGCTGTCATGTTCGAGTTGCGGGCAATAACCATCGGGTTGTTCACATAGTCTATCGGTCTGAATTCGATTCCGGGATTGTCGTGTATGAACTCGTAGGTTTCTTTGTGTCCCATGCAGAACGAGGCGACGGTTTTTCCCCTGTGAGCGGTCTTCTTCGAGTTGTTAATGACCCCATCCCGCATCAGCATCGCCATGCCGTCCGTAAGAAGTTCAGTGTGAGCGCCGAGGTCTTTCTTTCCGCTGAGACCGGCCATTATCGCGTTGGGAACGCTGCCATACCCGACCTGAATGGTGTCTCCGTCCTGAACGATGCGGGAAACGTAGTCGCCGATTCTTGCCGCTATGTCGTCGGGAACTTTCGCATCGAACTCCAGAAGCGGCTCATCCCGCGCCACCATGAAATCGACATCGCGAGCGTTAATAAAAGTGTCGCCGTGCACGCGGGGCATTCTGGGATTTAGCTGGACGATTCGCAATGGGGCGCTCTCGAACGCCGCCTTTGTTATGTCGACGCTGACGCCGAGGCTCATGTATCCGTGTTCGTCGGGCGGGGAGGCTTGAACCATCGCCACGTCTATGGTTATAAGTCTCCGCCTAAGCAGGTCCGGAACTTGAGAGAGAAATATCGGCGTGTAATCCGCCATTCCCTGATTGACGCGGTCCCTCGTGGTGTCTCCTATGAAAAAAGAGTTGTGTCTGAAGTTGGACTTGAATTTCTCGTCCGTGTACGGGGCTATTCCGAGAGACCATACCTGAAAGACTTCGGCGTCAAAAAACGCCTTGGGGTTTTCGTCTACGAACCTTATCAGAGCGCCCGCCAGATATTGAGGCTCTCCGCAAGCGGTTCCGATGAAGATGCGGTCGCCTCTGTTTATGCGCCCGAATATCTCTTTTTCGTCCGCAAATTTTCCGGGATATCTCGCCTTAAGGTTTTCGATGTCGAAGCCGCAATTGTCGGTCATAGAACAGTTCCCCCCCTAAAGCGGCTCGGTCCGGCCGCCAGCCGTCATTTACGGTCTCTTCTTTTTCCATCTCTTGTGCCACCAAAAATACTCGGTAGGATGCTCCCGCGCAAAAGCTTCGAGAACGTCGTTGCACCTTTGTGTGTTATACGCGATGTCGGCTTGCCAGTCTCCTGTGTTCCTCATCTGAATCGGCTCTTTGATATACAGGGTTATCGTCCCATCGGGATTTCGCGCCGGGAATCCGGGAATGACCGGAATCCCGCGGGTCATGGCTATCTCCGAAGGGCCGGTCGCGGTGCAGGCTTCCCTGCCGAAAAAACTCACGAACACGCCCCTGTTCGAATTCTGGTCAGCCATCAATCCGAGGATTTTATTCTGGTCCAACTGCCTGAAGCATTCCTCTTTTACGCCGCGCTCCCTGAAAATATATTCGTTTCCCCATTTGTTTCTTGTCTCCATCATGAATTTAGAGAAAAGAGCGTCTTTCTGAGCGCGCACGACCGCGACTATAGGGTAATGGTAAATGCCCAGCCGCGCTCCGACAAGCTCCCAGCTCCCGAAATGCCCTGCCAGCGACACTATGCCTTTGCCCTGCTGGTGATGGGTTCTGATAATCCAGTCGGGGTCGTGGAAGTTGACCTTTTTCTCGATCCATTCCTTGCTTTTGTGCGGAATCATGAAGAATTCGGCGAGATTCATGCCGTAGTTGATATAAGTCCTATGGAGAATGTCGTCGATTTCCTCCGGCGATTTTTCCGCGCCGAAGGCTATCTCCAAGTGTTCCCGCGCAAGCTTGCGGAATCTGGGCAGCCGCTTTTCGGCTATCAACGCGAGTTTCACACAGACGCCGTAAGTGAGCTTTTCCGGCGCTATGGACGCTATTTTACCCATAGCGAAAACCGCCGCCCGCAATAAAAAATACTTTATGCGTTGGCGCGCGGGCATTTCTCTATTGTCTTTTCTTCGGAGTTCCTTAAGGTCTTTGTTTACTTGATGGGCGCTTGCGTCCGGCAACGCGGCGGCCGCTTCCCGTCCATTGTTTTCAGTCATCTTGAAATTTTCCTTTTTAATTATAATATAGCCTCTTGCGCTTTTTTTTTGAATTCCCGGCGCAATCTAATCCGACGTTCATCGGTTCTATTCTCCCGGCAATTGGCGCAAACCCTTTATCGCGCGCGCTTTTTGTTCTATTATTTATAAAAGAGAGTTCATTATTCGTTGTCCGGCGACCGACTGATGTTTAAAAAAAAGATACTATTCATATCAGACAGAGACGGAATGGACAGGCGCAGCGACGCGGTGTTCGGGCTTGTCTCAGGAATGGACAGGGATAGGTTTCAGCCTGTTTTTCTAGACCTTTCGGACGGAGTTATGGCTGGCCGCATGGAGCGGGCAGAAATAGATGTCGCGAAGATAGAGATAAACCCCGAGCTTATGAACTTGAAAGAAGGCGTTTTTTTCAGGCCTTCCGGGCTAATAGACATCTACAGATCGCTTCCGGTGATAGGCCGGGCGGCGGCGCTTATGAAGGAAACGAAGCCGGCGGCTGTGTACACCGCTTCCGCGCTGTCTCACATAGTCGGAGCTGTTGCAGGCAGGCTCGCCGGGGTTAAAGTCGTCTGGCATTTCAGAGACTATATCCGGCCTCCGATGAGCCTTGTTTTCACAAGCGCCGCGCTGTGGGGGCCGAGCAAAATCGTGTGCAATACGAATCTGTCGGCAGGTCAATTCGGCAATTCTTCCCGAGTCGTAGTCGTGCCGGACGGCGTTGACATGGAGATAGTGCGCACGCGAAGGCGGTGGGAATCAGTGCGGGACGCGCTCGGAGCGCCGCTCGACGCGCGCGTTGTCTGCGCGGCTCCGTCTTCTGCGGACTTCGACACGGCGGACATTTTCATGGAGGCGGCCGCTCTCACTCTTGAAAAGACTTCCAACATCCATTTCATTTTTGCCGCAGACTTTTACTCTTCATCCGAAATGGTAAAAGAGGACGTGGAAGCAGTGGCCGAAGACATCGGAATCGCTGAACATGTGACGGTGGCTCAGGTGCGCGACGACAGATACGACATTATCGACACGTCAGACGTTTATGTTTGCGCATCCTGCTCTCGCGATTCGGACGCTCTCGAAGCTCTAGACGCGATGGCTCTCGGAAAACCGATTGTCGCCACAAGATGCGGAGCGATTCCGGAATTGATAAGGCATGGGGAATCCGGGATTATTATTCCGCCGGGGAACTCGGCGGCGATGGCGGGCGCTCTGGTGGAGATGCTGGAGAATCCGGACGTGACGAAGGTTTTCGGCGACAACGCCGCCGACGCCGTACGGGAGCGCCACATGATGGACTCCCACATCAGGAGGATAGAGGATATTCTCTGGAGGCTTTGATGAAGGTCGCTCTGGTCCACGAGTTCCTCGTGACATGGGGAGGCTCGGACCTAGTTGTCAGGGAATTCGCGGACGTGTACCCGGAAGCGCCGATTTACACCGCGCTCTATGACCGCGCGGCATTGGGCGACCGGTTTTCTGATAGGACGGTCATCTCCTCATTTCTGCAGAAAGCCCCATTTGCTCTAAAAAAGCATCGCCTGTTCATGCCGTTTTTTCCTATGGCGTTCGAGAGCTTCGACTTGAGCGGATACGACGTGGTTCTGAGCAGCCACCACATGTCGGCCAAAAGCGTGATAACTCCGGCGACGACATGCCACGTCTGTTTCGTCCACACACCGATGAGATACGCTTGGGATTTCTACCATGAATACATAGCCGGGTTCGGCAGGGTCTCCCGATGGCCGATGCGGCTGCTGTTCCACTACCTCAGAGCGCACGATGTCGCCGCGGCGAACCGTGTGGACTGGTTTGTCGCCAATTCTCGAAATGTCGCCCGACGCATAATGAAACACTACAGAAGAGAAGCCGCGGTGATACACTCTCCGGTGCAAGCGTCCAGATTCGCGGTTTCGGACGGGGTTGAAGACTACTACCTTGTCGTTTCTCGACTCGTGCCGTACAAGCGCGTGGACTTGGCGGTCGAGGCGTTCAACAGGCTGGGACACAAGTTGCTTATCGCAGGTTCAGGGCCGGAAATGGAAAGGCTTAAATCCAAAGCCAAGCCGAATATAGAGTTTCTGGGATTCGTGCCGGACGAAAAAATACCTGATTTGTATTCGAAATGCCGCGCGTTCATTTTTCCGGGCGAAGAGGACTTCGGCATCACACCACTGGAGGCGCAAGCATCGGGCCGGCCCGTCATCGCGTATGGAGCGGGAGGCGCGCTCGAAACGGTGGCGAGCAGCGCAACCGGCGCGTTTTTCGACCGGCAAACTCCAGACGCGCTCGAAGAGGCAGTGCGGCGTTTCGACTGGCAGGCTGTGGATCCGCAAAGGATACGCGCCCACGCGGAGACTTTCGACGTCTCCGTTTTCAAAAGAAAAATCGCGGACTTTGTGGAAGAAAAACACCGCCTGCGCAAGGAGAGCGCGGGATGAGAAGGTCGTCTCCCGCGAATGTTTTTCAAGGGGCCATGCTAGCCTTGCGCGCGGTCGCCGATGTGGCGTGTTCAGTCGCGACTTTCATCATCGCGTATCAAATAAGATTCGCGGAGATATCTAAAGAAACCGAGATTCCTCCACAGGAAAACTATATCGCGTTAGCGATTCTTTTCACCGTTCTAAACATTTATTTCATGGCTGTGTCGGGCATGTACAGGCCGATGCGCGGAGCTTCCCGTATCGACATCGTTTTCGGAGCCATCCGGGCTTCCTCAATCAGCCTCGTCATTCTGCTGGCTTTATCTTTCTTCTACCGCGACTTTTCATACTCCCGGCTGACGATAGGTTACGCGGCGATTATCGGCTACATCCTTCTTTCATCGGGCAGGATCGTCGTTGTGTCTTTCGAGCGCGCCCTGCTTCGAAGGGGTAAAGGACAGAAAAGAGTCCTCCTGATAGGAACAGGCCGGAATTTTGAGAGGATCGCTGAAAAGTTCACGGGCAGGGCCGACCTCGGCTACAAACTTGTCGGCTACGTTGAAGAAGAGAAAGCCGGCGCGCTCGGAAGCGCGCCTCTGCTCGGCTCTCTGGACGAAATGGAAGAAATCATAGTCACGCATGGGATAGACATGGTGGTGGTTTCCCTTGAGTCAGGCTACCACGACAGGATGAAAGACATAGTGGATTTGTGCGACAAGCGGGCCATCGAGTGCCTGATAGACCCCGACATGGTAGAACTGCTGGTCGGGCCGAGATTTTTCGAGGAGGTTTGCGGCTCTCCTCTAATCCGAGTCAAAGGGCTGCGAATCAGGGGGTTCAACGCGGCCGTCAAGCGGGCTGTGGATATCGCTATCTCCATACCGGCGCTGATAGCTCTTTCTCCCTTCTTTTTCCTTGTCGCGGTTCTAATCAGGATGGATTCGCCCGGCCCGATATTCTACATGCAGAAAAGGGTCGGCATGGACGGACGCGTGTTCTGGATGTTCAAATTCAGGACGATGAAAGCGGAGGCGGAGTCCGGCCCCGGATGGTCGAAAGAGGAAGACCCGAGGGTAACCCGGTTGGGAGACATGCTCCGCAAGTCGTCCCTCGACGAAGTCCCCCAGCTTATCAATGTGCTGAAAGGCGAAATGAGCCTCGTCGGGCCGCGACCCGAACGCCCTTTCTACGTCGAGAAATTTGAAAAAGGCATCCCCCGTTACATGGAGCGCCACAAGGTAAAATCCGGAATGAGCGGATGGGCGCAGGTGAACGGCCTTCGCGGCGACACTTCTATTTCCGAACGCCTTCAATACGACCTCTACTATATCGAAAACTGGTCTATCTGGTTCGACTTTAAAATCGTAATTCTCACAATTTTCGACATTATTGCGACGGTAAAAAATGTGGCGCTGAAGAAATAGCCGGGGCCGCGCCGCTCGGTCTGAGTTTGACCAGAATCGCCCCCTGCCGCTAGAATGCGCTTTGCCTATTATGCCCTGCGCCGGGAGGATTTATGCCGAAAGGGAAAACAGTCAAGAGTAAACCGAGAGCGCCTATGGTGGCGGCCGTCAGCCTCGGCTGCCCGAAAAACACAGTGGACACCGAAGTGATGCTCGGAGCGCTAGCCGTCGCCGGATGCGACTTCTCCGCCGACCCCGCGTCCGCGGACATCATAATCGTCAACACATGCGGATTCATCAAGCCGGCGGCGGAAGAGTCGGCGTCGGTCATCGGCGAGATGGCGGAACTGAAACGCGCCCGCCCCGAGATAACGCTGGTGGTGGCCGGATGCCTCGCGCAAAAAGAGCGCTCAGCCCTCTCGAAATCTTTCCCTGAAATCGACCTGCTCATAGGAACGTCATCATATCCGAAGATTGTCGATTTGCTGCAAAGCTCCGCCTCCAGTCACTTCGCTAAGACCACTTTCATTCACAATCACACTCACCCCCGCCTGCTCGCCACTCCGCCGTGGACGGCATACCTGAAGATAGCCGAAGGGTGTTCGAATAGATGTTCATACTGCGCGATACCGAAACTGCGCGGGCCTTTCAGAAGCAGGACCGCCGCGTCCATAGAGCGCGAAGCGTCCGACCTTGCTGCCATAGGCGTCCGCGAACTCGTGCTGGTGGCGCAGGACACCACGAGGTTCGGCTCGTCCGACGCGTCGCCCGGCGCGCTGCCTCAACTTCTTTCCCGCCTCGCCGACATTGATGGCATAGAATGGATTAGGGTGATGTACGCGTATCCCGACCTCGTGGACGAGAGACTGGCGAAAGCGATAGCGTCCAACCCGAAAGTCTGCCGCTACATAGACCTGCCCGTTCAACATATCGACAACGCGATTCTAAAAGCGATGAACAGGCGCGGAGGAGCGGCGGCGGTTAAACGCTCAATATCGTTGCTTCGAAGCGCCGTTCCGGATATTTCAATAAGAAGTTCCGTGATTGTAGGATTCCCGGGAGAAACGGAAACCAGATTCCGGCGATTGCTCGACTTCATCGCCGAAGCCCGTTTCGACAAGCTGGGAGCTTTCGCCTTTTCTCCCGAAACCGGAACGCCGGCCGCGTCAATGAAAAACGCTGTCCCGGAAGAAATCAAAGCTGAGCGGCTCGCGGCGGCGATGGAACTGCAACAGAAAATATCCGCTGAAAAGAACCGCGAGTTGCGCGGCAAAACGTTGAAAGTTCTCGCCGAGAGCGTCTTGAAGCCCATGAAGAGCGCCGGAAAAAATCGAGTCGCGCTGTGCTGTGGCCGCTCGGAGCGAGACGCCCCCGAAATCGACGGCGTCGTGCGTTTCGAAGGCAACGCTGCTCCCGGAACCTTCGTCAATGTCAAAATCACCCGCTCGGATGAATACGACCTTTTCGGCAAATTGATATTCTGATACTTGCTCGTTTAGTTCTTTGCTTAACACCGTCTATCGACCGTCAGCCTTGATGCTGTATAATTGTGATTTGAAATATGCGCCTGCGCATTCCGGCGCTCTCGTGGAGGTTCGAACCTGATATGTCCGATTCGTCGTCTAAAAGCAGGAAACTAGCCATTCTGGCCGAAAAGCTTTCGCAGGAATTCACCGAGCCTCTGCGGGAGGCTCTTCTTGACGGGGTGGCCCCGAAAAAGGAATTCTCAGAGCTTCTCGATCTTGTGTCCAACACTTTTTACGACATCGCAGATGGCTCAGAAGACAGAAAGAAAATGGAGCGCAGGATAAAGAAGTTCCTTCTCGGCGTTTTCGACATCGACTATGAGCGCGAAGTAAGCGATGAAACTCTTAAGCAGTCGATGAAGCTGATACGGGAGAAGATTGTCGGCAAAAACCAGAAAGAGGCGCTCGCGGAGATGCTTGCGGCTGAGCTGGTCGGAAGCTGGATAAACATGGACGCTGACGCTCTCGAAAAAATCACGGGCGACGGCGGGATTCTGGAGCGGCTGGAAGAGAAGGCTTACGACGGGCCGGACTACACGGACGACGAGCTTATCGAGGCTGTCGTCGAGCTTGGGAGCGCGGCGGCGGCGGCGTTCTGCGAGAGACTGTCGGACGCCGATATGGAAAAGATACTGACGGACGCGCTGTCGCTGGCCCGCGCGGCTGAGAGCAACGCGAAAACGGGCGACTCCCTTCTGGAACTTGCCCGCTTCGCGATGAACAAACTCGGCTTCGTCGCCCTGATGCGCCGCGCTTTCGCCGGGTTGCTGATAGGCGACATCATAATGCGGGCGGTAGGCAAACAGCTCGGACTTGATCAGGATGTGACGGTAACTGACTTCATAATCGTGACAGGCGCGAAGGTGTTCGACGCCGAAGGCATTAAGAAAGCGAAGAAAGAGCAGACGCGGCGCGTGATCGAGGCTCTTGAAGCCTCCCTAAAAGCGTGACGGCGCGGCTTTTCGGATAATATGACGACTTGTCCTGAATGCGGAAAAGAATTGAAGACCGGAGCGAAGTTCTGCAACGGGTGCGGGGCAAAGATGCCCGGCGAGGCGCGCGAGGCGGCCTCGCTTAAGTCTCCGCCCTCTCCGCAAACCGCCCGGACTACCCCGCCGGACTCGTCGTCTGAGCCTGCGCAACGGGTCAACAGAAGCGAGGAGGCTCGAAGAAAAATAGCGCTCCGGGACAAGTCCGGCGACACTACGCCGGTTCTTGCTGACACTTTCCGGGCAGTGGTGACGGAAGGCGGCACGGTCGAAGAAGTTGCCGCGGCGGACCTGCCTAGAGTAGAGCCTGCCGAACCGCCTCGCGCCAACTTTGCGGCGGAGGTAAGAAGCAAATATTGGAATCTTTTCATAGCGGCCGTGGCGGTGGCGACGGCAGGACTGGTCTTTCTAGCGGTCTCCGCCATACGCCGACCGAGGCTGGAAAGACCTGTTCAATACACTATAACACGCGACAGCTTCTATTTTTCAACCACCAGAAAGCTATGCCGGTTCGACACGTCGGGCCGCTCAAGCTGGGTCAAAAAAGAATCTGGAAGCTGGATGCTTCGAGGGATGGTTTTTTTCGACATCGCCCCGAACGGAAATATCTGGATTGCAAATCCGTTCAGAGGCACGGTGGATCTTCTGGAGCAGAGCGGAAAATGGCTAGACCAGTTCGGCCTCGGCAAACTCGGACGAGACTACAGGTTCTCCGCTCTCAGCGACGGAAATGTGGCTATATCTATCCGGGATGACAACCGCGTGGATGTTATAGATATGTCGCGCAAGCTTGTGGCTTCTGCAGGAGGATACGGCTCCGGTTTCGCCGATTTAAGATCGCCGGGCGGCGTCGCCGAACTGCCCGACGGGTATCTCCTAGTTGCCGACACGCTGAATCTGCGAATACAGGTTCTCGACCGGGAGTATAAATTCGTCGAAACATGGAACTTCCCGCACAACGCGGTCATACCCGGCGACAATCGGACGGAGAAGGTCGCGGTGAACCATCCCGGACATGAGATTTCTCTGGGAGCGAGATTTTTTCCAGATAGTCTGGCGGTGGACGCGAAGCGGGGCCTAGTATACGTGTCGATGCTCAGCGCGTCCGGCAAACGCCCCGGGATAATCATAACGATGGATTTTAACGGAAACACAATCTCGTCGTCTGAAATCGCCACTAGGAGCGGACAGCGCGTAAACCCTCGCTCAATAACCGCAACCCCCGATGGCCTGTTGACAATCGTTGACCCAGACGCTTATATCGCCGGGGAGTGGGACCCGGAATCGGGGTTCTTCGTCGATGTCCACTATCAGGAGATTTCGGATCTTGTGGCGGGGATGAAACGTTCGTCGGCAATTAACACTGTCCTGAGATACTGCGGGAGCGCGTTCACGATGCTGGGTATCGCGGGCCTTGCCGGGCTTATGTCGCTTGTCGGCTCAAAGCAGAGAGCCGCATGGCTGGGGCAGGACGCGGAACACAGGTACACCCGCCGCCGCGCGCAGTCTTTCAGCACCGAAATCATATTCCACATCCCGGGGCCGGAAAATGTCTCTCCATCCCGGCAGTGGCGCGGGACTCTGTCTGACGCGATAACAGCCGCAGTCGTGCCCGTAGCAATCATTATCTCGTTTATCATCCGCCTAATATTGATAAGGACATCCACCCCCCATCTCGCACTTTACATCCCGGCTGCCGTCGCGGCTCTGCTGGTATGGTCAGGGTTTATCGTTTCATTCATCCTGACGAAAAAATGGTCGGCCGAAGGCCTTTCAGAACAGAAACACCTGCGCCACAGAGACCAGCTTTTCAGGTTGCTGGGGCCTGAAATATCGCAGAGTGTGTCGCCGAAAGAAAAGCTGGTGGACGCGCTTCTGTGCAGAATGCCGAGCCGCAGGCAAGGGCTGCTTCTGCTCACCGAATACAGGCTGGTGTGGATAGACGCCGGAGGAAAAGGCGGACTGTTTGCTAAATCGCCTCTGGTCAGGGCCAGACCGCTTAGGGACTTCCAAGGCGCGGAACTGCGCTCGCCGTTTCTACAATCGTACTGGACGTTCGACCTGCAACCGGTTGCCGGAGGCCCCGTCAGGGTTCTGACTCCGCATTATTGGGGAGCGGCGGCGTTCGCCGCCCGCATGGATTGGCTTGTGAACAGATTAAACGCGCTGCCCAAGACAGCGCCCCAACGCACGATTCGCCCGCTCTGCCCGAATTGCTGCCAGCCCGTGCCGCCTGATTCGACGTCGTGCCAACAGTGCGGCGTAGTGTTCAAAAAACCCGCGCTGGCCGGCGTCCTTTCTGTTCTTATGCCGGGACTCGGACAGCTTTACAACGGACAGAATATACACGCGCTGCAATATTTCGGGGCCGCAGCCGCTCTCGGTCTTGTTTGCGCCGCCCACTTCTCAGGGTTCGCGTTCACTGACCCGCTGTGGCTGGCTCCCGCCGCCGCGCAGTGTTTGTTCTTCCACGCCCTCAGCGTCAACCGCGCTGTGTCAGACGCAAAATATCTCTCCGCTAGAGGCTGACGCTTCATTTGCCTTTTAGTCCCGCCTCTGTTATTATGCGCGTTGTCGCGGTTCGGGAGGCCGCTCGCCCCTTCCCATGCTTCTCAAAGGCTGTCTCCATGTCCATACCACCTGCTCCGACGGAAAACTCTCTCCTCAGGAAGCCGCCGATATATACTCTGAACTTGGCTATGACTTCATCGCTTTCACCGACCACGACTATCTGCTGAAGTCCTCCAGCGACGACACTTACGCGTCAGTCAAATCCGACCTCATCATATTCAAAGGCGTCGAGTTGACTGTCTTCGAGAAAGGCTACGTGCACGTGAACAAAATATGGGGCGAAGAAGAGACGCTTCATATTCTCAATCACATCGGAGAGTATGACCTGACCCTAGAACAGGCGAAAGAGCGCGTCGCGGCTGTCGCCCTGAAATACCCGCTCGACGCGGTGGAATTCACGACCAAGGGGTTTCCGGACAATGAGTTCAACACTGATGAACTGGGATTGCCGAGGATCGCGTCCGACGACTCTCACACTCGAATCGGCTGCGGCCGCGCATGGATCGAACTCGACTGCCGCCGCTCGAAAGACTCCATAATCCGAGCGATTAAGAAAAACCGCTTCTGGAACTGCTTCCAGCGCGGTTAATGCCATCGCCACGCATATCGTTTTTTCAGTTTTTCGGTTGTTTGCTTTTTTCTGCCGTCAGCGGACGATTTCAAAGTCTTTGAAGAATGCGCGGCAGCTTTCCATCTTCTCGGCGGAAGTCCATGAAGAGGCGGCGAACTTTGTTTCTTCGCCCAGCATTCTCATCTTGTCCGTCCATGTGGGATTGTAAGACAGAAGAGAAACACGCGTCGCGCCGCAGTCCATCAGAAATGCGGCGGAGGCCGCCAGATTTTCATCCGTGTCAGTCGCGCCCGGAATAAGGGGAATCCTTGGCAGAATTTCCGGCCCGCCTTGCGCCGAAGCCTCAATAAGACGCCTCGCGTTGCTCAGTATAACTCTGTTGTCCGCGCCGCACATCTCCTTATGCCGCGCCGAGTCCATCAACTTGATATCAATGAATATCCGGGATGCGTAAGGCAGGATGAGCAAAGAAAAACGGTCGAAGTCGAACAGGCCGCAAGTCTCGACAAGAGTGTCGACGCCCGCGCTGCAAAGCTCGCTCATCAATTCGGAGCAGAACTCCATATACGCCGTCGGCTCGCCGCCCGACAGTGTGACTCCGCCACCGGATGAACGGTAGAAAGCGGCGTCTTTCAGCGCCGACTCCACGACTTCGGCCACAGTCATCGGAGTTCCCATTCTTTTCAGGGCGCGTGACGGACATGCCTCCGCGCACTTGAAACACAGCGAACATTTTTCGCGGTCGACGAAATAAGGATTGTTTTCGCTTATCGCCGATTCGGGACACCCCCACGCGCAGGTTCCGCAACCCACGCAGACGGCAGCGTCATAAGAAAGCTCCGGTTTCGCCTTTTTGCTCTCCGGGTTGTGACACCAAATACAGTTCAGCGGGCAGCCCTTGAAAAACACCGTCGTGCGTATGCCCGGCCCGTCGTCGAGCGAGTTCCTCCGGATGTTGAGAATCAAAGCCTGTCCCGCATTGCGCGCGTTCATTTATTGCCTGCTATTCCTCAATGATAAACTTGGCTTCCGACGACCTGCCGTTAACTTCCGGAAAGTACATTAGTTCGGCGGCGCAAGGCATCGCCGTCACCTCGCCCGGAGTCTCCGCCCGCATCGACACGCTCATGACATATTCCCTGTCCCACATTCGCGTCAGAAACGCCACGACGCGGTCGTCTCTAATCTCCCGGTTGGTCCAGTAATAATAGCCGGGAAATCCGCGTTCGTCCCTGTCCACTTCGAAACCGCTGGGAAGGTAGTTCTCCACCATCACATAGTCGAAAGCCGCGCGGGGCCGGATTCTGACGTGCGACCATATCCGATCCCCGGTTCTCAATCTTGTCGAGGCTCCGAGTTTTTTCTTTCCTTCGGCGTCCCAAGAATACCATCTTTCCACTTTGATGCCGTTGTCCTTCGACTTCAGGAAGTCCGCCGCCTCGTGGTAGTTCAAAGCCGCGTTGTAATAAAGATTTCCCTCGCCCGACTTTTCGATAACGATTTTGTTGTTTCCCGGAGCGGCGAGGCGCGTGGCGTCGATCACAACGCCTTCGCCGTCGATGTCTGCGGCGGTCATTTCTCCCTTTCCCGCCTCAACTCCGTTCACGGTGACGACATAGCTGAAATTCGTCGCGCCAGATTCGCGCTTTTCCATGAACATCGTCAGAGCGAGAAGAGCGGCGGCGGTGTCTCTTGTCGAGCGCCATCCGTCGCCCATCCGCGACATGTTTATGAAGTTCGCCGCCTTCGACGCGACGGGATTTTTCGCGTCGGCTTCGAGTATCGCCATCAAGGCGAACGCCGCAGTCTCCACCGCGTTGTCCGTCCATCTGTATCTGTCCGTTTTCGTCTTCCAGCTTGCGGCGGAAGCCGTGACCTCAGCAGACTTCGCAAGCTCGCCCGCTATCTTTTTCGCCTCGTCTTTCATGCCGAGTTCCGAACAGGCTATCCCCAGTAGAGCCTTTCCGTAGTGTGTCAGCTTTTCCCGCGACGAGTAAAGTTTTTTAGCTTCGCCCGCCCTGTCCATGCCGTTATTCATGCGGATGGTTCCTCGTTCGCCTTCCGCGTATCCCGCCTGCGCCAGAGCAAACAGGACGTAAGCTTTCTCGTCAGGGTCTTTCAGCGCCCCGAACATATTCTCAAGAGCGGCCGCGCCCCTCGGCAGCATTCCTTCCGGCGGAGTAAAATCCGCCCTTGCCGCCCGCGCAAGACCGAACACCACGTAAGCGGTTATCATCGCGTTCCGCTCGTCGCCCTTCCACCATCCCCAGCTCCCGTCCTCGTTCTGCATATCCGCGAGACGCTCATAGCCCTTCGCCGCCATGTCCGGCAGCTCTTTAAGCTTGCCCGTAAGAGGCTTTCCGGCCTTCTGAAGAGCCTCCGCCATAACCGCGTTCGGCAAAAACCGGCTCATAGTCTGTTCCACGCATCCGTAAGGATAGTCCGCCAGATACTCAAACGCGGCGAACATGCCTCCGGTCAACGAAGGAGCGAGTTTTATCTTCAGGCTCTCCGTGCCCGCGATGCGGTTTTGAGGAAGCTTCAGAGACAGAGCCGCGCGCGCGCCCGCCTCGCCCGCCGCCGTTTCTCCGCCCCTCGCGCCTCTGGGCAACACAGGGATGGTCAACTGCATAGCGTCGGATTCCTCGTCTGAGAGAGCCTTGGCCGTCACCCAAGCGGAGCCGGGCGTCTCCACGACCGCGCTCCATTCCACGAGCGCGTTTCCTACTGCTTTTACCCGGACTGTCTTCTCGTTCTTTTCCAGCAGCCTCAAACCAGTGGCGTTCAGAACCGCGAGGACTTCCTTGTCGGCGTCGAGATAGTTGTCAATCAGCGCAGTCACGCGCAACTTGTCGCCCTGAGTGAAGAATCGCGGCGTCCTGAGGCGAACCATAAGGTTTTTCCGGGTCGCGACGTCGGACGTTGTTTGGCCGACCGCCGTTTGCGCGGTCGCCGCCCTTGTGGCCACTCTCCATGAAGTGAGCGAGTCCGGCATCATGAACTCGGCCGTCGCCCGGCCTTCCTCATCTGTTATCAGATGCGCGGCCCAGTGCGCGGTGTCCGGAAAATAACTGCGAATCTGCGCGGGCGCGAACTCGCCGCCTGCCGACTTCTCGCTCTTAGCCCTTCCCGCGAACGCCAGATTCCCCTCCGCTTGGGGAGCCGCCGCCGGAGCCGCCATGTCCGCCACCATTCCCCGGCCGCCCCCCATGAACCACAAGGACGATGCCATGCCTACCCTCGAGTATCGCCTTCCATAGAAAAACTCGCGAATGTCCGTCGTGTCGTCCGGCCTGACCGCGTAGATCGACTCGTCCACAACTCCAATGGAGAGTTCGGCAGACACAGGATTTCCGTCTCTGTCTCGCGCCTCCACTGTGACGCGGGCGAGTTCTCCCGGCTTATAGACGGCCTTGTCCGAGATGATTTTTAAATCCAAAAAATTCTCTGTGGGCGGGCACACGATATTCATCGTCTGCGTCAGAAGATTGTTGTCCCTGAACGCTGAGACAGTCAGATAAACATTGGGTTTGTGTTCTGGCCCGACTTTAAAAGAGTAATGCGCCGCGCCGTTCTCGAACTTCAGCGCCTTGCTGTCGATGATGCCTTCCGCCTCTAGCGTCGCAAGCGCGTCCGCGTCCCCCGCGCTCCATATTATCAGCGCGTTGACTTCCTCCCCTTCCGCATAGCTGTCCTTGTCGAGGATAATTTCAATATCGCGAGACGCCCCCCACCTGTAGCGCGCGCCCCTGTCGGACACGTAGAGTCCGGCTGTCTCCGAGAACACATACCCCGCCGCGCTCTTTCCGGACGCGGTTATCTCGTAGTATCCCGGTTCGTCAGGCGTGAATTCAATTGACGCCTCGCCGGTGGCGGAAGACGTCTCAACTTGCGTTTGCGCAACATTCTTCACCGAGCGCGCGCCGTCCTCCCATGACACTATATCAATCCTCACATCGACCTTGCGGGAAACCGGAGCGCCGAAAAGGTCCGTCGCGCCCACAAGCGCGCTCGCTTTATCTCCGGGCCTCGCCATATAACGGTCGGGGCGGACAGACAGCTTGTATTCGCCTCTGTAAACGCGCGCCGAGCCTTCTCCCTGCGCCTCTCTCCTTCCGGCCTCCGTCACCCGCGCGACGAGAGTGTACTCCATGTCCTGCTCGGCGTTCGTGTCCGCGAACACTACCTCCATCGCGCCGTTCTCGTCCGTTGTTCCGCCGCCTGAAGCCACCTGTTCGCCTCGATACCCCCACCATCGGGAGCCTCCCCGGTCTTGGTCATAGTACCACTGGTACTCCGCCGCCCCGCCCCTCAATATCCCGGCCTCCCATATCCTCCGCCCGTATATCTCGTAAGAAACTTCGGCGTTTTTCACAGGCTCGCCGAAGTAATAATGCGCTTTTATTGAGAATTCGAGAGGCTCTCCCATGACTATCCTGTCCCTCGCGGCGACAACAGTTATCTCATGTTCCGGCTTTCTGTATTCCTCAACCAAGAAGTTGTGGTATTGAACAACGCCCGCGAACTCAACTCTTATCGAGTAATGGCCCAGCGGAGCGCCGCCTTTCGGGGAATAAGCCGCCGAGAACGTCCCGAATTCAGAAAGACCGGCCTCTTCATCGAACACCTTGTTGCCGCGCGGATCGTCGATAAACACCCTCACGGAACCAGCCGATGGAAGCGAATATTCCGAGCCGTCCCGGAGCCTTGCGACGCCCTTGATATTCACCTTCTGTCCCGGCCTGTAGACCGGCCTATCGGTGTAAATATAGACTTTCTGTTTTTCGTAAGGCGATTCTCCGTACGAGTAAAAATTCGACGCTGCGAAACTGCCGCTCTTTTCCGCCACAACCGGGATCGAGCCGGAGCCGGGCGCTTCAAATTCCGTCATTCCATTGTTGTCGCACGCGAGTCTGATCCACTTGCCGTCGATAAAGGCGGAAACCGCCGCGCCAGCCGCGCCAGCGCCCGTCCGCCTGTCCGCAACAAACACGACCGCCTTCTCATCGTCCCATCTGACGAGCATCGCGATATCGCTGACTATCAGCAACTTATACGACGCGGCCGTTCCCCCCGTCGCCTGAAGCGCGTACGCCCCCGGCCCCGGATTGTCCATGCTGATTTCCGCGCTCCGCCACTCGTTCCTCTCCCCCCTGCCTCGCAACTGAACTGTCCATTTTCGAACAAGTTCGGCCTTTTTGAGCTTCAATTCGGAGTTATCGGCCCATCCGGAGCCATCGCTCTTCTCAAGCGCCTCATAAATATCGATTTTGTACAGAGCAAATTCCGCCGACGACACGTTGCCGCTTAAATCGCCCCGCATCTCCTCGCCCGGCTCGAAATCTCCCTGCATCGAGATATAAAGCGTTTCCGTCTGCCTGCTCTGAAGATGTCCGGGGAAAAATGCCGCGGACATCGCCGCGACAGCGATCAGAAACATTCTCAACTTGTTTTTTCTCATGCTCTCGACTCCTCATTCATCTAATCCGAGCCGCGCCCGTCATTTAATAAGACAGTCCCGGACGGCGATGGTTCCGGCGCGCGCCGTTATCCCGCGCGGTGAAATATGCGGATACAATTCCGTAACGCTATCATTTTATCAAATCAAAGGAGAAACGGCGAACTCGCCGTGTGATTCCTAAAAGCGGACCCGGTTCTTGTATTTCATATAAATCTCAAGATTGCGCGCCTCTCCGCCCGGAGCGTTGCCGCTCACGAACACTGGCGGCTTCAATCCCTCGGCCAGCAGCGCGCTGACGGCGGCTATTTCTATCTGATGCCAGATGAAAACCCCGGTAATGGTCGACAACGGAGCTACACTGTCGTTCAGCCCCGGAAGCTCGACGCACGCGTCGCCTATCGGCGAACAGTTGTCGATCACGACGTCGGCGACCTCAAAAAGCCGCAACGCCGACGGCGCGCGGGACAGCACGCTCTTGGAGTGCGCCAGCGATGTTATCGCCACAGTCTTCATACCGCGCCGCTTTCCCTCTATCGCGGTTTCCACCGGCACAGCATTCCTTCCAGACTGAGAGATAATCAACAAAAGGTCCCGGCTTTCGACGTCGTTGTAAGCCAGAATTGCGGCGGCATATCCGGGAAGGCGCTCGAGCGCGCCGCTCTTGCGTCCGCCCTCGTGCATCATCAGGTTGCCTTCCATCAGAGGAGACACGCAAGCCAGTCCGCCCGCCCGCTGATACATCTCGGTGGCCACCAGATGCGAATGCCCCGTTCCCATAGGGCGCACCATCCCGTCCTTCTTTATCGTCTCAGCGACAAAACGCCCGGCCTCTTCTATCGCGGCTTTCTGCGTCAGCCGTATTTTTTCGAGAGCCTCTGCCACTTTAGCCATGAAATCGTCAAACATTTCTCTCCTCCATAAAGTCGCGCATTGTAGTTATTGCCAGTAAAACATCAATACCACACAATCGGCGAAGGCGCGCATAACATATCCGACACCGGATTGCGGTTCGAGCCGTCCGCGTCGGACACGTTCAGCATGAATCGCCGACCCTTGCCCGCAACGAGAAACGCCAATTGTGAACCGTCCGGCGACCATGCGGGATGTCTCGCTATTTCCGAACCGCCTGTCAAAAAAAACTTGTTCGCTCCGTCTGCGTCTATCACCGCAAGAGAGCTTCCGCTTTTCCTGTCGGCGGTCAGATACGCTATTTTCGAACCGTCCGGAGACACCGCGAAATCCGCTCCCACGTTGTCTCCCTGAGTGAGACGCTTTCTCTCGCCTGTTTCCACATCCATCGAATAGAGGTCGTACTTCCCTCTGCTCGACACATCGTTTGATATGAAAAATATCTTTTTTCCGTCGGAAGCCCACTGCGGAAACATTTCATTGACGCCGCTCGTCGCGGTCAGTCGCGTTTCCTCTCTGCCCGACGGCAGGTCCGCCATCTTCAACTTGTAAATATCCCAGTTCCAGCCTCGGAAGGAATGATACAGCAGAAACCTTCCGTCCGGAGACAACATGGGGCTTTCGGCCTGACTATCGTCCAGAGTTATCTGTTTGAACCCCGGAGTCGACCATCCGCTGCGGAGCACGAACACGCTTTTGTTCGCCGTAAGAGTATAAATAAAATCCGAGCCTCGCGGCATGAACTGCGGCGTCGCCTCGTCCCAGAGAAAATTCGTTATCTTCTTTTCCCTTCTAGTCTCCAAGTCGAGCATATATATCGACCAGTTCAGGCTTTTATGCCTCGTGTAATAAGTGCGCGACGGGAAATAGCTGTAGAAATAAAGATCGAACTCCATAGTGAAAAGCGGCAAACCATTCCACTGTTTCCACTGGCGCAGCCCTTCGTCCACATATATCCTGTAAGAAGCGTACGCGAGCCTCCTCCCGTCAGACGACACAGCCGGATGCGTGTTGAGCATGACCATCAGATCAGGGTCTTCGTTCTTGGTGAGCAGTTCAGGCTCGCCTCCAAGTTCCACCGAATACAGATGCCTGAACTTGCCTTCGTCGGAAGCGAAAACAATCGCCGCCCTGCAAGGCGTTGAAAACGCCAAGGCCGCGAAAACAGCCGCCAGCGCGAGAGGCGCAAAAACCGTCGCTTTTCTAATCGTGCCAGTTTTCATTCAATCATCGGGCCGCGCCAAAGAGTTTTACACTTCGTTCGGGCTGCCAGCCATGTAGTTGGTAAAGACGCGGGCTACGCGCTTGCCGATTAGCGATACCACTTCGTAGTTTATCGTGCCGAGAATCCCCGCGATGTCGTCCACATGAATCTCGTCGCCGCCCTGCCGCCCGATAAGAACCGCCTCGTCTCCTATCTTCGCGCCCGGCGCGTCCGTCACGTCCGCCATCATGAAATCCATGCACACGTTGCCGATAATCGGCGCGCGGGTTCCCTCGACCAGCGCCGTCCCCTTGTTCGAAAGCCGCCTGCTGAAACCGTCCGCGTAACCCGCCGGAAGCGTAGCCACCCGCGTCGGCCTCTTTGCGGTAAACGTCCCGCTGTAGCTGATTCTCGTTCCCGGCGACACGGTCTTTATCTCGACTATCGTCGTTTTAACCGACATCACGGGCCTGAAATCCGACACTTCCGGCTTCATCTGCGAAGACGGGGAAAGACCGTAGAGAAGTATCCCCGGCCTCGCGAGATTGAACAACGCGTCCGGTCTTCTTGCCGCGGCGGCGCTGTTGGCCGCGTGCGCCACAGGAGGCCGGATTCCTTCTTTTTCCAACTCCGCCAGCAACGCGCCGAACCTTTCGAGCTGCCTGTCCGTGTGCGCGTCGTTCTCCGGCTCGTCCGCAGTCGCCAGATGCGTGTATACGCCCTCGACCTCTATGCCTTCAAGCCCCGCGACCTCTCTTATCAGGTGCGCCGCACGTTCAGGCTCCACCCCTATTCTACCCATCCCGGAGTCTATCTTTATATGGGCTTTCACCGTTTTCTTCTGCTTTTCCGCTTCCACCGACAGAGCGCGCGCCAGATTCAGATGATATATCGTCTGTGTGAATCCCCCCTCCACAACCGCCGAAGCCCAGTTCGGTTGCGTATAGCCGAGGATCAAAATGTCAGCCGCGATTCCAGCGTCCCTCAACTCGAACGCTTCTTCGACCGACGCCACAGCCAGACAGTCCGATCCGGCGTGCAAAGCCGATTTCGACACCGCCACCGCGCCGTGACCGTATGCGTCCGCCTTGACGACAGCCATCAGTTTCGTCGCCGCCCCGACTTTCTCCCTCATCAATCTCACGTTGTGCTCCAGCGCGTCGCAGTCAATCTCCGCCCATATCGGCCTAAAAATCTTCATCTCTGGCTTTTCCTTTTCCTTAGTTGTAATCAGGGCGGTCCGCCGCCTCTGCAATATTTGCCGCTGAATTGCTTTTCAGCATTCTTCTGAAAGAGTCTCGTTCAACGCCGCCGGAGCGAAACGCACGATATCAGAGGCTGTCACCGCTCGGCGGGTGAGTTTCTCCGCAGCAAGGTCTCCGGCCAGCCCGTGCAGATACGCCGCGCACGCCGCCGCCGCAAAAACATCCACTCCCTCCGCCATTAGCGCCCCCGTCATACCAGTCAGCACATCCCCGCTCCCGGCGGTGGCCATTCCGGGATTGCCCGTCGGGTTCACCCTGACGCATCCGTCAGGAGACGCCACAATGGCCCCCGCCCCTTTCAGGACGACCGTTACGCCGTACTCCGCCGCAAAAGAGCGCGCCGTGTCCAGCCGCGCCGCCTGAACGTCCGCCGTCTTCGCCTTCGCAAGCCGCGCCATCTCTCCCGGATGCGGAGTGACCACAACCGGGCCTGCCGCCGCCTTCAATATTTCCGGATCTACCGCCACACAGTTTAACGCGTCGGCGTCCAACAGCAGAGGAACCGATACGCTCTCTATCATTTTGAAAGTCAATTTTCTCGTGTCCGGAGACACGCCCAGTCCCGGCCCCAGCGCCACCGCGCCCGCAGCGGCAGACCTTGCGATTATTTCTTCCAACTCGGATGCCGAAATCCTACCCCGCCCGTCCTCGCGCAAGCTTATCGTTATGCCCTCTGTCAATTTTCGCTCGACGTTCGAGGCGACCGACTTCGGAACGGCAAGATAGACCAATCCGGCCCCTATTTTCAGAGCGGCCATGCCGGCAAGCGCAGGCGCGCCCGACATCCCTCTCGAGCCGCCCACAATGAGCAGCTTCCCGCAATCCCCCTTGTGCGCCCCCATCGGGCGCTCTTTGACATGCTCCCTCACATACCCCGGCTGCGTCAGATATACTTTCGAGCGTGTCTCCCGGCTGTGCGACGCGGGTATCCCTATGTCGGCTACGTACACCTCTCCGGCCTTCTCCGATCCCGGCCACACGAACAACCCAATCTTCGCCTCGCCGAACGTTACGGTGTGATCCGCGTTCACCGCGCAGTTGAAAACCCGCCCGTCGTCCACGCTCACTCCGGACGGCGCGTCCACCGCGAACACCGGACACCCGCTCCTGTTAATAATTTCAATGACCTTTTTATACGGCGCGCTCACAGGCCCTTTGACCCCCGTGCCCAACAGCGCGTCCACAATAAAATCGGAAGCAGCGGCCGCTCTCTTCAACTCTGCCAGCCCCTTTGCGTCAGTCGCCGGCTTCAGTTCGCCTCCCATGTTCAGAAACGCGTTCATATTCACAGCCGCGTCGCCTTTCACTTCCTTGCGCGCCGCCGCCAACGCGGCTGTCGTGTCGACGCCTGCGTTCATCAGATATCTCGCCACGGCAAAACCGTCGCCCCCGTTATTCCCTTTTCCGCAAACCACCAAAGCCCTTTTTCCTTCAAGCTCTCCGACAATCGCCTCAATCGCATCGAACACCCTCCGCGACGCGTTCTCCATCAGCACGATGCCCGGAATCCCCGTCTTCTCGATGGTTCTCCTGTCGAGTTCGCGCATGCTCTCCGCGTCCAACAGCTTCATTCTTCGGCCTCCTTCAAAACGCTGACAATTAAGCAATTATATCTTTTCAATATTCGAATCCGGTTCAGTCGTTCTCCAGCATAGCCACTCTTTTAGCGTGTCTTCCGCCCTCATACGCCGTCGCCAGCCACACGCTCGCGATCTCCCACGCCATGCCCGCGCCTACAAGCCGCTCTCCTACACACAGCACATTCGTGTCGTTGTGCAGACGCGACATCCGCGCGCTAACAGGCTCCGTGCACACCACCGCCCTCACTCCCGGCGTCTTGTTCGCGGCTATGCTCATGCCGATTCCCGACCCGCAGACAAGTATCCCCCGCCCGCAGTCGCCCGACGCCACCAGCTTGGCCGCTTCCTTTCCGTACACCGGATAGTCCACCGACTCCGCAGTGTGCGTCCCGACATCCACAACCTCGTACCCTTCCGCAGAGAGCTTTTCAGCAAGTATCTTCTTCAGAGCCAATCCTGCGTGGTCGCACGCCATCGCTATTCTTTTTCCGCTATCGGACATCCCGATTCCTCCCCGCGCCGGGCGCGCTCAACCGCGCCGCCCGTTCGACAATTTTTAATTATAGTCTCATATCCCTCTCGCCGAGAGCGGAAAACAAAAAAATGAGCCGGGGATTCCGGCATGACAACGACTATTTACGCGAATACGGATTCCCGGCGGCGCGCCGCCACCCGCGACGCCAAATGCTTCGCGTCTCTTTTCTGTTCACCGCTCCGTCGTTGCGTTATAATGTTTAGCGTTATGCCTTATGAGCTTGACCTGAAAGAAGAAGAACAACTCGTCGCAAGAGCGAAACGAGGCGACTCGGAAGCGTTCGCCGCGATTTACGACGCGTTCAAGACACCCCTCTACCGCACTGTCATCTATCCGCGCGTCAGAGACGAAGCGCTCGCTCAGGACGTCCTTCAGGACACCTTCATGCTTGCCCTCGAAAAAATTTCGGACTTCGAGTGGACGGACAGAAGCGTCTTTTTCTGGCTCCGCATGATAGCCATCAACAAATCCCGCGAGCTTATGTCCGCCGCCGCCCGCCACCGCCCCGTTGACAACGTCACCCTCGATTTCTTTCCGGACAATTCATATCAGCCGGAAAAAGCCGCCCTTGCGTCCGACTACGCGAAAGAGCTTGCCGGCCGCATCAAGGATGTTCTGAACGACATAAACGAACGTTACCGTGAAGCTATAAAACTCAGGCTGGTGGAAAAGAAATCCCGTGAGGAAAGCGCAAAATCGATAGGCGTGACCGTCGAAACATTCGACGTCGTTTTTTTCAGGGCGTGTAAGTCTTTTAGAAAAGCATTCATAGAGAAATATGGAGAAGAGGCATAACGCGCGTGGAGTCAGGCATGGATGAACAAGAAAAACAGATGGCCGCTATGCTGGGCGATTGGATGGACGGCGCTGGCACAGTCGGGCCGGGAGCCGCCTCCGAGTTGGCGGAAGCCGCTGAGACAGCCCTGCTCATTGACGTTGCCCTCGGCGGAGGCCCCGAACTTAACCCTGCATTCTCGGACACCCTGCGCGCCCGCATCGTAAGAAGTTCCTCGCGCCCTCGCTCCCTCCCCTCCCGCCGCGCTTCCCGCTCGATATGGGTCAGATACGCCGTTGCCGCGGTTCTATTCTTCTCAATTGCGCCGACCGGAATCTGGACATTCATGGACAGACAGGAAAAACTCAAGATGGAACTTGTCGAAAAATATGATAGTATGTATATGCCTTACAAGAATCGGGTGGCGGAAGGCTCTGGAGAGCCAGACACTCTGCAAGCGCTGTCCAGACGCCGCGTTGAGGCCACCGAAGACATCGCCCGGCAGTGGAACTCCCGCCGGGCCGAACGGTTCTTCATCAACAATAGTTGGGAAAGGAGTTCCGGCAAATGAGGTCCATTCTACTAAAAACGCTGCCGGTGTTCGCCGCCATCATCTTCATTCTTGCCCCATCGCTTTCGGCTCAGGAGCAGAAATCGGCGAAACTATCGAAAGAAGACGAGAAAAAATACGAACTGGCATTTGAGGCGGCTCTTATCCACCACGAAAAAGCAGCCCTTCTTTACAATGATAAAAAAGTCGACGAGGCGATGAAACAACTCGAATCGCTCGTCTCTATTTCGTTCCCGAAAGGAACTGAAAACAGAGACGGGCGGCGGCTTCAGTTGTACTCTTACGGTTTTCTCGCCGAACTGCAGATAGAGAAAAAACATTTTGATAAAGCTGTCGAAACTCTTAACGCCGGAATCAAGCTGGCCCCCGATGTCGCCACGGAAACATATCAGCTTTACATGACTCTCGGCCATGCTTATAAAAATCTGAAAAAGACCAACGACGCGCTTAAAGCCTTCGAGAAAGCCCAGAAGATAAACGAAGCGCTTCAAAAACTTGAGGAAGCCGAAAAGAAGAATAAGCCTCAGGAAACCAAATAGCGCGCCTGTTATTCGATAGCGAACAACTCGTCTAGTTTTGTCGCCTTGAACATCTGTTTAAGATTCGGGTTCATGCCGGATATTTTCATCTTGCGGTTTTTCGATTTCAGTTTTTTGCGAATCGCGTTGAAATGGCCCAGAGCCAGCGAATCGACGAAATCACAGTCAGACAAATCAATCTCCACCGGGCCTGATGAGACGGAAACAACGCCGTCCATGTATGACCTGAACGAAGCGGAGTTGGTGGAAATCATCTCCCCTTCCACCTTCACGACCGTCCATCCGTTTTTCTGAGAAGCCGAAACGGCTAAGTCGCGCGCCGGTTTTTTTCTTTCAGAAGGCATAGAGGCCGGCGGCAGAGTGTCTGACGCCCTCGGCTGTGAATCAGGCTCAGCGTCGCGCTTCAACGCCCGGTTCTTTATGTTTTCGACAGCAATCGCCGCCGCCCATCTGATATCCGGGTCCTCGTCCTCCATCACGGCCAGCAAAGGCTCCAGCGCGCGCGGGTCTCCGATGTGTCCGAGAGTGTTGATCGCCCGCCAGCGCATCTCCCAGTCGCTCATTTTCAAAACAGTTATTAGCGGCTCGACCGCTCTTTCCGGGCGGAGCTTGTGCATCGCTCGTATAATCTCAATCATCACATCGTGATCCGACTCGTCGAACATCAGCATTTTGATGAGCCTGTCCACGACATCCTCGCCGCCAACTTCGCCCAGAACCTGCACCACGTTTCGCCGGGCAAACCTGTCGCCGCTCTCGATAGTCCTGAAAAGAAGCGCCACCGAGTCCGCTCCGAACCCCGCCACCGCCCTTATCGCGTTCCACCTAACAAGCGCGTCGCCGTCGTTGAGCGACTCCACAAGCGGCTTTAGCGCGCGGTGATCCCCTGTGTTGCCAAGCTCCTCTATTATGCTAGCTTTGACTACATCCCTGTCGCTCGATTTTAGTTTTTCAATAAGTTTTTGAACCTGATCCGGCATATTCAGTCGCGGGACCGCTCGCCCCGCCCTCTCTGGTCAATCTCATCTAATAAACAACATTATAATCGGTTTGTCATTGTTAACAGAGCGAGAGTAAAATTTGACCGCCGACTATTTCTTCCAGAAAGCCCTGCTGAACAACACAAGCACAGTGAAAAACTCCAGTCTTCCCGCCACCATCAGGAATGACAGGAAAAGCTTGAGAAACGGGCAGAAAAAAGCATAGTTCTGCGTAGGTCCGACAAAACCAAGTCCCGGCCCTATGTTCATTAAAGTAGCCGCCGCCGCTGAAACGGAACTTTCTATATCGTGCCCGAACGCCAGTATGACTAGCGATCCTCCAAGAAAAATCCCCGCCGTTATAGCGAAAAAACCCAAAATCTGGCTCACCACCTGCGGCTTCATCAGCCTGCTGCCCACCCGCATCGACACAACCGCCTCCGGATGCACTGTCTTAAAAATAGATTGGGAGGCGTGCTTCGCTATTACCATCACCCTTATAACCTTCAGGCCTCCACCCGTGCTTCCTGAACACCCGCCGATAAACATAAGCAGCAGCAGAAGCTTTCGTGAAAAAGACGGCCACGCGTCGAAATCAGTTGTCGCAAACCCCGTCGTCGTCATTATTGAAACAACTTGGAACAAAGAATGAACTGCGAGGTCTTTGATATTTCCGAAAAAACCGGTTCCATAAAGGCTCGCCACAATCAAGGCCATCGAACCCGCAATAAAAAGAAGATATCCCCTCAACTCCGGGTCTCTCAGCATTGTCCGCCAACGCCCGGTTATCGCCATGTAATACAACGAGAAATTCACTCCCGCCAGAATCATGAACAGCGATATCACAAGAGCTATCGGCGCGCTGTTATAATGTCCGACCGACGCATTCTTCGGCGAGAACCCCCCTGTGGACATCGTGGAAAACATGTGACAAACCGAATCGAACAAATTCATACCGCAAAGCATCAGAGCGATTACTTCAACCGCCGATATTGCCGTGTAAACAAGCCAGAGCGTTCTTGCAGTCTGTATTACCCTCGGCCTCAGACCGTCCTTTTCAGGGCCGGGCACTTCCGATTTCATCATCTGTTTGCCTGAAATGCCCAGATAAGGCAGCGCCGCCACGAACAACACGATTATTCCCATCCCGCCTATCCACTGCGTGAACGAGCGCCAGAACAGCAGGCATTTTGCCACCGCTTCAACGTCTCTGAGCACGGAAGCTCCTGTTGTGGTCAGTCCGCTCATTGCCTCGAAATACGCGTCAGCGAACCCGTTGAAACCCGGAGACGCCGTCGCAAACATGTACGGCAATGCGCAGAAAACCGCGCCGACAATCCATCCGAGAGAGACGAAAAGGATGCTTTCGCGCCGAGTCAGAGAACTCACAGATTCCTTCCGGCAGGCGAGCGTCATTATGCCGCCCGCCCCCCCGCACACCGCCATCGACTTCAGGAAAGCATACGCGTCCTCTTCTCCGAAACAGAAGCCGAGAACGGCCGGCAACGCCATCATCGCGCCAAGCGCCAGCGCGAAATATCCCATAAGTTTTACTACAGGCTTCCAGCTCATTTATTCGCGACGCGGAACCGCTGCGTCTCCGCCTTTCATCCCATCAGATTTTCCAGCTTCGGAATGTTCTCCTGCGCGGTAAACACAATAAGCGTGTCTCCCGACATGACCGAATCGGCCCCCGTCGGCACGATTACGCTCTCTCCCCTTACTATGGCTCCAATGATGGTTCCGCTAGGGATCCCCGCCTCGCTCAACCTTTTTCCGGCTATCTTGGAACCCGGATGAATCCTCGCCTCGACAAGCTCAGCGCCCTCGTTTTCGAGCATCGCGACGGACGCAAACCTGCCTTTTTTCAGGAACCTCAAAATCTCCGTCACTGTCAGAAGGCGCGGGCTTACCGCATGGTCGATGCCCAGCCTCTCGACAATCGCCACATATTCCGGCCTTTCCACCATCACTATGCTCGACTTGGCTCCGAGATCTTTGGCGAGCAGACCCGATACTATGTTGTCTTCATCGTCGCCGCTCAGCGCCACGAAGTAATCCGTGTTTTCAATGTCCTTTTCCTTTAGCAAATCGATGTCGGTTCCGTCGCCGACAAGGACGAGGGCTTTTTTCAGGTTTTCGCTGACCGTGAGCGCCCGCTCCCTGTCCTTCTCAATGACGATAAGATTGAGGTTCTCTTTCTCGACTAGTTGAGAAGCGGCAAGTCCGACTTTTCCGCCGCCGAGGATAATAATTTTTCTGCCCTTCGGGCGCGCGCCGCCAAAGGCGCTCATAAGCTTGGTAAGATTCTCCTGTTTTCCGATGATGAATACTTTATCTTCCGGAAGAATCCGGGTGTCGCCTTTAGGAATTATGATGCCCCCGGCGCGCGATATTGCGGCCACCAGCCCCAGTTTGCTGAGTGAGAGTTGAGCCAGCGTTTTTTCCGCCGCATCGCTTCCCGCTCCGACCACTATTTCCCGAACCTGCGCTTTTCCCATCGCGAAGTTCTCTATCACTAACGCGCCCGGAGCTTTCAACAGTTTGACAATTTCTAGAGCGGTCAGATCCTCGGGGTTCACCACCAGATCGATATCCATTAACTCGGCGTATGCCTTGTTGCGCCCGCCTGAGGTGTAGATCGGGTTTCTGCATCTGGCAATCGTCCTGCCCGCGCCAAGTTTTTTTGCCGCCGCAGCGGACAGCACATTCTTTTCATCGTCGTCGGTCGCCGCCACAAAAACATCGCAGTTGACGACCCCGGCCAGTTTCAGCGTTTTAATGTCCGTGCAAGGGCCTTCCACAGCCGCAACATCCAACCGTTCCTCGACCGCGTCCAGATTCGCCCTGTCCCGGTCGATGACGGTGACGTTGTTGCCCTCCCGAACAAGAATTCCCGCCAAATTGCGGCCTACCGCTCCGCAACCCGCTATTGTGATTCTCATCTATTTTCTCCTCGCTCTGCCCGACGCCTTTCATCTTTTCTAGCTTTTTATACTTAGCAAATCCTTCTCTTTTCCTATCATCACCAGACTATCGCCTCCGCTCACCCTGTAATCCGGCCCCGGCAAAAAAACGAAGCCTCCCCCGTTTTCTCTTTTGACAGCCATCACAAATATTCCGAAACGCCCTCTGACATTCAGTTCCATCAACGTGCGGCCGATGAAACTTTCCGGCGGCGACACTTCCATCACCCGGTAATCCTCCTCTATCGGCACGAAATCGAGAAGGTTTGGATTTATTATATGCGCGGCGACCCGGCGCGCTGTTTCCCTCTCCGGAAAAATTATTTCGTTCGCCCCTATCGCCTCCAGTATCTCCGCGTGGTCCTCGTTCAGCGCTTTGCAGCGGATATTGCCGACACCTATCTTTTTTAGATGCAGAGTGCAGAGGACGCTTGCCTCCAGCGTCTCTCCGAGGCTCACTATCGCTTCGTCGAAGTCCGCCGTGACTACCGAGCGCAACGCGCTGAAATCCCTCGCGTCCAGCATCATGGCGCGCTGCACCGTATCGCTCACCGTGTTCACCCTCTCCTCGCTGCTGTCAATCGCCAGAACGTCGCTGTGCTTAGCCAGATCGCTCGCTAGTTCCGCCCCGAACTGCCCGAGGCCTATCACGCATATCTGCTTCCTGTTTTTCTTCATCCTATCATCACCTCGCCCTTCGGATAATGCACATTGACCCGTTTTTTATTCACTATCCATACCGCCATTGTGAGAGGCCCCAGCCTTCCCACGAACATCGTCAGGATAATCCACAAGCGTCCCGACACGGACAACGACGGGGTTATTCCCGTAGACAATCCGACCGTTCCGAACGCCGACACCTGTTCAAAAACAATCTGGCTCAAGCCTGCTCCGTTGACGCCCGGCTCCGTTGCGCTGAGAATCATCACTCCCGCGATATTCCAAAGAATCGCAAGCCCCATCAGCAAACCCGCCCGAGACACTGTTTCATCAGGCAGCCTCCTGCCAAGTATGCTGACTTCTTTTTCCCCTGCCAGACTGGACTTAATTCTCGCAAGCCACACCGCCAGAGTCGTCGTCTTCACGCCGCCGGCACAAGACCCCGGAGACCCTCCAACAAACATGAGCGTCGTCAGCAGAAAAAGCGACGCGACCGGTAGCGCTCCAATATCTATCGTATTGAACCCGGCAGTCCTCGACGTCACTGACTGAAACAGGGCGTTCCCGACTATCTCCCAAGCGTTTTTTTCGCCAGTTGTCAGCCCGAAAATCATGAGCATAACAGCTCCCGCGATGATTAGCCCCGCCGACATCCATAGCGCCGTCGCGGCGTGTAGCGACAGGCGCGCAATTTTTCCAACGCTTCTCTTTCCCGTCAATTTTCTTTTTACTAGCCCGAATATCTCATACAGCGTCGTATGGCCCAATCCGCCAAGCACAATAAGCGCCGCCACCACCGCCGCCAATCCTCCTGTCCCTCGCAATCCGATAAGACTATCCGGATATAAAGAAAAACCCGCGTTGCAGAATGCCGACACGGAATGAAAAACAGAAGTGAACGCGGCCCCGGACGCCCCCTTCAAAGGAGCAAGAAACGCGAACAACACGGCAGCCCCGATGAATTCAATTATCAACGTAAGCGCCAAAATCCCGCCAAAAACGCTTTTGAATAAAACGGCTACATCCTTCTGGAACATCGAGTCCTGAACGGCTGCCTGAGACACTAGAGACAACCTCATCCCCAACGCCTTGAAAGCTATCACCGCGAACGTCATCACGCCAAGGCCGCCCAGTTGTATCAGCAGAAGTATCACTATCTGTCCGAACAACGTGAAATCCGACCCGGTGTCCACCACTGCAAGCCCGGTCACGCAAACTGCGGATGTCGCGGTGAACAGCGCGTCAAGCAAACCCACCCGGCCCGGCTGATGCGCGAAAGGAAGCCATAGAAGAATCGTCCCGATTGCTATAGCTCCGGCGAATCCCCACACCAATATTGCCTGCGGCGACTTCGTCCGCTTTGGTTTTCTTCTCTTTTTTATGTCTTTTCCCATTCTTTTTTCCTAATCGGGAACAACCCGCGCGGCGCTTTCGCGCTATGCGGCATAGCTTCAACGCCTCTGTTCCGACAGCGCTTCCCGGCATGACGAGATGAACCGGGCGATTTCTTCTTCCCCGACCGCCGCGCCGACTTCTCCCTTCCACCCCGAATCTCCCATGATACACGGCCCAAGCGGAGCCTCTCCCCTCATTAGCGGAAGCAGATGCATGTGATAATGGGGAACCGCGTCCGCAATAGAAACCAGATAGAACTTCTCACACCCCGCAACACGCTCCGCCGCTCTCGCCACTCGCGCCGCCAGTCTCATGATGTCCGCCGCCTGCTCAGGCAACATCGCGGCAAGAGACTCGACATGCTCTTTGAGCGCCACCACTATGTGGCCGGGTTTGATGGCGCAATCAAAATGCGCGGCAAAAGCTAACTCGCTTTCCGCAATGATATGCCGGCTGTCGAAATCGCAAAAAACACATCCGGTTTTTTCCGACACGATTTCTCCCCCGTTCGCTGACGAACGGTTCGCGCGCTCGGCTCGTCAGGACGCGGCCGCCGCTGCTGACGCCTCTTTTATTTTTTTGATTTCGTCTATGATTGTTTGAGTTGGGGCGCCCGGCTCGAACAGCGCCGCCACGCCCGCTTCGAGAAGTTTTTCCCGGTCGTCTTCCGGAATTATTCCGCCTCCGATGACGAGGATGTCTTCGGACTCTTTATCCTTGAGCAGTTGCAGCACGCGCGTAAAATGCGTCATGTGCGCGCCCGCCAGCGAGCTTATCCCTATGAAATCGGCGTCTTCCTGAATGGCGGAATTGACGATGTCTTCGGGCGTCTGCTGCAATCCAAGATATATGACTTCCATGCCGGCGTCCCTGAGCGCGCGCGCAACCACTTTCGCGCCTCTGTCATGTCCGTCAAGACCCGGCTTCGCCACTATCACCCGTATCTTCTTTTCGCTCATCCGCTTTCACCCCGCCGATCAGAATTGATACGCCGCCCCCAGCGTCAGGCGTCTAACATCGTCCGCGTCGGCTATGCCGAGCATCACGGAACCTTTATTCTCGTATATGTATCTGACAGCATAGTTCCACGTGTATTGCGCCTGATACAACATGACTTCTCCGATGAAAAGCAATTCAGGGGATATGTCCATGCCTACTCCGGCGAGGGTTCCGAATTTTTTTCCGGTCCGTCCCTGCTGGCTCATGTGGAATATTCCGCCGTGAAGGTCAAACTTGTCGTATGGAAAATTAACCAGCCCGTAGATCGTCGTGCCATCATCGCTTCCCATTTCATATCTCTCGACTGCAAACGCCGTGTCCCATTTTTTATTCGTCGATTCAGATAGAAGAAAATGCTTTTGCGGATTGTACTTCAACGCTATGGACGTGTTGTTTTCATCGTAGTTAACGCTTTCCGAATCGCCTTCGAAATACACCATTGCCGAGCCATGATATCTGGTTTGACTAAAAGCGACTTCCAATCCTTTTCCCAGCCCGTACGAAAGGCCGATGGTTTCATCTTTCAGATCCATCCAATAACCATAATATGATGTGTCGACATTCGACATGGGACTCAAGACTTTTACTGTCATGGATTCCGAATAGCTTGAGGCGTACAAGCCAATAGCAAATTTTCGGTTTTCGAGCACATCCGTAGTGGGAACCATCCAAAGACCGGACATTCCGCCGGTTGTGGCGAACGACAGATCCATTGGCGAGTTGATTTTCTTTTTTTCAGGAGCTGATTTCTTTTCTTCAGCCGCCGCAGGTTCATCTCCCAGAGGTTCAGCGGAGCCGCCGGAAGCGCGGCCTCTTTTTCTGCCCGAAGTGGATTCCGCCGCTGCAGGAGCGGATTCGGCTGCCGGCGCGGATTCCGCCGCCGCCGGACTTTCCGAGGCAGAAGCCCTTCCGCGTCTTCTTGATGAAGTCCCTTCCGCTGCTGCCGCAGGCTGTTCCGCCGCAGCCGCAGGAGCTGCCTCCGCCGCAGGTTCGGCGCTTCCTCTTCGGCCCCTTGATGAAGCCGCAGGCGCCGATTCTTCTTTCTTCTCTTCAGCCGCCGGAGCAGTCGCTGTCGCCGCCGGGGCAACTTCCTTCATTCCCCTCTTTGTCGGTTGCTCAACTGCGGAAATCGCCGCCGCCGATGGTTCCTTTCCAAACTCGACCAGTTCATCCATATCCCGCATTTCAACTGTCTTTTCCACTACTTTCGCGATTGAATATGTCGGTTTTACTTCCGCGACAACTATGGAACCGATGCTCTTGCCGTCGCGGACCACAGTGAATTTCTGTCCGATTTTCACCCCCGCCGAGCTTCCGGCGTAAATGAGGAGCCTTTCATCGCTCACGGCAAGGTTGATTTTTAGGCTCTTTGCCTCCTGCGCGCGCGCCGCATGCCCGGCGAATATTACCACTATAAACGCAAGCGCCGCCGCGAAGATGACGCCCCCGCCGATGTGTTTGCTTTGCATCTTGCTCTCCCCATTCTTAAAAATTCGAATGTATTATATGCTATGCGTTCTTTTTGTCAAAGTCATAATATATTCATTTTCATATTCTTTTAACGCTATAAAATCAATGGCATTCATCTATGTCGCGGTTAAATCGCGCGCGCGATACGTTGTTTTCGCGCATATCCGAATTTTGTCCGGATTATCCTTTTATCACCACAATCGGGCGCAGCCTCGCGACAATCGTCGCCAGCCCCGCGTTCACGCATGTGTTGACCACATGGTCCACATTTTTGTACGCTCCGGGCGCTTCCTCCAACAGCGACTTCTTCGACCCCGCCCGCACGGTCACGCCGTGCGCCGCCAGCTCTTCGAGCACGGTGGCCGCATTGAACTCCTTTTTCGCGGAAGTCCTGCTTTTCACCCGGCCCGCCCCGTGGCACACCGACCCCCAAGTTTCGGCCATCGCCTGTGGCGTTCCCGCCATAACATAAGACGCGCTGCCCATGTCTCCCGGCACAATTACCGGCTGGCCCACCCCGGCATGCCTTCGAGCCAGTTCGGGATGTCCCGCCGCAAACGCCCGCGTCGCCCCTTTCCTATGCACGCACAGCCGCCGCTTCTTCCCGCCGACCTCATGCTCCTCGAATTTGGCGATGTTATGCGCCACGTCATACACCAGCCTAAGCCCCAGCCGCTCCGCCGACGCCCCGAACACTCGCTCCATCGTCCCCCTCACGGTGTGCGCCAGACACTGCCGGTTGGCCCACGCGAAGTTGGCCGCCGCGCACATCCCCGCATAGTAAGCCCGCCCCTCCGGAGACTCCACCGGCGCGCAGGCCAGTTGCCTGTCGGGCAGCTCGTATCCATATCTGACAACAGCCTCCCGCATCGTTCGGATGGCGTCGTCGCACACCTGATGCCCCAGCCCGCGCGACCCCGAATGTATCATCACCGCCGCCATGCCCTTTTCAAGCCCGAACGCCCGCGCCGCCCTGTCGTCGAATATTTCCTCCACTTCCTGAACTTCGATGAAGTGGTTGCCCGCGCCGAGCGTGCCCAACTGGTTCGCGCCGCGCTCCCTCGCCCTGCGGCCGACCTCCCCCGGATCGGCGTCTTCCAACGCCCCGCCGGACTCGCAGTATTCCAAGTCCTCATCCCATCCCATACCGTTGCGCGCCGCCCACGCCGCTCCCCTTTGCAGAACCTTATCCATGTCCCCGCCGCGCAGACGTATGTCGCTCGTCGAGCCTACCCCTGTCGGCACGTCCCGGAACAGTTTGGTCGCCAGTTCGTCCGCCTTTGCCCTCGCGTCGCCCGCTTCTATCGCGGACGCCAGCAGCCTCACCCCGCAATTGATGTCGAACCCCACCCCGCCCGGCGATATCACGCCTTCCTCCACTGACATCGCCGCTACCCCGCCAATGGGAAACCCGTACCCGTAATGGATGTCGGGCATGGCGAGCGAATACTCCACAATCCCCGGCAGCGTCGCCACATTCGCCACCTGTTGCGGCGCGTCGTCGCTCTTCAGGTCGTCCAGCAGTTCCGGCCCGGCGTAAATTATCCCCGGAACCCTCATCCCTTCAAAACAGGTTCTTGGTATCTTTATCTTGTAGTCGGAAACGCTGTCGAAGCATTTCGTCCAGTCCGGCATGCCCGCCTCCTCGGCTCGCTTCAAAGATCGAAATATATCGTGGTCTCGAAACCGTTCAACGTGCGGTCAACGCTTATCATGTGGTGGGTGACAGCCTTGATTTCGGTGGCGTGAACCACGCCGCGCAGCCTCGCCCCGCCGACCACCGACCTCATCGCTCCCCCCTCCACTTTCTCCACTCGCGGGTCGGTCGTGAAAAAATTCTTCACCTCAAGCAGATACAGCAGCTCCGCCAGCCAGTCCACTATCAGCGATTCCGCATCCGGCGCGGACAACTCCACAACATGCGTTTCCGGCCATCCTTCCGGCGGGACCTCGCATATCACGCTCATCATCCCCCGCGCGGCGTCCGCAAACAACTCCTCCAGCGTCCCGCCCGTCACATGTATCCCGGCATCCGCCGTATGTTCCACAATCCTGTATGGCGCCATTTTTTTATTATAACCGTTTGTTGTGATGCTTGATAGAAATCCGCAGCCCGTATCCTGTGAAATGTTCGGAACAAACCCGAAAAGTTTTGGAAAAGGGGTTTGGGGAAACAACCCTTTTCAAAGGGTTTTTTCCCAATCGCCGAAGGCGAAAACCTTTTTAAGCCGTTTTTCGCTTTTATCCTCTTTCGCTGTTGCCTTTGCCCGCATTTCGCTGTTTTGCAAAAACCGCCGGTTTTGCGTTGAACGCAGTTCAGCAAAACCGGCGCGCCGGGAGTTTTTTTCGGAAGGGGCGCGGGGAAACCTGTTTTTTGCAAAAAAATGGTTTCCCCGCAAATTCCGGACAAATCTTTTAAGCGGCTGTTTAACCCTTAATCAGTAATCAGCACACGCGACCTTATTATTTTCTTGTGCGAAACTCCGCGTGTATGCTATTGTTACGTATCGCGCCCCGAACGGCCAATCCGGCACAGAAGGCGCGGTTTTTCAATAATGACAGTTCCGCCAGAATCGGAACTTCTAAAATCAACGGAGACGGCTCACTATTATGAAGAAACAAATCACGCTCCCCCAGATGATTCTTCTCAACGTCATCAACTTCGGACTTGTCTGCTTCTGGAGTTTCGACGGCGCGGCCATGCCACTGCTGCTCACCTCCAAATTCGGGCTGACCAACACCCAGATAGGCGCCATCATCGGCATCGGCAAACTCATGATCGGCCTGTCTCTGTTCTTCGGTATCTACTCCGATCTGACTCAAGCCAAATGGGGCAAGCGCAGGCCCCTCATGCTCATCGGCGGCATCGTCTCCGCCCCCCTTATCGCGCTCATCCCCCACATGCCCTCCGTGTGGGTCCTCATCATACTGATGACCTTCATCTATTTCTTCATCCAGTTCGCCGCCGTCCCCTACTTCGCGCTCGTGCCGGAAGTCACGCCCAACGAGAAACTCGGCACTGTCAATGCGTTCTTCAGCGCGTTCGGCGGCATCGGCACTATGGTCGCCTACGCCGTCCTTCTCATGGTCGTCTACTCCGTCAACAAACCTCTCTCTTTCTATATTCTGGCCGTCGTCCACCTCGCCGGAACGATAGTCACCGTCGTGTCGATAAAAGAGCTTCCCGCCCCTCCGCCCGAAAAGGGCAACAAGCTGCGCCTCGGCTGGAACTTCACTAAAGACATCATCGCCGAAATGCCTTCCCTTAAAGAACTTACTTGGTTCCTCGTCATGGACTTCTTCTTCTGGCTGGCCCTCGGCGCTTTCATCTCCTTCTTCACCAAACTTACCGAATACTACATCAACATCCCCGGAACTCAGGGCGGCCTCGTGCTCGGCATCGTAGTCGTCATTTCAGTCATCCTCGCCGTGCCGGTCGGCATGCTCGGAGACAAGGTCAGCCGCAAAGCCATCCTCATGGCCGGCCTAATCCTTATCGCTGTCGGCCTCACCACCGGATACTTCGTCGTCGGCCCCACCTCCTCAGTCTCCGGGCTGAACCTCGGAACGGAAAAAGACGTCCGCGCCGCCGCAGACAACTACGGCATCGACGTATCCCAAGCCGACTTCTCTTTGTTCCTGCCCGAACTGCTCAGCCCTCCGCGCGACATCAATGAAGACAAGATGCTCGACGACAAAAAATCAGACGCCCTCCGCTGGTGCCTAAACGGAGAACTCGAACCCGACAAATGCGAAACAGCCATCGCAGCAGTCATGGGCGACGACAACCCGGCCCTCGCCTCCACAGCCGCCGCAGTCAAAGCCATCAGACCGAAAATCGACGCCGAGACAGGCAAAGTCCTCAAAATCATGCTCCTCGTCATCGGATTCACCGCCCTCGGCCTCACCATCTGCTTCATCATCACCGCCACCGTCCTGCCCACACTCATGAACGAAGACAAAATGGGCCTCTACATGGGCCTTTACTCCACCATCACCGGCATCGGACAACTCATCAGCGGCGTGCTCGCCGGATTCGTCATCGACAGAACACTCGCCGCATCCATCCCCGCTTTCGGATACCGTTGGCTTTTCGTTCAGGGAGCCGTTTTCGTCGTCCTCGCCATAATCGCCCTGTGCAAAGTCACTTACATACCCAAAGCGACGGACCCGACGGTGACCGACCTTATCAAAGCCGGCAAAAAAACGCTAGGCGTCCGCCGCTCATAGCAGCCCTCGCCGCGAAAAACGGGAAAAACGGGGACTGGCAGCGCGCATCCCAGCGATGCCTGTACCCGCTTTTCGCCACCCCGGGAATACAACACCATAAATAGGTGACTGTCCCTATTTTTCTAATAGGTGACTGTCCCTATTTTTCTATTTTTCTATTTTTATTTCCGCTTTTCGCCCTCAACGCAAATAATCATGCGCCTGTTTTATTTCTTTATTTCCTATTTTGACAAATATCATAAAAACTCTGGCTCAGCAGCAAAAATAGCGTATAATAAAACGATCAACATTGACTTGACTATAAGCAAACATAAACGGAGCGGCATAGATGAGCTTTTGCCATAATTGCGGCGCTGAACAGGCGCAGGGCGCTAAGTTTTGCCCCAGATGCGGCAGCAGAAACGCCTCGCGCGCGACGTATCAAGCCTCAAATGAATCCCCCCGCAAACCGGCGCCTCAGATATCATCCGGCGGGGAAATCGCGGACTCATCAAGCGTGGCGCGCCAGAACGCCGCTAGGCCCACCGCCGATTCCTCCGTTCCCCAACCTCCTTATATCGTCCCCCCGCAGTTGCCTTTTTCCGAAGTCTTCAAAGAAATGCAGGAAAGACACAAAGGGCCGCTTGTCGCGGTTTTTATCGTCATGGTAGTTTCCATATTATGTTTCATCACCGCCGACTCGAAGAAGCCATTCCTTGAGCGACCGATTCAATATCAGCCGACGCATGACGGAGTTTACCTGTCAACCATGAAATCGCTGTCCCGCTACGACGCGAGCGGATCGCTGCTGTGGAAGGCCGAACGCGCGGGCGAAAGAACTCTGAACGGCATGCTGGATTTCGAATTCGGCGCGAACGGAAACATCTATGCGGCTAACACAGGCCGCAACCGCATTGAGGTGTTCGACGAAGACGGCAATTGGATATCAGGTTTCGGAGAAGACTCGTTAAGCGGCGCGTTCACTCTGAAGACGTTGAGGAACGGAGACGTGCTGGTGGCGGACGCCGGGAAACACAACCTGAAACTTTTCAGCGCGGAAGGGGATTTGATTAAGACCATAGGCAAACGCGGCATGCATGATGGGGAGTTCGATTTTCCGAACGGGGTGGAACAGTTGCCGGACGGCTCCGCGCTGATAGCCGAGACCAACAATTTGCGCGCGCAGACTCTCGACGAACGGGCCGCCAATCCGGCATCGCGCGCTTTTTCTCTGAGAGGATGGGCGGCTTCCCCTCGTGAAATGTCTTCTTCCCTGAGACCGATAAACTGGGAAGTCAAATCGTGGCCGACGCGCATGGTGGCGGATGCGTTTCGCGAAAGGCTGTATGTGGCGTACGCGGACGATTTCGTAACCCCGGACGGCTATGTGGGTGTGTTCGATTTCAATGGCGAATTCATCAGACCCGCGTTCCTGAGTTTGCCCGATGGAAGCCATATCGACGCTCGCAAAATGAAAATGACTCCTGACGGGATGGTTTCTTTCACCGACATCGACGAGTGCTTTGCGGGGATATGGAACCCGGACACGGATGAAGTCGTCGCGGCGCCTGAGACCGAAATCAATGATGAAATGACTCGTCTGGCAGGGATAGTGAAAAGCAACAGGAGGCTTGGCGGGATAGGACGCAGCCTGTTCGCGGCATGCCTCATGGCCCTGCTGGCGGTTCTGGCGTACTCGGTGTTTTTATGGGACGATATGAAGACGCGAGGCTATGTTGTCAGCGCGGCAACCCGCTCCTCACGGACACAACCGGCTCCACGAAAACTGGTTCCTTCGCTGTTGATTTCACTATTGTTCCCGTGCGCCGGACAATTCTACACCCGGCATTTCATATTTGGCTTAATTCTCGCGTCGCTCACAGTCCTATTTCTTATTCCCATTTATTGCGATTACATGAACATATATTCACTCGGATGGTTTCCCATCGTGTGGATTCCGATAAAAACCGTCCTGATATGGCTGATTGCATACATGTATATTGTGAGCATAATCCACGTGATAATCGTCGCTGAGAAATAAAGCGAAAAAAACAACCTGCCGGCCCGACTCAAAAAGCTATAAGGGTTATTCCTCATGCCTGTTTTCAAGTTGATAGATTTCAACTAGAGGCCCCTTGTCGCATCCGTTTTGGCAAACCACCGCCTCCACTATATTAACAATATCATGTTTGAGCTTTTCCTCATCATCTTCTGTTAGCTCCTTTGCGACTGCCGCGTCAACCTGTTTATTGATATTTGCCTTGACTGTCTTTATTGCGTCATCAGCAAATGATTCTGGTCTTTCAAAGGAACAAGCGTTAAACATGATATTATCCTCTGCGACATAACGCACACGCATCTGGAAACCATTCTCGTTTGAGCGGACTATATCATCAGAGACGCTTATAAATCTGCGCGTTTCTCCCATGCAAATAAAACCGGAAACCACGACAAGAATGACAACAAAGAAAAAACCAGCGAACATCGCTATGCATATTTTTAAGGAGTTTGTTTTTTTGTCAGGCATAAGTTTTGCGCTTTATCCTTCGAAAAACGGGGACTGGCAGCGCGCATCCCAGCGATGCCTGTACCCGCTTTTCGCCGAAAATACAACACCATAAATAGGTGACTGTATTTTCTATTTTCCCTATTTCCCTTATTTTCTCGTCATGACATCGTATCTATCTTGACTAAATATTTACGATAAATATATTATTTATGTTCTGTTCATTTTATGAATTCTTTGAAGTGTAATAAAGGAGATAATAATGCATATCCATGTTGACCATTTAGATAACTCTGGAAGTATCATGGGTTTTGCTACTGAAACAAAAATAAATGAAGGCATCTGCAAAGTCCTAACTAGAGCAACATTCACTTCAGACGAACAAGAATTCTACAACTACACTGATCAGCTTTCTGATATATTTTTGACTGCAAACAACATCATTATAGACACTATTAATCGTTTTTTGATACTGATTCATAAAGATTTTTCAGCCGATATTTACTTGAATGAATTTAAAACAGAAATGGAAATATGTCCAAAATGCAATGTTGAAAAGGGACAACTTATACAAAAGAACGATATCCTTGATATTAGAAGAATTAGATTTCCTGAAATTGAGATATTAGAAACAGACAAGATGGTATACTGCTTCAAAGTCGGATGGAAATTCGGATTGTTTTTTGATCTTGCTGGGGACGGCTTGATGGATTTAGATAAAGCCTATTTAGATATTGGCAAACTAGAAAGAAAGCTCTTGTATTGTCACCTATACAAATTGCTTGATTCGCAAAATATGCTCGAAGAAATGCAAAATGATGGTTGGTTCCCATTTGTCGAAATAATGAATACAGAATTCAAAGATTTGATGGGCATTTACAAAGACAAAATCGGATTTGAAGAACGAATAGACAATATAGTTTCTCGCTTTGATAAAGAACGTATTGAAAGTATCACAGATAAATGGTGGAATAACGAATATTATTTTAATAAACAATCTATAATCAAAGCAGGCATAAATTCTTATCTTTTATTGAATAAAGAAGGATATATAAGTTGCATTAAAAACATAATTACTGAGGTTGAAGGTATATTGCGCTTGAATTATTACCAAGAAACAAATAAAGGAAGGATTAAAATAAAAGACTTATTGAATTATCTTGTGAATAAGTGTGATGCCAAGTTTGGACATAAAGATTCTTTGTTATTCACGAATAGTTTTTTTAATTATCTGAACAACGTAATATTTTCACAGTTTGACTTGGAAAAAAACAATGTTGCATTATCGAGACATAGCTCATCTCATGGCGTAGCAAAACCCGATGATTACACGAAAATTAGAGCTCTTCAAATGATTCTTATCTTGGATCAGCTTTATTTCTATCTATAATTTCCTGTTTTTTGCATAAAAATGGTTTTCCCGCAAATACTATCTTCTTCTCTTTGTTTTTGCATTTATACAATTCAACAATTTCGTCTAAAAAACTGTTTTTATTCCGGTTGGGATTTTCTTGTGGTGAGACCTTGGATTACGACGTTGGGGGCGCCGGCGCGTTCGGCGGCGGCTTTTAACTCTTCCATCCGTTCCATCGGCACGAGCGGGGTTTCCTTGAACCTGAACTCCATGCCCAGCCTTTCGTATTTTGACGCGCACAAATTGCTGAATGGCAATATGTCGTAGCGGTCGCAGCCGGGAAGGTTGTCGGCGATGAAGCGGGCGACAGCGGCGATATTTTCGGGCGAGTCTGTGGCGCCGGGGATAACGGGGGTGCGGACCCACACGCGCTTGCGGGTTTCTCCGAGTCTGCGGGCGCTGCGCAGCACTGGCTCCAGAGGAACGCCCGTCCACGCGAGATGCGCTTCGGGGTTGAGCGTCTTGAGGTCAAGCAGAACCATGTCTGCGGCGTCGGCGGCGGGGTCGAACACGGCGGGAGCGGCGTAGCCGGAGGTGTCCAGCGCGACATGCAGTCCGGCCCCTTTGCATCTGCTGATGAAATCCATAACGAACTCGTGTTGCGCCAGAGGCTCGCCGCCGGATATCGTCACCCCGCCGCCCGATGTTTCATAGAACGCGGAGTCCCGCAGAACCTCGTCCGTAAGAGCCTCCGGCGTCCAGCTTTTGCCGATAATCTCTATGGCCGCCGCCGGGCAGGCGTCCGCGCATTTGCCGCACGCCGAACATGTGGAGCGGTTAATCTTAATGCCTTTGTCGCCCGCCGTGAGCGCGCCCACCGGGCAGACATCCACGCAACTGCGGCAGCCGATGCATCTGACGTCGTACCACATCGTCTGGGGGCGCGGAGATATGCCTTCGGGGTTGTGGCACCACAGGCAGGACAGCGGGCAGCCCTTAAAAAAGCACGTCGTGCGGATGCCGGGGCCGTCCTCGGTGCTGAATCGTTGGACGTTGAAGATGACAGCTTCGCGGCTCATCGGCGCGCCGCCGGAAGCGCGGTCATGGTGGCGGTTCGGCGCATCTCTCAGAGAACCCCCGCCTCGCGCGCGATTATCTCGTCCTGAATCTCTCTGCCGAGGTTCACGAAATACGCGTTGTAGCCCGTGACCCTTACCAGCAGGTTGCGGTATTCTTCTGGATTTTTCTGAGCGCGCCGGAGAGTGTCGGGGTCGAGCACATTCACCTGAAGCGCGGTGCCGCCTTCGAGCGCGTACGCCCGCAGCATGGACGAAAGTTTCGTCACGTGTTCGGGGTCGCGCAACAGCGACGGGCTGACGCTGATGGTGTGCGACGCGCCGTTGGGAGCGGACTCAAGCCCGACCTTGCCTACGGAGCGGATGTTGGCGGTCGGCCCTTTGCGGTCCATCCCGTTTACCGGGCCTATGCCGTTGGACAGGAACGAGCCGCGCTTTCTGCCGTCTGGCGTGGCGGCGGTGAAAGGCGCGTACGCTATCCAGTAGTTCCACGAAAGGTAGCCGCCCCGGAACCGTTTGCCGGTGTGCGGGGAGACGCGAGCGAACGCGCGCTCCGTCCACCGCTTGTTAATCTCAGCCGCCAGCGCATCTGCCTCGTTGTCGTCAGTGCCGTATTTCGGCGCGCGGTTCATCATGAACTGGCGCGTCTTTTCGTGTCCCTCGTAGTTTGACTTGATGGCCGCCACAAGGTCGGGCATCGACACCCTGCCCTCCTCAAACACCACCTTCTTCACAGCCGCGACGGAGTCTACCGTCGTGCCGAACGCGATGCCCTCGACAGTTATGTAGTTGTATTTCGCGCCGCCCTCGTTGATGTCCCTGCCGTTCTCCATGCAACCGTCCACAAGGACGGACAGATAAGGGATGAACTCGTATTTGGAGCGGACGAAGTCCGCCGTCTCGACGCACTCGCAGATGACGTCCAGCAGGGCGTCAAGCTGCGCGTTGAAGGCGGCGTAGAATTTGTCGAACGAGTCGAAAGCCGCCGGGTCGCCCGTCTTCGGGCCGATTCGCCGTCCGGTAGCCAAATCGCAACCGTCGTTGAGCGTAAGTTCAACCGCTTTGGCCAAGTTGAGGTTGACGTCCACCGTGCCGGAGCGATCGCAGCCCTGAAACGCGTTTTCTAGGCATCCGACGGGCGCGTAGTCCCACAGCTCGCCCTCCGGCATGCCCTGCCACTTGAGGCCGCGCATGGACGCCTCGTCGAAGTTGAGCAGCACGGGCGCTCCCTGCGCCTTGGACAACATCCCGCCCACCCGCTCCACCAGTTCCGGCGGCGAGTTCCTGTGAAGCCTAACGTTCGGCTTCGGCTCCAGCATGTTTATTTCCTCGATAACGTCCAGCATGAGCATCGTCAGCTCGTTCGTCAGGTCTGAGCCGTCAGGCCCGCACCCGCTCAACGTGACCAACTGCCCGAACCCTGAATTTATTCCCTGATTGGCCCCGACGCGGCCCATGAAATCATAAGCGTAATTGTGTTTAATCCAGAAACACATCAGCAACTCGCGCGCCTGCTCCCTCGTCATTCCCTGCTCGACGCTCTTCTTGTACAGCGGGAACAGGTATTGGTCGATGCGCCCGTGCGAGACGCCCGGCCCCGGATAGGACTCGGAGAACATCGCCAGCATGTGCGTGAACCACACCGCCTGCAGGGACTCCGCGAACGTTTCCGGCGGGTTCCACGGAACCTTGCGGCAGACGCGCGCTATCTCGGCAAGCTCCGCGCGGCGCGCCGCGTCGCCCTCGGCTGCCGCCAGCCTTTCCGCCTCCGCCGCATACCGCGACGTGAAATCCGGAACGGCCTCGCAACACTCCAGCATCGCCTGCAACTGCGCCCGCTTCCTCTCATCCGGCTGCTTCCTCAGTTCCGCTTTTATCTCCTCGGCGTACCCGGCGAATCCTATCTCAACGGCTTTTTTGTAGTTCGGAATCAGATGCCCCGGCACCGCCCCGCAGTTGCCCACGCCGGTGTCGTTCAGAACCTGCGCGGCGTCCCACCACTTCTTCTGCGCCGCCCGGAACCCCTTCGCCTCCGCCTTGTTCAGGCACAGGGACATCGCGTTGTTGAACTGCGCGCCCACAATCAACTCGCCCTCAAGTATCTGCGCCGGCAAATGCTTTCTTAAAACTTCGGAAAAGAACAGCGACCGCCGCCGGACAAGCGGCAGCTTCCAGAAACTTTCAGGCGTTTTCACAATGACCGCCGACGCGAGCAGAGAGTCCTCTATCGCCGCGAAAAACGGGAAAATTTCAGGATTGATGCCCCAGTTATATGACCGCCACAGCACGTCCCATTGCGCGCCCGTGGAGAACCCGAGCGCCTCGTTGCGGAAATAGTCCCGCTCGTAGAACGAGAAATACTCGTCCCGGAGCCTTTTGACGCGCGGAGGAAGCGTATCCGCCTCTTTCCATATCATCGTGCCGGTCGAGCCGCAATCGCAGTCCATATCCGTCTCCCAAAATATGTTATTTCTGATTATATATACGGCTCCCGCAAATCACAACTTGAAGACGCGCGCTCTGCGGCCGCCGCAGACCCGCCGCGCTCCGCCCGAAAACCCGCAGGCCCCCGACGCGCGACGCCGCGAACGCCAGCGCTCCTTTAATTCTTCGCCCTTATGTATTAACATTACAGGTGCGCCGGGCGCGGAAACCACAGTCGGCCCGGCGGGGGAGAGCCTCAATGAAACTGCTTATGATACATTCCGCCCCGTTTTCCTTCAGGGCGACCGAACAGACCAAGTTTGCTGAAAAAATAGAGCCGCCCGTCGTCCGCGAAGCAGCCGTAGACGACGCTCTGGTTATCATGATAGCCGCCGAAAAGAACGACGAGAAAACCGCCGACGCGGTGGTCGCCCGCGCCCGCGAGGAAATCCAAAAAGTATTCCAGCAGACAGGCGCGAAATCCATCGTCCTCTATCCATACTCCCATCTGTCGAACAACCTCGGCCGCCCCGAAAACTCGCTGCGCATCATCCGCATGATGAGGGCCGCCATGGAAGACCTTCCCATCATCCGGTGTCCCTTCGGCTGGTATAAATCATTTGAGATGACCGGGCGCGGACACCCCATGAGCGAACTGAGCCGCTCCATCGAAATCGGGGCCGCCGAAGCCCTCGCGTTCGCCATGAAAACCGGGCGCGAGCACCCCGTCGCCGCCCTCAACCAGCGCTTCCGCGAAGCCTTCCTCGACCTCGGCCTCGACGAAATGATCAACCCGGCCATCGTCGACGACCTACACGTCTACAAACAATACGGCCCCGAAGCCCCGCTCATCCTCGACCGCGTTTTCTACATCGCCGGACTCGACCGCGCCGACATCGGACTCAGCAAACCCAAACTCGAACTCATCAACGCAATCGTCCCCGGCTTCGACCGCGAACAGGACCTCCGCATACTCCTGCGCGAATACAAAGAGGCCGCCATCGAAGCCGACGACTTCTTGGAAGAACTCGCCCTCAGGCTGAAAATAACCGGCGACCAAGCCGCGGAAATCCTCGAACGCGTTTTCCCGGAATTCAAGGAACTCAAGCCTGTCGTCACTAAGAAAACCCTGCGCTCGCACATGACCAGCAACTGGTTCCCCGTGCTCGAACGCATGCGCCACAAGATGCCCCTGCCAGTCAGGCTGTTCTCCGTCGGCTCCCGTTTCAGGCGCGAACAACGGCAGGACCCCCGCCACCTCTTTGAAAGCACATCCGCCTCCGTCGTCGTAATGGACGAAAAACTCACTATGGAAGACGGCAAACGCCTCACCATCGACGTGCTCAAACGCCTCGGTTTCGACGAGTGCAACTTCCAGAAGAAAAAAATCGCCAGCAGATACTACGACCCCGAAACGGACACCGAAGTGTTCGTCAAATACAAAGGCGAACAGATCGAAGTCGGCAACCTCGGCTTCTACGCCCCCGCCGCGCTCCGCAACTACAACATCGACCTCCCTGTCTTCAACATCGGATTCGGCGTCGAGCGGATGGCGATGATACTCACAGGCGCGTCCGACCTCAGAGCGCTCGTGTTCCCGCAGTTCTACGAAGAAGTCGAGTTCACGGACGCCGAGATAGCCGCAATGATAACGTTCGACCGGCGGCCCGAATCCGCCGCCCTCGCCTCCGCCCTCGAATCCATGACCGCCAAAGCCGTCGCCGCCAAAGACACCCCCGGCCCCGCAGAAGTCCCCCTCTTCGACGGCGACGTCCTCGGCAAAAAAGTAAAAATTTCCGTATTCAACTGGGACGCCGGCAAACCCATGCTCAGCTTGGCCGCCATGAACGCCATCTACGCGCACGAAGGAGAAGTCCTCGGCCTGCCGCAGGACAGGATGGCCCTCGGCGACAAATACGCGCCGATATACGACGAAGGCGCGCGCTCAGGCGTTCGCTTTATCGACGCCGTCATCGCCGGATTCGCCGCCGACGTCGAGTCCGCCGTCCGCGACGGCAAACAAGCCCCGCTCGAAGAGCGCTGGAAAATAGCCAAACGGCCACAGCAGATAAACGTCAAGATACCCGACGCCGCGTACGACTTCATCCAGAAGAGGCACAACCACATCCGGGTCGGCGGCCCCCTCTTCTTCGGCCTCAAAGCCGAATGGTGACCCCTGCCGCCGCGCGGGGGCTTGTCTGTATCAAAGCGCATGCGCATTCGGTCTATTTTTTGCTGAATAATTCATCTTGGCATTGCAGAAATCACGATGTGCAGTTTTTCTTTTCTTTGTTCTTTCCTTGTTTTAATTATTTGTTCCGGGGTAAGATGACAATATCTCTTTGAGTCTATTGGACATTTTTTATGCAATCGAAACAATACGTCAATCCGCTACGACGCAACAGAAACATTGGAACTTCAAAGCAGGGGCACGGTAGCGACAATAAATATGTCGTCCCACAAAGCTGCAGATGGAAAGATGGGCGGGTTTTTTATGAGTATTTACGCAATGCTGTCGTAATACATATCTGCAATGGCCACTGTGATTTTAGACTTTTTGTTGAACCGACCAATAATGGTTTCGCACATCCATGCACACCTGATGACATAATGAATGTGCTTTCTCTAATTCCAGAATCGCACACAAAAGATATTAAAATCATCGTTCTGAGGCAGCCGACAAAGAAAGAGGAGGTTTTAAGGCCTGCGTGGGGGCGCATGTCATACTTTGCGAATCTGGGAGTTTATTCAGGACCGGGCATATTTCTCAATGCTTGTCAACCGGGCTTAAAAGTAAAATGGGCGAAATCCTTAACGCCAGAGGCTGAAAAAGAATTGCTGTTGCTGAGAGAACACGGACACGCCATATCATCGGACAAGAGAAATATCATCATAAAAACAACTATTGAATCTTGCCGCAACACACAACTCTATTTTACCGTACCGCACGAAGTGGGCCACTATGTTCATTACATCGAATGCGTGGCAGACCCTATTCGGCATGAGACCAATCATGGCAACAAAGAAATCTGGGAAAAACAATATTTTGCAAAAAGCCTGAGAGATGTTGAAGCTTATGCAAACAAATACGCGAACGGTTTTTATTCAGAGATGAAACAGAAAGGGGTATTGCCATTCCCAAGAATTCTTGATGTCGAGAAAATTAGAGAGCAAGGAATGAAGCCAGAATGGTTTTCGCCTTGATGTTGTTGTTTATATTTAGTTTCTAAATAGACGTTTATTCGGATAATGCTATATTATATTTGCTGAATGTTGATATTGGCATTTGGCTGTACTGGTCTGTGCGAGGAGGCGCATAGCGCGTCATGGCAAAAAAAGGATATATCAAAGCGGATGACACCGGCGGCCAATTCGACAGAGTGGCCGTAGGTTACGACTTCATGGAATCGCTCTTCCATAACAATGATTTTTTTCTTTCTTGGATGCCGCGCAACCGGAACAGGGCGCTGGACATCGGTTGCGGTTCGGGTATTATGGCTTCCGCGCTCGCCGGGAGTTTCGTCGAGGTGGTAGGCGTAGACATCTCGCAGGCGATGCTTGATATAGCAAAGCGTTTAAGGAACCTTCCGAATATCCGCTATCTTAAATTAGACGCTGTCGAACTGCCGGAAGGCGAAAAATACGACTACATCGTCAGCCGAACCACGTTTCATCATATTGACGATATTCCGAGCCTGTTGCGGCGTTTGCAAAAGATGCTCAACCCCGAAGGCAGGATTGTCATACTTGATTGCGCGTGGAAAGAAAACGTCCGGCATCAAGCGTGGTACCGGGTGTTTCCGTTTATGGAAGCGCTTAAAAACGCGTTTCGCATCGGGCTATCAGCCACGTGGAAAGTGTTTCGCTTCCGCCTGTCAAAACCGTGGTTGGATCACTTGGCTTCCGACCGTTACATGACGGCAGATGAGTTTCGCGAAGTTTATTCTTGCGCGCTGCCGGGATGCCAGATAGGTTGGCATGAGTGTTTTATGTATGTCGTGTGGGATAATCCGTCCTGAAATCATCATTAAGTCCGTAAATAATTGAAGAGTTATTGACTTACGCCGGGGTTTATATCGACGAGTTCTGCCGATGACACCGTACGCGAAGCGGTCCGCGCTATTATTTCGCTCTTGTGGCGATGTTGAGGGTTAGTTTTTTGGAGAACACCACGCGGACGCGGGACTGTTTTCCGATGTTGTCTCCGGATGTCTGGACGTGGACGTCCCGGTCGAACGCGAAATCCAGCACCGCCGGGACGTTCAACTTGTTGTCGTATATCAACCGGTTGGGGCGCTTCGGAAACGCCAGTTTGGTGAACTTGAACAATGTGGGCATGAGTATGGCGCCGAATAGAACAAACCGCATGTGGGCGTCGCCCCCTGTCGCGAGCGGGTACGGCCTGAACCCGTAGCCGACATACGGAATACTGGAAACGCCTCCGCCTTCGTATCTGCCCCTGAATATGTGTTTGCCGTCGCTGGCGATGTCGAGCGTGTAGTTCGCGTCGTTCTTGCTGAACGGGTTGTAAAGCTTGCGGCTGAAGGAGTATTTTAACACGGCTCCGATGTATCCGATAAGACCTTTGCGCTGTTGATTCTTGTATATCTCAAGAATCTCCCCGTCCGCGCCGAAACTCACGAAATGAGTTATCTCTTTGAGTTTGTTGAACGACACTTCGAGCATGTTGAGCTTCTCGGTCTTATAGTGGCCCTCGTAGAAGTTCCTCAATGCGACAATCGGGTTTTTGAAGCGGGCGCAATATGATATGGCGTTGCCGGTGCCGCTCGCCAGAAAAAGCACGTCGGGATTGTAATCGTCCCTCTTCATCGATTCCCTGAGTTGGAAGAAGCATTTAGCGAACAAGGCGGAGAAGCCGTCGCCGCCGCTGATGGCGATCTTGGGGGCGCGCGTCTCTATCATCTTCGTTAACGCGGCCTTAATCTCTTCGACCGTCGAAACGCAAGCGATTGTGGTGTTTTCAATGAGCGTGTCGAGACCGAGCGCTTTTTTTACGATATCGGAGATTCTTTTCATTCCGGCATCCGCTCCAGCTTTGCCTGAAACCATGCTGTGCAAAACAATCATTTCCGCCATGATCGAATAATGCTCCCTTTTGCCATTTTGTCCGTCCCGACCGCCTCCGCCAAGTTTCTGATGACGGCATTCCCCGAACGACCGCATATTTATACGGCAAAACTCTCCCAATGGCAATAATTTATTTTTGAGGCAAAAATGGCATGTTTATCATTCCAGTCGTCGATAAATATTTCAATGAAGCGCTGTCGCGATTAACGCTAGAGTTCGCTGAGGCCGCTTGCGGATTCGACTGATTCCCTGAGTTCGCGGACGAACCTCGCGGCGGGAGCGCCGTCCACTATGTCGTGATCGATAGTTATCGTCACGGACAGGTATTCGCGGATAATAATATCGTCGCCGACGACGGCGGGTTTTCTGGCGACGCCGCCCAGCGCGACGCTGAGAGTATGGTTGCCGAAGGGGATGCCCCATCCGCCGCCGCCCGCGAACATCCCGATGGCGGTGACGGCGACCGTCCCGAACATATCGTGCAACAACGCGGGTTTCCTGTACAGCCAACGGTAGAACAATCGCCGCAATGCCGAGGGAAGCGTCACGAACCGGCTAATGTATTTTGCTTCCGGCCCGCCGCGCCCCGACTTGTGGCTTTCCTGCGCCGCGCGAATCTCGTCGCTGACCTGCTTGACGCTCTTCTTGTCCGCCGCGCGGATGATGAGGGGGACTACCGTCAGATTGCCGTCTATCTCCGCGCTGATCATGGTGTTCACATTAACGTCGTGAAACACCGCCAGACGGCCCAACCAATCGCGGCAGGCGTGTATATGAGGAGCGGCTCCCGCCGCTCGCGCTATGCAGTAAACCATGAATCCGGTGAACGAAATCGACTCGCTCGTCGCCGCCCGCAGCTCCTTGATTATCCTTCGCGCTTCCGTGACGTCTATTTCGAACAAGCCGTGAACATTGTGCCTGCGCGAAACTATCCACCCGGCGTCAACGGTCAGGCGCCGCACGCTCGGAAAGCGCTCAAGCGTGTATCCTTTGCGGCTGTCAGCAGCCATCGTATCCCTCCGGCGGCGGAACCATACCGAACTCCCTTCGCGTCAATGTTCATTATAAACGAAGTTCCGCAACTTGAAAAAGCGGCGGCGGCGACTGCGCGGTTTTTCGTCTGCCAAAATTATGGATTGTCAGTTGACGAAAAGCGGGTACAGGCAGTCGCAAAAGACGCGTTGCCAGTCCCCGTTTTTCGATGGATTATCAGATCGCGGATGGAAAACATTGAAGATCTCATACACATGTTTGAATGACTTGACGCGGGCGTATCGGCCCGGTATAATGGCATTGTGGTACTTGTTTATTATTGTCGTGACGCCGGGGGGCTTATATGGCAGAGAATAACAACAACGGCGAGACGGCCGATGCGAAGACATCGCGCTCAAATAGTTTGCGATGGCTGCGCCCTGCCGTCCAGTCTCTATTCGCGGTTGTCATCATCCTGATAGGGATTGAATTCGGGGCGTTTGTAAAATCATTGTCCGGGTCTCCGGCAGAAGCTGTGGCTTCGCGTCCTCCGGGCGTGGAGGGGTTTCTTCCGATAAGCTCTCTGATGAGCTTGGTTTATCTGGCTAAGAGCGGGGTCGCCAACAGGATTCATCCGGCGGGGCTTGTGATATTCTCGCTGACGCTGTTTCTCGCGCTGGCGTTGAGGCGCGGGTTCTGCTCATGGGTGTGCCCTATCGGATTCGCGTCTGAGTGGGCGCACAAATTGGGCAAGTGGATATTCGGCCGCAATCCGCGAATTCCGGCGTGGCTTGATGTTCCCCTTCAGGGTTTGAAGTATTTTCTGCTAGGTTTTTTCGCCTTTCACATTCTGCGAATGCCTTTGCGAGGTTTGGAGTCTTTCATTCATAGTCCGTACAACCGGATGGCGGATGTAAAGATGTATCTGTTTTTCGCAAACATCAGCCGGACCGCGTTGATAGTGGTATTCGTCCTTTTCGCGTTGTCGGTGGTTTTCAAGAATTTCTGGTGCAGATATCTGTGTCCGTACGGGGCGCTGCTGGGGTTGGTCTCGCTGGCGAGTCCTACGGCGGTGAGCAGAGACGCGGAAAAATGCGTCGGTTGCGGCAAATGCGCGGCCGCTTGCCCGAACATGATAAAGGTTGATAAAAAAAGAAGAGTTAACGCCCCGGAGTGTATGGCGTGCTACAGTTGCGTCGGCGCGTGCCGGGTGAAGAACGCGCTAAGGGTTCGCGCGGCGTTTGTTCCAAAGCCGATAAGCGCGGCGGTTTACGGTTTCATCACAGTGGCGGCGTTCATCGTGGCGGCAAACGCGGCGTCCGCGTTCAATTACTGGAGACCGGAGACCACGCCGGAGATGTACCGGCAGTTGAACAGCATCGTGGGAAATATAGGCCATCCGGGAGTCGGCGGGCTGCCGTCTGAGATGCCGGAGAGCCTACCGGAGCATCACTACGACCTCCCGGAATTCCGAGAGCGTTACCCGGAAATGCCGCAGGGATTGCCGCCCCATCATTATGATTTGCCCCGGTTCAAGGATGGCGCGAATATGCCTGAGCCGGGCGCGCAAGAGGAGTCGCCGAATGGCGGCGATTAATAAAAGCCTCAAGATTGACGCCGAAAGATGCCTCGGCTGCGGAACTTGTGTCGAAGCAGCCGAAAGCGGGGCTGTTTATATTCATAACGGCAGGGCATGCGCGCGAGGATTACATAGGGAAGCCGCAGCCGTCGATGGGGCCGCGTTCTCCCCATTTGTCGAGCATTCTTATCAGAGGGATAAGCTCGGAAACGAACTGGCGGAAGTTGTCCGGCTCGCCGCCGCATTTATGCATTACTTCCAGCAGGGCGTCCATCTCGACGACGTCTTCCGCTTGGGCGTCGCGGCCACAGGAGCGCAATTCGCGTTCGAGCCTTCGTATTTTGTCTCTCATTTCATCCAGAGAGTCGAAGACGCCTCGGCGTCGCATATCCGCGGCGGCTTCTCTCTGGGAATGGAAGTTGAGAGTGTCCACTTCCTCAGCCATGTTGAAGGCGAGAACCTGAAGTTCGTCGCAGAGGAGGGCGATTTTATCTTCTGCGCTCATGCCGCGCGTCCGCCCGCGAATGCGGTGTAGAGCATTACCGCGCCGATTATCAGAAACAACGCGCCCGCGGCAATCTTTATCGGCGTCTCGGGAAGGCATCTGCCGGCGGCGCAGCCGACCGTCGTGGCTATCAGGCTTGAAGTCACGAGAGCCAGAGAGGACGCCGCGAATATGAGCCACGGGCTTTTGACCTGCGCGCTGAACATCATGGTTGCGAGTTGCGTTTTGTCGCCCAGTTCGGCGAGGAACACCGCGCCGAAGCACATTGCGAATATTTTCCAGTCCATAGCCGCCTCCGCTCCTGATAGTCCGAAATGGCCGAAGCCCGATGGCTGCGCGCCGCCGGGCGCGGCCGCTCATTCTTTTTCTTTAATCTCGTAAAAGTTGCCGTCCGCGTCTCTGATAAAAATCACATCGCCGCCCTCGCGAGCGAACGAGGAGACGCTCATTCCCATCCGGGATGCGCGCTCAATGAGGTCGCGCCTGTTTCGCGTCGCAAGGCAAATATGGTCGTAGCGGTCGAGAGCGCCGGAACGTTCGGGACTGATAAACGCCTCGATTGTCGCGCCGCCCGCCGAATAGACAATGACTTTGGCCTGCCCGCCGAACCCGAACAAAGCCCGGCCAAGCTCTTCCCCGACCATGAACTCCTTGACCACGCTCATCCCGAACAGCCGCCTGAACACCGCGTCGGCGTTTTCTACCGAGCTTGTCGCGACCGCGCAGTGGAGGAGTTCCGCCGATTCGGTATTCGATTCCGTTTTCATGTCTTGTTCTCCGGAGACTGAAAAAGCGGGCCGGTTGCGACGCTCATTTCTTGAATCTATATTTGACGATGCACCAGAGGGCGACGACGGCGTCCTTGAAGCCGATTTTCTTGCCCTCTTCATAGGTGCGCCCGCTGTAGGAAATGCCAACCTCGTACACGCGGCATTTCATCTTCGCAACTTTGGCGGTGACTTCAGGCTCGAAACCGAACCGATTCTGTTCGATGTCGATTTTTTTTATGACTTCGGCGCGAAACGCTTTGTAGCATGTTTCCATGTCGGACAAGTTGAGGTTGGTGAACATGTTAGAGATGAGAGTGAGGGCGACGTTGCCGACGTAGTGCCAGAAGTAAAGGACGCGGTGAGCGCCCTCGCCTTTGAAGCGGGAGCCGTAAACGACATCGGCTCGGCCGTCGAGCAGAGGGACGAGCAGTTTGGAATATTCGGAAGGGTCGTATTCGAGGTCGGCGTCCTGAACTATGATGAAATCGCCGGAGGCGCGTTTGAAGCCTGTGCGGAGCGCCGCCCCTTTTCCCATGTTCTTGTCATGGAACTCCACAGCGCCGACTTCGCCGGTTATCTCATTCTTTATCAGGTCTCTTGTGCCGTCTGTGGAAAAATCGTCGACAAGAACAATTTCGATGTCCACGCCATCGACTGCGACGGATTTGACTCTCGAAACAATCTCCCGCAGGGTGTCGCGTTCGTTGTAAACGGGGATGACGACGGAGAGTTTTTTCTTTTGAGCCATAATCGATTTCCGGTTTCGATGCATCGTCGCGGGTCCGCCCAGCCGGGCGCAACCGCCACAAACAAGTTTCGCCGCAAAAGGGAGTCCGCGTCAAGAGCAGGCGCGCTCATATCAGGCGGGAAAACGCGGTGTCGCTCACAAAACGCTTATCCGGCAAAAGAGCGCGGGCGCCGGAGGGCTTGGTTTCGATAAACCCGTCGCGCTCCAAAGCGGCTAGGTCGGCTTCAAGGGCGCGCCCGTGAACCGAGTGGATGTCCGGCGAAACAAAGCCCGCCGAAGTCCGCAACGCCATAGCCGCCGACTCCCTGAGCCGCCGAGGATAACTGAGCCGTTCGGAGCAGCGCGCGGGGCGTTCGCCGCGTTCAACTTTTTCTTTATATCTTGAGAAATCCCTCTCGTTCTCCACTCGCTCGCCGCCGATGCAAGAGCAAGCGGAAAGTCCGACTCCGAGATAGTCGCCGCCGAGCCAGTAAACCAGATTATGGCGGCATTCGCTTCCGGGGAGCGAGAAGTTTGAGATTTCATAACACGCTCGTCCAGACGATTCTAGAGCGCGAGCGGCGGCGAAATACATATCCGCCTGAGCGTCCCCGTCGAGAGGTTTAATTTTTCCAGATTCGATATCGGCGGCAAGCCTCGTCCCCGGCGGCGCTTCGAGGCAATAAAGAGAGACATGGTCGGGATTCATGGCGACAGCCTCTTCGAGAGTCTTCTTCCAGTCCGTCAAGCGCTGTCCGGGCAAGCCGTATATCAGGTCGATGCCGACGGAATAAAAATCTGCGGCGCGCGCTTTGGCAAAGAACGAAGAGGCCTGCCGCGCGTTGTGCGCCCTGCCCAGAAAAGCAAGTTCTTTATCATCGAGGGATTGAACGCCGACGACCAGCCGGTTCACGCCCGCCGCGCGCGCGCCCTCCAGCCACTCGTCCGCGTTCCGCGACGCAGGATTGCTCTCCATGGATATTTCCGCGCCCTGACGGATACCGAAACGCAAATCTATTTCTTTAATTATCCGCGCGACCGCGCGCGGATCCATCAAAGACGGAGTTCCGCCGCCGAAGAATATGGTGTCCGCCGCGTGTCGCGACGAAATAGGAGCGCGCGCCGCCGCGCCGGCGATTTCCGCTAAAACCAGATCATCGTAAGCCGCGCGCTCTTCATGAGAAGCTCCGGGGCGGGACACAAAATCGCAGTACGCGCATTTGCTCGCGCAGAAAGGATAATGGATATAGATAGAAAACATATCAGAGCAAACCGTGTTCGGAGCGCGGCGCGATAAAAAGCCGGTTCGCGCGCTCTCCAGATGATTTAACCGAGCGCGAGAGCGTCGATGTCGTTTACGATATCCTCCTCTGAGATGATGGCTCCGGCGAACCTGAGCGCGTCTCTGATGAGCGGATAGATTTCCTCCGGGTCTCGCTTCATCTTGGCGGAGAGCGCGGCCGCCGCCCCTCCGGCTTGGCCGACCGCCATGCATGTCGGCATCACGCGCGTGGACGAAAAACCTTTGTGCGTGACGGACATGCATTTGCCGACCGTCAACAAGTTTTCGACCTCCGAGTTGAGCAGACAGCGCAGTGGTATGTCGTAACGGCCATTGCCGGACACCTTTTCATAGGAAAGTGAGGCGTCCGCGCCGGAATGAATGTCGAGAGGGAAAGCGCCCTTCGCGATGGCGTCGTCGAAATTCGCGTTGGCGTGAATGTCGTTTTCGTCCATCACGTAGCGGCCGATGAGCCGCCGGGTTTCGCGCACTCCAATCTGGTCGGCTATGCGCGCGACGCGCGCGCGCGCAAAACCGGGAAGCTCGGAAGTCATGAAGTCCGCAAGGTTCTTGGTCTGCGCAAGCCCCTCGCGCATAGCCTCGGAAAGTTCTGTTCCGGACGCGCCGTTTTTTCCGGTAACGCGGGTGGCGTTGACGACGACTTGGCCGGGGCGAGTGTTGCCGAAAAACAAAACGCGGTCTCGCGGAACCGACAGCCGCCCGGACTCGCGCGCGCGGCGGACATGCTCGAAGAACCCTGAGACGCCGATGTAGCCGCCCCTGAGCGGGCCGTCTTTCGCCGCGCCATCGTAGAATTCTTCAGGATGCTCGCGATGATATGCCGCCACCGCCTCGATATCAACGTTGTCCATCGTGAAGATGAGAGTCATCGGTTGGCAGTCGGCGTCAATTTCCATCCGGCAACCCGCCATGTTCGTCAGGTCTCCGTTCCCGGTGGCGTCTATGAAGACGGACGCCCTGACGCAGATAGTTCCCAAGTGTTCGTCTTCGAGGGTGACGGAGCGCAAACGGTTCTCCGCCGCCTCAGCGTCTCGAAGCCTGTGTCCGTAAAGGATGGCGACTCCGCGCTCCTTCGCCTCTTCGTCGAGAGCCGAGCGCAAGCCGTCAGGGTCGATCGGCGTGACCGATGTGGCAAACCCCACCGGGTCGGGCAAGTGGCCGAGAGAGTGACCGCGAGCGCGCAACTTCTCGGTCAGTTCCTGAGCGAAGCCGCCGATGACCCTGCCGGAGGGCGAGTGGAACGTCTGCCACGGATTGACAAGAGAAAGAGTTGCCGCGCCGCCGAGCATGAAGGAGCGCTCTGCCAGAGCGACAGTGGCACCGTTCCGAGCCGCCTCGAAAGCAGCAGCCGCCCCTGACAATCCTCCCCCAAGAACAAAAACATCGACTTTCATTTTGTGTCCCACAGACATGGCGTCATCCGCCTTTCAGGGCCGACGCCGCTATCCCACAGTTTGACTCATCCATGCCCTGTCATTATTATAGCATCATACAACGAGCAAGGACGAGGCGGCAGCGAAGGGCCGCCGCCCGCCCCGGAGGACGCTAAATGATAGTAGAGACGCTTGAAGTCGGGCCGTTCATGGAAAACACCTTCGTCGTCGGTTGCGAAGAGACCAAAGAAGCAGTTGTGATAGACCCCGGAGCGGAGCCGGAGCGTATATTGGCCGCCATAGACAAGCGGGGGCTGAACGTATCGCGCATAATCAACACGCACGCGCACATAGACCACATCGGCGCGGTTCAGGCGATCCGGGTCGCTAAAGGAGCAAAATTCCTGCTCCACGAAACCGAGGCTCCCTTTGTGGAAGGCTACGAAAGGCAATGCCAGTTCTTCGGAGTAAGGTTCGGCGACAAGCCGGAGATTGATGGCTTCCTCAAAGAGGGGGACATCATAGAGGTCGGCAATCTCAAAGCGACAGTTATCTTCACCCCCGGCCACTCGCCCGGAGGTCTCTGCTTTAATTTTGGAGAGAGGGTGTTCGCGGGAGACACGCTTTTCAACGGCTCGATAGGGAGGACGGACCTTCCCGGCGGCAGCCAACAGTTGCTGCTGGACAACATAAAGAACAAGCTTCTGACGCTGCCCCCGCAGACGGTGGTGTACTGCGGCCACGGCCCCGCCACCACCATCGGGCACGAAAAAGCGCATAACCCGTTCCTCACCGGCGGATTCAGCTTCTTCTGATAAATGCTGAGAGCGAATCTCTTTTAACGGCAATAATAACGTTGCTTTTTTAGTTTTTTGAGTGATATTATTTCAATAAATTTTTTGTGCCACGGAGGCAAGTCATGAAAAAGACGGCGATAGCGTTTGCGGCGATGTTCCTTTTGGTTTGCGGGTTTCAGGTAGGAGCCTCTGCGCAGGGCGAAGAAATCGACGCGGAAAAAACCGCCCTTATAAAAGAAATGTTCGACCTGATGGAAATGGATAAAATGTTCGACCAAATGACGACTATGATGGTTGGAAACATGAAATCTCAAATACCGACAATGATGAAGAACGCCGCCGGGGGATTGGGAGATTCCATGCCCGATGACAAAAAATCCATTCTTATCAACGAAATCATGCCTGAATATATGGAGAAGGCGCTGACAAGAGCGATGAAGGCTTTAAATATCAACAAGATGGTCGAAGAAGTTTACGTGCCGCTTTACGCAAAATACTTTTCCATTGAAGAAATCATGGCGATAAACGATTTTTACAAGACGCCCGCCGGAAGGAAAACTATAGAAGCCGCGCCGGCGATAACCGCTGAAGCCATGAACAAAATCATGTCTTCATTCATACCGGACATGGTTAAAGAGATGAACGCGCTGAATAAGGAATTTGCCGATGAATTGCGAACGCGTTTGGAACTCGACGATGAAGCATACAAAGCTCTTTTGAAAAAGCTAAACGTAGAGTGACAAAACGCTCCGGCAATATGAAGATGAAAAAAAACGAGCCTGCGGAGCTTCGGTCCTAGAACAAATTGTCTTGACTATCGTCGGGAGACACTACTTCGGGTTCAAGAAGAAGACCGCCGCCGCCTCTTTGACGGTTCTTTTCTCTTTCCTCGAATTCGAAGAATTCCGGTTCTAGGTTTCTGTCTGAAGAAGGTTTCGACGTCTTGCCGGAACTCTCTTTTGAATCCAGAAAATCAAGATAAGTCGTTCCGGAAGCGCGCGCGGCGGAGTCAAGCTGAATGCCTTTCAGCGGAGAGACATCAGGCAGAACGAAATCCCTGACCGGCTCGTTTTTCAGAGCCTTCTTCATGAAATGCGCCCAAACTGGAGCGGGAAGAACGCCGCCTGTTATGCCTGCGCCTGTGGGTTTTCCGCCCACTAAATCGCGAAGGGGCGAGTTGTTGTCGTTTCCAACCCAAACAATAGTCGTCATCTGAGGAACGAAGCCGCAGAACCAAGCGTCGCGGTAGTCGCTGGTGGTTCCTGTTTTACCGGCGGCGGGCCGATCGATGCGCGCGCGCCCGCCCGTGCCGCCCGACTCATTGATCACGCCCTTCAGCGACGGCACTAATCGAGCTATCTCGTTGTCTCCCAACACTTTTACGCCGGTTTTTATTCTGTGTTGGTACACCACCCTGCCGTCGTGCGTCTCGATTCTTTTTATTGCTATCGGGGTGTTTCTGAACCCGTTGTTGGCGACTGTCGAGTAGGCGACCGCCATGTCGAGAATTGTCACTTCCGCCGTTCCGAGAGACAGCGACGGACCTATGTACATATTCGTTGTTATGCCCATTTCTCTGGCGGTTTCGGCCACGTTCTTCTCGCCGACCATCCGGCCTATCTTTACCGCCGGGATGTTCCGCGACATCACTAGCGCCCGGTGCAGCGTCATCGTGCCATGATATTTGTTGTCGTAGTTGCCGGGACAATACATCTTGAGCAAGTTGTATCCGTCCGGTTTATAGCAAATCGAAGTGTCGGATATCTTGCTTTCCATCGAAAAGCCTTTTTTAAGAGCTGTGGCATAGACGAAGAGCTTGAACGAAGAGCCGGGCTGGCGAAGCGCCTGCCACGCGCGGTTGAATTTTGACTGTTTATAGTCCTTGCCGCCTACCATTGCGAGAATTTCGCCTGTCTGCGGCCGCATAGCCAGAAGCGCGCCCTGCGTCATGTTGCATCCCTGCTTGCCTCTCTTTGAAGCAAGCTCAAACCCGTGCGCCACCGCTTCGTCCGCATAGTTCTGCGTCTTCATATCCAACGTGGTGTATATCCTGAACCCGCCCCTGTATATCTGCGTCGCGGTCATCGGATACGGCCCGTTCGGGTCCTGAAGCTGTTCAAGCAGATACGTGACGAACCACGGCGCGCGGTAATTCTCGTATCCGGGGCCTGTGCGCTTTGCCAGTTTTATGTCCTCGGCGACTGAATTGTTGTATTCCTGCTCTGTGATGAAATGCAGCCGCCTCATGTTGCCGAGAATCGCGTTTTTCCTTCTAACCACGCGTTCAGGATGTTTGTAAGGATTGTAGATGGTCGGAGCCTTGATCGTCGCCGCGAGCATGGCCGCTTCAGCGAGAGTGACATCTTCCATGCGCTTGCCGAAATAGATTCTGCTCGCCGTTTTCACCCCGTGCGCCCCGTTGCCCATATAAATCAGATTCAAATATTGCTCAAGTATCTCTTCTTTGGAATATTTCTTCTCAATCGTTATCGACAGCAGAATCTCTTTGATTTTCCTTGTTATCTTGTCGCTCAGGGAGGATTCCATCTTGAGTTCCTGAGTGAGATAGGTGTTTCTGGCAAGTTGCTGCGTTATCGTGCTCGCGCCGGGGCGTTTTTTGCCGAAAGACGTTATGAAATTCGTTCCCACGCGAACCAGTCCCTTGAGGTCCAATCCTCGGTGGGAGAAGAAACGCTCGTCCTCAGTCGCTATGAACGCTAGTTTCACGCTGTCGGGTATCTCATACAACGGAGCGTACTCCCTGTTTTCCTCATACAACTCGGCAAGCACTTCTCCGCCGGACGCGTACACGATGGACGTTTTTTTCACATCAGGCATAACAATCTGCTGAAGTTCAGGCAGTTCGCGGGTGTATTTCGCCACCACGCCGACCACCACAAATGCCATAGTGATGATGAAGACAATGAGTGTGACTATGAATCCGGCGGCTATCATAAAACAGGAAGGGCCGCCGCCCGATTTTTTCTTAGAAGCGCGTTTTGCCGGTTTCCTTGCCGGGCCCGCCGCCGCTTTCTTCACCGGCCTTTTCGCCGGTCCTGCGCCGCCTGTCGGTTTCTTTCCCATATTTCTCCCGCTTCCATCATATATTCACTACAGACATACATATTAGTCCAATTAATATAAAATCCAACATCGGCGATATTTTTGACCCCGCCGAGCCCCATCCCGGACAGTCAGCGTCCGTCCCCAGACATCTTCGCTTTTCCCTCATTATTTGAAAAAAAGGCTTATGTTTATACATTAATGATGGATAATGTAATGAATTTAAAACAACTGGGAGAAGCGACCATGCCAGACATCATCATCAAGAATGGAACAGTTGTGGACGGAACGGGCGCGCCGGGATTCGTCGCGGACGTCGCCATCACAGGAGATAAAATCGAGGCTATAGGAAAATTTGAAAAGGTCAACGGCTGCAAAACCATAGACGCCACCGGAAAAATAGTGTGTCCGGGGATAGTCGACCCGCACTCTCACGCGGATATGACGATATTCCGGGAAGACCACCGGGATATACTCGCGCCGCTGGTCAAACAGGGAATCACCACATTCATCGGCGGAAACTGCGGAATGTCCATGGCCCCGTACGGCGGCGAAAACCAGAACCTGATCAGAGACTATCTGGCGGCGTTCACGGGCATGGACATCGAGGCGGCGGTCAAGTGGAACAGCACGGGCGAATTCATCTCCCACATAGAGAAGAACGGGATGCTGCTCAATATGGGCCTGTTGGCCCCTCACGGCCTGCTTCGCATCGACGCTATGGGAATGGACACCAGATCCGCCACCGACGCCGAGGTGGGAAAGATGTCGCGCACGCTCGAAAAATCGCTCGAAGAGGGCGCAATCGGGCTTTCGACCGGTCTTCAATACATGCCCGGCCTCCAGAGCGACACCCGCGAACTCGTCGCGCTCGGAAAAGTTCTTTCCAAATACGACGGCATTTTCACCAGCCACCTGCGCAGTTATATGAACACCCTTCCGGAAGCTGTGGATGAAGTGGTGGAAGTCGCCCGGACAAACGACATCCGCGCTCAGATATCTCACATATTCTGGGTCCCGGACATGGGATGGTTCGGCGGCGTCTTCAGAATGTTCGCAGGCGCGCTCATAAAGATGTCGAAATACTGGTCTCTCCCTATCCCGCTCGACGGCGAGGAGGGCAAACAGTTCAAGAAGCTGGACAAACTGCGGGAACAGGGCGTGAAAATAAGCGTGGACGCCATGCCGACCACAACAGGATTCACCCACCTGTTCGCGTTCTTCCCGCCGTGGGCTTTGACAGGCGGCAAAGAGGAAATTATCAAACGCTGCAAAGACCCCGAAACCCGGAAAGAAATGCTTTACGACATCACTCACGGCAAACTGATATGGCCGCACACAGGCAAAAACACATGGTCTCTCAACCTGTTCAAAATAATGGGCTGGGGCTGCGCCCGCATCATGGCCGTCGTCTCTGAAAAGAACAAGAGATACGAGGGCATGCAGCTTGTGACCATCGCCCGAGAACAGGGCAAACACCCGTTCGACGCCGCGTGCGACCTGCTTGTCGAAGAAGACGGCTGCGTGCTGGTGTTCGAGTCTATGGGAGAACCCGAAGACAGGTTCACCGAGCGCTCCCTCTTCGCAGCTCTGAAAGACCCGAACGTCTCGATAAGCACGGACACCATCCTGATGGGCTTCGGCAAACCCTCGTACCTATTCCACGGCTGCTACCCGAAATTCATCAGCCGGTACGTCAGAGACATGAAACTGCTGCCCCTCGAACTGGGCGTCAGGAAGATGACCGGGCTTGCGGCGGAGCACTTCCAACTCAAAGACCGCGGCCTGCTGAAAGAAAAATGGTTCGCGGACGTTCTGGTGATGGATTTGAACACCATCGCTCCCAACTGCTCGTTCGTAAACCCGACAGGAAATCCATCCGGCGTCGAACACGTGTTTATAAACGGTTGCCATACAGTGAAAGACGGCGAATTGCTTCCTGACGCTATGCCGGGAAGGACGCTTAAAAGATAAGTCCGCGTTCCCGCGAGCAAATGGGGAAAGCTATGCCCGATATTTCAGAACATGATGAGATGACCCACTGGCGTTGTCCGTCTCTGGGCGGCCCTGTGACTTTCAAACACTGCCGCAAGGCGAACGACTCCCTGCCCTGCCCTAAATTGCTTGTCTGCTGGGAAAACATCTTGGACGCGCCCGGATTCCTGACGAGCAACTACACCCCCGAAGAGCTTCAAAAAGCTTTCGGCGCGCAGGCAAAAGGAAAATTGGAAGTCATCCTCGACGCGCTTAAAAAAACCGGCCGCGGCGAAGGATGATTCTTTTGCAAGCAGCGCGCAGAGATTGAATTCTGGAGACGGATGATGAGCGTTTATGAAACAGCCGTCAAAATCATCAGGCCTTTCGCTCAGATTTATCACAGACTTGAAACGCGCGGCTTAGAGAATATCCCCACGAACGCAACAGGATTCGTCATCGCCGCTAACCACACGAACTGGTTCGGCTGGGACGCAATGATGATAAGCGCGTCCATGCCCGACCGGAAAATCAAGTGGGTCGCATGGAGCGACCCTGAAAAAATGCCGGGCTGGCACAAACAGGTCATGGCGTTCGACTGCATTGTCCACAACAAAAAAATGAAGTTCCCATACGAGCAAATAAGCGCCGAAGTGTCCGGCGGCGGCGTGGTCGGAATGTTCCCTGAAGGCTCCAACAACACGGTTTTCGACTGGTACAGACTGAGGCCATTCATCCCCGGATGCGTGAAACTTGCCGCAATGGCCGGCGCGCCCATACTTCCCGTTTCGGTCGCCGGGGTCGAGGAGGCAAGCCCTATATTCTGGATCGGCGAAGCTGACGGCGAGGCTCCTTCAGAACTTTTCGCCCTGCCCGCGCTCTTCCCCACAAAAGTCACCGTGCGTATAGGAAATCCTATTGACGTCAAACTGCGCCCGGAACAAATTGAAGACAAAGACGCGTTGCGGGCCGAAGCCGAAAAAATCCGGACAGCGGTTCTTCAACTGCTGCAAAACGACCGCCCCAAAGCTTACGCAATGAGATAAACAATATATCAATTCAAATCATGCTGATGGTTTTCGCGGATTGCGGATGTCTTCGCCGGGCAAACGCCTGTTGTCCTGTATCCATTGAGCCTGCTGTTCGGGATTCCAGTTTCGCCACGGCTTGACGCCTTCAACTTTTGAGTAGTCATAAGGATTATGGCCGTCTACGAATCTGGCAATTTGATGGCCCAGAGCGTTGAAGAAATATAACCATCCCCATTCATTCTGAAACTGCCAAACATGCGCCGCTTCATGGATCAGTATTGAGGGATCGCCCACGTATTTTCCAGCCAGTTGAATATTGTCGCCGAATACAAAAGCGCCGATTCCGGGGATCCGGGCAGTCCAATGGCCGTCATGGATTCTAACTCTGCCATACGCAATAGCGTCGCCGAAGACGCTTTTGAGAAGACGGATTTCATCATCCGTCAATTTTCTGGATTTGAACATCGCCGCGCCATTTTTCCGCAAACGAAAACTCTTTTTCAGGCCTTGCCCTTTTTAAGGTTGACGAACACCTTGACGGCCTCGATTATCAGCCATACCTCAAGGAGCATGATAGCTCCTGATATGCCCGTCAGCAGCCAGTCCTGCTTGCCTATGAAATTTTTCAGTCCGACAATCCCCGCCCATCCCGTGACGAACATCATGAAAACCATCGGGATGAAGGTGTAGACGGCGCCTTTTCCTTTGCGGAAAAGATACACAGTGATAACCATGAGAGCGAGGCCGGCGAGAAGCTGGTTGGTTGTGCCGAAGACGGGCCAAAGGATCATGCCGCCCGCGCCGCCGCCTTTGGCGAGGGCGAGAAGACCCGCCGAGCCTGCCGCCACAAATGTCGCCGGATGTCTTTTGGTCAGGAATTTCACGTTGAAATCTCCTGCCAGTTCCTCAACCACATAGCGTTGTATTCGAGTGGCGGTGTCAAGAGTCGTGGCGGCGAAGCTTACTACTATCACAGCGGCGATGGCAACCGCCAGATCATGAGATATCAACTGTATATCGCCGATTGTAAGCATTTAGCTTTGTGAAACAAGTGTATCACAGAGCACAGAACCTTGAAAATTGCATAGATGATGACGGAGAGCTTTGAGGAGGAACGGAACGAAGCTGACGCCGTTGAGGCGGCATGTCTGTGAGAGGCTCAACA
>JAKQPS010000048.1 GCA_029564595.1 bacterium | reverse complement strand
CAAGCCCGCCGCCGGTGTTGCATGCGTGCTGACACAAGACGGGTGAAAACGATTGGGCCGGCGGCGGGCAAAGGAGGAATTTCAATGGCATGGGATGAGCGCTGGCAAAAATGGGCGGACGACAACCGCGCCGTCTTGGATGCGTTCGGAGTCGCGATCATAGACTACGCAAGGAGGACGGGTCAGATTGAAGCAATTACTCGAACAGATGGCGCGCAAGGGGTCGATAGCCGGGCCGTATAAGACGCGGCAACTCCCGAGGGTTGCTAGGCTGTTGACGGAGCCGGGACCGCTCGCGCTCTGGGTACGCTACAGGACGCGGCGAGAGCTGGACGCTATCGAGCGGATGGAGGATCCGCCACATCCGGTCAGGCGCTCCGTCCTCTTCGGGCTGTTCGCGGGGGTGGAGTGATGGAAGCGTACAAAATCGAAATACTGGACATGCGGAGGAGAGGTATATCGAAACAGGAAATCGCCTTGACCCTCCGGGTGAACTCGAAAAAGGTTGCATCGGCGCTCAAAGAATGGGGCGATCCCTTCCCGCTCCCGGCGAGTCAGCGCGTCGAGGCCGCAAGGGATGAGATCATCGCCGCACGGCGACGTGGTGAAACGCGGGAGCAGATTGCGAAACGCTACGGGTGCGGCACGGACACGCTCGCAAAGAAATACAGAGAATGGGGCGAAGCGCACCCCTGCGGGAGTCGATTCGACAAGGACGAAATGCAGAGACTGCGAAACGCCGGTTTGACATGCAGGGAGATTGCAAAGCGCTTAGGGTGCGCGGAGGCTACAGTCTTCGCGTACACCTGGGTACGCCCCCCATCGGAGGAAAAGGAAGAAAAGCTGGTACACGCGCCGGTCAAGGGCTACGAGCCTGGCAAGCGGTACGGCGACTACGTTTTTTTAGAGTTGGTGAACGGGGTAAGGACGCTCTATAAATTCCGCCACAAGTGTGGCTGGACCGAGACATTTATCGAACCTCAACTCAAGGAGGCGAGGATATGAACATACGCGGGAGGTGTTACAAGCGCGATCTTGACATTCAAATTTGGCTCGCGTGCTACATGAGGGAGATGATGATATGGGTCAGTTCGCGCTCGGCTTCGTGACGTGTTTCTTGCTCATTCTTGGTTGGGGGCTGGTGAAGTGAAGGACGCGCTGCTCTACGCCGTTATTTTCCTCGCCGGATTCGTTTTTTGCATGGGAACAATCCTTTGGTGGGAGGACAAAAGATGAAGACGATCTACGTAGCTCACCCGCTGCGCGGCGACGTGCGGCGAAATAAATACGCCGTGACGGACATCTGCCAAAACCTCAAGGCAATCTACC
>JAKQPS010000041.1 GCA_029564595.1 bacterium | reverse complement strand
GAATGTTCCATGTAAACGCGGAAAAGACTTCAGATAATACGGTCCGAACGGAAAAGGCGGCGTGAAAAAACCGCGATAAGCAAAAGGATGTTGGTAGGCGCGGCGGGGCGTAACTGCGGATAATACGCATTATCGGAAGTTTGAAAGCAATCATAAATATCATTATATAAAGGTATATTTGAGTGTTTGCACGGCAGCGCGGGAGCCGTTCTGCGGTGTCGTTTCAAGTAAATTGACATATGTTAATTCTTGTCAAACTGGCTTGAAACGGGGCGTTTCCGGCATGGTTTTCAGGCGTTTTTTTGACCCTGAAAAGGGCCGCAAAAGAGGTGTTTTTCGTTCGTTTTTACAAACGCGGTTTTAACAGGTTTTCTAACGTGTTTTAACAGGGATTCACACTGGTTTCAATAGCGTTTACACCGACGGGACTGTCACGGTGTGAAAAGACTGATTCGGGCGACAGCGATGGCTGTTTTGGCGTTTTGGAGAGCGATTTGGGACATGAATTAATTTATGTCATACGAAACGACTCATGCGGAAATGGGTCGGTCGAGCGCTTTATGCTGATAAATAAGACGCGTCAAACCGACAGTTATTAATGACCCGCCTCCGCTTCCAAGCCACTTTATGATGAACAGGAGCAGGGGCAAAATGCATTGATTGGTGGTTGAAATACAACCACTTTGTGGTTATTTTGCAGCTTACGTTTACAGGCATTCCAGCGCCTCCTGAAACCGCTCGTCGCTGATGTGGGTGTAAATCTGCGTGGTCTCAAGGCTCTTATGGTCGAGCGCCCGCTGAACGACGAGCAGGTCGTTGCATTTTGTGAACAGGCTCGTGGCGAATGTGTGGCGCAACCCGTGCGGCGACAGCTTCTTTGCGACGCCCGCCTCCTTCATCCAGTAATCCAGCCGAAAGGCGATCTGGCGGGGCGAAATCCGCTCGTTGCGATTGCTGAGGAACAGCGCAGGAGAACCGGTCGGCGCTTTCTTTCGTTCCGCCAGATATCTTTTCATCGTCTGCCGGAGGGCGGTGTTGAGGAATTTAGCCGCTTGCCTGTCGCCTTTGCTGTGCCGGACGATGAGCTGCTTTTCGTCCAGCCGGATGTCATCCACGTCCAGATTCACGAGTTCATGCAGTCTGACGCCGGTTTTTAGAAACAGGTCGAAAATGGCGGCGTCGCGCCGCGCGATCCCGCCCGTGCGCGTCTGAATGGTTTTCAGCAGCCGCTTGGCTTCCGCCTCGGTGAGATATGTCGGCGGTTTGCGTTCAGCGCGCGTTATTTTCAACCCTGCCGCGAGATTTGTCTTGATGTGTCCGCTTGCGTGAAGCCATGAGAAAAACGCGCGGAGGACGCACTTGGCGCGATTGACCGATATCTTCGCCTTGGGGCGCCCGCCCGGCGTTTGAGTGGCTAGTGGCGACGTGAGAAAATCATTCAGCGCCTCAGACGTGATGCCGGAAACCGCCGGACAGACGGCGCGGTCTGCAAAGAACCGTTCCATCTGCCCGAGGTCCCGGAGATATGACGACACCGTATGGGGAGAGCGCCCATCCGCGCGGAGCTTGGTTTCGAACAGTTCAATCGCCCTGCGGAGCGTCAGGGGCGGGTTCTGTGTCGCCGGCGCCGTTTCCATTCTTCTTCATGTCTCCCTTCATTTTGGCTTTCGGCAGCGGGATGTCGGCGAGATAGCCCTTCTCGTGCGCCCAGACGAGCATCATTCTCAGAACTCTCCTGTTTTGAGTCAGGGTAATTTCGCTTTTTAAGTTGCCGTTCGGCTTCTTTATGAACGCGTCGGATTTGAAGAACGCGCCGATGGTGGCCGGAGTGAGTTTTCCGAGCGGCTTGTCCGCGCCGAAGTAATCGACAGCCGTC
>JAKQPS010000039.1 GCA_029564595.1 bacterium | reverse complement strand
GGCATTGGAGGCTTTCGAGGCCGTCAACGCGGGAACCGCGGACGATAACCAGAGCGCTATCGTGCGTTCCGCCCGCATGGTTGTCACAAACGACTTGAGAACCAGCGATGATACATACGTCAAGATGAATACGCAAGTAGTAAGTCTTGCGTCGGGCGGTTTCGATCCCGAAATGGCCCCGAGCGCTACGTACGAGGAGCGCGCGCAGTATTTGGTCGGCAACGCCGTCGGCATGCTCGCTATGAACCCCGTTGATGATCACTTGGGAATCGCTAAAAATCTGAACATGACTCTCTCGGAATTCTATGAGCTTTTCCCGGAGTTGTATGTCTCCCCGGAACAACTCGTCGCGCGCGCACAAGAGGAATACACGTCCGCGTGGCTTGCTTTTGGGAACGGTTTGGACGCGCAAATAGACGCCGCATACGAGATCATGGAGCGGGAAGAGGCGCAGGACAAAGCGAACCAGTACGACCCCGAAGCAGCGCAGCGCGGCGGTATCGGCGTGATGAAATCTGTCGGCATGGGCGTCGAAGCCGGCTGGGAGACGCACCATGTCGGCTGGCTTGATATGTTCGAGGCATACTGCGTCATGGGCGTGGAGGGGTTAGACCAGGAATTCAACCTGCGCACCGCCTATGACACGCGCAAGGAACTGTATACGGACATTAGCGCCGCAACCGCTGGTGTAAAGGACGAAACATTCCGCACAGACCTTGAACAAGAGCTTGCGTCTACGGTCGACATCTATAACTTTCCGCTTTCACCGGAAGCGATTCGCGCGCGCGACAAGAAGATCGAGTTGCAGAACAACATCAACGCCGCCGCGAAGGTTGTTGCGGAGTACGGCACGCCGCTCGAGAACACGATGTTTAACTTAACGTCATCGCTGACAAATACGGGGATGATGGTTGGAGAAGTTGCACTTGCAAACACTCTCACGGGTGCAACTGCGGGCATTGGGCTTCTTCCGCGAACAATGCAAGTGATTAACTACTCTCTCATTTTCGGAGGGCCACAGGGAGCGGAAATGGCGCAGGATGTCTACGCGAAAACCCGCAACAGGCAGGCCGCCGTTGCGTCTGGCTATGCGCTTTCAGGGCTGATCGGCGCTTTGAACAGTGCACAGTTCCAAAGCATCAATATCCCCGGCGTGGGAACCGGGAAAGACGGCGTCATCCAGGCGACCATGAAAACAGGTGCCTCGAAGTTGGCAATCCAGAACCCCGGCGAGGCTGGCAGGCTTGTCAACGCAATCACTTATGCGACGGCGGGTGCTGGCGGCTTAGTTATTGGTGAAGGCTTTGAAGAAGTGAATGAGCGCTTTTGGACGGAGATCGGCGAATCGCTGATTTGGTATGCGAACACCGGCGAATGGATTGAACCGGACTACACCGGCATCGTCAGCGGCGATTTCATGATCGGCGGCATTGGCGGCGGAATCTTCGGAGGCACGGGCGCTGCAATTAACACGGCTACGGACGTCGTCACCGGAAACCGCGCGCGCATGCGCTTCGAACAGGGCGCAATCATGGCGTCCGCGGTTGACGGCATGGCGGCGCAGAATTTCTCCATCGACATTGCCAATGGCGCGCTCAATCCGATTCTCAACGGCACGGAAGCGGCGAACCTGACGAAAGCGGAGGCCGACCTTGTGAACGCGCGCGTCATCTTCGCGGACACGCAGACGACCATCGCCGAGCAAGCAAGGCTTCAGGCGGACGCGGAAGCGACGTTCCTGAACGACGTCACC
>JAKQPS010000035.1 GCA_029564595.1 bacterium | reverse complement strand
TTCAGAGCGGATGAAATGCGAGGCGCAAGGCGCATTTTTGCAGTGAATAGAACTTATTGTTCATGAACAAAAAAATGCGGCGGCAACGAAGCAGTTCGCCGCTATGAAAATTGCCCCGGTTCGTCGGCTTTATCGACGAATCCGGGTTTAATAGTTGGTATATCTGCCGAATCCGAATTCAAACAAATAAAAAAGGGGCGGCCCGAAAGCCGCCCCTTGCGTTGTGCTTGTGTTTCTAAAATGTCAGCCCAGCAGCTTCGAGATCATTCCGGCTGCTTTCTTCGGATTGAGAAGATCGCGGCGGGAAGCCATTTTGATCTTCTGCTGTTTCTCTCTGTCAGCGTACATTTCGAACATATCTTCCTTATAGTGGAAGACCTGAATGTAGTTGACTTCCTTATAATCGCTCGATATGTGAGCGTCCGGGTAGCGTTTCTTGGCCTCTTCAACGCGCTGGAGGGCGAGTTTAACGATATCCTCGCGCTTGCCGAATTCGAGCGCGCCGGTCGGGCATGTGGTGACGCACGCCGGCTGCAGGCCGTTCGTGATCCGGTCGAAACAGAGCGTGCACTTCACGTACGGCGCTCCGTCTTTTTCCTGCTTCGGGATGTTGTATCCGCAGTTCATCCCTTCAACCTTAGCTGTCCGCTCATTGTAGATCACGGCGCCAGTGTCGGTGATGACGACGGCCTGTTCATCCGTGCCGTCGGCGATCATCTTGCAGGCCGGCTCTATGCAGTGGCGGCAGGAGTCCTTGAAGAACGTCCAGATGATTCCGAGGTCTCCGCCTTCCTGTTCCTTGAATCTGACCACGGTGCGGGTCTGGTGTGAAAGGTCGGGCGGGTTCTGGTGGGTTCCTCGGTTGGTCGTCTTTTCCGCGGGATCCTGATTCCAGTTCTTGCAAGCTTTCTGGCAACCGCGGCAGGCGATGCATTTCGACGAGTCAAACAGTTTTGCGTAAGCCATTCCCGATCACCCCTTCCTTTCAATATTAACCATGAACGCCTTTGATTCCGGGATCATGGTGTTGGCGTCGCCCACGGTGGGCGTGAGCAGGTTCGCGGTGTCTCCGCCGTTTACAGGCGCGCACCAGCCGAAGTGCCACGTCGTTCCCACTTGATGGACGGTCTGCCCCTTGACTGTGAACGGTTTGAATCTCGATGTCACCATCGCGACGGCGTCGATCTGTCCGCGCGGCGATTTGATCGTCACCATCTCGCCGTTCTTTATTCCCTTGAGAGCCGCAAGCTCTTTGCTCATCTCGACAAAGTTCTGCGGAGCCAATTCGACAAGCTGCTTGTTCCAGCGGGTCATAAGCCCCGTCTGCCAGTGTTCCACCACTCTGTACGTGGAGCACACGAACGGATAGCGCGGGTCGCAAGTCAGATACACGTCCTTGCCTTCTCCCTCGCCCTTCTCGTTGAACAGTTTGACGGTCGGGTTGATTCTCTGAGAACTGAACGCGTTGTTCTCCACCGGGCATTCCAGCGGTTCGTAGTGTTCCGGGAACGGGCCTTCGGCCAGTCCGGGACCGAACAGCTTGGCGACTCCTTCGGATGTCATGATGAAAGGAAGCTTTCCTTTTTCCTTGTCCGACATCGGGGGAGCCGCGTTGTCCGCGATGTCTCCGACCCACTTGGCTCCGTCCCACTTGATGACGGGCAGTTCGGGGCGGCGCGGGTTTCCGTCGAGGTCTACCGACGCGCGGTTGTATATGATGCGGCGGTTCAACGGCCAGCACCACGACCAGTTGGAGTAAAGCCCGATGCCCGACGCGTCGTTGTTGTCCCGGCGCATCATCATGTTTCCGGCTTCGGGGTAGCTTCCGCTATACAGCCAGTTGCCGCATGCGGTCGTCCCGTCGTCTTTCAGGCCGACGAAGTTCGCCAACTGCGACCCCTTCTTGAACACCGCTCCGTCCGCTCCGGGCACATCCTGCGTGTAGTAGCCGTTAATCTCGCGGGCTATCTTGCGAACGCTCAGGTGGCCGTTTTCCTCGTAATCCCACGCAAGGCTCAGTATCGGGGCCGGGAACGCTCCGCCTTCCTTCTTGTAAAGCTCTTTCACGCGGTGGACGAGACCTTCGATAATCTCGGCGTCCGGCATCGCCTCTCCCGGAGGATTGGCGGCTTTGTAGCGCCACTGCGCCCAGCGTCCGCTGTTGCTGACGCTGCCTTCTTTTTCCACCGACGCCGCGCACGGGAGCATGAACACGGCCGTCTTTATCTTGCTCGGGTCCATCCCCGGGCCTTTCCAGAACTGTCCCGTCTCGTTCGGGAACAGGTTCACGTTCACAAGCCAGTCGAGTTCGCCGAGAGCCTTGCGCACTTTTCCGGCGTTCGCGCTGCTGCACGCCGGGTTCATACCCCACGCGAAGAATCCGGTGAATTTGCCCTTGCTCATCTGATCGAACAGATTGAGCCAAGAGTAGTTGGCTCCCACGTCGCCCTTCGGCAACCAGCCGTATCCGAAATCGTTTTCCTTCGTCGCGGCTTCGCCGTAGAAAGCCTTCAGCAGGCTGACCATGTACTTCGGGGTGTTGCTCCACCAGTTGAGGCTCTGAGGCTCCGCCGTCGTCGGCGTGGTGGCCTTCAGGAAGTCCGCCAGCGTGGCTTGTGAGCCGAGGGGGAACTTCAGGTAGCCGGGCAGTATGTGGAAGAGCAGACCGTAGTCTGTCGAGCCTTGCACATTCGACTCGCCGCGCAACGCGTTCACGCCGCCGCCAGCCACTCCCATGTTGCCCAATAGCGTCTGAATCATCGACATAGTGCGAATGTTCTGCGTCCCCACCGTGTGCTGCGTCCAGCCCATCGCGTACAGAATGGTTCCAGACTTCGCGGGACCGGAGGTGGAAGTGTACGTCTTATAGACCTTCAACAACTCGTCCTTGGTCGTTCCAGTCACTTCCACAACCTTGTCGATGTCATAGCGGGAATAATGCTTTTTCAGAAGCTGATACACGCAGTTCGGATCCTGCATCGAGGGATCCTTCATTATCACGCCGTTGGCGTCCTTCTGATACGCCCATGTCGCCTTGTCGTAACTGCGTTTCTCCTCGTTATACCCGGAGAACAGCCCGTCCTCGAACTTGAAGTCCTTGTTGATGAGGAACGAAGCGTTCGTGTAATTCTGGACATAGAACTTGTCGATCAGATCGTTGTCCAGAATATACTTAATCATGCCGCCCAAGAACGGAATGTCCGTCCCGGAGCGAAGGCGCGCGTAGATGTCCGCCTTGGCGGAAGTCTTGGTGAAACGCGGGTCGACGCTAATCAGCATGCCGCCTTTCTCCATCGCCTTCGTTACCCATTTAAATGATATCGGGTGGTTTTCCGCTGCGTTGCTTCCCATCACCAGCACGACATCGCTGTTGGCGAAATCGATCCAGTGATTGGTCATTGCTCCTCGGCCGAACGACTCTCCCAGAGCCGCTACAGTAGCCGAGTGTCATATGCGGGCTTGGTGTTCTATATACACCAAACCCAAACCTCTTAGGAATTTTTGATAAATGTAACATTCCTCATTGTCCAGCGCGGCGCTCCCGACGGACGCGATTCCCTCCGTCCGGTTCACCGTCTCGCCTTTGGCGTTCTTCTCTGCGAAGCTCGCGTCGCGGCTCTTCTTTATCCGCTTTGCGATCTCGTCGAGCGCCCAGTCCCACGACACTTCTTTCCATTCCTTGCCGTACGGCTCGCGATACAACGGCTTGGTCACCCTGTCGTCGTTCACCGCGAGGTGATACAGCGACGCGCCTTTGCTGCATAGCGCGCCTCGGTTGATCGGAGCATCCGGATCGCCTTCGGTGTTGATTATCTTCCCGTCAACAGCGTGCACCAAGATGCTGCAACTGACCGAACAGTACGGGCAGATGGTGGTTGTTACCGTCGCGCCTTTTGTGCGCAGCTCTGCGGCGTAGGCTCGGGAACTCTTGAACCCGAAACCGATTCCGCTGAGCGACAGTCCAGCCACCGTCGCGCCCGAAACTTTCAGAAACGTTCTTCTGGTCAGCTTCATGTGTGTGAACTCACCCCTCTCTTAAAAGTTTTATTTTTAATCACACTAGAACTCTCAGACTTACATAAATACGGCACAATCTTTTCCAAGATACCCATTTAAAACGCCATGTCAATATCTTATCGAATATGCCATGTTTATTATGTCAATAGTGGCATATCTGCAAAAACGTCTTTGTTGGTTTGGATATTTATTTATTCTATGGTTGCCATAGCTTCGATGCATAGCCCGCCATGCGAACACCCTATGAGCGTCCTGCCCGGCGCGTCCGCCGAGAACACTCCGCCAGCTTCCAGCGTCCCCGGGCCGGAAAGTATTTTCAGTTCCGGCTCCACCGCCACGAGCCTGTCTCCTGCGACTCCGTGGACGATTATCGGCTCTTTCGCGCCGACCGGGAGCGACTCCCTCCATTCGCAGAACTCTATGCTTTCAATCTCTCCGGGTTCGGAATGGATATGCACGGTGTAATCCCGCGCCCCCTTCTCATCCACGAAGAAATGGACGAAGTTCAAGTCCCGCTCCCCCGTCCTGTCCGGCGGCGCGCCCCCGCCTCCTAATTGTATATGTATAATTCCTTCTATTTCTTCCCGACGCGCGCTGTGCTTGTGCCCGAAACAGACATACTCTACGCCCGCCGCCCTGAACATCCCTATCATTCTCTCGACTTCCTTTTCTCTTTCCTCCAACGTTGTGTTCCTTATATACATCGGATCAAGCATGCTTCGGTTTCCGTAGACCGGGAAATGGAAAAAGACGAACCTGTGCGCGGCGGGCCGCGCAAGCTGCTCCTCAAGCCACTCCCATTGTTCGTCCGGTTTCGGCCCGTCCATCCTCAACGTTGCGTCGTTGTGTTTCTGCGCGTTGTCGAGCAACAGAACCTGCGTGTCCCCGTAATCGACCGCGTAATACAGCGCGCCCATCCGCTCCCGGTACAGCTTGGTCGACAGGTAACTGTCGTGGTTGCCGATTGTCGTGAAAAGCGGCGCTACCAGCTTCGCCGTCTCTGTTTCAAAGACATTCCATTGCGCGGGTTCGTCGACATCCACATTGTCCCCCGCGTTCACCACGAAAACCGGTCTGCGCAAGTTGACCTGACGGCGCACGCGCGAGAACTGCTCCGTCGCCCCGTCCGCCCCCAGATGCGTATCGCTGAAAGCGATAAAGTTCAGTCGCTCCCCGGACGCCGGGTTGTATGCGGTTTCCAAAACGGCGCCTCCCGGCTGCGAAGCGTTCGCCCTCAAAACCACCGTTCCTTCCGACTCCCGGATTTCCGCCGTCTCTACGCCCTTTCCGTAAAACGACAGCCTGCCCGCCCGGACATTCGTCAGTTCGATTTTAAACGCATCCGTCCCCGCCGCTCCCCCCTGAATCCTGAACCCCGGCTCCAGCGATATGGCGCGCACGCGGGCGAAACCCTCTCCGCGCTGACGCACGAACGCCCCCCGCGCTGATATCTTCAGTTCCTCGCTCGCGCGGGCGCCGCCGAACGGCCATGCCGCCATCCCCGCCGCCACACCCGCTCCCGCTGCGGCCATCCCCTTCAAAAACTCCCGCCTCGTCATTTCTTTCATAACGTTAACTCCTTTGTGCTACGGGCAATCTTCCCCATGCCATCAACCTAGCCGCCACAACCTCTCCCGCCCGACCATATTATAAACCCGAACCTGCGACATCTAAACAAACCTTGCCGTCCGCCACGCCATCGCCCACAACTGGGTTGTGGGCTCCACCCGGCACAATGGGTAGAATCTTTCCTGAGTCCCCCTGAAACTCAGATATTTATCGCGGCGAGCGGGACTTTGGAGCGCGGCGATTCATCGCCGCTTTTCCCAGCGATGTGAACCATCCCGGAGCCGGGAATTAATTCCCGGCTCTTGTCAGCGTTGATCGCGATTAAAGCGGCGATGAATCGCCGCACTCCAAAATCTATGCGCCTCGAGAAGATATTTGTTAAGTGAAACGTGGCTTTTTTAGGTTTTACCACTATATGAGTTTCAGGGGGAATCAGGAAATCTTTTATAAATTGGATTCCATTGAAAATTCTTTCCCAATATCTTTTCACTTGATACGCGCCGAAGGCGGAAGCGAAGCTCTGCATTCGGCGCTAGCATGAAATGTTTTGAAAGGGATTTTAAGGGAAAACTTTTTTAAAAGTTTTCCCTTAACGCATCATGTTTTGCTAAAACATAATTGATTTTCTATCGAAGTTTTCCCTTGCGGCGGTATCCTGCTGGAAGAGAGCAGCCTCGATGGCGGCGGCGGCCTGAGAGGCGACGCCGTTGATGAGGTTGATGTTGGCGTTGTCGAAGCCCTTGCCGTCGAGACGCTGGGCGAGGAGCAGGGCGCCGAAAGGGCGTCCGGCCCGCGCCAGAGGCGCTATCAGCATGTCGGGCCGCTCGAAGCCGAGTCTGGGCAACCCGGCGCACTCCGGGGCATTGTCGAAATTCCTGACGCAAAGCGTCTCCTGCTCGGCGAGGGCCTTTCCGACGACTCCTTCGCCTTCTCGGATTTTTACATTGAGCATGTCGGAAGAGCCTTGTCCGACGGCGTGTTTGCACTCAAGTTTTCCGGTGATTTCATTCAGAACGAAGACCGCGCCCATTTCCACTTTCACGGTGTTGACCAGCGGTCGGAGAACCCCTTCAAGGAGATGGTCGATCGGCGGGGCGGCTCCCACCACTTTGCCTATCTCGTACAGCACGACAAGCTCCTCGTTGGTTCTTCGCAGCCGCTCGGACAGGACGTTCATGAAAGAGACGAAAAACCTGATTGCCGCCTGTGGGTATTCGCGCAACAGGCGGATGAAGTTCTCGCGCGTGATTTTAAAAATAACGGAGTCGAACTCCGCGCGGGCCGACGCCGAGCGGGGAGAACCTTCCAGAAGCGTCATCTCTCCGAGATATGCGCCCGCGGTGAGCAGGGCCAGCGATTTTTCTTCTCCCGCCATCGAATCTATGGTCTTGTATACCCGGATCGCGCCGCTGACTATTATGCACAGAGAATCGCCGGGGTCTCCCTCGACGAATAGATTCCTTCCGGAAGACAGCTCTATTTTTTCAATGACGGGAGCGAACCGGGCAAGCTCGTCGTCCTTGAACTGCGCGAACAGCTCAATGCCCTTCAGCTCCGAAATGTCCAGAGTCATGGATTCACCCCTCGACGGCGGCCCGCATAGCGTCCGGATTGGACGCGCGGGAAATAGCGTCGTCTTTGCTGATAATTCCTTTTTTAAAGTAGAAAAGCAGAGAATCGTCCATCGAGATCATGCCGAGGTCGGCTCCGGCGCGGATGGCTTCGGGTATGCGGTGTATCTGTCCGTCGCGAATGAGGTTGGAAATGGCGGGAGTGACGACGAGAATCTCGCGGGCGGCGATTCTGGCCGGTTTGTCCGCGCGAGGCACAAGCTGCTGCGAGATGACCCCCTTGAGAGTCACCGAAAGCTGATAGCGTATCTGTTGCTGCTGGTAGGAAGGGAAAACTTCGACGATTCTGCCGATGCTCTGGGCGGCGTTGACGGTGTGAAGGGTGGCGAGCACCAGCGGGCCGGTCTCGGCTATCGTCACCGCCGCCATCATCGTCTCCATGTCGCGCATCTCGCCGACCAGAAGCACGTCGGGGTCTTCCCTGAGGACGGCCCGAAGCGCGGATGAAAAAGAGTTGGTGTTCGGGCCGACAGCGCGTTGGTGAACAAGACCTTTCTCGCTGTCGAACAGGAACTCAATCGGGTCCTCGACCGTGATGATATGCGCCTCTCGCTCTCGGTTGATGAGGTCGACCATGGCTGCGAGCGTGGTGGATTTGCCGCTGGCGGTGGGGCCGGTCACAAGAACAAGCCCGCTTTTCATCCGCGCCAAGTGGAATCCCACAGGCGGCATCAGCACGGCTTTCATGTCGGGCGGCCTTGGCGGAATAACCCGCATCACCGCCGCGACGCCGTAGTTGTCGTAAAAAGCGTTAACCCTGAATCTTCCGCCCGTTATGCTGTGAGAGAAGTCGATTTCCTTTTCATCCGCCAGCCGGTGCTTCTGCTCGTCGGACATTATGGAAAAAATCAGCCTCTTGGTCATGTCCCATTCGAGCTTTTCCTCGCCGACGCGGGTCAGTCTGCCGCCGATCCTGAACACAGGTGGAAGCCCGCGGGCGAAATGCACGTCCGACGCCCCCATCTGAACCGCTTTTTCCAGAATATCGTTCATCTCCATGACCGGCAATCTCCGTCAATTCGTCTGGAGGGGGCAAAAAACACCCCGTCCACACGCTTTTTTTAGCTTATTATTTTTTATTTCCGGCTTTACTTATTCTGATATAATAGTTAAAATTGCAACAATAATATTATCGGAGCAATCGAATTATCGCAACCGATTCAATAAATAAACAATCGCGCGGTAGAGGCCGGGAGGAGAGATAAATGGGCGACCCCACCCTGAATCAGGATGAAATAGACGCGTTGTTGGCTGAAGTGCAGGACCCGACGGAAGGCCCCGCTGAAGGCGGTGGCGCGGTCGAGGAACTGACGGCGGACGATTTGGCCGGACTTGAAGGGATGCTGGACGACCCGGCGCCCGCGAAGTCCGCGCCTGCTGCGCCCCCGCCTCCCGCTATGGACGATTTCGGCGGAGACGATTTAGCGGCCATGCTGGACGATTCTCCGGCTCCCGCTCCCATAGCAGCCGCGCCCGCAGCGTCAGCGGCACACGCAGCCGCGCCCGCCGCAATCTCCCATCCGGATTTTGCGACTAAAAACATTGAAACTCTTCTCGATGTGCCGCTTCAGGTGGTCGTCGAACTCGGCAGAACTGAAATGGCCATACAGAAAGTTCTCGACCTCGGCCCCGGTTCGGTGGTGGAGCTTAACCGCCTTTCGGGCGAGCCGATAAACATCATGGTCAACGGCAAACTCGTCGCGCGCGGCGAGGTGGTCGTAGTCGACGAGAACTTCGGCATTAAAATAACCAACATTATCAGCCCGATGGAAAGGCTCTCGCAACTCAACTGAGCCGCCCGACGGCGACCCACAATCCAACATTGGAGGCTGACGCCTTGAAACAGTCCAAGAAGCTTGTCATTTGTTGTGTAATCGCTCCGTTTATCGCCCTATCCGCAGGTTGTAAGAAGACTCCCGCGGACCCGGCTAAACAGGGCGCTGACGCCCCTACGGTCATTGCCGAGTTCGACGGCGGAAAACTTACCGCTGAAGATCTTAACTACGCGATTCCGCACCTCGCCCCGATGGTTCAGCAGCAGCTTCAGGACCCGGCGCAGAAAGAACAGTTGGTTTCCAAAGTGGCCGAGTTCATGGCCCTCGCCTCCGCCGCCCGCGAAAAAGGCTATGACAAAGACCCTGAAACCAAAGCAATGATTGATTTCTACATCAATCAGATACTTGCTCAGACATACTTTACGAAAGAAATCGAGCCGCAAGTGGCGAAAGTCGCCGTCTCCGACGAAGAGGTTAAGAAATACTACGACGAGAACAAAGCCGAGTTTTCAAGCGGCAAGATGAAAGCAAGACATATACTGGTTGACACGGAGGAGGAGGCGCGCGCGCTGCACGCGAAAGTTGTCGCCGCTCCGGATACGTTCTCAACCGTAGCCAAAGAGAAATCAAAATGCCCCAGCAGCGCCAACGGCGGAAACCTCGACTGGTTTGATCGCGGCCAGATGGCTCCCGAATTCGAATCAGTCGCCTTCGCTCTTAATAAAGGACAGATAAGCGAGCCTTTCCAGTCCCGCTTCGGATGGCACATCGTTATCGCCGACGACAAGACGGAAGTCGACGCCACCCCGTTCGAGGAAGTCAAGGAAGGCATCAAACAGAAGATGCTGGCCGAGAAAAAAGAGAAGATTTCCGAAGATACTGTCGAAGCTCTGAAGAAGCAGAAGAATTTCGTGCTCCACAAAGACAAGCTGGATAAAGTCGGCGTTCAGAAGACGCCCGAAGTTCCGCCCATGCCCCCGGCTCCGCCCGCAGGACAGTGACCTGACGGCGCGCATAGCGGCATAAACAAGTAATTCCCACAGCCCCCGTTTAACACCGGGGGCTGTTTGTTTTTTTTTGGATGAAGACGCAAGTGAGATGCCTCTGGCGGTTCAGGCTAACCCGATTTTTTCACGAAAAAAACCGGAAAATCGAATAAAGGTAGATATACATCGTTGAACCCGAATCCGTCATTAGGATTCGGAGCGATTGTTCAGAGCGGATGAAATGCAAGGCGAAAGACGCATTTTTGAATTAGGGGCGGGGTTGCCCCGCCCCAAATTGTCGTAGTTATTGGGCGCGGAAACCGCGCCCCTACAGAACAAAAAAATGCGGCGGCAACAAAGCAGTTCGCCGCTATGAAAATCGCCCCGGTTCGTATGCTCTATCGACGAATTCGGGTTGAATCATCGACTCGAACTCGGCCGCTAAAACCACTCCCGGTTGTATTTAACAGGATTAATCAGCGCTTGAGCGCGGGGCGAGTCGAGGCTGGATATAAGACTGCTCGCCGGGGGAGATATCCGTTATCGAAGGCCGCTCGCCGCACACGCGGCAGCCGGGATCGCGCCGGATATTAAGCTCTCTGAAACGCATTTTCAGGGCGTCGTACATCAGCAGCCGGCCGACGAGAGAATCTCCCAACCCCAGAATGAGCTTGACCGTCTCGGTCGCTTGAATCAGTCCGATTGTTCCGGGCACGACCCCCAGCAGGCCTATTTCATTTCCTCTAGGAATAATCTCCGGATCAGGCGGCGTCGGAAACAAGCATCGGTAGCAAGGTCCTTTGCCCGCGATGAAAGTCGAAGCTTGGCCTTCAAACTGGAAAACCCCGCCGTGGACGAACGGCTTGCGCTGGAGCGCGCACGCGTCGTTCACGAGATATCTCGTGTGGAAATTGTCGCACGCGTCCACCGCGATGTCGTAACCGGAAAGGATTTCCATTACGTTGTCGGGGGTTATGCGCTCGGCGACGGGCGCTAGATTCACATCCGGGTTGAGCGCTTCGACGGTGTCGCGGGCCGAATCGGTCTTGAGCCTGCCGATGTCGGGCGTTGAATGAAGAATCTGTCTTTGAAGGTTGCTGATATCGACCGTGTCGGAGTCTGCTGCTCCGATGAGGCCGACGCCCGCGGCTGCGAGATAAAAAATGACGGGAGAGCCTAATCCGCCCGCGCCGACGACAAGCACGCGAGCCGACAGCAGTTTCGCCTGTCCGGTCTCGCCCACGCGGTCGAGCATCAGATGGCGGGCGTATCTGCGCCGCGCCTCTTCTCCCAGCGCGCTCACCGCGCGCTTCCTTTCCCGTTGCCGAAGATGGGCAGCGGAGCGCCGTCCGCGCGCGGCATCTTCACTCCCAGCATGCTCGCGACCGTCGGAGACCAGTTGATGGTGAACGCCTCTGGAAGCTCGCCTCTTATCACTCCGGGGCCGGCGAACAGCATCGGCACGTAGGAGTCGTCTGGGCATAGCGAGCCGTGTTGTCCGGGATGGAAACCCTCGACGGTGTTTATGTTGAAACGATTTTCGCAGTAGTCAAGAAGCAACACGATGTCCGGCCCCTTGGGGCTGTCGATGCCCCGGAGTCGTTCGACGGGTTTAACGTACGCCGGGTCTCCGCCCTTGAAATGCTCTTCGAGCGGGACCAGTTCCCCTGCGGCGTCGTACGGCGGCTTGTTGACGTACACCCGGTACGGCTCGTCGAACCGAGTCCGCGTCAGAAGGAAGTCCAGATAGCCTTTGAATTTGTAATCCCCGAAAGGAGCAAGCCCGGCAGAAGCCTTCATGAAATTGTTCAGAGCCGGGACGATGTCGGACGCAAAATCGGGCGGGGTTTTCCAGTCGCCAGTCTTTCTGTTTTTGATATAGAAGCCGGCTCCGGCCCCGTGGCCGAGAGTCCCGATGACGTCCAACCCGCCGAGTTCGTTGCGGGACAGCCCCCTGTCCATCTTCTCGAAACCGGCGGCGCGCAACTGTGGAAAGAAATCTTCGATCCACATGCAGCGTTCGAGATGTTTTTCCTTGTCCAAGTTGGACTGCCCGTGGTCGGCGCACACAGACCAATACAGTTCGTCCTGCGGGAACATCGCTTCGAGAGCGGTTTTTAATCTCGTCAGTTCCTTGTCTATGAAGTCCCGGAGGTAGGTTTCCTGACCGGGGACGCCGTGCCGGTGGCTGTGGCCGTCGTTGCCGCCGTAGTAGATCGCCAGCAGGTCCGCGGGGCGCTTGCGCATAAGGCGAATAGCGCGAGTCGCCATCATCTTGTCGAACATCTGGTATGGTTTGCCGTACTGTTCGATCATGCCGTAGCGGAGCATGTCCGTCCTCGCCGGGCGCGCCCACACCGTCGCTCCTTTTCCGATGTAGTGGAAAAACGTGTATGAAATTTTTCCCGCCGCCGTCATCTCTTCGTAGATCGTGGGATGGTCGGGGCAGAGGTCGTTGTTGATCTGGCCGCCCTCGTTCCTGTCCGGCAGCAGAATGGTCGGCAGGCCGAACAGTTTTTTGTCGAAGGAGAGCAGGGCCTCGTAAAGGCATTCGATGTATGAGCGGCCGCGCGGCGGGTCGGCGAACCTGTCTACCCACTCGTTGTTCAGGAGGCCGTGGCTGCGATACCAGCTCCCGGTGTAGAGAGTGGCGCAGCAGGATGCGGTGGTGGACGGGAACATGGTGACCGCGTTTTTCACCCTGACGCCGTTGTCGGCCATCCAGTTGAAGAAAGGAACCTGCTTTTCGTCGATGAGGCGGTAGAGAGTGTCGCGATGGCATCCGTCGATGCCGATCATGATGGCTCGTTTTGCCATTAAGAGAACCCCCGATAGGCGACCGCGCCAGCCGCCGAAGCGGTCGAGCGCTTTTTATGATGATAGTCCGCGCCGCTTGAAACGTCGATACTGCGGCGCGCTAGAACTTCAGGTCTTTCCTGTGAGTGGCTTCAGCCAGAATCGCGTCGAACGAGGCGTCCGGCGGGTCGGCCTTCGCCTCGGCTATCCGCACGAACTGCATGCACGTCGGGTGGAGGAACTTGACCGTCTCCTCTTCGAGCCGCTCCGGCGGATACGACTTCGAGTTGATGCTTTTGCTCATCAGCTTTGCCGATTCCTTATATTTGCCCTGTCTGTAGAGATCGACGGCCTGTTTTGCGGCGGCCGTCAGCGCCGATGTCGCGTCTCCAACGGGTTTCTCCGGGAATATGTCGAATATCCGGGCGGCCTTTTCCGCCGCCTCGTCGAACCGCCTCTGGAAATAGAACAGCACGCTGTCCTCGTGCAGGTCGCAGCATTCGAGCTTGATGTCCGGCAGGCCGTCGGACTTCTTGGCGAGCAGTTCGTATATCTTCACCGGATTTTTATACGCCGAACTGATCTGTATGTCGAGGAACCGGACGATTATGAACTCGTCCGCCTCGGCCCGCGTGAACTCGCTTATCGTGGTCTGGGTGGAGTAGAGCTTTCCGGACGATTCCATGTGCTCGCCGAAGTCCACCTCCGGGCCGATGACGGTGTAGCAGAAGCGGTTTGTGGAACCCATGTTGCCCGCTATCATCTCGCCCGTGTTCGCCCCGCAGCGCACCTGCAGAAGATGTTTGCCCTGAGTCTTCCACACCTCCCGCATCTCGGCTATCTTCGCCTGCATGTCCAGCGCGTTGTAGCAGACGTTCTTGGCGTGCTCTGGGAAGGGGATGGGAGCGCCGAAGATGCCCACGATCGCGTCGCCGATATACTTGTCCAGCGTGCCGCCGTACTGCATGAGTATCGCCGTCATCTCCGTCAGGTATTCGTTCAGCAACTCAACCAGCTCTTCGGGCGTCAGAGCTTCGGATATTGAGGTGAACCCTGCTACGTCGGAGAAGAACACTGACGCTCGAGTCCTCTCGCCGCCGAGTTTCAGCTTGTCCGGGTCCGCCAGAAGCGAATCGACGACCTGCGGGTTCACGTAAGTCGAGAACATGCCTTTCATCTTCTTCTTTTCCTTCTCTTCGGTGAGGAAGCGGTAGATGAAGACGCTTAGGAACGTCGCCGCTATCAGCCCGATAGCGGCGAACACGGGGATTTCTATGCGCTTGGCAATAAAAAGATAGTTAGCCGCCGCGAAGTAAGCAGCCGCCACGAACAGCATGATTGAGAAGTTTATGACGGCCACCAAGAACGGGTTTGTGTGCCTGACCGCGCCGCCGGAGAATCCCAGCCCGGCGCCCAGAACCACGAATATCAGCGCCACCCAGACGAACGGCGCTTTGTCAATGAACAGCCTTTCAACTATGGTGTTTATCGCGTTTGCGTGCAGTCCGAGAATTTTATATCTCGGTTCGAGCGGCGTCGGGTTCATGTCCGCAGTGCCTTCCGCCGTCAGCCCGATGATTATTATCTTGTCCTTGAGAGCCTTTATCTTTTCGTCCAGAGTCGCCGCTTCCCCGGTCTTGACGATGCTCTCGTAAATCTTCGCCTCGTCCTCTTGCAGCGGGTCGGTCTGCTCTTCCGGCGGAATCTTCGCGTTCGCTCTTCCCCGCTCAAGGATGCTGTGCCGTCCGAGGGTGGAGTAGAAATTCAGGAAGCTGTCCGTGTCAAACAGCGTGGTGTCCGCCCAGATGCCCGCCCAGTTGACCAGCATCTTGCCGCCGGGAAGCAGCGGGATGGATATGTCCTCGGTCCCGCTTTTAGCTCCGGGAAGCGTCGCGTTCTTGAGGACGATTTTATTTCTTTTCAGCAACACATCTTCCGGTTTTACTTTCAGATATTTCAGAGCGATGAGAAAATCCACGTGGGGATACAGTTTGTTTTCATAAACATACACGGGCGCGATCATCCGCAGCGTGCCGTCTCTTCTGCTGAACTCCGCCCTCTGCGGGCCTTGACCGGCGGTGTTCATCCCGATTTCCGGCTGCACGGGATTGACCTTGTTGAGCCGCGGGAACGCGTTTTCAAGTCCGGGGGGAATATCGAAGACGTAGTATTCTTTTTCAGCCGCCTCGGTTTCTCCCTCCTTCTGCTCGGCGCCGGCCATGCGCAGCACTTTGTCCTTCAGAAGCCTGTCGTTTATCGCGTCTTCGAAAGGCGTCCCCTCTTTGCCCATCAGGTAGTCCAGATCGCTCGCCGACAGAGACTGGTACGCTTCGAGCGCGAGGGCTTCCATGGAAGGGGGGGCCGGCGGCGGGTCGGACTTCATCGCTTTCTCAAACAGGCTCCTCGCGTAGGCGTCGGTCTTCAGAACCTTCGCGCTCATCGGCGGCGAGTTCTGCTTGTGGAAGTTATAAAGCTCTTCTGACTTCCTCTTTCTGTCTTCGGCAATCCTTTTTGCGACAGCGCCCTCGAAAGGCTCGCCTTCGCCTTCGAGAAGGAAGTCGAAGTCGCGCAAATCAAGATTCTGGTAGGCGTCGAACACGAGCGCTTCGGCAGGGTTGTCCGGCTTGTTGCGGGTGGGGTAGGATAGCACGCGCTCGAAGACGGCGCGCGTTTTCTTGTCCAGTTTCAGGTCTTTCGGCTCGTGTGGGGTCGGCAGATAGTTCTTCGCGCTGAACGCGAAATAGACATTGCGAGCGGAGGCCGCCGCGCGGCCAACCGCCTTCTCCCGGTCGGGCGCAAGCTCGTTGAGATGCATGTTGTGCCCGGCGAACCCGGCCACCTGTTCCATCAGGCCGGACACGCTCCCGAGCTCCTCGTCGAAAACAATCTCCTCGAATCTGGGAGCCAGATCCGCAGCGTACGACGGAGCTTCGGGGTCGTCGAGAAAATCTCTGTACGTCCCTATCTTCTCCATCATGCCGAACTTCAATTCGAGGTTGTAGAACAATATCTGAGATATCTGCTCAGTGGCCCCTGAGAACCCTTCCCGGACGTCGATGTCCACCTTGCGCCCGAAGGGGCGCGAGTAGTCGATAGCGAACAGAGTGGCGAGCGCTCCGTGTTTGTCCAGCCCAAGCCCGTTTATCACGTCCACGTAATATATCGGGTCGTCAGGGTACGCGCCCTCCCAATCGAGAGTCGAGTCGTCGATCAGCACATTGTGGATGTCTCTGTTCACGGGCGGCTTCTCGAATCTCTGCCGCACCTTGAACTTCGCGTCTAGGTCGAGGTTCCCTATCGTATCTAAAGCTCCGGACGCGAACAGCGCGATGAATAGAGCGGACATCGCAAGCCCTATGAACGGGCCGATTATCTTGTTCCTGTCTTCAGCCTTGTGCGGAAGTTTTAGTTTCATCGAGGTTCTCCAGTGATTCCGGCATTATGCGGCGCAGGCCGCGGCTATTTCTTGGTCATCACGTACACGCCGTCCCACTTGCCGTCATCGCCGACCGGCGGCGGGGTGGCCTTGTAATCGTCGCAACGGGCCATGTACACCTTGCTTGGGCCGTCTCCGGGCCGGGCGTCCATCGCCCTCTGGAACCCGGCCTTCGCCTCGTCCCACTTCATTTCCAGATACAGTTCGTACGCCTCCGCGAAACGTTTCGCGCACTCCGCCACATCCTCCGGCAGCCCTTCGTCCGTCCTGCCCAGCAACTCGTATACTTTAACAGGCTCCAGTTTCCCGACCACCCGCATCTTGTCCAACATCCTCACTATCACGAAATCCTTCGCTTTTTCCAGCGTAAACTCGCTTATCATCAGGCTCGAGCCGTATTGCTTGTTGGCTCCCAGAAGACGGGCCGAGAGGTTGACCGCGTCGCCCATTATCGTGTAGTTGAACCTCGACTCCGACCCCATGTTCCCGGCTATCATCAGGCCGGAATTCAGCCCGACCATAGTGCGTATCGGCTTCTTTCCCTCCTGCTCCCATTTCTTGAGAAGCTCGTCGTTGGCCTTCACCATGTCCAGCGCCGCGTAGCAGGCTTTAACCGCGTTGTCCTCGTAGTGAATGGGCGCGCCGTACACAGCCATAATTATCGCGCCCTCGTACTTGTCCAACATTCCCTGATTGTCAAATATCTTCGCCGTCATCGCCGTAAAATATTCGTTCAGCCTGTCGACAAGCTCCTCCGGCGACTCGGCTTCCGAAAGCCCCGGCCCGTACGCCATCGCGAACATCGCCGTCAGGTCCATCTTCTCTCCGCCAAGCCTCAGCTTTTCCGGGTGATGTATCAGCGTCTCCACGACCTCCGGATTCACGTATGTGGAGAACATCGACTTCATCTTTTTCGCTTCCTTGCCCTCTGTCATGTACCTGTAGACCACCACCAGCAGGTAGGAGAGCGAGATCGCCGCGACCACCGACACGAAGGGAGCCCATATCATCGCGGAGCCGAACAGATATTGGGTTGCCGCGGCGTACGCGACGATTGTTCCCGCCGCCACCGCGCCGCCGACGGCTTGTTTCGCCGCGCCGCCGACAAAACCCACCAGCGCGGACATCGCCACCACCGCCGCAAAGACCTCCCAGAACGCGGCCCTTTTGATGAACAGGCTTTTGATTATCGTGTTCACCGCGTTGGCGTGCATGCCTACGAGGGGGTCCCTCGGATTGAACGGAACCGGGTTCAGATCGTGCGTGCCAGCCGCCGTCAAACCTATCAGAATCACCTTTTCCCTAAAAAACTCCAACTCCTCGGTCACTCGTTTGGCTTCCTCGGCGTCGAGGCTTTCCAGAATTGCCGCTTCGTGCTGCGCCAGCGGCGCGCCCGCCTCGTTCTTCTTTAGGATGTTGTATTTAACCGCGTCTTCGTAAATCTTTCTAACGCTGCGGTGTATGAATGTGTTCGGCTGCAGGAACGCCCCCGCCCAGTTCACAAGCAGCGTGCCTTTTTCATCCAGCGGCATCGTTATAGTCGTCTTCTTTTCGCTTCCGGGAAACGTAGCGTTCCTTATGACGATTTTTTCCGGATAGAAATCCAAGTCATCGTTCTGAACGCCCAGATAATGCATCGCCGCGAGGAAGGATATATGGAAATAAAGCGTGTCGTCAAAGTTCAGCGCGGGAGACATCATGCGTATGACGCCGTCCTTCTGCAGTTCGGGCAGAACGTATCCCACTCCCGCCGAGCCGTCCCCGAACATCGGCATAACCGTCTGGAACTGAACCACGTCGATGTACTCGTCCAAAACGCTCTTCGCCGGAACCGGGTTGTCGGGCCTTATCTTCGCTTTAAATCTTTCATTCACGCCCATTCCGTAATCCGTCTGGGCGCGCACCTTTGCCAGTTCAGCCATGACCAGCTCTTTTTCCTTGTCGCTGAAAGGTATCGGCTTGCGCGCGCCGGACTGCTTCTCGCCGCTTTTTTCCAGCAGCCACTCGAAATCGCCCGGCCTCAGGTTGCGCAGCGCCTTGTTCAATTCAACCTCGGCCTGATTGTCCGTCTGCGTCCTGTCGGTCATGCCGATGAACTTCAGGAACATCGCCCTCGCGTCCGGGTCATACAATATGTCGTCCCGTTTGTATGCGGATTCCTCTTCCTTGTTGGCGAGTTGTCCGAGCAACACGTTGCCCGCCCTTTGTATCGAGTCCGCCAGAATCGCGTCCCTGTCCGGAGCCAGCGCGTCCAGCGTAGAGTTCTCAAACAGGTACAGCGCCGCGTCGTTGTACGCCTCGGAGAACCTTGCGAACTGCGGGTCGCCCGTGATCGCGTCAAGCTCCGCCACCATCTCTTTGATGTCTTTTTCCTCGACCGGCCCAGTCAGCCTGTCCGAAATCTCGTACAGTTTCATTTTTACGTTCTGGTCCCACTCTGTTTCCTCAGGAACGGTCGAGGCCAGAGTCTCGAATTTCTTCGAAAACGTGTCGGCCACGCCGGGGTTCAACGCCGGACCTGAACGGTCGAAGAAAAACACGTCGAACAGAACCATCCTCGCGCCCGCGCCCTCGGCTCCCAGCGCCGTCACTATCTCGCTCCATATCGTCCTGTCGAACGGCCATGTGCGCCACTCGTAGCTGTCGTCGTCTATGTCCAGCAACACGATGTCCCGCGACACTTTTTCTTCCGGCAGCGGGCCTCTCGTGCGGAATCTCTGGTCGTACGCCTTGTGCTCGAAACTCTTCAACAGTTCATGGGCCACCCCAACGCCCGGCAGGTCTGCCGCCTTAGGGTGCGGCAACAGCCCGGCGACCACTCCCACCAACAGCCCCAGCGCGACGCCCACGACCTTGTTTCTGGATTCCGGGGTTCTCCACAGCTTCAGTTTCTTCATTCAAAACCTCCGCGACGCTTGAAAGACGGCTCCGCTCCGGCGCTCTTTCGGAGGCTCTCGCTTCCGCCTTCTCCCGCCGATCCCATACTCTTTTCTTCCCAACCGTCTGTTCTTTCTATAATAATTCTAAGAATTATATAATCTGTAATTCCTTTTGTATAGCAAACCGCTTCCGGCGCGTGGGGGGCAAAATGCGGAGTTATGGAAAAGATTTAAGGGAAAACTTTTGAAAAAGTTTTCCCTTAAACCCTTTCAAAACGTTTCATGCTAGCGCCGAAGGCGGGGCTTCGCTTCCGCCTTCGGCGCGTATCATATGAAAAGATATTGGGAATGATGTTTTCAGAGATATCTTGTTCATGGCGGTTGGCGGCGTCGTGCCCGTAGGGGCGACCCGTCGGGTCGCCCGAAATGTTAAAAGGGCGGGGGCAAGCCCCGCCCCTACGATTACGATTTTACATGGGGCGTCGGGAGGAGAAGCGCGTTAGCGATTCACTCCCGACGACCATTGAAACGTTTTGAAGAGATTCCAAAGAGAAACTTTTTCAAAAGTTTCTCTTTGGCCGCCGGAGGCATCTCATTGGCTTTTTTGTCTTTTCTGCGCTTATTTCTCTATTTTTTGCGACAAAAAAGTCGCAGGCCTAGTGGCAAAAAAGTCACAGTTTGGCCTTTAATCTTGAAAACCGAAAAAGAGCGGCAAAAAATATAGGCTTGAATAAACGATTTCTTTTTAGGGGTGTTTGTCGCAAGTTGGCAACAATTTTGATATATATTTACTAGGCAACCTTGTTTTCGTTTGTCAATCCGGCGCGGCTGAACGTGTTCTCAGCGCTGTTCGCGGGCCGGTAGGGGAAGAGCAAAAAACAGACGGCGCCGCGCGGGGAGTGAAAGAAGCCCGTCGCCGCAAAACGGAGGACATGACTGATGAATAGACAATCGAAAACAAGCCGGAAAGCGCGATTCGTAGCATTTGCCGTTATAGCTGCCGCGGCAATGATGTTGTGCGGCGCGCGCGCGGCGTTTGCTGACGACTTGATATTCGAGTTAGGCATACCTTCGATGCCACGAACGCCTGTCATAAAAGATATAGTCAATTCATCGGCGCTTCCGGGCGCCATAATGACGGTGTACGCGACTATTGAAGGGCGGGAACAGATACAGGTCTGCTGCGGCGACAACTGCGACCGGACGGACTGCGAGATATCCGAATGGTGGAGCAGGCCCGACCCGGCCATCTCTCCCAATCCCCCATGCATACCCAACCCGAACGGAACAGGGGACTGTTTGAAACAAGGCAATCCCAAGCTCTACTACTATGTGAACGAGGTAGCTAATACCGGGCCGCCTGTAACGATGAGTTATGATTCAGCTTCCGGCAAGTTCAAAGGAGAAATTAATCTAGCAGGGACAGATCCCGGAGATATCATCACATATTACATCGTGGCGGCGGACAGCAGAGGCAACGTCACATCACAACTTCCCAGCCTAGACAATGTGTCCTGCTCAAGCGTGACTTCATGGAACAACTTTTACGAAACAGCGGCGACGAACAACTGTACAATGATGTCAAGTTATGAGCGCTGTTCAGTAAACCAACCGGGCGCTCCGACTTGCGGAACCGCTTACACAGTCAACGACCCCACGGGAGACACCTGTGGAGAGCCTGACGAAAATGGAGTTCAGTCCGTCGTTTCAGGTTGGCAGATAGTTGATACACATGGATTTTCCGCCAGCGCCGGAAAGGGATACGGAGAACTGCCGACGGACGATGTGGTTTGCGCCAAGATAAAGCTTGGCGGACAGCCGCCTCTATCGGGTTCGGGAGCGATTGAAATGTATAGCATGCATTTCTTCAATCCCGACATCGATGATATGAATATTGCGGACACGCATTATCCGAATGCGTTCACGCTGTCTTTCTCTCCGAAAATGGAAGCTATAGACCCGAACCTCGCAAAAGTTCTCTGGAACGGCGACTGCGTCACCAACCCGAACACGCCGGACCCGCTGGCTTGCAAGATTTTCGTGGGAACCGACACAGAGACTAAGTTGAAAATAGGATACACCAACAGCGAACTGAGATTCATAGCCAAGAACGCCCTGCCCAACGGAAAGACGTTGCTCGGCTCGACGAGCAAAAGCGCGCGGATGTTGTTTGCGACAAGCAAGCTTCAGTTAACGGGGGGCGTCCCGTATTTCAGGACAGACACCACCCCAAGCCTTGAAATGATCAAAGACAACAGAAGCGTAACGAGTAGCCCGTGCGGCAGGCCGGCTCCGCCTATTGTGAAATCCTCCATCTGCAAGACGGGCGGCGCGGGGTCAACCTCGACCTGCATAAGACAGGGGACGACCATTCCGGCGGCCGGCAACGACTGCGTTTTTGATATTTTTCCTTCGCCTGACAAATCTTTTGTAAGCTATTACAACGTCTATTACAACACCGTCAACGACAGGAACACGGCGACCCTTGTGGAGTCTTTGTCCGGCCCTGATAACTTTCCTGAAAACGGCTCAGTTGCGTATTCGAAAACATTTAACATCCCGGACTCTGAACTCAACGGACATCCGAGATATTTTTATTTTTCTGCAGTGAACTCCTCATCGCATCCCATATGTCAAGAAGCTCCGCCCTCGCAATGGACTTCCGCAGTCTGCGCGCCCGAAGACTGGGTGGCCCCGGTTGCTCCCGCCGAGTTCACCTGCTCCACCCCGATAGGGCATGAAAAAAAATGCTACTGCTCATGGACGGCCGACAAGACCTCAGACCCGTCTCTTTACGGTTTCGACATCAGAAGAGGCGGAGTTCAGTTGAACACGACCACCATTCTTCCCAACTCGTTTGACGATCCGAACCTCATCAACGCTACTACATACAGTTATGAAGTCAGGGCTATCGATGTCGGCGACAACAAATCAGGATGGACATCCGCCACCTGCGCGACTCAAGACCTAAAACCTCCGGCGAAGATAGAGCCTTCAGTCGTTTGTCAGGTCGGCAGTTACGGCATAAATGTCAACTGGGAGCCCGGCTCCGAGTCTGATCTGGCCGGAGGCGGCGGATACAATATCTATTATTGTCAAAAAGCAACGCTTTCATCATGTGGCGCGGATGCTCAGGGCCGCCCTGTCGGCTATTCGAAATTGAATTTCTCTCTAATCGCCCAGCCGTCGGTTCCGAATCCGATGTCGTATTCCAACGACACCGCTTTCGGCAGTGAAGAAAATGAATGGTGTTTCTGGGTGGAGGCTTGCGATAATTGCAAGGCTGCCGGAACATGCCCCGAAAGCCAGACGGCAAATTGCAGTTTGTTTGACACGACGTATCTGTTTCGCAAATGCGTGCTGGTTCCTTGTGGGGATCCGGATGGAGCGCCCCGCTGGCCTGAAAATCAGAAGGCGACCGCTGAACCGGAAGGCCAGTCCTGTAAAATAGAATGGGACAAGGTTTGCGCGGACGAATACGACACTTTCGATTACTGCGACTACCCGACGCCGGGTGAACTTGTGGGATACAAGATAATGCGAGCGCCTGCGATCAATGGCGGCTGCGCCCAACTGCCGAATCCCAACGGGGCAATTCCCATCAGAACGGTGTCCGCCGGAGGTGAGACAAGCTATACGGACTCCGGCGCTCATCTCACAAACGGCGTCGCCTATTGTTACAGAGTTTACGCTTACAACATGTTCGACAAATTTTCCCGGTGGACGCCCGCGCCCGCGACTTCCGGGCCGGTCGTATGTGTTCCTCAAGACATCACGCCGCCTGAAAAACCGCGAATGAATACTCCTTTGGAATTCGATGTGTTCTCTTGTTCTCCGGCTTGGAGCGCGGTGTCGGATAAGAACCCCGTCACTTACGACGTCCATAGATGCGAAGGAGACTTGGCGACATGCAACTCGGCGGCAAAATTCTCAAAAATCAACTCTTCGCCTCTGACGGTTCTGAATTATATGGATGAATCCGTGACGTCTGATGCGCAGTATGTGTACTGTGTGACGGCAAAGGATCCGTCGGGCAACCAAAGCGCAGTTTACGGCGCGCAGAATGCGCCTAACTGTGGTTACTGCGACGGACCGGGCGAAAAATGCCTGCCTCCCGTTGCGGTGGAAGGGTTTGAAATACCGCCGACTTACTACGGAGCGCGCGCGGGCTGGACGAACTCGGCGGATGACGACGGAATGGGCGCGGGATATCATGTGTATCTGTGCACCAGTTCGAACCCCGCATCCTGCTTGACGCCTTACGGCAGGCTGACGGCAAGCCCCATGCCCGGCGCGCATGACAGACAACTCGGACAAGAACCTCTTTCATTCAACAACCTTGATGTTCATTATTCCGGCAACTACTACCTCGGCGTGAGCTACACCGGGGTCTTATGCCGCGAATCGCAGATAGCCGTTTCCCCCTCGCCGGTCAGGTTGGAAACTCAAGACCCGTGCGCGATTGACCCTGATGTGTGTCCGGTGTCGATCGAGTTCGGCAAACCTTTCACGAAGTATGAGATAGAGTCATGCGCGGCGGGAGAGCCGGGATGTTTCGCGGCGGCGGGGGCGGCGACGGGGTTCGGAAAAGTAGAAACGCCTCTGCCCGGTGTAAGAGTCGAAGTGGTAGATGCCGCGACGAAAACGGTCGTCAAATCCATGCAGACGAATGCGATAGGGAATATACCGTTCTTCAAAATGAGAACGGGAACATGCGCCGAATGTGTTGACGCGTCGAAACAGTACATCATCCGGGCGGTGTTTCCGGCGGGGACGTGGGAGCCGGCAATGTCGGCGGTGATGGGGTGCGCGGCGGATTCAGCGCCCGGCGAATGCATGGTGACGCTGAAGGCCGCAGGAAGTCTCAGCGCGACAACCGCGACGTCTGTGTCGCCAACCTCAATCCCCGTCGGAAATTCCGGCGGCGGCGGCGAGATCGGCAATCCCGCTTGCAGCCCCACAGTCGGAATGGCAAGTCTTAAATCTTTAAGACACAGGTTCGGCTCTTTCGCGGGCGACGCTCTGTATCACCCCGCGGCAGACTTCAATATGGACGGAAAAGTTTCCATGCAGGACCTCGATGTTTTTAAAAAGAACTATGGCAAATCTGTCCCGGTGTCCGCAAACACGCTTCTCTGCGATCCTCTGTTCGATGCAAGATAACGCGCCGCGCCAGCGGCGCGCGTTTGGGGAAAAGGATAGAAAAAGAAGAAAAAAGAGTAAGAGTAAGAGTTAAGGGAAAACTTTTGAAAAAGTTTTCCCTTAAAACCCTTTCAAAACATTTCATGTCAGCGCCAAAGTCAGAGCTCCGCTTCCGCCTTCGGCGCGTATCATGTGAAAAGATATTGGGAAAGGAATTTCAGAGGAATCTTATTCATAAATGATTTTGACCCGCAATGGTGAAAAATGCGGATTAGCTTCATCTTTGGCTTTCCAGCTTAACATTCACATACGCTGCGCGCGCGCCTTGAGGGTGGCGGCGAGAGAGCGGGCGGTGGCGGCGTCGCGGTCGTCGAGAGGCAGCGGACTGAAAACGGCGCGGTTATAGAGGGCGGCCAGTTCGAGCCATGAGTCGCGCGCGTCTGGGGCGATAAAAACCGACAGGTCGGTCGCCGACGCCGAGCGAGGGGCGTTTCTAAGTTCAGGTCTGGCTCGCAGCAGGCGAAGGTAATCGCTGGCGACCGAGCGATTGTTAGGGGGCAGCGGGAATCGCCCGCTTCTGCGACTGCGGCGCGCTGATATCAAAAAGAAAGCGCCCGCGCAAAGGGCGACAGCAAGCGCGGAGAGCGCGGCGGAAATCCATGCCGGGGCGATGGCGGCGGAATAGAACAACCGGGCCGCGCCCGCAAGCGCGCCTTCGGCGATTCCTTTGAAGTATCGGTCGTACAGAAAGGACATCGGGGTGACTTCTTCGGCGAACACAGGCCCGGATGGGCCGGACGGGGTGGGGTCGAAAGTCAGCCAGCCGACTATGGGAAAATAGATTTCCACCCATGCGTGGGCGTCCGTCCCGCGCACCTCGAAGTAGCCTGTCAGCGGATTATACGCGCCGGGAACAAAGCCGGTGACGAGCCTTGAAGGGACGCCCGCCGCTCTCGCAAGCAGAGCCATTGCGGACGCGAAATGTTCGCAGTATCCCCTCTTTGATTCGAAGAGAAAATGATGAACGGGGTGAGCGCCGGGCGGCGCGGGCGGCGCGTCGATGTCATACTCATAATTATTTTCCAGATACGCCGCTATCGCCTCCACCTTGTCCAGAACGGAGGTTGAGCCTGCGGTTATTTCGAGGGCGAGCGCGCGCATCTTCGGCGTCATGAAACCGATGGAGCAGTATTTTTCGTCCACATCCGGGCACGGCGGGAACGCCACCTTCCTGAGCGTCTCGGGGTCTATGGACGGCGTAGTCGAAATCGCGGTGTAGATTGTCCCTTCGAGCAGGACGGCGGGGACCCTCATTGCCAGATTGTCGTCCATGAAAATAAACCCGACGGGGAAATAAAGGGTGTCGGGCCGGTAAGGAGCGTAGATGATATTCGGCATGTCGCGTTCGAGGTAGTAGGTGTGATAAGTGAGGGACGCGCCGATGAAGGCGGACTGGTATTCGGTATCGCCGGAGCGGTCGAGACGGAACACCGGTGAGGCTTCCTTGCGGGTCAACTGTTCGCCCTCGGCGTCGGATATCATCCACAAATTGTTTTTAAAGGTGTCGAACACGAGGCCTCTATGATAGACGGCGGAGGGGCTTTTGACGCGCATGAGGAGTTTGTCCGATAGCCTCGCGCGGCTGTTCAGGTCGAGTTCGGGAACGAAGCCGAAATAGGCGTCGCCGCCCGCCAGATACCGTTCTGCAGAGAAGTCCGAGCCGACTTGGGCGTCCGGTCCGAAACCGGCGTCAATCCCGACTGCCGCAGACGGCGGGTCGGGATACATCAACTGTCCGGAGAATTTCTGCGCCGCCTCCCTCAGTCGGCCTGAAACCGGGAGGTTCGCGAACGCGTATGTGCGGTATCTTGGGATGAGGGGGAAGAACAGCGGGAAGCAGACGGCGAGCGCGATGGCGAGCCGGGCAACGACAGCCGCGATCGAGCGCGGGTTGCCGATTATCAACGCTCGTTCGGACGTCTCCCTGTAGTGAAATATCGCGAGCATCGCCAGAGCAAGCAGGATGAAGACCGCCAGATAAATTCCGAAGTCCAGCGAGCGGCTCAGCACGCCTCCGACGCACATCAGCATGAACGCCGACAGCAGGGAATATATAAGGTCTTTGCGCCTCGGAAGGTCGAAGCTGTGAAGGGCCTGAAGGAATATCATCATCTCGGTGAGAACGACGATGTGGTCTCGCTGGGTGAAAAGCATCTGGTTGACGTAGATGAACCCGGCGGCGACCATTCCAGCGGCGAGCGCAATCTTCATCCACCAGTTGGAATACATGCGCCTGAAGTGGCTGAAGACGTAGCCTGCGGACACAGCAGACAGGCCGAGCGCCAGAGGGGACATTAGACCGGTGTCGCGCGCCGCCACGCACAAGCTCAGGACCACGGCCAGCCATGTGAACGCGCGCAAGGGCACGTTGTGCTCGACCTCTTCGGGCCGCCGGTATGGAGAGTTAAGAGCGGAGAAGACTCCGCGCGCGGCGCTCATCCCGAAGCCTCCGTCCGTTCGAGCGGGGAAAACGTGAAGTCCGCGTCCGGGCCGGGCGGTTGAAGGGGATAATTCCCGGACTGCAACTCGATCAGGGCCAGCCACCGCAGCGCGCGCTCCCATGAATCCGGCGAATCGACGGTGATGCCGGGAGCTGCGGACGCCGTGATGGAGACGCCCGCGCCCCGCGCGAACACAAGGTGATGCGCCAGCGAGGCAGCCTGTTCTAGCAGCCGTTCGAACCGTTCTCCGCTGCCCGGCGGGTAGTTCGCGGCGTCGTTGTCTATGAATATCCCGGCGTGCTCGACCGCCGCGCCGTCGTTCTGTTTGACAATCGGCTCCCCCGCGCGCGCCGTGAGCTTCCAGTGTATCTGGCGGAGCGAGTCGCCGGGGACGTATTCCCGAAGTCTGTAATTATAGGAGTCGCGAAGCTCGAATCTCGCGGGGTTGGCGCGCGGGTCTGCGCGTCCGCCGTATTCGGCAAGGGCTTCCCCTTCCGCGCGGTCCACTCGGGGGTGCGCAAGCGAGACTGCCCGAAGCGGAAACTCGCGCCGCGCGGTAAAAATCCCAAGAGGAGCGCCGCAACTGACCGCCGCTCTCTCCATCTTAAGCCGCCCCCTGCTCTCCGGCACGAACCTCGCTGAAACAGTCAGGGACGAGCGGGCGGGCAGCGACACGATGAACACGCGGTCGGGTTCAAACCTTATTCCCGGACATGACAGAGACTCTATCCTCAGCATGTGCCGGGAGAATCGGGAGTTGTTTCTGATTGTGAGGACGGCGGTCGCGGGAGAACCGCGCTCGCAGAGGTCGGGAAGAGCGGCTTCGAGGGACACCGCGCGCAGCGCCGATTTCGGGGCAGCCACCGACACCGCCGCAAGAATAAGCATGAAGGAGATGACGACGTACAGCCAGCCCGACTGAATGTTCGTGGCTATGAGAAAAAGCAGTCCCGCCCAGAGAGCGAGAAAGATAAGCCTGCCGAATGCGGCGAGACGTTCGATCACGTTCTCACCCCGGACGAGGCGCGGGCAGCCTGTCAACGATGGCGGAGACGGCGGCGCGGTTGCGTTCAAGGTTGAGACGGGAGGCCGACCGCAGCGCTATCCTGTGCGCAAGCGTTGAAGCCGCCACCGCCTTGACGTCTTCGGGAGCCACGAAGTCGCGGCCCCTGAAAAGAGCCTCGCATCTTGCAGCCCTCGCCAGCGCGAGCGTCGCCCTCGGACTCGCCCCGAGCAATATTTCATCGCTATCGCGCGTCGCCGCGGCGATGTCCAGCGCGTAGTTCTTCACCGGCTCGGACAGATGGACGGCGGACACCGCTTTCTTCACCCGCTCGACATCTTCCAGAGTCATCACCGGCTCAAGCGAATCCAGCGGGTCGGACTCCGCCCTATCGTCCAGTATCCGCGCCTCATCCGCGCGCGACGGATACCCTATCGCCGCCGAAATTAGGAACCTGTCCAACTGCGCTTCCGGAAGCGGGAACGTGCCCTGTATCTCCACCGGGTTCTGCGTCGCTATAACCATGAACGGCTGTTCGAGCTTATGAGTGACGCCGTCGACGGAGACCTGAAACTCCTCCATCGCTTCGAGCAGGCTCGACTGCGCGCGCGGGGTGGCCCGGTTTATCTCGTCGGCCAGCAGTATGTTGCAGAACACCGGCCCGGGGTGGAACTCGAAACAGCCTTTCTGATGGATGTAAATATTCACTCCCGTTATGTCCGCCGGAAGCAGGTCGGGAGTGAACTGCGCGCGTTTCGTTTTGCCCTGAATCGAGCGGGCAATCGCCTTGGCGAGCGTGGTTTTCCCGACGCCGGGCAGATCGACTATGAGAAGATGTCCGCCGCAGAACAGGGCGATGAGTGAAAGCTCGACGGTGTCCCGTCCGCCGACGAAAACTCGTTCAATATTGCTTATGAGGAGTTGGATTTTTTGCGATGTTTCATTCATTTTTTCATTGTATTGCCGCGCGGCGCGCGTGTCAAATAAACCCTGCGCGGCGGAAAAAGCGCGCGGGATAAAGTTTTTCGGAATTGAGGCGCGCCGGGTTATACATTAATACAAGATGTTGCTATAATGAATTCATGGCGTTTCCAGATGTGGCTTTGGCTGTTCCGGGATACGATTTTTCGGAGATGAACAGCGCCGGCGGAAAGCGGGCAAAGCAGGCGGGTTACTATCTTTATTACCCGCCTCTGGGGCTGTGCTCGATAGCGGCGTCGCTGTCCGCGCGCGGTTTCGGCGTCGAGATATTCGACGGGCAGGTGGACGCCGGAAGCGATGAGGAATTGGCGGACCTGATAGCGTCCCGCAGGCCGAGGCTGACGGGAGTAAGCGTTACGACCCCTGCGCTCGGCGAGGCGCGCAAGCTCATCTCCGCGCTGAGGAAGAGGTTGGACGCGCCCATCGTGGCCGGCGGCCCGCACGTCTCATGCGACCCCGGCATACTGCGCGCGCTCGGCGCGGACTACGGCATTGTCGGCGACGGCGAGGAAGCCTTCTCCGCGCTCGCGGACGCGCTTCTTCGCGGCGGACGCGTCCCCGGCCCGGAATCGGGCGTAGTCGCCCCCGGAGACACCGCCACCCCATCTCCCGCTATGGCCGATCTGGAGTCGATCCCCCTCCCTTCCCGCTCCCTGCTGCGCAATCCCGGCGCTTATTTCAACCCGTTCATTAACACGCGCACCACCACTCTGCTGTCGGCGCGCGGATGCCCATTTCAATGTTCCTTCTGCTGCCGAACCCTGTCTATGGGCGCTCACAGGCCGGCAAGCGTCGAGCGCGCTATGGCCGAAATCGAACTTGCCGCCCGCGAGGGCTACGGCTTTGTGTCCGTCATCGACGAGACTTTCACATTCAACCGAGAGCGCGCCATCGAAATCGCGCGCGGCATCAAGCGCCTCGGAGCCGGACTGAAATGGTCGTGCCAGACGCGCGCGGACCTTCTCGACGAGGAGGCAGCAATCGAGTTCAGGCGCGCGGGCTGCGTCAATGTCTCTTTCGGCGTGGAGTTCGGAGACGAACGCGCGCGGCAGGCCGCCGACAAACCGGTCTCAGACGCCGCCCTCGACAGGGCTTTCTCCGCCTGCCGCGCGGCGGGCCTGACTATCAACGCGTTCCTCATGATCGGCGGCCCGGACGAATCGCGCGAGGACATAGAAAGAACTATCGAATGCGCCATTGAGCTTTCTCCCGATTTCGCCGTGTTCAACATCGGCTCCCTGTTTCCGGGCGCCCGCGAATACGAAAGGCGGCTGGCCGCAGGCGAGATTGACCGCTCGGTGTGGGACGATATGGCGGCGGGCGCGCGCGACATGCCCATCCTGTCCCGGCGGCTCGAACGCCCCGAACTGGCGGAACTGCTCAGGCGCGGTTACTCGAAATTTTATCTCCGTCCGGGGTACATAATAAAAAAAGCGTTTTCGATAAGGAGCGCGCGGGAAGCGTATTCTCTGCTGAAACAGGCGCGCACGGTGGTGGCCGACTATGTGGCTAAGTAAGCCGCGCGGCGCGGGCGCGCTGTCTGCGGCGATATACCTTGCGGGAGCCGCCCTTTTCCTGTGGTCTGCAAGGCCGGACATGGCTTGGGGCGACAGCGCCGACTTCGTGTTGTCCGCGCACTACCTCGGAGTCGCGCACCCCACCGGATACCCGCTCGTCACCCTGTTGGGAAAACTCGCTTTGGCGGTCCCCACAGGAGAGGCGGGTTTCAGGTTCGGCCTTGTCAGCGTTTTGTCGGCGGCGGCGGCGCTCGCGGTCTTCTTCCGCGTCGCTGCCCGGCTCGGCGGCGCTCCGGCGGGGGTTTACGCCGCACTCGTTCTTGGCGCGTCCACCTTCCTGTGGTCGTCCGCCGTAGCTCTCGAAGTTTACACTTTGAACCTGCTGTTCTGCGTCGCGCTGCTCGCCTTGGCGCTGCCGTCAGGCGGCGCGGGGCGCGCGTGGGCCGCCGTATTCTTCGCGGGAGCCGTCGGCCTCGGCAACCACGGAACACTCGCCTTCCCCGCCCTTCTGCTCGGCGCGGCGGGCCTGTGGACCAACCGCCGCTCTCTGCCGCTAGTCCTTTTCTGCGGAGCTTTCATCATCTGCGCCGGGCTTTCCGCTTACGCCTCTCTTCCCCTGATGTCCGCCCGCTCCGACCTGTTCGACTGGAACTTGGTCGAGCGCGCCGGGAACCTTCCGGTACTGATGAGCGGCAGGGATTTCTGGGTGGCCGGGGAATACAAGGCGGCGGTCATGCTTGCCGCAGCGAAATCTCTGGCCGGGTCGCTGCTTTCACAGTCGTCCATTTTATTGGCGGCGGGCGCGGCGGCGGCGTTTTTTATCTCTCCTGCCGCCGGGTTCAGAAGATGGCTGCTCGCGGGAGTGTTCGCTCTCGGCGCGTTTTTCCCTGTGATGTATCCCACGCACGAGAAAGAGGAGTTCTTCCTCCCGGCGTGCGCGGCGTTCCTGCTGCTGGGAGCGGCGGGACTTGGAACTCTCGCGGGCAAAGCGAATCCCGCGCCGGCGCGGAAGCTGGCCGCAGCCGTCATCGCCGCCGCGTGCGTAGCGCATCCGGCGTGGTTGCTGTATCGAAACAACCGCCTTTTCGCCGTCCGCCTCGACGACTCCCCGCGCGCCTACTCTGAAGCCATCCTCCGCGACGCGCCCCGGGACGCCATGATATTCATAGACCACGTCGCAAACGACACCGTCGCCCCCCCGCTCCACTATCAGTTCATACCGAACGTCCGCCGCGACGCCTTCGTGTTTCACCGCCTGTATCTTGCGTTCCCGTGGTACGCCGGATACATGGGCGAGCGCGCTCGCGGACAAGGCCACCCCGCCGCCATCCCGGAAATCGACCTCGCCGCCGAAAGCGGCAAACAGTACCCTCTCACCCCTGAGGAGTTCGCCCGGCTGCGCGAGGGCCGCACGATAAATTTGCCTTCCGTCAACATTCAGACCGCAAAAATCGCTGAAGCCAACGCGGGCCGCTGCGACGTTCTCGCCAACACCACCCGCATGTTCCACAACCCGATTCTCGAATCGGCGATGACTCCCCTGCCGTCCGGCTCCCTGTTCGCGCTGAACTCCCGCGAAGGAACTCCGCGCGACGAAGGCCCGCCCGCGCTCGCCTCAGGCGGCCCCCTCTCCTCGGTGTTCGACGCTCTGACGGCGGACATGCTCACAGAGCGCGCGCGCCATTTCGCCGATTCCGGCAGACACTCCGATGTTGTGTCCTCTCTATCCCTTGCCCTACAATACGCTGAGAACGAGACGATTCACTGCGGACTGGCAGACGCCCACGCCAAACTGGGAGCCTCAGCCGAGGCCGAAAAATTCCGCGCTCTTTGCGCCGACTGGAAACTGAAAGCCTATGATATTTTTTAACCCAGACTGTTACGAAGGCTACAGATTCCCCTCTATGGGCATGCTTTCCATCGCAGCCACCCTCGAAAGCAGGGGCCGCAAAGTCGATTACATCGACGCCAACTATGAAAAAAAATGGGAGGAAGCGCTCGACCGCGCCGTCCCCGACCACGAATGGTTCGGCATCACCGCCAACACTCTTTCTATCGGCCCCGCCATCCGCGTCATCGAATACGTCCGCAAAAAATATCCTTCGCTGAAAATCATAATGGGCGGCCCTTACCCGACCGTCAAATACGAAGAGCTTATCCCTGAATGGGCGGACGCAGTCGCTATCGGCGAGGCCGAGGAAACTGTGTCTGAAATCGAAGACGGCAAACCTCTGCGCGAAATCGCCGGGCTGGCTTTCTTCGACGGCTCCGGCATCGTCTCCAACGGACGACGGCCCCTCATCGAAGACCTCAGCGCCCTGCCGTTCCCCGCTTGGCATCTGGGCGACATCGACAAATACAGGCTCGAACACACGAAACGAAACCCCGTTCTCCCGATGATGACCAGCCGGGGCTGCCCTTACAACTGCATATTCTGCGCCTCCGACATCATCTTCCAGAACCGCATCAGATATAAAAAAATCGATACCGTCATGGCCGAGTTCGACGAGCTTACTCTCAAACACGGAGCGCGGGAAGTCCACTTCTGGGACGACAACTTCACTCTTAAACGCGACCGCGCGGAAGAAATCTGCGAAAACCTCATCAAGCGCAGAGATAGAAAAGTCAGCATCATGATACCCTCCGGCATAAAGCCGGACATCGGGGACTATGAGTTTTTTAAACTGATGCGTCGCGCCGGATTCTACGCCCTCTGCATCGCCGTCGAGACGGGCGATCAGGAAATCATGACCAAACTCGGCAAAAAAGTGGATGTCTCAAAAGTGCGCGGAACAATATCCGCCGCGCGCCGCGCCGGCATACTCATGAACGGCTTCTTCATGCTCGGCCTCCCATTCGACACCGAGGAGTCCATGCGCCGCAACATCGAGCACGCGCGCTCGCTGCCGCTCCATCAGGCCATGTTCTTCATCGTAATCCCCTTCCCCGGCACGGACCTGCACGACATCGCCGCAAAGGAAGGCCGTTTCCTGTTCCACAACGACCGAAACATGTACGAACAGGGCTTCTTCCTCGGTAGGGCCGCCTACGAGATGCCCGGCAAATTCGACGCCGCGACGCTTGAAAAAATGTTCAGACTGGCCAACCGCCGGTTCTTCTACAGACCGCTCACTCTGCTGACTCTTGCGTTCCGGCGTATTCACTCTCCGGCTCATCTGCTGTATCTTATAAGGAAGTTCTTTAGGGTGGTTTTCAGGGGACGGCAATTTTGAGCGCCAAAAAAGCAAAGAAGAAAAAACATCCCGCGCGCCCCGCGAAAGAGCCTTCCGCTCTTGAGTTGAAGGTCTCGGAACTGTCTGCCAAAGCGGACTCCTTCAGAGCGGCAATAGCCGCGCGCGCCGGAAAAGGGGCGGCCCCGGCCGCTGTGTTCTTCGCCGCCTTCGCTTGGCTGCTATACTGCGCCGCCCCGACACTCTACTGGGGCGACAGCGCGGAGCTTGTCTCAGTCTCCTGCAACCTCGGCGTCGCCCACTCTCCCGGCTACCCCCTGTTCACCCAGTTGTCGCGCCTGTTCGCGCTTCTCCCGTTCGACGAGTTCCCGTTCAGGGCGAACGTGATGAGCGCGCTGCTGACCGCGCTCGCCGCTACAATGCTCTACATCGCCGTCGTCAGGATGTCCCGCTCGGTTTTTGCCGGACTGGTAACGCTCGCCGCGCTGGCGGGCTGCCGCTCATTCGTCCATTTCGGCCTCATAGCAGAGGTCTACGCGGCGCACGCCGCCCTGTTCGCGGGTGTCATCCTCCTTCTGGCTATCGACCGCTCGCGCGGCTCCCGCCCTCTGGTCTCCGGCGCTCTGCTTCTCATCTTCCTCGGCTTCACTCACCATTTGCTCATGGCTTTCGCGCTCGGCGCCGCAATCATCCATCTTGCTCTGCTGCCCGGACACAGATGGCGCGCGCTCGCCGGGCCTCTGCTCATCCTCTTCGGCGCGGCAATGATCAACCTGTTCCGCGCCTTTGACGCCGTCCCGGCGCTGACACAATACGCCGTCTGGGCGCTCGCCGCGATCGGAGCCGCATACGCCGGATATCTCGTTTTCATCGGACTGAAAAGAAAAGGCCTCGTCCGCTTTATCAGCGGCGCTCTCGCCTTACTCGCCGCCGCCGCCGCCGTCTCTCTCGTCTTCGCCTATCTCCCTCTGGCTTCCGCGCGCGGCCCCGTCTCGGACTGGTGGGGACCGAGAAACCCCGTCAACTTCCTTAACCTGCTTTTCCTTCAGGGCTACGAATCCACGCTCCCTGCCGACAAAATGGAACTGCTCAAGCGAGTGAACATAAAGATGTTCCTCGGACAGATGTCGCCGGCGATGATGGCGCTCGGACTGCCCGGCCTCGTCCTCCTGTTCCGCAAAGACTGGCGCTCCACGCTTTTCGCGTTCCTTTGCGGCGCGGGCGCGCTCGCAGGCTCTTTGCTGATCAGCCACGGAAAACCCGACGCCCTCCGAGTCCAGTTGTTCATCGTCATGAGCCTGTTCGCCGGAGCCGGAGCCGCGGCGGTGGTCGGCTGGAGGCCCCTCCGGGGCGCTCTGTGGAAAGCCCCGTTCAGGCTCGCCGCCGCTGCCCTCATCCTCTTCATAGTCGGCGTCAACCTCACCGGCGCAGACCGCCGCCACATGAATCGCGCCGGCGGCGCCCGCATCCTCGGCGAGGCCATCATCGACGACGTCAGATCAAACAGCGTCGTCTTCATCGGAACCCAGACGCCCGGCATAATGGGCTACTTCAGAGCCTGCGAGGGCGACATCTTCAAACGCCGCGAAATAACCGTCGTCCCCGTCTCGTTCCTCCCCTTCAAATGGGAGCTTGACCGCCTGCGGCGGCACTACCCCGACGTGATATTCCCGGACACGTTTCTGTTCGAGGAAGAAAAACCAGTCTTCAGGGTGGACGACCCGGCCCGCGCCAGATACGCCGTCGAACTTATGCGCGCAAACCCGTCCCGCGCCTTCTATTCCGACTTCCTTTTCATCCCTCTCGAAATGGATTACCGCACAGTCCCAAGAGGCGCCGTCTACAGAATCGCCCCCGGCGACATCTCCCCGGATGAGATTGACTCAATGCTCGAAGCAGACGCCACCCCCCAATGGAAAGCTTTCGGCGGCAGCCCGCGCTATATCTCCCTAGACGACTCAAGCGCCGTCAACATCTCCTCCATCCACAACGAACGCGGAAAAATCTATCTCGACTACGGCGCTCAGACAGGCGACCAAAAATATTTCAGAACCGCTCTCAAAGAATTCAACCTCGCCCTCAAATACGACCCCCTCAACTCGAAGGCCCTCTCAAACAAAGGCCATTGCCAGTTCTACTTCGGGCAAAGGGAAAAAGGCCTTGAGTTGATGCGCAAAGCCCTGAAACTCGACCCGCTCGACCCCCAGTTGCACGAGGCCCTCGCCACCGTCCTTTTCCGCCAGCAGACCCAGAAGTCCATCTCCGAGGCCGTCGCCCTCTGGACTACAGCTTTCGCCCTAGACCCCTACAACTCCCGCGCCCTCCACAACATCGCCGGCGCTCTCGTCGCCCTCGGTCAACGAGACGCCGCCATTCAATACTACGAAGCGGCTTCCAACCTCGACCCCTACTACGCATCCCCTTACATCAACCTCGCCCGCATATACAACCAAATGGGGGCCTGCTCGAAAGCCGTCGAAGTCCTCGACCACGCAAAAGAGAAACGCCGCGACATGCTCTGGCTCCGCATCGAGATAGCCGAACAATACTACAACTGCCGACTTCAGCATCTCTATGCCCGCGAAGTAGAGGAAATCATGGCCGAGTTTGACCGCGACCTCGAACTCCTCTACGCGCTAGCCATCCTATTCCGCAACGTTGGCCAGCATGACAACTTCGCCCGCGCCGTCCGCGAAATCAGAGATATCGACCCCGAATTCCCGCTCCAGAAATTCTATTCATCCCTCGACTGCGAGAGAGCCGTTACCGTCTTGTCCGAACTCGTAAAAAGAATTCCTGACGAGCCTCAGCTTTTCCTCTCGCTTGCCATCAGCTACGGCAACTGCGATGAACCCGACCAAGCCATCTCCACTCTTCGCGGCGCCGCCCGCAGATTCCCAACCCATAGGGAACAGTTCAACATCCTTATCGACAGGGCGACCAACCCCGGCCAACCCGCCTCCTCCGACCCCTACCAGCCTTTCATCGAAAACTAATCCGAATCCGCACCTCTGAAAAAATCTTTCCGGGTGGCGCTCGCAAGCTGCGCTTGGGGACGTTCTACAGCGAAGAATAGCGCCGGTTTTATTTTTAACCCGGATTCGTCTATAGAGCCGACGAACCGGGGCGATTTTCATAGCGGCGAACTGCTTCGTTGGCAACACATTCTTTTTTCAGTAGGGGCGCGGTTTCCGCGCCCAATAACTACGACAATTTGGGGCGGGGAAACCCCGCCCCTACGTCAAAAATGCGCCTGCATTTCTTGTTTCATCCGCTCTGAACAATCGCTCCTGCATCCTAACAAAAAATTCGGGATCATTCTTCAAGGCGCACAAAACGTTTTTCAGAGGTCTCGAATCTGGGATAATACAGTCGAAGGCATGCTGAATACATGTGGCGGACGCGCTGTTTGTGAAATTAGTAACTATGCCAAACCGCGCGCGCCGCCCGCCCGGGATTCCTCTTTATTCAGTTTTAACATTAAATTGCCGCGTTACGCCTGAACGAGCCTCGGGGCTATTTCTTGGAGGCACTTTTCTTTGTCCCCCGTGCCGGTGTTGGCGCGGTAAACCTGACACATGTAGTACGAGCGGTTTGTGCAGAACTTGCGGTAGTCGCCGGGTTTGGGGACCATGAGACCGAATGCGCCGGTTTCACAGAAAGGGCGTTTGTTGCCCAAGCTAAGGAATGGACACTGCATTGTACTCTTTCCTCCTAGTTCGGACGCGTTCGCCCGGCCGTGCTTGCGCGTCCGAGGACTTTGATTTTTCCTCAAAATCCTCAATCTCCACATTTATTATACAGCGCATATTGCAATCGCGCCACAATTAATTAAAATTGTTCGGTTTTGCCATTGTTGTTTTTCTGTCGTTGTGTCCGCTGCCTCGTCCGCCCTAGCCCTCGCTGAAAAACTCCGTCAGCCGGCACGCGAAAAATTCCGGCCTTTCTTTGGGGATGTTGTGTCCGGCGCGCGGAACTTTCTCTAACACTGAATCTTTCATGAGACCGTGAAGCTCGTCTCCCATCCTTGAGGGCATGCCGAAATCGTGCGTTCCCCACAGTATCAGTGTCGGGGTCTCTATCCGCCTGAACATGGGCCGGAAGTCTCCGCTCATCTGCGAGACGAGGCAGCCGAAGACATGTTTGCCGAACCCCGGCTGTTCGTAAGCGTCTTTTTCCGCCAAGTCCTCCCGGCGCAGTTCGGCGGCTCCGGCGAATCCGGGGGAGTACCAAAGCATGGAGGAAATGCGGAAGAAGAGTTTAGTGGCCACCGGGGGCAAGGCTGAGAAGAAAGCGGCTCCCATAGGGTTCGGGGCCCACACCCCGGCGGGCGAGTACACCGCCGCTTTGTAAATCCGTTCGGGCGCGCGCAGACAGCAGAGCAGCGTCTGAAGCCCGCCCTGCGAGCCGCCCGCGATGTAAAACTTGTCCAGCCCCAGCCGGGTGGCGAGTTCCAGCGAGAAGTCCGTCAGATAATCGATGTCGTATTCCCTGTCCGGCTTGTCGGATTTTCCTGTTCCCGGACAATCGAACGCCACCACGCGCCAATCGCGCGCCAGATACGGGAAACACGCCGAGTTGTCCTCTATCGAGCCGCCGAGGCCGTGAATGAAGAATATCGCGGGAGCGCCGGGCGCTCGCTCCGCCGGCCCGCTGTCCACATACCTTATCGACAGTCCGTCAAAATCGTAATACTTCTCTTCCAGCCCCCCGGCGGGTTTTCTCTCCGCCTCTTTCAATCCGGCATTGTCCATAAGGTTGCTCCGTTCTTTATTTGCAGATTGCAGAATCCATCTTCAACTTTGCTTGACGTCATCCCGCTAAGCCCCAGCGTCACCTTGTTTCGATTCCGGGGGCGGACAACATTTGTCTGGCCGCCGCCTCGGCAATCTTGTTCGCCAACACACCGGAGCCGATTTCGCTCGCCGTCTCGAACAGGGACAAGAAAGGATTCTCTTTTTGGAGATATTCGAGTTTGGGAGACGAGGGCATGCCAGCCTTTTTGGCGGCGAACTCCACCGCTTCGTGCATCCCGCCCATTTTGTCCACAAGCTTGTTTCCTAGCGCCTGCTCGCCTGTGTAGAGCCTGCCGTCGGCGAGTTTGGCGACCTCTTCGATTTCCATGCCCCGGCCCTTGGCCACGTGGCTTATGAACTGCGAGTGAATGTTGTCCACCGCGCCCTGAAGTATTTGCCGCTCCTCCTCCGTCATCGGCCTGTATGGAGAGCCGATGTCCTTGTGTTCGACGCTCTTGATGACGTTGGAGTCGAGGCCGACTTTTTTGAATAGTTCCTCGTATCCGACGAGGCTGAATATGACGCCGATGCTGCCTGTGAGGGTAGCGGGGTCGGCGAAAATGGTGTCGCCCGCCGCCGCAATATAATAGCCGCCGGAAGCCGCTACGTCGCCCATCGAAATGATGACAGGTTTTTTCTTCTGTTTGAATCTGAGAAGGGCGTCGTAAATCTCCTGAGAGCCTGCGGCGCTGCCGCCGGGACTGTTGATTCTGACCACGAGAGCCTTGACGCCGGGATCAACGGCGGCATTCTCTATCATGGACACTATCGAGTCCGAGCCGCTTGTTCTCGAACCCATGAAGCCGCCCGCGCCAGACCTGCCGCTGTGAATCACTCCGGAGATGTACAACACGCCCACCCTGTCTCCGGAAGACGCGCTCGAAAACAGCCCGCCCTTTCGGCTCAGCCCGGCGATTTTTTTGGCGTCCACCCTCGACCCCAGTACCGCCGACAGCGTCAGCGCCGCGCCCACAAACACCACCGCCGCTATGATTATCCAGTTCAGCTTGCGGTTCTGCTTCCTGATTTTCTCTCGGTCTATTTCCATCTCAATCCTCCCGGTCAGGCATTATCACGGCCGCGCGCGCGCCGCATCGCCCGCACGCGCTCCCTTTCAGCCCGACCACCCGCGCGGCGTACCCCGCGCGCTCTATCTGAGCGTGCCCGCATTCCGGACACCTCGTCGTCGACCATTCGCCGTCATTCATGTTGCCTGTGTACACATAGTTCAGGGCCTTCGCCGCCTCTGCCCGCGCCCGCTCGATAGACTCCGGCGGAGTCGGCGGCAGTTTCATCTTGTTTCTCGGAAAATACCTCGATATGTGGAGCGGGATGTCCTTTGAGAGGGACGCCAGCCATTCGGCCTGCGCCCGAACTGAGGACGCCGCGTCGTTCAGCCCCGGAATCAACAGCAGCGTAGTCTCCACCCATACCCCCGCCGCGACCGCCGCCCGGATGGTTTCCTTCACAGGTTCCAGACTGCCCCCCGTGTGCTCCCGGTAGAACCCGTCGTCGAACGCTTTTAAATCGATGTTCATCGCGTCCAGCGACGGAAGCAACTCGGCGAGCGGCGCCGGGTTCACGTAGCCGTTCGTCACCAGAACCACCTTGCGACCGGCGCGTCTGATGAGGGGCGCGCAGTCCCGGATGAACTCAAACCAGATCAGAGGCTCGTTGTAAGTGAAAGCGACGCTTGGGCAATCCTCCCGCGCCGCCAGTTCGGCAAGCTGTTCCGGCTCGATGCTTCGCGTCGCCGGGCTGCCCTGAGATATCTCGCAATTCTGGCAGAAAGAACAGTTGAGGTTGCAGCCCATCCCGCCGATGGAGAGTATGGCCGAGCCGGGCAGGAAATGGTAGAGGGGCTTTTTCTCCACCGGGTCTATCGCCAGCGAGGTGTAAAGGCCGTAAGAGGAGGCGAACAGCTTGCCGATTCGCGCCGACCTCGCCCGGCAGAACCCCGCCCCGCCGTCCGGGACCACGCACCCGCGCGGGCACAGCAGACACCTCGCGGCGCCCCCGCCAATGGACTCGTAATAAGCCGCCTCGCGCTCGGTCATCGCGCTCAACCCGCTCTCTCGGAGCCGCTTCCCGCCGCCCGGCCCTTCATCCCTGCTCGGGCGCGGTCGCCGGGAACCCTTCCGCCGACAACATCTTCTCCACCGGCTCGCCCGACCTTGCCAGCAGCGTCGCCGTCGATATTCTCGACACGTACGCCGCGTACGCCGTCAATATGATCGACGTCTGCTTGCCGTCCGATATGTCAATGGTTTCCTTTTTCTGTATCGTCTCCGCGCAGAACTTTTTGCCTTTCGAGTCCTGAGACATAGCCGATATGTTGAAAATCCCTATCACGTCGTCTTTTCTGATAAGCACATTATTGCCAATGTGAAGAAACATGCGGCAACCTCCCGGCCCGTCGGCGCAACCGATTGCCCGCGCGTGAAATCCATTATATTGCCAACCCTCGTTTAAGTCAAAAAGCGCCGACCGACGCCTCCGGCGGCCAAAGAGAAACTTTTGAAAAAGTTTCTCTTTGGAATCTCTTCAAAACGTTTCATTGGTCGTCGGGAGAGAATCGCTGCCGCGATTCTTCTCCCGACGCCCCCTGTGAAAATGTTTAAGAAGAAGATTCTCTTGAAAACCCTTTCCCAATATCTTTTCACATGATACGCGCCGAAGGCGGAGGCGCAGCCCCGACTTCGGCGCTAGCTTGAAAGATTTTGAAATGGATTTTAAGGGAAAACTTTTTCAAAAGTTTTCCCTTAAAAACCAACAGCCCGCTAATCTCCAGCTTCCGGTTTCTCTATAGATTTTTTGCGGGAAGCGCGGCGAAGCGCGCGGCGGAACGACGGGGCGGCTTTGTATTCGTATCCGCAGGAGCGCGGGAGCGCGCCGCACATGAAGTACAGGTCAGTCTCCGGATACACGCGGCAGAGTTCAGGCCGGTTGTCGTGGTCGGCGCATAGGTTGTCGGGGCCGAGCATGGAGCATTCGAACGTCATCAGACCGAGAGTGGTGAATCCGCAATGCTTGAAGCGGGCGTATTCTGGATATTTCTCGACCAGACCGCGGAACTCTTCTTCCGTGCGGACCCAGCGGCCTTTTTCCGACAGGTTGAGGGCGCGGCAGCAGCCCCCGCACATGTCGCATTCGCCGGAAACGATAATCTCTTTTCCCAGCAGTCGCAGCCAGAGCCATCTGGCGAGTCCGAGGAACGAGTAATGCGAGACGGCGGAGCGAGGCGCGCCGTCGCGGGAGTCGCTCATCCGCAAAAATCCGCCACAAGGTCGTATGTGACTCTTACGCTGAAATCGACGCCGTCGATGGGTATGCGCTCGTCGTGGCCGTGAATGGTGTAGAGGAATTCCCGGAAGTCGACTTTAGACAGGAACGGGGAGAAACCGTAAGCGACGACGCCTTTTTTGCGAAGGAAGCGGGAGTCAGTGGCTCCGGTGGAGATGTACGGCACGAGGACGCCTTTGGGGTCGTTCTTCATGATGGCGCGCTCGATACAGCGGTACAGCTCGGTGTCCGCCGGGCTTTCGGTGGGGTCGGGAACTTGCTCGACAAGCAACTCTATGCTGTCTACGTCTATCATCTCGGAAAGCATCTTTTTGAATCCCGCGGATGTCTGGCCGGGGAGTATGCGGCAGTCGATGACGGCTTCGCACTTGGGGGGAATGACGTTTTCTTTGTTTCCGGCGTGGAACATGGTCGGGGAGATTGAGTCGCGGAGCATGGAAGAGAGCATGTCGCCGGTGTCGGGTTCGGCGGAGCGGATGGCTTTTAGGACGGGGCCGCAGAGGGCGGGGTTGAGGAGTTGTTTGAAGAGCAGGCCTTTGGGGAATCCGAGGGCCTTGGACGCCATGCCGTTGATGAATCCCTCGACGACTTTGGTTTTGCGCATCGGCAACGGATGCGAGACTTTCTCGATGGCTTTCGCCATCCTGACGACGCAGTTGTCTTTGCGCGGGATAGAGCCGTGTCCGGGTTCGCCCCGCGTGGTGAGCTTGAACCAGTTCGCGCCTTTCTCGGCGGTCTGAACCTGATAGACGTTCTTGTTGCCCATCGGGATGCCGATGCCGGCCCCTTCGTTTATCTGGTATTCGCAGTCTATCTTGTCGAAATGCTTGGTTGTCATCCAGCCCATTCCGTATGAGCCGGACTGTTCTTCGTCCGCGACGGCGAGCAGGATGACGTCTCGCTTGAGCGGGATATTCTTCCTTTTCAGTTCGGCGACAGTGACCATCTGGATAGCGGTGAGCGATTTGGTGTCGAGCGAGCCGCGCCCCCAGATGAAACCGTCTTTGACTACCGCCGCGTAGGGATCGACCGACCACGATTCGCGCTCGCAGGGGACGACGTCAAGATGGGACGCGAGGGCGAGCGGGCGCTTGCTGCCGTCGCCTTTTAGCCTGCACACGAAGTTGCCGCGGCCCGGCGCGGATTCTAGTATCTCGCTCTCCAGCCCGTCTTTGGCCAACTCGGCTTTCATGTACTCGCAGGCGGCCGTCTCGTTGCCCGGCGGGTTCGTGGTGTCTATCCTTATCAGGTTGATTAGGTGTCTCTGAACTTCTTCCGACATCCTTTTTACGTCGCTGTCCGTCAACATTTTAGCCGCTCCTTCGTCGTTCTGACGTCTGCCGCTCTTCACTGTCTTCTGGTGATTATACAGGACAACGTCGGCCCGCCACAACCCCGTTGCCTTCTCTGAGCGCGGCCTGAATGCGGGAGATGAAAGAAGAGAAAACGAAAGGAGAAAGAGAAGATGAAAAGAAAAAAAAGAAAGAAAGTTTTTCCGCCTCCAACGGTCGAAAAAAAAACCTTTCTGGAAAGTTTCTTTTCCCGAACTATTTTTCCAAAGCTTTTCAATTTCTTTATGGGAACTGCCCCGCATATTTTTGTAATAGTATTTACAAAGAGAGGCGGGAGCGGGTATTAATATACTTAACTATAGGCACAGCTTGTTTTGTTTATGCTATTTTAAAATTGTGATTAAAGAATAAGATAAGCGCCTATAGTCAGAGGCGGGAGTCTGAAACCCATTCAGATGTGGCGCGCGCGCCATTCGCTTAAGGGAGCTTTTTTGCGGAACCGCTGAAATGGAGGCACATTATGGGCCGGGCTGTCGGAATCGATTTCGGAACCACCAACTCAGTGATATGCGCCCTAGAAGGCGGGGAGCCGGTGGTTATCCCAAACCAGCGCGGGGAGCGTCTGACTCCTTCCGTGGTGGCTTTCGGAGAGGAAGGAGAACTGCTGGTCGGCACGGCGGCGAAGAACCAGTCCGTCATCAACTGCGAGCGCACTTTCAGGTCCATAAAGAGGAAGCTGGGCGAGAATTTCAAAGTGAACATCGACGGGCGCGAGTACGCCGCTGCGCAGATTGCGGCGATAATCATCGGCAGGCTTAAGGAGAGCGCGGAGGAGTTTCTGGGAGAGCCGATAACGGAGGCGATAATAACAGTTCCGGCGTATTTCAACGACAGCCAGAGGCAGGCGGTGAAGCTTGCGGGCGAGCTTGCGGGGCTGGAGGTCAAAAGGCTGATAAACGAGCCGACGGCGGCGGCGCTGGCGTTCGGCATGCCCCGCAATCAGGAGGGGACGATTCTGGTTTTCGATTTAGGCGGCGGCACTTTCGACGTGTCGGTTCTGGATATATCGGGAACGGTTTACGAGGCGCTTGCGACGCGGGGCAACAACAAGCTTGGCGGAGACGATTTCGACGCCCGCGTCGTGCATCACATCGTTTCGGATTTCTACCAGAAGCACAGGATAGACCTGAGGGAAGACCCGATGGCGATGCAGAAGGCGCGGGACGCGGCGGAGTCGGCGAAGAAAGAGCTTTCGGAGTCGGCTTCGGCGTCCATCCATGTGCCTTTCATCTCCGCCGATAGAGAAGGCCCGAAGCATCTTCAGATGACGTTGACTCGGCAGAAGTTCGAGGAGCTTGTCGCGGATTATCTGGACGAGATAGACGGGCTGGTGAGCGCGGCGCTGGAAGACGCGGGGATGTCGCTGCGCGACATAGGCGCGGTGGCGCTGGTGGGCGGCTCGTCGAGGATTCCGGCGGTGCGCAGGCGGCTTGAAGAGAAGTTCGGAAACAAATTGATTCGTAGTTCGAACCCGGATGAATCGGTGGCGGTCGGCGCGTGCATTCAGGCTGGCGTGATGTCCGGCGGCGTAAAAGGGCTTGTGCTGGTGGACATAACTCCGCTGACGCTGGGCATCGAGACGGACAACGACGTGTTCGTGCCGATCATCGAGAGGAACAGTTGCATCCCGACGACGCGGGGCCGCGTGTTCACGACGGTTACGGACGGACAGACATCGGTCGAGGTTCATGTGCTGCAGGGAGAGCGGGCGCAGGCGAGCCGCAATTTCTCTCTCGGCAGGTTCACTCTGGAAGGCATACCTCCGGCCCCGCGCGGCGTCCCGAGGATCGACGTGGTTTTCGACATCGACGTGAACGGCATAGCGCACGTGCGCGCGCAGAACGAGGAGACCGGCGAGCACAGAGAGATACGAATCGAAGCAGGGAACGCCGTGGACGAGGAAGACATTCGGAAGATGGCGCTCGACGCCGCCGCGCACAAGGACGAGGACGAGTTGTTCATAGCTCGAAACCGATTGCTCAGGCAGGCGCGCGCTTTGCTGAGCCGCATCAACGAGAAAGCCGAGCGCGAAGGCTTAGAATCGCTCAACGACAACCCTGAAATCGAGGAGCTTGTCGACTATATAAAGTCGGCGCTCGGCGGCGGGGACATCCACCAGTTGAAAACGGCGGTGGAAACGATGAGCGTTTATCTGAACGAACTGGCGGCGGTATGACGCGACCCAAAGACAATGTGGAAAAAAGCCTCGCCCTGCTGGGGGTCAAAGAGGGGGCCACGCAGGCCGAACTTAAGCAGGCGTTCAGGCGGAAGGCGGTCGCGTTGCATCCGGACGTCAATCCGGGCGACCCGATGGCGGCGGAGGCGTTCAAGCGCGTGACGGCGGCGTATGAGTTGTTGAGGTCGCGCGCGCGCGCTGAATCGGCAGCGGCGAAAAAGAAAAAATCAATCGAAGAAGCTGTTCCCGGAGCGGCGGCGCCAAAGGCGGCGCATAGGCCGCGGCCCCGCTCGGTTTTTCTGCCGCTCGACGAGCTTGTGATCCGGATGCGCCTGTCGAAGAACCCTTATGTGAGGCTGCACGCGGTGAGGGCCATATCCGCGCTCGGCGGCAAAGAGGTGGCATGGGCGCTGATAAAAGCCCTATCGGACGAAGAGCGCGCGGTGCGCGCGGAGGCTGTGGCGGCAATCGCAGAGCTTGAATCGCGGGTTGCCGTTATCCCGCTGATATCCCTTCATAAGACTTCGGACGCCGCGATGCGCGCGCAGATAGAATCGGCGCTCGCCCGCGTGGACTCTCCTATGGCGGCGGCGTTTCTTGAGAGAGCCGGAAAGCGGCCGCCCCCGCGCTCCGCGCGAATGCCGGCGTCCGGCGGAGCCGTCTGATCCATTTGCCATTCGGCGCATATCATTTTGGCGATTCCATATTCTAAGCTTCAGCGCGCCAACCTGTTTTTTGCGGGTTCGTTTCGCCCCTCCCGTTTTTCGGATCTGAGAGGTGTGCTAGAATTGCGGTATGCTGATGCGCGATGCAGTGTTGAGAGACAATGCCAGTGGCGAGACCCGGACAGTGGCGAGCGCAGCGGACGCGCTTGCTTCCGAGGGTATGCCGAGACCGCTTGATGTTCTAGGCGCGGCGGCGGCGCGCGGCGAGTTTTCAGTTGAATGGCCAGCTATGTCCGAGGAATTAAAGATTGCCGCGGCGGGCGGCCCAAACGCGGAGCGGCTGTGCCGCCGGAAACCCTCCTTGTGGAACGTTCTGGCTTACGAGCGAGAATGGTCCGATTTTTCGGAGTACAACGATTTCCTTGACGAAGAATCCCCGGTGTTCCACAAGAAGAGATATCAGATGGACGTGTACGAAGAGTTGCTGTTCGACGAATTCGATAAGTTGGGGCGCGGGTCGAAGGTTCTGGACGCCGGAGGCGGGGTCGGGAGAGCGGCGGCAAGGCTGGCGGGACGGGGTTGCGATGTGACGCTGGTGGACGCGTCGCCGAGGGCGTTGACGGCGGCGTGGGGCAGGCTTGCGAGGGTCGGCGCGGGGTCTTACGACCTCGCATGGGCGGATGCGGAGGACCTGTCGGGCGCGGTTGCGCCACGCGCCATGGACGCCGCTCTGGCCCTTGAGACGCTTTGCTATCTGAACGACCCTGAAGCGGCGCTGGCGGGAATCGCCGGGACTGTGCGGCGGGGCGGCTGGGTGGCGTTTTCGGTGGAGAGCATGGCGGGAGCGCTGACGGCGGACGCGCGCGCTGCGGGGCTTGGAAGCGCGATGAGCGCAGCCGTCCGGAGAGAAATCACCGTAGAAGGCGAACTTCATGTGAAATATTTGTCCGCAGGGCGGCTGGAGCGGATGTCGCGGGAAGCCGGGTTGCGGGACGCGAAAATAGTGTGCTGCCACCACGTGGCGGACGGCCCGCTCGGCCGGGTCATCGGAGACGAGCATTGGAGCGACCCGGCGTTCGCGCGCCGCGCGAAGATCGTAGAGCGCGCGCTGTGGAAAATCCCGCCCCGGATGTCCGCAGGCCGCGCATTGCTGGTTGTCGGCCGCGTCAGATAGCGCTTGCTCTATATAATTCGACAGAATAACCTAGTGAAACGTTTTTAGATGCCGGATTTTCTCAAGAAAATCCGGGAGGTTTTTCGCTGTTTTTGAGGAAAACAAACTGCTTTTCGACGATTTTACATAAGGAGATTGAGAAATCTATACAATATATTGTTTGCAATGCAAATAAATTATGTATAATTACTGAAATGGCGGGCAGGAGAGAAGCGGCGGCGGCGCCGCCACTTCTCAAAAAGCCTATCGGGAGACATCCGAGCGGGATTGCGGCGAAATGAAATTCGACGAAATATTACAGAGATATGAAGACAGCTTAATGGCATATAACCGCGCCGCCGGGCTGATGGACAAGGGTCGGCTCGACGAGGCCGAAGAGTTGCTGAAGGCCGCTCTATCGCGATATCCGAGAGAAGTTTTTATGGACGATGATCAGGAGCTTGACGCGTCCATGCTTGATTCCATAGACACGCTTTTTACCAACATTTCCGACAGGTTGGAGTTGGTGAGGTCCATAAAGAGCGGGCCGAAGCTCGGCGCTGCTGGCATACTCACGCTGCGCGATCTTGTGGAGCGGAACGCGCTAAAAAGGAAAAGCGACCCTGAGCGACCATCCGGCTCGCAGAACGATTTCTCGACCGACGCGTCGGTTGATCTGGACTACACCGCAAGCAAGCTGGACGAGGAAGAGTTCGAGCGGGTATGGGACGACGATTCGAAATCCGGCGCGCAAGATGCGGTCGGGACGGACGTATTGGACGCTCCCGCAACAGACGATCTTGGCGCGGCTGCCGAGCTTTCCGCTGAAGACATCATTCTTTCGGGGCTGACGGACGTTCGGGCGGAGGAAGTTGAAGCCGCCAGCGAAGCAAACGCTCCGGAGCCGCAAGAGAAGAATCCACCTGAGATAGACGAAGCTCTCGCGGCCATCGAAGCGTTCGAAGAAATGGACGCCGGGAGCGGCGGGCAAACGGAAAAAGGCGAATTCGACAGCATCGAAATGGACATAGAGACGGAGCATGAAGCGCCCGCCGCCGCTGAAGAAACCGCAGAGTCGGACGCGGCTCCCATAAGCGCGGAGGAAGAGAAATCGCTGGAAGACATACTGGCCGGAACGCTGACGGACGCTCCGCCGCCTGAAGACATTGAGTTGGTTGACGAAGAGCTACACAGCGCTCGGATTCCGGAAACGGCTCCCGCCGCCGAGACTGAGCCGGCTCCCGCGCCGGATGAAGAGAAGGTGAAAAAGGCGCTCGAGGCGGTGGCGGCCGCGGCGGACCATACAGAAGAAACAACTAAAGAATCAACGCCGGAGGCTGCCGAAGAGGACGCGGACGAAACAGCGGCGGACGGCGAACCCGCTACGGTGAAGAAGAAAGCTGGTTTCTTCTCGAAACTGACGATTTTGAAGAAACCGAAAAAAATAAAAAAAAGCGAGCCTCAGGAGGCTGAACTGCTCGAAATGAGCGACGAAGGACCCGCGAACGCCACGGAAGAGCCTCCTGAAAAAACCGACGAGGAAGCGGGCGATCCGAAAAAGATGAAAAAACTAAAGTTGTTCAGCATCGGAAAGAAAAAGAAAAGCTCCGGCGAAGAGTTGAAAGATGTCGAGGAGCAGACCGAGGAAATCGAGACGGAGGAGCCGGCCGCGGAGGCTAAGTCTGTCGCGGAGGCAGCGCAAGAAGAGCCTGCGGCCGAGGTTTCGGCGGCTTTTTCGACGCCCCCCGCGCCCGTCATCGCAAACACCGACGAAAAGGACGAAGAAGACGAGGCCCTTCTTTCGAAAGATGAGATTAAAAAACAGTACGGCCCGGCGCACAAGCACACCATCATCGAGCGGACGACGGTCAACGTGTCCGGAATATTCAGCTCAATTTTCGTTGTCCTAATGCTGTTGGCGGGATTCGCGGACTTGGGTTACAGGATATACACTGATGTGTATCTGGGCGGGCTTGACAGCCTGTACAAAAGCGGAGAGAAAGCCGCTATGTCAGAGCCGTTGAAGATGGATGACGCGCTCGCGAGCTTTCTGCAATACAGGTCGGCGCTTCCCGACACTGGCTCTGACAAAAATAAAATTTCCGCATATCTGCCTGTGGCTTGGAGCTTCAAGCTGAGGAATGAAAAGAATAGGCCGGACGACGCCCTTATGATGATACGAATAATAAGGCGGGAAGACATCAAAACGTCCGCTCTGGACGAAGAATTCGTCAGCGCGCTGATTATGAAAGCTGAACAGAGCGCATCTGGCGGCGGAGAAGAATTCGAAGAAATGACATCGCGCGCTAGACAGATTCTGTCGGAAGGCCGAGTGGCGGAGCCTAGAGCGCTTTCGATGCTCGACAGACTTGACGCCCTCGAAGCGGGCGCAGCAGCGGTTAAAACTTCAAGCAAATGACGGACGGACAAATGACGGACACTGAAAGAATTATCGAGGGAAGCGGAGGCGGCGACTACCTAGTTCGCTCCGTGTCCATCGTGACCCTGCTTTTCGAGCGGGGGATATTGAACGAGATATTCGAAAGCGGCAGGCTGACGGAAGAGGAAGTGGATGTCAGGGCGGAGACGTTGAAAAAGAGATTTCCGGGATTCGGGGCCGGGGGTTTGGGAAACGACGGAGGCGAGACCGGCTGAAGGCCGGAGCCGCCCCGATAAAATAAAGCGAAGGGCGCGCTGGACGCGCGCCGCAAAAATGAAAGCCTTCGAGGCCGGATTAAAAGGAGAAATGAATGCAATCGAGAATGATCACGCTTAGCCAGAACGAGATCCCGAGGAAATGGTACAACGCGCTGCCCGACCTTCCTAGACCGCTGGACCCGCCGCTGCATCCGGGAACAAGAGAGCCGATAGGGCCGGAAGCTCTGACGCCGCTGTTTCCGATGGGCCTTATCGAGCAGGAAGTAAGCTCTCAACGCTGGATCGACATACCGGAGGAAGTGCTGGACATACTGGCGCTGTGGAGACCGACCCCGATGTTCCGCGCGGTCGGGCTTGAGAAGGCGCTCGGAACGCCCGCGAAGATTTTCTACAAATACGAAGGCACAAGCCCCGCCGGAAGCCACAAGCCGAACACGGCTGTCGCTCAGGCGTACTACAACAAAAAAGAAAACGTCAAAAGGATAGCCACCGAGACCGGAGCCGGGCAGTGGGGAAGCGCGTTGAGCTTCGCATGCAGCCTGTTCGGGATCGAGTGCATGGTGTACATGGTGCGGATCAGCTTCGACCAGAAGCCGTACCGCAAGTCGTTGATAAACACGTGGGGAGCCAATGTGGTTCCCAGTCCGAGCAACCTTACCGCGGCAGGGCGCGCGGCGCTCGAAAAAGACCCCGAATGCTCCGGCAGCCTCGGTCTGGCCATCAGCGAGGCGGTGGAAGACGCTGCGGGGCGCGAAGACACGAAATACGCGCTTGGCAGCGTGCTCAACCACGTGCTGCTACACCAGTCAGTCATCGGGCAAGAGTGCATAAAACAGATGGCGGCTGTGGGCGAATACCCGGACGTGGTGGTGGGGTGTCATGGCGGCGGAAGCAACTACGCCGGGCTTACCCTGCCCTTCCTGCCGGACAAACTGGGCGGGAAAAACATCCGCTTCGTGGCGGTCGAACCGAAGTCATGCCCGTCGCTCACCGAAGGGAAATACGAGTACGATGTGGGAGACGTGGCTGGGATGACGCCGCTGATGATGATGTACACGCTGGGGCACGACTTCATGCCGGCTCCGATACACGCGGGCGGCCTCAGGTATCACGGCGGAGCGCCCATCGTCTCCAACCTCATTCACGACGGCATCATGGAAGCCATATCCGTCGAACAGAAACAGATCTTCGAGTCCGCCGTGCTGTTCGCGAGGACTGAAGGACATATCCCGGCTCCGGAATCCGCGCACGCGATACACGGCGCGGTCGCCGAGGCGTTGAAGTGCAAGGAAAGCGGAGAGAGCAAAACCATCCTGTTCGGACTGAGCGGGCACGGGCATTTTGACATGGGAGCGTACGACGCGTATTTCAGCGGCAGGATGTAAAGACGCTTGACAACAGGCGGCGGCGCGGCGGGACGGCCGCGCCGCCTCTTCCCCGGATTTGACTTTCCGGGCCGGGCATTAACGCGGGGGCGCGCCCTCCGCGGCTCACAAGGAGCGTTGATATCATCATGGACGTGCTGGTTCTCAACGCAAGCTACGAGGTGCTCAACATCACACGCTGGCAACGCGCGATATGTCTCGTCTTCTCCGGCAAAGCGGAGATGCTGGAACAACGCGACCGCTCCGCCCGCTCTCAGTTTCAGGAATTCGACATGCCGTCGGTCATCAAGATGAACTACTACGTGAAGAAGCCGCGCATGCAAGTGCCGTTCTCAAGAGGGAACGTCTTCATGCGCGACCACCACACGTGCCAATACTGCGGCAAGACCCGCAAGGCCGCGGAGCTTACTCTCGACCACATCATGCCGCGCTCGCTCGGCGGGGAAACCTGCTGGGAGAACCTCGTTACGGCGTGCAAGCACTGCAACGTGAAAAAGGGGAACCGCACTCCGGAAGCGGCGGGGATGAAGCTCCGCAAGACGCCGCGCGCGCCCCAGTTCACCCCCACCCTTCAGGCCTGCTTCAGGGAAGACTGGGAGAAATACGTGCCGTACGCGGTCCCGCTGTCAGGAGAAATCAACTAAGGAACCCGCAGCGCCCTCGTCCAACGCCGCGACATCCATGACATGAAAAAAGAAATCGTCAGATACGACCCTTCCAATCCCGCGCACCGCGAGGCCGTGCGCCGTATAGTGTACGACACCGGCTTCGGCGGCGAAACGGTCGCCCCGTACTTCGACAACTTCGACCTCTTCGCCGACATGCTCACCCTCTATTACACGGACTACGACGCCTCCCACAATTTCCTCGCGATGGCCGACGGCGAGATTGCCGGATACCTGCTCGGATGCCCGGACACCGCGGCGTGCGACAGTGTGACAAAAAGAGAAATCTACCCGGCCCTGCTGCGCGGCATAATATCCGGAAGATACAAGCTGACGCCGAAAGACCTCCTTTACATCAGGCGAAGCCTCTCTGCGATGATTCGCGGAGAACACATAGCTACCCCGACAGACGTCTATCCGGCGCATCTGCACATCGACTTTCTGCCGCAATACCGCCGCGCCGGGCTAGGCTCGAAAATAATGCTGGAGTACATGGACTATCTGCGCGGACTGGGCGTTAAGGGAGTTCACTTGGGCACTTCCAGCGCGCACCGCTCGGCTCTCCCCTTCTACGCAAAGCTTGGGTTCTCCGTGTACTCGCGCCTGAGGATGTCCGAGACCGTCTTCGCCCCGCTGCATCCGCAAGACCTTTACGGAATAGTCTGCGTCAAACTGCTGTGAACGCCATTTAAGGAGGCGAGAAATGCCATATATACCCCACACCGAAGAAGAACTGAACGAGATGCTCGAAGCGGTCGGAGCTTCGTCTCTGGACGACCTTTTCGCCGACATCCCCGCGTCGCTGTCGCCCCGCTCCTTTGATTTGCCGAAAGGCAAACCTGAGCACGAGGTTCTCAGAACGCTGCGCGGGCTTGCCGCGAAGAACGCCACCCAGCTCGTCAACTTCGTAGGAGGCGGATTCTACGACCACTTCATCCCCGCCGCCGTCGACCCCATAGTATCCCGCAGCGAGTTCTACACCGCCTACACCCCCTACCAGCCCGAAACATCGCAGGGAACGCTTCAGGCGATATACGAGTACCAGACGGCGATATGCAGGCTGGTCGAGATGGACGTCTCCAACGCCTCCCTGTACGACGGCGGAACCGCCCTCTACGAAGCCTCCATGATGGCCGTCCGCGCCACCGGCAGAAAAAAAATCATCGTCGATCAGGGCGTCAGCCCCATCTACCGCGTCATGCTCGAAAGCTACACATCCAACCTCGGTCTCCAGTTCGAGCAGATACCCATTTCAGGCGGAGTGACGGACCGCAAAAAAATCAAAGACGCCCTCGGCTCGGACATCGCCGCCGTCATAGTCCAGAACCCTAACTTCTTCGGCTGCGTGGACGATTTCTCGGATGTCTCCAAAATGGCCAAAGAAGCAGGAGCAATGGTTATTTGCTCGGTCTATCCGCTTTCGCTCGGACTGATCAAGCCGCCCGGAGCTATGGGGGCCGACATTGTGACGGGGGAAGGGCAGAGCCTCGGCCTGCCTCTGTCGTTCGGCGGGCCGTACCTCGGCTTCATGGCCGCTCGCGCGGACAACGCCCGCCGCATGCCCGGCAGAATTGTCGGAGCCACCGAGGATTCGCAAGGCAGGCGCGGATTCGTCCTCACGCTTCAGACGCGCGAGCAGCACATACGCCGCGAGAAGGCGACAAGCAACATCTGCTCCAACGAAGCCCTCTGCGCCCTGTCCGCCCTCGTCTACATGTGCCTGCTCGGAAAAGGCGGCCTTCAGCAGGTAGCCCGCGTATGCGCCGAGAAAGCCGCGTACACCCGCAAGAGACTCTCGCAGATTCCCGGAGTCAACATCAAATACCCGGCTCCCACATTCAACGAGTTCGCCGTCGAACTGCCCCGCGACGCCGGAACAGTCATCGGCGACCTAATCGAAAAAGGGTTCGCCGCCGGGTTCCCTCTCGGCAGATATTACGAGGGCATGGAGCGCTCCATGCTGGTCGCCGTGACTGAAAAGAGAACCAAAGAAGAAATCGGACGCCTCGCCGAGGCGCTCGAGGAGGTCCTGTCATGAAACTCATATACGAGAAAAGCTCCCCCGGCCGCAAAGGCGTCAGGCCCCCGGAATCCGACGTGTTCGCGAAGATAGAAATTCCCTCCGCCCTTATGCGGAAAAAACCCGCCGAACTGCCCGAAGTTTCCGAGCTGGACGTAGTGAGGCATTTCACCGAACTGTCCCGCCGCAACTTCGGCGTGGACACGAACTTCTACCCGCTCGGCTCTTGCACCATGAAGTACAACCCTAAGATGTGCGAGCAGGCGGCGAAGATGGAGGGATTCGCGGCGCTGCACCCGCTGCTGCCCCAGCTAAGGCTCGGCGGCATGCTCACTCAGGGCGCGCTCCAGATACTCCACGACTGCGCCGCCCTCCTCTGCGAGATCACCGGCATGGCCGAATTCACTATGCAGCCTATGGCCGGCGCGCACGGCGAACTGACCGGCATCATGCTCATCGCCGCCTACCACAACTCGCGCGGCTCGAAAAAAACAAAGGTAATCGTCCCGGACTCCGCCCACGGAACCAACCCCGCCAGCGCCGCCATCGCCGGATACTCGGTCGTCACCGTCAAGTCCAACTCGCGCGGCGTCATGGACCTCGAAGAGTTCGAAAAAACTCTCGACGATGAAACGGCGGCGGTAATGCTCACATCGCCCAACACTCTCGGGCTGTTCAACGCGGACTTGCAACGCATAGTCGAGCTTGCCCGCTCCAAAGACGCCCTTATGTACTACGACGGAGCCAACCTGAACGCCATCCTCGGACGCTGCCGTCCCGGCGACATGGGGTTCGACGTCGTCCACCTCAACCTTCACAAGACGTTCGCCACACCGCACGGCGGCGGCGGGCCGGGCGCAGGCCCCGTCGGCGTTTCCGAAAAACTCATCCCATTCCTCCCGATTTCCCGCGTCGTCAAACGCTCCGACGGCACTTTCGCCCTCGACTACGACCACCCTCAGTCCATCGGCTACATCGCCCCCTTCTACGGCAACTTCGGCGTCATCCTTAAAGCCTACGCCTACATACTTGCTCTCGGACGCGAAGGCCTCGTCCGCGTGAGCGAAACGGCGGTGCTGAACGCCAACTACCTTATGAGCAAGCTGAAAAACGCCTACGAGCTTCCCTACGATAGAACCTGCAAACACGAGTTCGTCCTGTCGGCGTCGAAACAGATGAAGAACGGAGTCCGCGCGCTCGACATCGCCAAGGCCCTCATCGACAGAGGCTTCCACCCGCCGACGGTTTACTTCCCGCTCATCGTCAAAGAATCCATCATGATCGAGCCGACGGAGACGGAATCCAAAGAGACGCTCGACGCGTTCGCCGAGGCCATGCTGGAGGTGGCGCGGATAGCCGATGAGAACCCGGAAGCCCTGCGCGCGGCTCCGTCCACAACCCCGGTGTCGAGGCTCGACGAGGTCAAGGCGGTAAAAAAAGCCGATTTTGCTTACATCCCGAACGCCTGACGCTGCGTCGGCTCAGCGTTTGAATCGGTTTTTTCATTGTGCTATAATCGCTTTGATGTCTTCACTAGCGCCGCGCGACTCGAGAAAGGACCGCAACTAATGAACATTGCTGTCATTGGCGTCGGCTACGTCGGCCTCGTCACCGGAACCGTCTTCGCCGAACTCGGCAACATCGTCAAATGCGTCGACAGCGACAAGGAAAGAATCGGGAACCTGAAAAAAGGCCGGATGCCTTTCTACGAGCCGGGGCTTGAAGAGATGGTCGCCCGCAACATCGAGGACGGACGCCTCTCGTTCACAACCGACACCGCCAAGGCGGTCAGAGCGTCCGAGATAGTTTTCATCGCGGTCGGCACTCCCCCCGCTAAGGACGGCGGAACCGACCTCTCTCAAGTCGAAGCCGCAGCCGAAGCAATCGGACGCTCTCTCGCCTGCGGCATGATCGTCGTCAACAAAAGCACCGTCCCCGTCGGAACCGGCGACCTCGTCAAACACATCATCGACAAAGTTAAGCCGGAAAACGCCGAGGTCGAAGTCGTCTCTAACCCGGAGTTCCTTGCCGAAGGCAGCGCCATACGCGACGCGCTCTACCCGGACCGCATCGTCATCGGCGCTCCAAACAGGTCGGTGGCCATGAAACTCATAGAGCTTTACGCCACGCTCGAAAGGCCGATGGTGATAACGTCCGTGCGAAGCGCCGAAATGATAAAATACGCCTCCAACGCCTTTCTGGCCACCAAGATATCCTTCATCAACTCAATAGCCAACCTGTGCGAGGCGGTGGGCGCGGACATTGAGGAAGTGAGCCGTGGAGTCGGCCTCGACGAGCGCATCGGCAACAAGTTCCTTCGCGCCGGAATCGGCTACGGCGGCTCCTGTTTCCCCAAAGACACCGAATCCCTGCTCCACGTATCCCGCAAGTTCGGCTCGGAGATTACCATCATCGACGCCGCCATCAAAGTGAACGACGCCCAGCCGCTCAGGCTTGTTGATAAAGCCGAGCGCGCCCTCGACTCCCTCAAAGGAAAAACTGTCGCCGTTCTCGGCCTCTCCTTCAAACCCGGCACGGACGACCTTCGCGAATCATGCGCGCTCGCTATCGTATCCCGCCTGCTGGAGCTTGGCGCGAATGTGCGCGCGTACGACCCCATGGCGATGCGAAAGTGCGAGCCTCTCTTCCCCTCCGTCAAATACTGCGAAGACGCATACGACGCCGCCGCAGGCGCGCACGCCCTCATGGCCCTTACCGAATGGAACCACTTCAAACACCTGAACTTCTGCCGTCTAAAGGAAATCATGGCGGACGTTCACGTGTTCGACGGACGCAATATCTATAACCCGGAACTCGTCGCGCGCGCGGGCCTGAAATACCACGGGGTCGGTCGCGAACCCGGCGCGCAGCCGGAAATCCTTCCCGACAATTGCTCCTCTATTTGCCGGGGCGCAAAACCAAAAAGGGGGACAAAGACATGACAATGGACATGACGAGAGAGATAACTCTCGAATTCGTCCGAGTCACCGAGGCCGCCGCCCTCAAAGCCGCCCGCTGGATGGGCAAAGGCGACAAAAACGGAGCCGACAAAGCCGCTGTGGACGCCATGCGCGGCATGCTCGAACTGGTAAATATCCGAGGAAAAATCGTGATCGGCGAGGGCGAAAAAGACGAGGCCCCCATGCTCTACATCGGCGAACACGTCGGCGGAGGCGGCATACACGACCCGCAGGTCGATATCGCCGTCGACCCTCTCGACGGAACCACCCTCACCTCCAAAGGTCTTCCCGGCGCCATCGCCGTCCTTGCCGCCGCGGACGCGGGCGCTCTAATGTCCTTCCCCAGCTTCTACGTGGACAAAATCGCCGTCGGCCCTGCCGCAAAAGGTTGCATCGACATCAACGACTCCGTCAAAAACAACCTCAAACGCGTCGCCAAAGCCCTCGACTTCAAAATGGGCGAACTCACTGTGGTCATACTCGACAGGCCCAGACATAAAAAACTCATAGACGAAGTCAGAACCGCCGGAGCAAGAGTAAAACTAATAAGCGACGGCGACGTCGCCGGAGCCATCGCCTGCGCCACCGCCTCAAGCGGCAGCAACATCCTCATGGGCGTCGGAGGAGCCCCCGAAGGCGTTCTCGCCGCAGCCGCCCTCAAATGCCTCGGCGGCGATATTCAAGTGAAAATCTGGCCCCGCGACCCCGCAGAAAAAAAGAAAATCATCGAACTCGGCTTCTCTAAAAAACAAATGGAAACCGTCTTCTCCGCCGAAGACCTCTGCCACGGCGACAGCACCGTCTTCTCCGCCACAGGCGTCACCGGCGGCGACTTCCTTGACGCCGTCCGCTATCACGGCGACACCGCAGTGACACATTCGGTGGTTATGCGCTGCAAAACAAGAACGGTCCGCTACATCACCGCCGTTCATCAGACTAAAACAAAGACCGTGCCGTCGCGCAGCGAAAGCCGCGAGGTCCGCATCTAGCCGGGCGCGCAACCGCGCTCACAGGAGGCTCCGCCATGAAATCCGCAACATTAAAAGCCGCTATATCAGCCGCGCTCGCCTGCGCCGTCATTCTATCCGCAGCGCCCAAGCCCGCCCTCGCCGATTCCCCGAAGGATATCTGGGAAAAAACCCTTTCGAAAATCTCCACCGTCAAAGACTACCAGTGCGTGCTCCACGTGTTCATCTGGGACACCCCGACCGCCATCAAACACAACCCTAAAAACGAAGAAGGAAAAGACAACCGCGAATACTGGTACACCTACAAACTCGACATGAAATGGAAAAAACCCGGCTACAACATGTTTACCGTTCTGGCCGCCGACAATCCGGGAACCGACATAGCCACGAAAACCATCAAGCGCGCGCCCGGCTCTCAAGTCGTGTTCGGATTCAAAGACAACAAGAACCTATACAGCAAGTTCCCCAAATCAGGCGACCCCGTGATGGACAAACAGACAGCCAAAAACATCTTCTTCATGCCCGCGATCGCCTTCGAGGGAGCGCGCCAGATCGGATTCAACCACAACATCCACACCATGCAATCATACATCGAGCGCTACTTCAAATCCGGGCGCGTCGTCGCCGACACCGCCCCGCTCGCCGCCAAGAAAAACTTCCACTTCGACCCCGCCAAGAAAAAACTGGACTTCGACGAGGAAAAACTTCCCGGCCAGTTCATACGTCTGACCATGACCCCCGCCGACCCGAACAAAAATCTCGGCGTCACCCGCGAGGTGATGTACATCAATCCCTCCTCCATGCTGCCGGCCCAGATCGAGACATACGAAGGCGACCGCATCGTTATGTGCATGTATCTGGAGAACTTCAGGGCGAACATCGGGTTGGAAAATTCGCTGTGGGAAGACTTCTTCAAAAACACCCAGATATTCAACCCGTCAGGCGGAAAATAATTGCCCGGCGCCCGCCTCGCCTTTGTTTGACACTGTAATTTCACTGTGCTAAATTCACCTTTATGTCTGACGCAGAGACCGCAAAAAAAAACGCCGACACCGCCGCTCAAAACGACGATCCGTCCCGTATGAGCCTCATCGAACACCTCGATGAATTGCGCTCCCGCATAATTTACGCCCTTATCACCGTCACAATCGGCAGCATAGCAAGCTGGTTTGTCACACTCCCCGTTCTCAACCACCTTATCAAAGGCGCCGGCGAAGTCATCACCCTCGGCCCGGCGGACGCCTTCATGTGGCGCATAAAACTCGCTATGATCCTCGGCGTAATCTTCTGCGCCCCGGTACTCCTGTACCAAATCTGGCTCTTCATCAAACCTGCTCTTCTTCCTCAAGAGCGCAGGTTTGTTTTTCCCGTCGTGTTTTTCGGAACAATACTCTTTTTCTTAGGCGCTTTTTCCGGCTCCCTCGTCATCCCCATGACCCTTCAATTCCTCGAAAGTTTCGCCGGGGACAGCATACAACCCACTTACACCCTCGACAAATATCTGTCTTTCGTCGGAACCTTCGTCATCGCGTTCGCGATTGTCTTCGAACTTCCCGTCGTGCTCGTCCTGCTAGCAAAAATGGGCATCATAACTCATCAGTTCTTAGTGGCGAACCGCAAATACGCCATCCTCATCAGCCTTATTGTAGGCTCCATACTCACCCCCGCCGACGTTGCCTCCATGTTCTTCTTGGCCGTCCCCCTTATGCTCCTTTATGAAATCAGCGTTATCATAATAAAATTTATGAAAAAACCCGTCAGAAAATAAATCGTTCGCGCATTAGAAAGAGCGGCGCTCGCGCTCTTTCAATGTTGACGCGCAACCGTTTATCTGATAATTTGGACGTGCGGATTCTTGAACATCGGGAAGTAATAGGAAACGCGGAGGCATACATGGCAAATCCGACTTCATTAAAGAGACTTCCAGTTGCGGCTGTATGCGCGATAATCGCTGTCGCGGTCGCAGTCTGCGCGTCCGCCGCCCCGGCGGCCAAGAAAGAAGCCCCTTCTTGGAAATACATGGACAAACAGGCTTTAGCCCGGCTGCTGGAAAAAGGCGAGATCGCCTCTGTTGACGTGGTCGGCCCGGAAAAACTCGAACTGTGCTCTATCGGAATCCTCGCAAAAGCCCCTCCCGAAAAGGTATGGCGCGCCATCACCGAATTCGATGACTACGAAAAAATGATGCCCGACATGAGCGCCGCGAAAGTCCTTGAACGCTCCGGCAACACCGCCCTTGTCGAGTTCACCGTCACCGTCCTCAAAGTCAGCATGTTGACGATAAGCACGGACTATGTCCTTAAATACACATTCGACGCCCCGCGCCGCGCGGATATCTCTTGGGTGTCGGGCAAGGTGAAAAACGTCAGCGGGTACTGGGAGCTTTACCCTGTGAACGGCGGCAAAAACACAGTGGTCATATACTCGATAACATCCGATCTGGCGTCCGCCAGCCCGCTGGTCGGCGCCGCCCTTCAGGAACAGCCCGCCACCGTCATGTCCATCAACCTCTCCAGCGCCATCGTGCTGTCCCGCGTTGTTGTGGACAAAGCCGAAAAACTCTGATATCCGACACGGAGGCTTGAAAGATGAAAAATCGCGCTTTTAGAAAAACAATCGCCGCCTTCGCCCTCGCCGCCGCCGTATTCTCCGCCGCAGGAGCGAACGCCGCCGACCCGATATGGAAACAACTCGACCCGGCTCAACTCGAAAAGCTCCTCGATGGAGGCCGCGTCGCCTTCGTAGACCGCGCCCAGCGCCCCGGCAAAGAACTCGCCGTCTCCGGCGTAATCGTCAACGCCCCGCCCGAAAAAGTCTGGAACATCCTCGCCGACTACGAAAGCTACCCTAAGATGATCAACCAGATCACCAGAGTCAAAGTCATTGAAAAAAAGAGCGACTTCGCCGTCGTTCAGTTCTACATGTTCCTCATCAAGCTCGGCCCGGTGAAAATCCAGACGGACTACATACAGAAATGGAAATACGACAAGCCGAGGAAGATAACCATTGTCAGCCTCGACGAAAAGAACGTAAAGAAGAAAAAATACAACGAGACGGACGACCCGGCCAACGCGATCATCTGGGAGCTTGTGCCCACCTCAGACGGCAAACGCACCATGCTGTTCCACACCACAATCAGCGACATCGCCGAAAGCGGCATGGTCGGAAAATATCTGGTTGAAAGACAGCCTACCATCCAGATCGGGTTTGATTTGGCCAACGCGCTAATCCAGACCGAAGCCGTCAAAACCCGCGCCGCCTCCGGAAAATAGCGCCCCGCCTTGAAACCCGAATCCGCGACCTATGAAGAAATCTTTCCGGGTGGCCCCTCAAGCTCAGCTTGGGGGTGTCGAAGCAGTTCGCCGCTATGAAAACCGCCCCGGTTCATCGGCTCTATCGATGAATCCGGGCTGCTGAAAACCGCCTCCAGCGGCCAAAAAGAAACTTTGGTGGAGTTTCCCTTATATCGCTAGATTATTCTGTCTTTCGCGTTATAGAACCGGGTATGTCAAAGATGCGTCAGTCCCGGCGGGGCCTAAGCCCGAGGGCGGCATCAAGGGCGGCGTTGGCCAGCCCGTCGGCGGCGCTATTCTTTCCTCGCGGTATTTCGACTATAGCAAACTTTTCGAGCTTGGCGGCAAGACTGACAACTTTCTCTCTCAACGGCATCAGGTCTATGTTCTTCACTTTGTACTGCCCTCGCACCTGCCGGGCGATAAGTTCGCTGTCCGTATGTATTCTCAGAGATGTCGCGCCTAGCTCGGCGGCCGTCTCAAGCGCCAGAAGCGCGCCCTCGTATTCAGCGCGGTTGTTCGTTGAATGTCCAAGATAGATTGAGCGTTCGGCGACCACCTGTCCGCCTTTCATCAGAACCGCCGCCGCCGCAGACGGGCCGGGGTTGCCGCGCGCGGCGCCGTCCGTGTACGCGTCAATATCATAGGAAAAACTGTCTTCGCTTTTATTCATCGTGTTTCAGGGGATTCCGTTTCCGCTCAGCCCTGTCTGTACAGGATGCGCCCGCAGCGCTGGCAGTAAACCAGCCCGTCCGCGCGTTCGAGCGCTTGCAGCGTCCTCAGGCTGACCTCGACATTGCAGCCGGTGCACACCTTGATATCTTTGTCGTCGGTGTCCTCAATAGTCGCTATCGCCATCCCGTCGTGCGTCTTCTGAAGTTCCTGATAGTGCGACAGCAGGGTCTTGTCGGAGAAGTTCTTAAAGGCCTTGCGCTCCTCGCGGAGCTTCTCAACCTCTGCGGCAAAGCGCTCCTTGTCGGCGGCGCGCTCTGCGGTAACTTTCTTGAATTCTTCTTCTATATCGTTGAGCTGCTCGACGAACCCGCGCTTCTTGAGATCGACATTGCCAAGCTCAAGCATCAGCTTCACTATCTCGTCTTCGGCTGTCTTTATCAGCTTTGTGTACTGCTCTCTTTCCTTGAATATGAATTGAAGCTCTTTGGGGTCCGTCTGGGAATCGTCGAGCTTCATGTCAACGTTGTTCTTTTTATCCTTATAGACCGCTATCTGATCCTGAAGCTCCTTGGCTTTCGCTTTGAACGGGATTTGTTCTTTGTCGAAAGCCTCGAGTTTGGCGTTAAGCTCCCTGTGTTTCTTCTGAACAGGATGCTCGACTTTGTCTATCTGGCGGATTCGCCGCATATTCTGAAGAATCTGGTTGTCTATCTGCTGGAGCTTGAAAAGCTCGTCTAACTTGCTGGTCATCTCGGTCATCAAAACTTAACCTCCGGCCTCCGGCGCGCGCCGGGGCGCGGGCTTTCCGCCCGTCCACAGGGTAATAGTATATTTGATATGCCCGCTCATTTCAACAGCGCCGCACGCGCGGGCGATAAATGAAGTAAAAATATTCTATGCGTTTTCGAATGCCGGCGACTGCCTATTGCGTGCCAGCGACTATCCCGACGCCAGAATTTGAAAAGAGGCTTGGAGAAACAACCCTTTTCATAGGACTATTCCCCAATCGCCGAAGGCGAAAATCGCATCTTTCAGTTTTTTATCTATTAAAAAAACCGATTTTGAGTTGAACGAAGTTCAACAAAATCGGCGGCCAAGAGTTTTTTTTGGAAGGGGCGCGGGGAAACCAATTTTTGCAAAAAATGGTTGCCCCGCAAAAACAACCACCCGATTTTCCCCAACCTCTCTCGCCATCGCCAAAAATTGAAAAGCTTGGGAAGCGCCCCCTTTCAAAAGGGCTTTTTCCCAATCGCCGAAGGCGAAAATTGCATCTTTCTGTTTTTTAGCTATTAAATAAGCCGATTTTGAGTTGAACGAAGTTCATCAAAATCGGCGGCCAAGAGTTTTTTTGGAAGGGGCGCGGGGAAACCAATTTTTGCAAAAAATGGTTGCCCCGCAAACATCTTTTATCTTTGTGTGGAAGCTAGCTCAGTTCGGGGAATACCACGCACACGAACATTTCCACAGGGCCGGAGCCGCATTTGCCGCAGGCGAGGAACGTATCCTTAATGCTGCTCGATTTTATCCGGGGTTTCGAATAAGGCCGTTTCGCCGCGCCGACCGATTCGTTTTTCACTTCCGGCTCTTCAATCATTCCATTTTCGCCTTTGCTCTCAGTCTTGCAGCGCGGCATGCCCACTGAGACGGCCCCGTCGCGCTCCCGTCTTCCAACTCCGCCAGCCCCGGACACCTCGCGCAATACTTCTTATACTCGCAATTATAGCGCTTCTCGTTTTCCGTTTCCCGCGTCAAACCCGAAATTATATCCATCCATGCGTCCCTGACCTCGGAGAGGCTGTCTATTTCTTTGATGTTCCCCATCCGTTTGCGCAGTTGCAGGCACGGAAAGATATCGCCTTCCGGCGACAACCCCGCCGTCGCGGTGGACAAGTCGCACACCGGCCCCCGGCACACATCCGGCGCAGGCTTGCCCGGCTTCCTCCCCGTCAACCTATCATCCCTCAACGTCTCCCACAGCATATCATCGTCCAGCCTCAACTCCAGTGGCTCCCGCCCTCCGTCGTCCCTCGGAAACACCGTCGCGTCAAACACATACTTCGCCCCCATCTCCAGCGCCATGTCGATCAGCGCCCCGTACTCCCCGAAATTCGGCTTCATTATCACCGACTTCACCGTCACCGTCACACCCCGCGCCAGCAGCGCCCGCGCCGCCGCGACGCTCTTCTCGAACGACCCCGCCGCCCCCGTTATCCCATCGTGCGTCTCGGCGGTCGCCCCGTACACGCTGATGCCCACTTCCAGCGGATTCAGCGCCGCTATCCTGTCCGCCGCCGCCTCGTCTATCAGCGTCCCGTTAGTGAAAATCCTCACCGCGAAATTCTTTTCCACCGCCCGCTCCGCTATCTCGAAAAAATCCCCCCTCAATAGCGGCTCGCCTCCCGTGAACGTCACAAACAACGTCCCCGAATCCGCCAACACGTCCAGCGCCCTGAAGACCTGCGACGCGCTCATCTCGCGCCTCGCCTCATCGTCCGCCCCGCACACGTAGCAATGCCTGCATCTCAGGTTGCACCGCCGCGTCAACTCGAAATGGACGGACAGCGTCAGCCCCGCCCGCTTGGCCTTCTCAAACGCCGCCTCCAGCGCCCCTCCGCCTCTCTCTTCGCTTCCGCCCATCAGACTTCCTTTTCCATTCTTGTCATCAGCCCGTCTTTTTCTCGTAAAATCCGGGTTAGTTGATTAAACTCACTACCAATCAAGTGTGCCATGCATAAAGCTTTTTCCTTTATGCATGGTGTCCTCACCCCAATAGCTAATAAGAGCCTTCATTTGATTCTTTGCCTATCTCCGCCACAAGCTCCAGCCCCGCAAGCTCGTCAAGAAATTCCGACACGTCCGCCAGCGCGGCCTGCGCGCCCACATCGAACTCTGCGGCCAGAGCGTCGGCTATCCGTCCCGCCGTCGCCTCTCCGTCCAGCTTCGACCATATAAACGTCCCCGTCGGGTTCAGCAGATGCGCCTCCCCCGTCTTCGGCGACACTATGAACGCCTCCCCGTCGATTTCCCTGAACGCGCATTCCGGCGCTCTCGCGTAAACCTTATCCTTTTCGCTCGAACTCATCGATAACCTCCCAGAATCTCGGCGCGTCCGCCAGCGAAAACCTCATCCGCGACACCGCGACCGACCGCCTCAAAACGTCCGCCGCCTCCATCGCCGCCCGAATCGCCTCCGGCGCCGGAAGCGCGAACCTCATGTTGGAGAAAACCGCCCCCGCCGCCTCCGCCCCGCTCAGACGCTCGAACGTCGTCGCCTCTCCCGCCCCCGCGTGAGACAACACATAGACCGCCGCCAGCGGAACCCCGCCCGGCCCCGCCGCCCCGGCGTCCCTCATCGTTCCGCCATCAGCCCATTCCAGCAACGCATAAACCCGCGCCGCTCCATTTTCCCCACCCGCAACCGCCGCAGCCAACTCGTCATTCAACGTCCGCGCTGCTCCCGCTCCGCGCCCGCCGGACGCAATTCCCGCCACCGTTGTTTTGCCCGCCCCCGGCGGCCCGCAGAAAATCCGCCCCTTTCCGTCCCTCGCGACCGCCGCCGCGTGCATTATCGCCCCGCCGCGCCTCGCCAGCAGCGCCCCGAACACAAGCTTCATCGAATACTCCACCGCGCTTTCATCCCGAACCGCCCTCAACTCCCCGCGCCCGCGCTCAAGGTCCATCCGACACCATACTCCCTTCATCCCGAACTCGAAAACCCCCGCGCCCGTTGCCCGCGCGCGGAATCCGCCCCCCTCAACCGCGTCCTCGAACACGATATCAAGAAAAAAATCCGCCGGCGGCGCGCCGACCGATTCGTCCCGCACTGCCCGCAACCCGTCCTTGTCCGGCATGACATTCCCGCCGTCAGACACCGCCCCCCCGCAAACGCTCCCCTCCAGAAGACACCCAAACCTCTCAGGCATGCCCTCAGACACCGCCGTCGCAGCCACTCTCAAGCCACCCATCTCAAAAACATATATCCCCATCAGAAACCGTCCTGTTCTACTCATAACAATCTATTCCACCCCGAAACCCCTGTCAAATTCACCCCCCCCCGCCGACGTCATTCTTTTTTCATTCCTGCTGTCATTCTTTTTTCATTTCCAGCCGTCATTCCTCTTTATTTCCAGCCGTCATTCCCGCGAAAGCGGGAACCCATTTTATTCACCCCAACCAGCAAAAACATTCATCGTACCCCAGGGGTCGCCCGAAAAACGGGGACTGGCAGCGCGCAACCCAGCGATGCCTGTACCCGCTTTTCGCCAGAATCCACCCCCCCCCAATAAGCCTCCCTTCGTGTCTTCGTGCCTTCGTGGTTCATAGCCTTTTACTATCCCTTTATTGACGACAAGAACACCCTATATGCTATAGTAAAGCCATGCCGTCAGCAGCAAGAATAGAAGAGCGCCCAAAAGCGACAATCGCTATTCATCTAATTATTCGGGAGTAAAAACAATGCGCGACGAGTCACAGAATGAGATTAATCTGAAAACAGCGGAAGACGTGCGTATCGCCGTTCAGGAAAAAAACCTTGAACGCCTTCTTGCCTGCTTCGACGACAAATGTGAAATTGAGCTGTTCGGGCTAAAGCTCGCGGGCAAAGACGGCGTGAAAAAATGGTTTAAGTGGACATACAGCCACATGGACAAGATTGGATTTGAAAGCACAAAGACAATTATCGACGGCAATGTATTATTCGAAGAATACGTTCTTAACGGCGTCATCCACACAGGCAAGAAAATCAAATCGCGGCAGATGAGATCACTGATATTTGAAGAAGGAAGAATCAAAACATTTCGGCTCTATATGGATCGTCTGCAATTTGCCGATTCCATAGCCGAAGATTTCGCGTCAAAACTTATTATCAACAAATTTACCCAGCGTTCCGTTAGAGAAATGCTCCAGTAAATCGGAATTTATTATGAAAATGCGAATAATCACAATCATTGCGGCTTTGGTGGCATTTTGCTTCACTGGAGCAACCTGCTCTCACAATACCATCAATAGCCGTCACATGAAATTGATAAAGAAAGCAAGCTCTGAAAAAATCATCCGAAGCGCCGATATAACATTGCTGGAGAAAACGTCCCTATACTATCCCGGAGCTACAGCATATTCCGTTAGTATGCTTCCCCCCGAATTTCGGTGTCCAATATTTAATAAATGCGCACCCGGTCCATGCCATTCTAATTACGCTTACTCCACATACATCATTTACAAAAACAAAGCATATACAATAAAGAATTATAAACCTTATATGACGAATTGGCCGACATACGATGTGGCTTTAAAAACATTGATCAACGACTCAGAATTCGCTTCATTTCTTAGCGCATATGCAGAAGACCATAAGATGAAAGATGTTGATTACGATAACGTAAAGAATTTTATCCAATTGTTCTATTTAGATGATTTACTATGGTTTTATGACGGAGACGACGCGAAGAATCCTCGCAAAGAAGAAAGCGGCGCTGTAATGAAGGAAGCCGTTAGAAAACCCGAAATCCGGCATGATGGTAATCGGCATGAATATGTGTTTTTCACGCGAAGTGTTAATACGACAGAAATTAGGAAATGGCAAATCACCCTCGAACATGCAGAAGGTAAAATCAAAATTGACGCGCAAACGAATTCAGTCGGACTTGACCGGGACGTAACAGAAGATAAAGCGCCGCCCACAATATGTCAGAAACCGGTTAAAGAAAGATTATGACATGATGCCACAGTGGCAGGCGATAGGGCCACAAAATTCTGTGGTCGAGCCGAGACCAAGCACAGATAGAGCCGCTGTAAAAAGATTTTAAGGCGTTGGGGGCAAAAGAATGACCAGCTCTGCCGGTAAACAAATATGTGCCAATAATATTGTCCTAAACCTAATGTTCCTTTATTTAAAACATTGGATTAAAGTCATTATCACTCAAATTATAAAGAATAGTATAGCGACGGATTCCTTTGAAATTATATTTGAACGCAAACACCTTGAATATAATATATTTGATATACGGACTCCATGCGGTTCGAGTTTACCGAGGGGATGATATGATGAAGCTTTATATCAAGCTATTGTGTATGGCGACTTTGCTTGTGCCAATGAAAGCATTAACAGCTCATGCTGATGAACATGCCGTATTCTATGATGGTAATTATTTGGTGCGCACATTGCTTGTTAGCAATGATAAACAAAACATGCAATATCGTCTTGATGAACTTTATGAGGAAGCTTTGGTCAAAGCAAAGCAAATTTATGATGCGGCATTCAGACAATTTGGCATTGACTTTGTCATAGAAAGCGAAATCATGATAGAGGATATATGCGGCGCAGATGAAGATTGTGGCAAAAACAAGGAATACAACGTAATTGATAAACAGCGTTATCTTGACACTGCAAGATTTTATCTTAAATATGTGCGCTGCAGGGCAAACGACGCTGGAGTAAACCCTGATATTGAGTGCAACGACGTGAACACGACGGCAAACGATCTATTCGCTTCATTTAATGACGGTATCAACAAGATACATTCAGAATATTATAATAGTGAATATCAGTTGAGTTCAGTTCTGAATGATATATCATTTATAGAGGATGTATATTCCGCAAAAGATTATACGCTGATACTTACAGACAACATGTTGCTAAGATATGATCTAGCTTCAATTGCAAACCCGCCAGATAGCTATTGGCAAGGCAAAAGTATTGTCAGCGATGTGTTTATGTCAAGCAACGTATTTGGATATACCTCTATCGTATCGTTATATCCGCTAATAAAAGCATATCAAGATAATTATGACAATAATAATATACAGAGCAATAACAGAGAGTTATTGATAAATGAACTGGCGCATGCAATAGCTAAAACGCTTGCAATAACATTAAACAGCATGGACGAAATATACTACATTGAATGCAAAGAACCAATAAAAGAAGACCAAATAAGAATGAAAGCTTTGTATCAGATAAACGGAGAAGAGGCATGCGCGATATTGAGCAGGTCCGCGAGATACTCGCACATGAAGTATGAAATGTTATTCAATAATGGTATTTATGAAAACGCTTTAGCATTATTATATTTAATATTAGAGACGGATTATTACGATTACGGTAATAAAGACGACTTGATTATAGATTTCATAAGGACATATAACGCGTTGGGGAGAGAAACAGAAGTAAGCTATTATTGTCGCAAACTGGAAAAAGCAAAATTAAGAATAGAAGAAGTCTTTATGAAATATAAAAGGTAAGCATTTAGCTCTCTGAAAAAAAAAACATAAAAAGGCTTTTTAAAATTGCCTGCGCGTGATATGTTTTATTTTAATGCATAGCGATGAAGCGAGAAAACCAACATACGAAGAGCTTGAGCAGAGAGTAATATATCTTG
>JAKQPS010000001.1 GCA_029564595.1 bacterium | reverse complement strand
TACAAAGACCCCGAAAGATTCAAAGACGCTTACTTCGGAACCTATCCCGGCAAATATCTCACAGGCGACGGAGCCATCAAGGACGCTGACGGCTACTTCAGGCTCATGGGCCGCGTCGACGACGTCATCAACGTCTCCGGCCACAGGCTCGGCACGATGGAAATCGAGTCCGCGCTCGTCGCTCACGAGAAAGTCGCCGAATCGGCGGTTGTCCCGATGCCTCACGACATCAAGGGACAGGGAATCTACGCTTTCGTCACCCTCAAAGCCGGCATCGAGAAGAGCGAAGACCTCCTGAAAGAGCTTCGCAACTGGGTCCGCAAGGAGATCGGCCCGATCGCCACTCCGGACGTCATCCAGTTCGCCGACGCGCTGCCCAAGACACGCTCGGGCAAAATCATGCGCCGCATCCTCAAGAAGATCGCCGCCAACGACATTGGCGACATGGGCGACACCTCGACTCTCGCTGACCCGACAGTCGTTGACAAACTCGTGTCCGAAAGACCGTGACGCGGCCCGCGCAAGCGGACAACATTAAAAACAAAAAAGCCCCCCTCAGCGGGGGCTTTTTTTTTCTTCTTTTCCAAGTTCAGCTTACGAATTCTGATTCTGTTGAATAACAAATACCCATTACCTTTTCGCTTGAGCCTAACCCGCGTTTTCACCAATACGGGTTTAATCCTTTATTAGGATTCAAGAGCGATTGTTCATAGAGGCTGAAGCACTAGGCGCAAAACACATTTACAACATGGGCGCGGTTGCCCCGCCAAAATTGTCGCCATCATTGGCTGCGGAAACCGCCCCCTACCTAACAAAAAAAGCGATGGCAACGAAATAGTTCGCCGTTATGAAACCGCCCCGGTTCGTCGACTCTATCGATTAATTCGGGTTGAATGCCGATTACGGCGCGGGTGCGGTTAATGCTGAAGTTATTTAGTGTCTAGAGGTTTGGTCATTTTGAGCCAGCGGCCGCAGTTGAAGAAGCGTTTTAGATTTTCAGAATCGCGGGTCTTTTCTATCTTGTATCCCAGTTTATGGTAAAGACTGATTGCGGGAGCGTTTTCTGCGGACACCCACAGAGATATATACTTCATGGATTTTTCTTCGGCGTATCGTTCAGCGCGAGCTAGCAGGGCCGCGGCGACGCCGCGACGCTGGCATCGAGGGGCGACGGCGAGTTGGGAGACGCACGCCTCGTCCCGCTCCAGCGACTGGCCGAGCAGAGACAGCATGTAAAGCGCTTTCATTCCCCTGCCCGTCCCTAACCTGTCGAGGTAATTCTCTGCGACGGCGTCGCTGGGGGCGCAGCCGAAATCGAGTCCTACGACTTCAACGCTGCCGGCTATCTCGCCGTCCATAAGAGCGACAAAGAGATTTGAATCCGCTCCCCGCCATTCCATTTCTGCGGCGATAATTTCCTCCGCTGTCCTGATGTCGTCGCACATCGCCTTGTATTTGTCTGAGAATGCGGTCGCGAGCAACTTTGCCAGTTCGCGACCGTCGCGGTCGCGCTTTTCGACTATTTCCATTCGGGATGCCATAGATGATTGGAGAGGCGGAGCAAAAAAAGGGAAAGATTAATCCCAGCCGCCGACTTTCTGCGCCCAGAAGCGGGCGCGGCGTTCGCGCGGCCCGCCGTCAGGTCCGATTTGTATGTCCCGCCTGTCTTCGGCAAGAGCCTGAAACTTGGCGGGGTTCTCAATTTTAAGCTTATCGAAAAGTTCTCTTGCGATATTGCTGACATCCCTTTCGGAGATGCGGTATACGGATTTGAATATGCCCTGATGCAAGTTGCCGTATGTTCTAGGCTCGTTGGGACTGTCCATGCCGCATTCGCTGTGGCTTCGCGGCCCTTCGTCCGGCACTGAAATGAAGGCGAAAAGTTTGGGCAGATATTTTTCTCTGAACCGCGCATAAGCCGGCAGATTCAGGACGTGGCCGAATGTGGGCGCGTTTTCCGGGATGTACTCTGCGGCGGTCATGCCCGACTCAAGCAGTTTTGCTTTGGCTTCTTCGTCCTCGGAGTAATACTCGAACAGCATCGGCACGAAGTTAGTGTGGCTTGTCAGGTCGGAAATGGCGTGAGACGACCTGCCCATAACCCTGTACATCGCCTCAAGCTTTCCGGGCGGATGTTTTTTGTCGTCCGCGATTTCCATTATCAGGTCGCGGTGCATGCGCCAGTTTTCGATGATTTTCTCAGGCTCCTGCCAGTGGTCGAAATGGTCGAGTTCCTGATACCATCTGCGGGCGAACGGATATAGAGGAAAAACTTTCCAGTTTAGAGCCTTCCATCCGATGACGCCGTAGAAGTCCGTGTTGAAGTTGTATCTTGCGATGGTGTCGATGGCCGCCGGAGACAGATGGTCTCTAAAAGCCGTTTTTACTATGGAAAGGTGATAAAGAGTGTTCATGTGGCGGATATCCTGACCCGATATTAGCCGGGGCCGCTGTGGAAGAGAAGCTAGCGGCGCGCGCGCCTTATTGATATTCAATATAGCGCCCCGTAGACCGGAGGTCAAAAAAGAGTTTTCTTTTTAAAATCTTTATCGCGTCATTGTTATGAGGTCAAGCCGGGACCGCCGCCGGATGCCATTGACCTTGCGATTTCAAGGTCTTGCGGGCTGTTCACGTTGAAGACGAACCTGCGCCACGAATCTTCATCTAGACCGAGGTCGGCGGCGGATATCCAACGAATTCTCAGGTTTTCGATGCAGGCCATTATTTTGAAGACGCCGCGATTTATTCCGCGCTCAAGCGCGTCGCGCGCCGCAATGGAGTATGAAGACAATAGGGGCTGAGGGCCTTCTTTAGAAAACACAATTCCGGCGTCCGAGTCTTTCGAAAGGTCGAAAACGCGAGCGAGTGTGGCTCCGTCTATGAAAGGTGTGTCGCAGGGGGCGACTTGATATTGTTCTCTAGGAAAAGCGTTCATAACGGAGAGCAAACCGCCCGCAGGCCCTTGTCCGGGGGTATCGTCCGCAATGGCGGGAAGCCCCAGCCGGGAGTAGCGTTCAGGCTCGTTGGTCGATAGAATTATTTCCGGGAAGTAAGGTGAAAGCTTTTCTATTATGTCTTCGATAATCGGGCGGCCGTTGAGTTCTAAGCAGGTTTTATCCGCGCCCATACGGGAGCTTTTCCCGCCCATGAGAAGAATAAGGGTTCTCATCTGCGGGAGCGCGACCTCCCCGCGCCCCTTCCGTTCGCGATTTCGGAGTCTTTCGAATACAGCCATGCGTCAACGATTTCCGCGAATAGGTCCGCGCGGCGGGCCTCGCATTCGTTGATACTGCTCGTTTTTCCGTCCGCAAGCATAATTCCGGCGGACGACATGGCGGGCAGGACGTCGGAAACGGCGAACGCGGGCATCTCGACCAAGCCTCTATCCAAAGCGACGGAAAAGAGCGAAACGAACCTGAGAGTGTCCTGATATGAAAGCCTGTGCGCGCGTTTTGCGTTGTGGATGACGCGCGGAATGGCGCGATGCATTCTGTTTTCGTCGTCGGGCGAAAAGGCGTCGCGCAACTCCCCTTCTCTCTGGATAAGGCGCGCTGCAAATTCCCCGGTCGAAACGGCTATCTCTTCGGCGGTCTGGCCGAATCCGACGAGAGCCGACACAAGATAGAATCCGTGATGTTCTAAGTTGGAGCCTCTGAAGGGTTCTACTTTCACTGAATAGCGCTCCGCTCTGTCCGGCCAGAAAAATGTGTCGCCGCTCAAAAAACTGTAAGGCAGATGCAACAGAATGGACGCCGATGCTCCCGACCCGATATATTTCGGCGAGGCCGCAAGATAACCGAACCTCGGAGAGAACGCCGGTTCGGCGTCCTTTTCCATTCCCTCGACAGCCTTAAGAGCCTTTGCCATCAGAGATGCGGCGTCCGCGCCGGCAGCGCCGGACTGGAACGCGCTCACCGAGAGATGATCAATGTCGTTTATCAGCGCCGACATTGAGCCGTCGCGATTGATGAGGGCGGAAGAGCGGGGTTCAGGCCGCCTCATGAAAAAACGTTCGCCGAGGGCGAGCCTCTCAATCACGGACAGAGGCTTCATATTTATTCTCATTGAAGATGAAATAAAGCCCTTTGGCAAAAGTGAAACGGCTAAAAGCTCGACAAGCTCGCGTCTTGAGGGCGAAAGCCTGCCGGGAAAATTGAAACCGGAGAAATTGCGTCTGAGTTCGACGCGGCTCCATACTATTCCCGTATCGTTGGAAGACGGCGAGCAACCGCCGCCGGAGTTGATTGCCGATTTTGCGGAAGCGTCGAGCTTCAACGCCGCCGGGAACCCCTGCGCGGCCCTTTTCGACGCATCTATCCGGGATTTCGCGCGGCATTCCACTTTCTTTTCCAGCTTCAGAAGGGCTTCCTTATGTTTCCCAGCGGACGCATAGTCTTCCGTCCTGATTTCTTCTTCAATTCTGTTTTTCAGTTTCAGGAGTTTCGAACGCTCAGAGTAAGCCGCCGGGGACGGCCCTCTGTAAAACGACACGCCGTCGGCGAGCGAGCAACCGAGCAAAGAAAGATAACCGGTAAGCATCGAGCCGAAAACGGAAGCGCATTCCGGGCAACCGAGCCTGAAACCGCGCTCGAATTCCCGAAGTTTGGTTCCGCAAGCCCTGCAACTGTCCGCAAACTCGACAGGCAAATCGTAGCAGGAGAGAGTCTGGGAGAGGTCGTCCGCGCCGCCAAGCCCTCTTATCTGGGACTCGACGCGCCTAAGCGCCGCCAGCATCCCCACGGATTCCGCGCATTCCGCGCAGAAACCCACTCGCGGGGATTCCTGTCTTCCCCAAGACAGGAAGTAATCAGCCTTGTTTTCACCGCATTTCGAGCACTTCATCGAAATCTCCGCTGCGGCTGGAACCGCTCAAACTTTAATATACCCGTTTTTCAGTATACGAGACTGAGCGCGCGCATTCAATCTGAAAATGAAATGAAATACAGCCTAAAATGTATGTCCAATTAATAAATGATAATGAGCGCGCTGCGGCGAGGTTAAACGGACTCAGGCAATTCAGCCGCCGGCGCGCAAGCGTCCTGTTCGGAATCCGCGTCCGAGCGGCGCGCGTTGAATTCGCCGATTTTCGCGATGAGTTTCGACGCAAGCCCCTTGAGCCAAGCAAATCTTTCGCCGACCTGCGGCTCCAGTTCTTTGAGCGCCGCTTCGAGTTCGCTCTTGATGTCGAATCCGTCTCCGAATTGAGCGTCCCAATGCTCCTGAAAAACCTCCGCTGGGGCCGACCGCATATACTGAGTCAAAATTAAAAGAATCACAATAAGATCGTCCAGCAATCCCGCGCTCGGAACGAAATCAGGCAGGAAATCCAGAGGCAAGGCGACATAAAGTATGGCTCCGGCGGTGAGTATTTTTAGATAGCGGGGAATCCGGTCGTCTCTGAAAAGGCCGAGCGTCAACTTAGCCAGTTTCGGAAACAAAGCCAAGCAGTTGACGGCGCTTGGGATGACTTTTTGAACTTGAACGATATTCTCTTCCATATTTACACGCTCCAGAGTTGATGGTATGAGTCGCGCATCTCGGCGCGGAACCTGCCTGAGAGCAGGGCTTCCACAAGAGAGCGCTCGTCGGTTATTTCGTCCTCGAAAACTGTCACGCAGCATCCGATGTCGGACGCCACATGGGCGTCGCTGCCGCCTGTTCCGGACGCTGAAGTCTTAGCGCAATATTCATCCGCGCGTCTATTCTGTTCGGGAGATGAAAGGCCGTTGTATTTTTCGATGACGCTGAAAAGCTCAGGGAAATCGGTGTCTTCCAAAGGTTTTTCTAGGGAGCCGGAATACCAGCCGAAAGGAGCGCGCCAAGGGTGGGCGGGGATTACGATTCCGCCCGCCGAGCGGACGACTTCAATAACATCCCTCGCGGGAGGAGAGCCTTTAATCTCCCGGTCGAAGCCGTAGACGAGGAGATGCCCTTCCCTGCTGGACACCTCCATGCCTTCCAGCACGGTTAGTCGCGGATAGTCGGCGGCAATCTGTTTGAGAGCGCGCCCGCCCTCCAAACTGTCGTGTTCGGTGACGCATATCCCGTCCAGCCCGCGCGCTATGGCGGCTTCCACGCACTCGACAGGGTCTATGTTGCTGCATGTCGATGCGACTATCGTGTGGACGTGAAGGTCGAAAATCATCCTGTCCCCGCGCGCGGCGTTCCGCGCCTCTTTTCCGCGACCCTATTGTTGTGGATAACGTCAGCTAGTGTCAAGCTCGCGCCGCTATGGAAATTAATATCGCTTCCGCTCAAGATTTTTCCGGGAACGCCGATATATATATTGGACACGGAGGTCGTTTGAAACAAAATTCACTGTCTGACCACGGAGGGGAAGAAGTGATAAATTTTTTAGAAGGGGAGGTATGAGAAATGTCGTCAGTATCATTTGGAAGTTTTGATTATGCCTCCAGCATCGTGACCAATTCGCTGAGAGCCCAGAACATTGCGTTGCTGAATCTGTTCGAAGTAGTCAAACAGGCAGCCACAGCTCAGACGACTCCTTTAGCGAACTTGGCCAATACGCCGCAGAATGTCGTGGATATTTACGCTTAAAAATTTTTTTTCGAGGAGCTATTAAGTAATCTGAAAAAGCGACGATAAATAAAATAGATGACATGGTTGCTGCTAGCCACAGCAACTCCTCCTAAAAAGAGCCACCCGAACCGGTGGCTTTTTTTTATCCCTAAAAAAATTCCTAAAAAATGAAATAAAATGTCGGCGATGACAAAAAAGCTTTAATTCATATTGATAATTCGATGAATGATAATTAGCGGCGGTTGAAGATATATGGTATCATTCAATGAATTGCCGTTGGAAAGGAGTCTGATATGAGCAGTAGAGGACCGAGAATCGCGCTTGTGGGGGCCGGAGGAGCCTCGTTCGGGCCGGTGATGTCTCTGGAGACGGCGCTGGCGGAAGGTTTGCGCGGCTCGACGCTGGTTCTTGTGGACATCAACGGGGAAAGGCTGGAAGTGGCCCGCTCGGCGGCGCAGAGAATGAATGAGGAGTTGGGGAGCCCGTTGACCATTGAGAGCGAAACCGACACGGCGAAAGGGATAGAAGGAGCCGATTACATAGCGATGTCTGTCGAAGCGGGACGATGGGAGCGATGGAAAGAAGACTACGCCGTGCCGCGAAAATACGGATCGCCGCAGGACATGGCGGAGAATGGCGGGCCCGGAGGCCTGTTTCACTCGTTGAGAACTATCAATCTCGTCCTGAGAATTTGCGCCCTAGTCGAAAAAAGCGCTCCTGACGCCCTGCTTATCAATGTCACCAACCCGCTCAGCCGGGTCAATCTGGCGATAAACAGGTCAACGAAGATTAAAACGATAGGAATGTGTCCTGAATTCAATCTGTGCATGCTCCGTATTTCCTCGTATCTGCTGATGCCGAGGAACAAAATAGCGGCTAAAGCCGCCGGGATGAACCATTTCACTTGGATTTACGAGTTGAAAAACGCTCAAACCGGCGAGGACTTGTTTCCAAAATTGAAGTTGCACTCGGAGGTATTCCCTTTTGCGCACGGGAAACTTGTGAGGAGTATGTTCAAGAAACACGGCCTGTACCCGGCAAGTTCGGACAGCCATATCGGGGAATACCTTCCTTATGAAGGCGAAAACACAAGGTCGAACTCCAAACTGTTTCCCTACCATAAGTTTTCAGAAACCGAATGCAGGATGAGAGTAAAACTGACGGAGATGTACGCAAAAGGAAAATTGCGGCTGCCGCTGAGGATGATGCCGCGCAATATTGAGGGCGGCATAGATGTGGTGGAAGCGGCGGCTTCCGGGGCGAATGCTGAATTCGGCTCTGTGAATCTGCCGAACACTAGAGAACAGGTTCCCGGACTTCCCGAATGGGCGATAGTGGAAACTCCCGCGAAGGCCGCGAACGGGGAAATCATTCCGAAAACAGCGCCTCGACTGCCCGAAGAATTGCTCAATCACATGCGGCTTCAATATGATATTCATGACAAAATCGTCGAATCTGTTTTAACGAGAGACCCAAACCCCGCTTTTGAAGCGCTGCTTGAGGACCCTCTTTCTCCTCCCGACCGCAACTCGTGCAAAAAAATGTTCGACGAGATGCTTGCTCTCCAAAAAGATGCTCTGCCTTTCGATTGAGATTTGCCTCACATAGCGAGCGTCAAACACAAAACTGTTCTTCACAGAAATCAAATCCCTCTAAAGCTTTTTTTGTCGGAGATTCGACCTTTCGCTTTTTGGGGTATAATAAAAATAGAAAATCAGAACAAGCGCGGAGAATTCCGGGGGCGATTCTTCTGGAACCTGTGATTAGAATAAAAGAATATGTTTTAAAAACGCTGTCCGGGCTGCTTGCGCCGGGCGAGCCTCTGATGTTCGCGATTCCTTACGGAGGGATTTCGAGCGACGAACAGAAAGCGACGCTGCCGCAAGACAGGAACTACCTTTTAATCACGGACTCAAGAATACTATCGGTCAAAGGCAGATATCTGAAAGATAAGTGCGGATTCAAGGCGTATCCGCGCAGGTTAGTGATCGGGGCTTCGTTTAAGCATTTCCTTAACGGTTGCAACATAACAATCAATTTCAGGAACGAAATGAACGAAGAGGAAGATATTGCGGTGGAGTTTCAGAACTGCGGAAAACTCGAAGCCGAAGCGATTATTGAAGAGATCAACGCCGCGATTCATCGCACTAGCAACTGTCCGGCATGCATGCAGCGTCTGACAAAAGATTATACGTTTTGCCCGCACTGCGGGGCGGCGCTCAAAAAACTTTGTTCGCGGTGCGGCAAACCAAAGCCAGTAGGCGCTGACAAATGCCCTATTTGCCAGTGACCATGTTCAGATTATTAGATATAGCAGAAAACCCGTCAGAAAAAGGTTATCGTCTTCAGCGATTGGGAAAAAACCTTTGAACCCGAATCCGACATTGGACTCCGGGTTTATTCGTCGTCGTCCGGAGCAACCGGAGCGAGGACGCCGCCCGCAGCCTCGTGTTTAAGATACGCCCAGATAAAATCGTCCAGAAGTTCTCCGCCCATCATTGCGATGATGTTGCCTGTTTCGTGGCGGGTTCTAAGGTCCTTGACCATCGTGTAAGGCTGGAATACATAGCTGCGAATCTGGCTGCCCCACGCTATGTCCTTCAACTCGCCCTTTATCTCGTTCATTCTTTCTTTTTGTTTTCTGCGCTCATACTCGAACAGGCGCGCTTTGAGAATGCGCATGGCGTGTTCTTTGTTTTTGTGCTGCGAGCGCTCGTTCTGGCATTGAACCACGATGTTGGTGGAGATGTGAGTGATTCTTATGGCTGAGCTGGTCTTGTTGACGTGCTGGCCGCCCGCTCCGCTCGCCCTGTATGTGTCAACTCTAATATCGTCGTCCTTGATGTCGATTTCGATGTCTTTTTCAATCATCGGAATGACTTCTACGGCGCTGAAGGAGGTGTGTCTTCTGCTGTTGGCGTCGAAAGGGGAAATCCGCACAAGTCTATGGATGCCGCGCTCTGATCTCAGAAGACCGTAAGCGTTTGTTCCTTTGACTTCCAGCACCACGCTCTTAAGTCCGGCTTCTTCGCCCTGAAGCTCGTCGATGAAGTCAACGCTGAATTTTTTGCGCTCGAACCATCGGGTGTACATGCGGAGGAGCATCTCGCACCAGTCCTGAGCCTCGGTGCCGCCGGCGCCGGCATGAATGGAGAATATCGCGTTGCAGTCGTCGTATTCGCCGGAAAGAAGAGTCTCAAGCTCGTAAGCTTTGACGTCGCGCTCGATGGAGGCGATGTCGCCCGCCACTTCCGCCAAGGTCTGCGCGTCGTTTTCCTCGTCAGCCAGTTCCACCATCCCGGCGGCGTCTTCGACCATTCCGTTTATTTTGTTCCAGCGGTCGATTTTTTCTTTTTTACGGGCGCGCTCTTCGTTTACCGTTTGAGCTTTTTCCGGGTCGGACCAGAAACCATCCGCCGACATTTCATTTTCGAGTTTTTCGATGTCTTTGACTAGGTTGTCGACGTCAAAGATACCTCCTCATCGACTCCACTTTGAAGCGGAGTTGATTGAGGCTTTCTTTTATCTGTGGATCAGCCATTGATATTCTCCATTAGTTGTTCATGCAACAATGTTTATATTTTTTGCCGCTGCCGCAAGGGCAAGGATCGTTGACGCCGAGCTTGTTTTTAGTCTTTTTCTTTTTGCTCAAAGGCGGTTGCGCTGCGACGCGAGGTTTGCTGTCGGCGGAAGTCGCGGTTGAATTCTGTTCTGAAGCGTCGCCGCCGGAAGCGGAAGACGCCTCTTGTTCCATCCGCGCGGCTTCCTGTTTGACCGCCGCAAGATTCACCGGACGCCGCCTTTGAGACTTCAGCATCCCGGTCAGAACGCCTCTGGCGACCGTTCTCCTTATGTCATCCTTGAATTCGTCGAACAGCTCGAACGCTTCTTTCTGGTAGGCGACAATCGGGTTGACTTGTCCGTACGCCCTAAGCCCGATGCCTTCTTTCAGCCTGTCCATCTGATAGAGGTGGTCTTTCCATCTGTTGTCAATCGTCACCAGTATTACGATGCGCTCCAGTTCGCGCATCGCGTCCGCGCCCATGTTCTTTTCCTTGTCGGAATAGAATCCGTTGAACAGCTCGACGGCGATGTCGCGAATCTGTTCCGAGTTCTTTCCCGTCAGATCGGAAGGCCTCACCCTGATTTCGTAATACGGATAACAGGTCACGGCAAGCTCATACAACAGAGCCTTGATGTCCCAGTCCTTGCTTTCCACATCCGGGTTGCAGTGTTTCTTGATGAGAGACTCCACGTGTCCTTCGAGGAACATCGAGGACTTCTCCCTGATTTCATCGTCGTTTCCGAAAAGCACGGCGCGCCGCATCTCGTAGACGGTTTCGCGCTGTTTGTTCATGACGTCGTCGTATTCGAGCACGTGCTTTCTGGTTTCGAAGTGCATGGACTCGATTTTCTTTTGCGCGCCCTCGATGGCTCTGGAGAGCCAAGGATGTTCGAGAGGCTCGGAGTCGTCGAACCCTACCCTGTCGATAAGGCCTTTGACTCTGTCTGAGCCGAAGAGCCGCATAAGGTCGTCTTCCAGAGAGAGGTAGAATCTGGACGCGCCGGGGTCTCCTTGGCGGCCTGAGCGGCCTCTCAACTGATTGTCGATTCTGCGGGCCTCGTGGCGCTCGCTGCCTATTATGTACAGCCCGCCAAGAGCCGGAACCTCGTCGCCCAGTTTGATGTCCGTGCCGCGCCCGGCCATGTTGGTGGCGATAGTCACCTGCGCTCGCCGTCCGGCGTTGGCGACGATTTCCGCCTCCCTCTCGTGATGCTTGGCGTTAAGCACGCTGTGCGGGATTCCACGCTTGAGGAACTGCCGGCTGAGCCGCTCGGATTTTTCTACGGAAACAGTTCCGACCAGCACAGGCTGGCCGCGTTTGTGACATTCGGCGACATCTTCCACTATGGCTTTGAACTTCGCCTCTTCATTGCGGTACACCACATCGGCGTTATCCACCCGCACCATCGGCATATTGGTTGGCACTATGATAACGTCAAGTCCGTATATTTTTGAAAACTCGGACTCTTCAGTCTTGGCCGTGCCCGTCATCCCGGCGAGTTTCTTATAAAGCCGGAAATAGTTCTGGAACGTGATGGAAGCTATGGTCTGGCTTTCGGATTGTATCCGCGCGCCTTCGGTGGACTCCTTAGCTTCAATCGCCTGATGCAGGCCTTCGCTGTAACGGCGTCCGTGCATCAGACGGCCTGTGAACTCGTCCACAATTATCACTTGGCCGTCTTTTACGATGTAATCTTTGTCTTTCTTGAATAAAGTGTACGCTTTGAGCGAGCTTTGGACGATGCCTACTATTTCCTGATTCTTCTCTTTTTTATCGACATTCTTCTGCTTGCCGGTCTCGAAATCGAAGGTGTCCTCAAGCTGGAAGAGGTCCGGTATGCCCATTGCGCGCGCGACGAAATCCTGCCCTGCTTCAGTGAGGTTGGAGGTGTGATCCTTTTCGTCGAACTCGAAGTATTCCTGCTTCTGCACGGCGCGGCGCATCACGCTGTTCACTTTGTAGTAGATGCTGATGTCCTGATCCACCGGCCCGGAGATGATAAGCGGCGTTCTGGCTTCGTCTATCAGGATGTTGTCCACTTCGTCCACTATGGCGAAATTGTGTCCGCGCTGCACCATATACTCGCGCCGCATCGCCATGTTGTCTCGTAGATAGTCGAACCCGAACTCGTTGTTGGTTCCGTATGTGATGTCGCAGCCGTAAGCGACGCGCCTCTGAGGCGGGTCAAGCGAATGCTGAACGACTCCGACTGTCAATCCGAGAGCTTTATACACCGGCTCCATCCATCCGGCGTCGCGCTTTGCCAGATAGTCGTTGACCGTAACCACATGAACGCCGTCGCCTGAAAGCGCATTCAGATACACCGGCATGGTCGCGACCAGCGTTTTCCCTTCGCCGGTCTTCATCTCGGAGATATTGCCTTCGTGAAGGACGACGCCGCCCATCACCTGAACGTCGAACGGGCGCATCCTCAAACCCTTAACGTCCAGCGCGCGGAGCTTTTTATAAAACTCCGCAGGCAGCATTATGTCTTGGGCTTTTTCGCCTTCCGACATCCTTTTTTTGACGGCCCTGATTGTGTCGGCCAGTTCGGCGTCTTTAATCTTTTCCTTTATCTCTTCTGGTTCCCAATAAAAAACGGTCCACTGCCCGCCGGGATAGCATCTCCTGTCGTCAGCCTCTCTGCAAACCGCGAAGGCCTCCGGCAGAATGTCGTCCAGAGTCTCGCCGTTCGCCAGCCTGCCTTTGAACTCTTCCGTTTTCGCGCGCAATGCCGAATCGTCCAATGACTCCATCTCGTCCGAGAAAGAATTCACCTGATCGACGATTTTCTGCAAACGCGCAATTACTTTGGCGTTTTCATCAAACATCTTTTTGAATAATCCGAACACCATATCGAAAAAAACCATCCTCGAATCAAAATAAAGCGCGGCGCACAGCCGCGCCCGCCGCTATAAAGGCAGGATACATTATAGCATTCGAATTGAGGAATTCAATTTGTAAACAGTTATATATAGCGGCGCTGAACGCCTGTTATTCGCGTCAATATGAACCGGCGGGGTTTCAGACAGCGGCGAGTTCTTCCGCCGTCTTCATGCCGGGATTGACGCCGTGCTGACTTAGAAGGTCGAGCGCGCCTCTCCTCACCGAATCCATCTGTGAAGTCACGGCGAGAGCCGAGTCCGTCAGGATTTTTGCTTTGGCCATATCGACGGCGACGCGCGCAAAGTCCGCGTCTTCAATATTGGACCTTGCCGCCACCACATTGATGTATTCCATGCGTAGGTCTTCAAGCAAATGCCCCATCACGTTTTCCATCTGTCCTACGCTCGCCCTCATTCCGTTGAGAGTCTCGATCGCGTCGTCTGCTTGGTCTATGCCGTTCAAGGCGCCGGCCTGCGACTGTATATTCAGCGAGTTCACGCCGAGGTTGTACGCGCGAGCGTCCGGCATTGAGAAGTCGAACTTGTGCGAATCGATGTTGTCCGAGTTCGCCTGAACGTCAGACGGGCGCTTAGTTATCGTCACATCCACAACCATCGCGCTGCCGCCCGATTCAAAGAGAATCTTGCTTCCGTCCGGAGACCACGTTGGATTCGTTCCGGACACGCCCAGATCAAATTCCTGCTCCATTACGAGATTGTAAACCTTTATGGCCCCGCCGCTTTCATAGACGATGTTGTCGCCGTCGGAAGACCAGTCGGGGTTGGTCCCCGCCACGCCGGGACTGTCAGAAGAAACCGCTCCGGTGGCGAAATCGATTATGACGATACTACCGCCGTCGTCCACTACGAGTTGAGAGTTGTCATACTTCCACGACGGGTTATTGTAGTTGTTCCCGCCGAAAGTCAGTTGGTTGACATTCATCGCGCCGGTGACGCCCGTGCAGGATGTGGACGAGTTGGCGTAATAGATATTTCCGTTTTCTATCCAAGCCACCATATCTCCGCCGTTAGACATCGCTATGTCCGAGGCGTCGTCTGTCAGGGAATCGCTTGCGAATGAGTATGTCGTTCCATTGAGCGTGTAGATATCTCTCACGTTCTGGCCGGGAGTTGAGCGATTTGAGATAAACCACATATCCCCGCCCTTGTAAGCCGCCCCATAATCGTTCCATGTGAGCCATTCAGCCGTTCCGGGTATCGGGTCCAGCGGGTCGGGGATCGTATCGCCGTCCGTGTCCACATTGGACGGAACTTGGGTCGGATCGATATTGAGTCCGCCGGCATATTGCCCGCTGGCGGAGTCAAGGGGATTGCCGAGCAGCGCGCCCGATCCGTCCCATTCAGCTCCGAACGGATTATTAGTGGAGGAATATGTGTTGTCGTAAATCAAATCGTAGCTGGCGTGATCGAGAAATCCGTCCGCGTCTAAGTCGGGGTCTCCGGAAAGAGACCACGCGGGAATGCTTCCCACCACGTTTGAGTTGGAGCCTGCCGCAACCTCGATGACATCAGGGAATCCGTCTCCGTCCCTGTCTCTGCGGTTCATAACAGTCGGGTTAGCCAATATCGCAGTCGAAGCGTCTTCGCCTGATCTTATAACCACGCGAATGAAGGCTGTTCCATTCGAGTTAAGGTCAATATTCGTGTCAGTAGTGTAACTGAAAGTCTGAAGGCCGCCCGTGCCTGTGCTTGACGTCAAATTGCCCCAAGAAACGCCGTCATCCGACCATTGTATTCTGAACGCATGGCCGCTTTTTACGGAAACGCTGATTCTGTCAAGACTGCGAGAGACCGCGCCGGCGGAAGTATTCATCGTAAATGTTCTGACATTGGTGTTGACCGGGCCGATGTCAACGAAACTGTTCACTACGCCGCTTAGAGCCACCGGGACCGGACCGGGAGCGTTCACGCTGTTAATCGTTATAGCAGTAGATAAATTCACCGGTTCGTCGAGAACGACCCGGACGGCGTTGTATGTGGTCGCTCCGCCGACGGCGTGAGTCGCCGGCCCGCCTACGCTTACTCCTGAAAATACAGACACCCACGCGCTCGTCCCGGAATCCCTGACTTGAACGGTATAATTCATTCCCGCCGTCACAGTGACGGTAAGGTCTTCGACGAGCGTGGCTCCTCCTGTGAAAGTTCTTGTTCTGGTGTTGGTTTGCGACACAGTCGACATGTCTGTTGAATCGACGGAGCCTGATGAAGCGATAGTATATATCGGAAGCGCCGCGCTAAGCGAAGCGCCGACTTCGGTGGCGTCAGCGTCGTTGTTGTCTATTCCCACGACCCATCCATCGCCGTCCGCGTCGATCTGATTAGGGGCCGACGCGCCCACGAAGTTCAAAACGTCATTGATTACACCGACCGGCCCGACATCGTAGTACCCGTCGCCGTCGGGATCGACCAGCACATAGGGGTCGTGAGTGAATTGGGATGCCGCGCCGATGGCGGTGTTTGTCGCCGGATCAATCGTCTGGATAAACGCTCTGTCCGTCGTGCCCGCTCCACCGGGACGCGTCGCGTCCGAACCCACTTCGTCGATGTAAAGAATCTGATTGTTCGCCGCCCAGCTTGCGCTGTGCGCCGTCCCAGTGGAGACGACAGTCTGCAGCGTCGCCCCGTCGGCGACGATGTCCTCGACAATGTCTCCCTGAAGTATTTTTTTGGCGTTGTACAACGTCGAATACGCTATCTGGTCGATTTCTTTTACGAGCGCTCTGGCTTCATTGTTGAGTTTTGTGCGGTCGGAGCAATCGTCCCTCAAAACTGCTTCGTTGGACGCTCTCACCGCGAGACTCTTCAACTGGACGAGAATATCGCCGATTGTTGCCATTGAAGAGTCCATTATGCGCGTCATCCTGATGGACTCTTCCACGTTCGCGATGGCGGTTGACAGCGATCTGGCCTTTGCGTTCATGCCGTCTCGTATCGCGAGGCCCGACGGGTCGTCCGCAGAGCGGTTGATTTTCAACCCCGACGAAAGCCGTTCCGACGCTGTCTTCATCTCTAAAAATCTCATATGGAGATTGTTGACGTTCAAAGACCCTATAGCGTTGTCGATTTTCATATCCAACTCCCTTTGTTTGCTAAGCGCGCATCCGCGCGCGCATCCGCATACGCGGAATAACCACGACAAGCACTGCCGATATCGCGCGAATACGATGAAACAGAGCCGATCGCCCTCTCAGGAAACGAAGTACGCAAACTTCGTCTCCCCCTCCGTGGGAGAAAGCGACAGGCCCTAATCGCGCGCGCCTATGTCACAGCGCCTTCCACATCCTTGTGGAAGTATGTAAATGCGACGTATGGTTATGTCATGTTCCGACATAACCAAATGCTCGAATCCCCCCATTGCGGGATTCGTATATTTATCTCTCTCTTGTTATCGGCATTCCTTGAGAAAAGTTTATAGTGGCGGAAATTTATCTTGTCATTTCTCGTTTGCCCAGTTCTAGTTAATGATTAACCCGGATATCGCTCGTGAAAAAACGGGTTAGCTCCGAATCCTACTGAGGGATTCGGAAAAAACGCGCTTTTCACAGCCCCCCACTTCGGCAAATCTCGTATTCACCGGTAAAAACATCCTTTGCGATCCTTTCCATCGTTTCCTTCGTCACGTGGGTCGGGTCAGAGAAATTATTCCTGTCTTCTGTCAATTCTCCGTCGTAATCGCAGTCAACCGTTTCGGATATCGAGGCAAGGTCGGCTTTGTATCTCTCGAAACCTTCCGCAAGCCCGTGCTTGCCGATGAGACTTCTAAAATCCGCATGGGTCGGCGGAATGATAAAAACCAGACGCGCGCCTTCGTTGTCGCATATTTGTTTTATCTCCATTAAAATCCCTAGATTCCGGTTCGGATAGGTCATATTCCTGAATATGAGCGAGCCGCGTTTTTCAAGCATGAAGCGCCAGTGTTCCTCTTGGCTTCTCGGCGGCGGATTCGTCGAAATCGCTTCTTTATTCCGCAGCAAATCCGAAAGGTTTCTTGCGGCGATTCTCGCGGTGAAGATTGAAAAATAGTAGATTAACGGACTGTCGGCGGTCTTTTCAGCCTGAGCCACCGCGTCCCGCAACTCGTTCCTTCCCATGTAATCGAAATTGAGCGCCATATAGACATTTTTCAAAGCGACGGAGCCGGAGGCTCTCTTGAGAATGTCGCGGGCCTCGGACGGTGAACTGCCGTGAAATGAAAAATTGAAAGCGCATTCGCCCGTCATCCCGCTAACGACATCCGGCGCGAACGCGTTCCCTCTTGAATCGCCGAGAATAATGTTGGGGCACGGCTCTCTTTCGAACTGGATGATTTTATACAATTGCGGGTTGGCTTTCATCGAAACAGCTTCACACGGCAGCCCGAAATCGAAATGCGCGTTCATCTCGAACGGGTCAAGAACATAATTGAAAGCTCCTACGGTCAAAAACAACGCCGCAAGCCCGAAAAATACTCCGAAGAAATATCTTTTGTGGTCGTTTTCAGTTTTCATTGCGTTTACCGCTTAAAGAACGCTCCCGCTCCGGTTTAGAATTGAAAATACAGGAACTCGCTCACTTTGTTGAAAGAAAACAGCGACGCCGCCAGCAAAATGATTGTGGCAAACGCCCACCGGGCGTCGGGCATGAACTTCTCAATCAATCTCGTCGGATTCGGCAACATGCACAGAGCGCCGCAAAAAGCAACGAACAAAAGCCCTTTCAACCCGAACCTCAACTCCCCCACATAAGCGGATGGAATAAAATCGAACCTGCCGAAAAACTCATATGGAAGCACAAGACCATTTGCTCCTGCCATCGACGCTATCATACTGAACGCGTCGGACATCGAGGACGACCTGAAGAAAACCCAAGCGACTACGACACAAAAAAAAGTCAGCGCCCAAGAAATAGCCGCAGGCGACTTGATTGAAAGTTTTCGAAAAGAATGATTTGCCACAAGGTAAACGCCGTGCAGGCCGCCCCAGAAAACGAACGTCCACCCTGCCCCGTGCCAGAGACCGCCAAGCAGCATCGTAATGAATATATTGACCATCTTTCTCAACTCGCCGCGCCGGTTGCCTCCGAGAGGTATGTATAGGTAGTTCTTTAAAAAAAACGACAGCGTCATGTGCCATCTGCGCCAGAACTCGATTATGGATTTCGACTTGTACGGCGAATCGAAATTCACAGGCAGTTTCATATTCAGCATCAATCCCAGCCCGATGGCCATTTCGGAGTAGGCGGAGAAGTCGAAATACAACTGGAACGTGTACGCCAAAGCGCCCTGCCATGCGTCGAGGGTCGTCATTTCTCCGGGAGCGTTGAAGGCGAATGCGGCGAGCGGGGCCAGATTGTCCGCAATAATCGTCTTCTTAAAAAGCCCCATCGCGAAAAGGGCGGTTCCTTTGGACATCGACTCCCAAGAAAACATAAAAACGCGCGGGTCTCTGAACTGGGAAACCATGCTTTTGTGGTAAAGAATCGGCCCGGCTATCAGATGGGGAAACAACGTAACGAACAACAGGTACTCGCGAAAACCGTAGCCTTTTGTTTCGCCCCTGTGCGCGTCCACAAGATACGCGATCTGGGTGAAAGTAAAAAAAGAAATTCCGAGCGGCAGCGCGATTTTAGTCAGTTCGATATCCGCGCCCAGCGCCGCGTTGATTGAATCGATGAAAAAATTGGCGTATTTGAAATAGCCGAGCAGCGCCAGATTTCCCGCCACACCGGCCACAATCAGAGCTTTCCCCCGCAACTTCTCGATTCCCCTGCCCACAAAGAAGTTGAAAGCTATCGAAATCAACAGCAACGACACATAGCGGTAGTCCCACCAAGAATAGAACACCAGCGACGCCGCCCCCAGCGCGGCGACCGGATATCCTATATTCCCGCGTTTTCCCGCATAGTAATAAACCGCCAGCGTCATCGGAAGAAAAACGAATATGAACACATAAGAGTTAAATAACAATTTTCCGATTCCCGCAACCGAGCCGAGAAACGTTCAGCCCGAAATATTTACATTATTCTGATGAATAGCGGAATATATTGCAATCAACTCACATTCGCAACGACACAATCCTCTAAAGACCCACATTGAGGTTATCGTTAGAAATATGGTTTTGGGGAGAATATTCCAAGGTATTTAAATCTGACCTTGTCGATAATAAGGCGTCACAAATCATCGCCGAACCGCTTCGAGAAATATTTCACGTCCTCATCGCATGAGTAGCCCATGCCGTTGAACAGGGAGATTGAATCTTTGTTTCGTCCTGAAATCAAAGCGGAATATACAGGAAGCCCTAATTTCTCGAATTCAACTTCCAAAGTTTTTACGAGAGCCGACGCAACGCCTTTATTTCTATGCGAAGGCTCCACCGCCAGTCTGTTGATCCAGCCTTTGCGGGCGTCATGGCTGCCGACGGCCACCCCCATGATTTCACCACTCTGCTCGGCGACGAGCATCAGACCGCCTTGCGCTTCGAGCTGTTTTTTGAACGATTCTTTCGAGTCGCGTCCCGCCTGCCGGAAAGTTAGACCCGCGCGACGCCAAAGTCTGACAATCGCATCATAATCGTCGATTCTCATTTCCCTTATGCTCAAGCCGTCAGACTCCATTGCAAGAGTTTATAGAAATACGGCAGATAAGGCAATAATGAAAAAAGCGCCCGGAGGAAACACCGCCGGGCGCTTGATTGCCTTCGTAAATCAGGACAATAAATCAGTCCGTTATCGCTGCTGTCAAAGAACTTCCACGCACATCGTCTTGCCCATGCCGCCGCCCACGCAAAGAGAAGCGAATCCCTTCTGGAGCGAGCGTTTCTTCATTTCATAAATGAGGCTTATGACGATGCGCGCGCCCGTGCAGCCCACCGGGTGGCCGAGCGCCACTCCGCTGCCGTTCACGTTGGTTATCTCTCTGTTCAGCCCAAGAAGCTTTTCGCAAGCAAGATACTGAGCCGCGAACGCCTCGTTCACTTCGATAAGTTGCGCGTCTTCGAGCTTCCAGCCCGCGCGTTCGAGAGCTTTCTTCGTCGCCGGAACCGGGCCGTATCCCATCAGTTCAGGTTCAACGCCCGCCGCGGCGTGAGACACTATGCGCGCCATCGGTTTCAATCCGAGTTTTTCAGCTCTCGAAGCGCTCATGAGGATAACCGCGCAAGCTCCGTCGTTTATTCCAGACGCGTTGCCCGCAGTGACCGTTCCGTCCTTCTTGAACGCGGGTTTGAGTTTAGCAAGCGTTTCCATCGTAGTTTCCGGCTTCGGGTGCTCGTCGGTGTCCATTATCTTCTCGCCTTTTCTATCTTTGACGACAACCGGAATGATTTCGTCTTTGAAACGTCCTTCTTTTATGGCGTTGGCCGCGCGCATCTGGCTGGTCAGAGCCAGTTCATCCTGCTCCTCGCGCGAGATGTTGTATTTTTCGGCGAGGTTCTCCGCGGTGATGCCCATCATGAAACCACCCAGCGGGTCGGTCAGGCCTTCGGTGAGCGCGTCGGTGGCCGTGACGTTTCTCATCCGGGCTCCCCATCTCATGTCCTTGAGCACGTACGGGACATGGCTCATTCCCTCGACTCCACCAGCCAACACAATCTCGCTCTCGCCGGTCTGAATCTGCTGCATCCCGCACACCATAGCCTGCATGCCGCTGCTGCACTGCCTCTGTATGCTCATCGCCGGAACTGTGAACGGAATCCCCGCTTTCAGGGAAACGCACCTTGCGATATTGATCTCGTCCGACCTCATCATGCAACAACCCATGATTACGTCGTCGATAATCCCCATGTCGCTTTCCAGTCCCGCCCGTTTAATGGCTTCTTTGACCGCGACCACTCCGAGGTCCGCCGCCATCACGTTCTTAAAAATGCCCCCGAAAGACCCTATCGGAGTGCGCGCGCCGCTGATGATTACCACATCTTCGAACTTGCCCATTGAACATTCCTCCATGTTATGTGAATTTATTTTGCTCCTGTATCCGCAAAGGCTTGTGAAAAAGCCCACAAAAATCTAACACACAAATATTTCCCGCGCAACCTCAATAAATATTTGTCTGACGGCTTCTTCCGCCGACGCTCTAAACGCCGGCTTGCGCTTTGGTTATGTTGTGATTTATGAATCAACCAGAAAAATTAAGAGCGCAGTTAAAAACTTATTCCCACTCGACGCTCATCTCGCAGATATCGTCGCCCTTGCAGACGCATTTGTGTTCGGCCACCTTCACATTCGAACCGCCGGAAAGTTCGACCATCCGACGTCCCCAACCCAAAAGGTTCCTGCAGTTCTCCCTATGCGGAAGAGCGTATCCTTCGATTCTGAGAATGGCTTTCTTGGTGCCGGGTTCCGATTCCATTGTGAGTTCCCCGGTGTCATGAAACGTCTTCCAAAGAGAGGCCGCGCGGGAAAGAGTCTGCGACACATCGCCGTCCTTCAGGCGCGAACTGTACACGCCCTTTAACCCGGCGTCAGCCATCATCTCTCCGATATGCTCCATTACATCGGGGTCCGACGCCTGCAGCGTTTTTCTTATGCATTCGTTGAAGTCCTTGAAAATCTCTCCTTCGTACCACGATGAAGCTATCGCCGCTCCCATCGCCTCCCTGTGTTCGGGCTTCATGGCTGACAGAACTTTTTCCAGAACGTCCTGACCGTATTTATTTGCAAGAATCGTCTTTCTGCCTAGAAGCGTTATTCCTTTGACTTTAGCCATGTATGTCACATCCTTAAGAAATCTTCATTCATATTATAGAGCGCTCGCGCGGCAGAGAAATCCCGGAACAAAAAATTTTATAGTTAAACAAGTCATGCGCGATTGGAGCATAATCGCGGAGAATATCTCATTTCGAGCTTTTGCGGCACAATACCGCGCTCGCCATGATTCGACTATAATAAACTCCGAAATTATTTCGTAGCCGCAGAACACCGTGCGCGGCAAAGAGGTTGTCATGAGAAAATCGCCATTCCAATTCGTTTTCATAATCGCTATCGTCGCCGCAGCCCTAGTATCCGGCGGCTGTTCGCGGGAAGCCTCTCGCGCTCAGGACGCGAGAATGAAAATGGGCACTATCGTGGGGATTACGGTGTACGGAAAAGACGAAGCGCGAGCGAAAGCCGCCCTCGAAGCCGCTTACGTAGAGATAGACAGAGTGGAAAAGCTAATGAGCAGGTACTCGGAGAATTCCGAGGTGTCAACACTGAACAAGACCGGGTTGACTCCGTTCAAGTCTTCGGACGAACTGTTCATAATGTTAGAAAAATCCATAGAGTATTCAGAGATAACGGGAGGGGCTTTCGATATAACGGTCGGGCCGCTTATGAAAATTTTCAGGACTTCGTTGGAGAAAGGAACAGCGCCGGATGAAAGCGCCGTCGCGAATGCGGCCTCCCGTGTGGGATTCCGCAAGATATCTCTCGATTCTTCCTCTAAAACGGTGGTTTTCGAGTCTGACGGCATGGAGATCGACCTCGGCGCTATCGCGAAAGGATACGCCGCCGACCGGGCCGGGGCAGCCCTGAAAGCAGTCGGCGCTCAGAGCGCCATCATTGACGCAGGCGGCGATGTGCTCTGCGTCGGCTCAAAGCCTGCCGGCAAACCGTGGACAGTCGCCCTCCGCAATCCGCGAGACCCCGAAGACTTCCTGTTAAAACTGGCTGTCAAAGATTTGGCTGTAACCACATCAGGAGATTATGAGCAGTATTTCGAATCAAATGGGAAACGTTTTATACACATCATGGATCCTAGAACGGGCAAAAGTGCAACCGGGTGCATCAGCGCCACCGTCATAGCGCGCACCGCAATGCAGGCCGACGCCCTTTCCACTTCAATTTGCGTGCTAGGCCCCTCAGACGGAATTAAACTCATTGAGAGCATCGACGGCGTCGAAGCCCTCATTGTCAGTCAGGAAAGAAAGCTTTTCCGTTCATCCGGCTTTTCGAAATTTGAAGCGGACTGATATCAACAAACGACGTTGGGCCGCGCCCGGAAATCGCTTTTTTCGAGAAACACGCTCATTATAAATCTAAAAATAATCTCCTACGCAAGCGGTTTTTTCTCGTTGAGAGTTGTATGGCATCTATATGATCGACAGACTTCCTCGCGCTGTCAATTTATGGAATTCCTACAATGTAAAGCAAATGATGTATTACAAGCTGAAGCCGAATTCAACACAATAGCCATGTTTGTTGCTTTCCTGTTGTCGCGTCTGTATGATTGTGATTGTAATCACTGTCATTCACAATTCTCGATGTGGTATGAAGTTTGCTCGCTTTAATTGATGGTTGCGACAATGATTGCGGTTAAGCACAAAATAACGTGGCGCAGGAAAATGATGCATGTGAAAAGCAATAAACACATCAAGAATAAAATCTCCGCTCCATGCTTGAGCGTTTCGTTTTTGACGTTCCTTATGGTTTGCGTCTCTTCTATCTTGGGGGCTTCTTCTGCGGGAGCAGATGTGATTAATTATGCGTCTTCCCACAGGACTGTAATTTCTTTGAATGGTCAATGGAAATTTAAGGCTGGGGACAACCCCGGCTATTCGGACCCTAGGATGGACGATTCGGAATGGAAATCAATCAAAGTCCCCGGATTCTGGAGCAGACAAGGTTATTCGGAGTCGAATGTAGGGTGGTACAGGAAAAAATTCTTTCTGCCGAAGAATTCTAAGCCGTCTTTGCTCAGAATTGAAAGGGTTCTCGACGAGGCGGAGGTTTGGGTGAACGGAGAGAAGTTGGTCAATCCGGGGTTCCAAAACCCGTTGGAGGACAGACAGCCCGGCACATACGCGGATATATGGACTCTGGAATGGCCGGAAGCGTTCAGCGTTGGACGGTGGGCGCGGGCGGGCGCTGAAAACGTCATCGCCGTGCGCGTGTCAAACAATCCCGTTAGACGCTCTGAAAAGATCGCCGCGCATGATGATAGAACATTTTCAGGCGACGCCGGGATTTCCGGCAAAGTCTCCATCATCTGCCATCCTTCGGTGTATATACAAGCTTTCGAAAGGTTGCGATCCGCAAAAAAGAACAACTCAATCGGCGCGGAACACGTTTTTCGCGCCATGATAGGCGTTTCCGACATGGAGACTGAGAAGTTCGCCGTTTCTCTGGTTATCTCTGATCCGCAAGGCGTAAAATTGTTTGAGAAATCACAAAAGCTGACTATTGGCCCGTCGGGCAAAGCGGTTGAATTCAAATGGGCAGCGGAAGACTCTTTCGATACTCTCACTGCGGAAATATCGGTATCCGGCGAAAACGGCCGCTCTGACAGCATGTCGATGAAATTCCACGCGGCGTCCGTTTCATCTTCTGGCGGAAAACTTTTTGTCAACGGCGAACCTTTCACAGTTAAGGGCGTCGAAGGGATGCCGGGGCTTGTTTCAGCGGGCGGACTGGTTAAAGCTTCCACTTATAAAGCGGCATGGGCGAAATCCGATCTCGAATCTCTTGCGAATATGGGAGTCAACGCAGTTCGGGTGGAAACGCCGCCCGTGTCTCTAGTCGCGGCGGCAAGGGACGCGGGGATAATGATTGTCCCGGTCATCGACAGGGACGTCCCCGAAACAGTCGTGGCTCTGCGCGAATTTCCGAACATACTGTACTGGGACATCTCGCTGTCCGGGGCCGCGAAAGTCGCGGCGGCTGTGGCGGCGGCGCATTCTCTCGACACGTATAAAAGACCTATTTCATATTCAGGCCCTGATGACATCGATTCATCCCGCGTAGGTTTCAGAAAAATCTCGATACACGGAATCAACGCGGATAAACTGGCGGTCGGAGAATGCGCTCCGAGGGAAAATGAGAAATCGCCCGGCGCGGCGGTTGTCATCTCGGGATGGGGCGGCGGTTCCGCTCTCGGAACAGGATACGATGAAGCTCTTGCGGCCCCCGCCTTCGTCCGTTCGTATTCCGAATGCGTGAAATCAAACATCGCGGCTGGAGTCTTTTACGCGAATTTTTCAGACCGCTCTCTTTCAGCTCCAGCCGTCAGACGGCATGACTCCAGACAGTTCAATCCCTTCATGTCCGACATCCTGAGCGCCATCTTCAGAGACCTGTCAGTTTCGCCGTCGGGTTCGCAGAATGGAAAAGATCGCTCATATAAAATAGCAAACCTAGGAGTTTCCGTCGCGAATGAGATTGCGGTCAAGACTTCTTCCGGAGGGGCCGTCATCGCGCGCCGGGACAAGTTGCAACCCGGACGCTCTTTTGATTTCACTTTGCCTGAGACAGCCATGGCGGTCGAACTGCGCGTCGATTACAAAACGCATTCGGGCGCGCCGCGAAGCATGAAATTCCGGCCCGGCGACCCCGCCTACTCGCCTGAAGCGATAACGGCTGATTCGGAAAGAGAGTCATTTTCCAGAGGCTCAGCCAATAAAGTTACGGTTAAAGTGGAAACCGGAGCGCGCGGAGGGGAAGTATCTCTGCGTCTTTCTTCCGACGACCCCGGCGCTTCCGTTTCGCCTCCGCGCCGCGTCGTCTCCGCGCCACCCGGAGCGGCCGCTGAGTTTGTTTTTACCGTGACGCCGCGTTCAAACAGAAGCAGGATTCTGCTGACTGCGACGGCGGCGTTTACGGACAACTCCCGCGCGCCTGTTAAAACATATCTGCCGGTCGCGGTGAAATAATTTTCCACCTCGGGACAGACAAAGTTGACTGCCGCCGGAGCGGATGATAACATCAGATATCATGAAAACAAGAATGTTAATCGCCGCAATAGTTTTGGCTCTCTGCGCCAATATGTTTCTTACAAGTCAGGCGCGCGCGGAAAAATATGTAATCGCGGTTCCGGCTCTTCGGGGACTGGACGCCACCAACCTCGGCTCTTATCTGGAAAAAATGGCTGAGATTATGACGAAAAGAATGAGTTGCGATGTCTCCGCCCAGCTTTATGTCTACGACTATGGCGACAGCCTCTTGGAGATTCTTCTCAAAGAGTTCGGCAAGGGCAAAGCCGACATCGGATACGTCAACGGACTGGAATTTGTGGAATACGCAAAATCCGGCGGCTCAGAACTCGTCCCGCTTTTCATGCTGTCGATGAACAAGAAGACAACTATGGAGATGTGTTTTTACGGTAGGCGCGGCGAGTTTTCAAAGATATCCGAACTAAGGGGAAAGAACTGGGCCGGGTCTAATGTGCGCGGCGCAAGATTCCTTCTGTACAAGAGCGGGTTCGACGAACCGGCGGAAAAATATTTCGGCTCCATCAGGTATATGTCGGACGCGCCGATGTCGGCGATGATAGCGCTGCTCGCGAAGAAAGAGATAGATGTTTTCAGCGCGTTCAGCACGGTTATGAAAGTCTCCGGCGAGATGAACAAAAAGGACTCGATAGTCGAGCGAATATACTGCGAAGAGTTCGAGCCTACGTGGGTTTTTGTGGCCCGCAAAGGGACTCCGAAAGCAAGAATAGCCGAGATGCGCAAGCTGATGCTCAACTCGCATAACGACCCGGATTTCGCCACTTTCAGGTTCGCCTTTCAACTTATTGACGGAAAGTTCGTGCCTGTCGACGAAGCGGCTTTGAAAAAAGCTGAGCCGATAGTGTCACTGATGCAAAAGGGCGGCTGGAAAAAGGAAGACGCGGAATTCCACAAAAAATACCAACACGGGAAATAATCCTGAGCGCCGCGACGGCGCCGCGCGGTGATTATGGTTGCCCCGCAAACTTACGGCTTAATTTATTGCGCTCAGCTTTGATACATCATCCAAAAAAAATCGGACGTTTGCTCACCCGCGCCGGAAGAGGCAGCGGACGGAACGGCATGCCTGCGGTTTCCTCGCGGATTCGCGCCACAAGGTCGTCGAAGGTCATTTCAATCTCTTTGCGCTCAGCCCTCGTCCTGACGGTGAGCATGCCTGATTCTTTTTCTTTCGCTCCGACCACCAGAATATAAGGAATCCACTCGCGTTCGCCGTTTCTGATTTTTTTGCCCACTGTGTCCGGTCTGTCGTCGACATCGGCGCGGACGTTCGCGGCGTTCAGCCGGTCGGCTATCTCGTCTGCCAGATCGATAAACTCGTCCTTAACCGGAGCGACGCGCACCTGAGCGGGAGCGAGCCACACGGGGAACATCCCCGGTTTGCCCTCTCGGATGTCCAGCGCGATGTTCTCAAGAATCGTGCAGAGAGTCCGCTCGATGCTGCCGAAGCTCGAAGCGTGCAGTATCACGGGCGACGGATACTTCTTTCCGTCATCGTCGATGAAACCGATGTTGAAGCGCTCGCCGTCCTTGACGTCCCACTGCACGGTGGAGACCTGAATGTTGCTCTCATCCTCGGTAATGCTCTGGAATTCGTTTTTGATGGCGTAGTAGTGAGACATCTCCGGCATGAGTTTGAAGAATGACGGCACTTTCATGTCGCGGCAGATGTTAAGGAGCCATTCGGTGTTTTCCTCGAAGAAGGTGGTGGTTCCCTCCCATCCGAGGACCCAGCGCTCGCGGGCAATGATGTCGTTCATGAGGTCGCGGAACTTCCGGCAGAGAGCCTCGTACTCGTTTCGGGCTTCGTCTAAGTTTGAGCATGCGGCGTGCATATCGGTCATCATGAAGTTCCTGACCCGCTTCAGCCCGCTCACTTCGCCTTCCTGCTCATTCCTGAAACACGTCGCCTCTTCGTACACCTTTAGCGGCGATTGCTTGTAAGAGAACCTGACGTTTTGCATAAAAGGGAACCCGAGCGGGTCGGAGGCGTATCTCAGATAGCAGATTCCCCTGCCGCCGTCCACTTTGTAGTCCCTCTCGTGGAACTCGCCCATCAGTTCGCCGACAATGTTGTTGTCGCCCCTGATGATGAGGGGGTTCTTTATCTCCATCGCGCCCCATTCGCGCGCGAGACGCCCGGCGTAATCAAGAATGAGCTTCTGTATGAACAGCCCTTTCGGGAACCATTTGTAGTGTCCTTTTTCTGAAACGTCGCAGTAATCGACAAGCTCCTGCCGTTGCATGAACTCGATGTGTTTGGGCGCGCGCTCCGTGTCCATCCCTTTGCCAAGCTCGTTGCCGATGAACCTTTTCAGCAACTTATAGACAGGCTCTTTCTTCTTGAATATCGGACATTTTTCAAATTCTTTCGGGTCTATCTCGTAAATCACGCCCTCTAGGTCGACCGCCACATAGCGGGTGAACTTTTCCCTCGGCCCCTTTGCCTCTTTCTTTTCTTCGGCTTCCGCCTCTTGCTCGTCGGCGGTAAAAACCCCGCTCCACTCAGAAAGCGGATGTCCCTTGGCGCTTATCTCAAACCCTTTGTACCAGCCGAACGGGGCGCGGAACACGTCGAGTCCGCTCTGTTCGAGCAGTTCGGCGGTCTTCTTCAGGACAGCCAGAGCCGTTCTGGGCGAGGAAGGATTCTGCGTCAGATGCACGTAAGGATAAACGACGATTTTGTTCGCTTTTAGCGTCTGCGCTCGCTTAATAGTGTCTTCGGCGACTTTTCTAGCGACAGTCTCCGGGGCGGCCTCGTCGTCCTTTTCGACGCCCATATAAACAACGACGCAGTCGCCCTCGTGCGAATAAGACTTTTCGGAGATGTCCTCGGCGGCCTTCATAGCAGGCTCTGTCGCGGTTATTCTAATGTAATTCGTGTGTATTCCAAGCGTTTTCATGACGCGCTCCCGGTTTTTCGAACCAATCCGCTTCAACCCCTGCGGCAGTTGGTAAATTTAGTTCCATATATATGGTTTGTCAATAAAATCGCCCCCCGCCCCGCTCTGCCACTCCACTCAAACCAACTGACAAATATATAAATATGTTTCATTTTCATTCTACGTCGGGAATTGTTTTAGATGGATGTGTGTGAGCAGAATGAAACTGTTAAACAGCAATCGAATCTTCCTCATATGCCGGGTAGCGATTTGCGAATAAGTGTAGACAAAAAAAATTGGGACTTCCGTCTTCGACTTTTGCGGGTGGCTGCTGAATCCTTGTTTTCATCCGTGAGGTTTAGGCGGACATCCGTGTCCTGTTCAGCTCCGCTCCGGTCTTTCCTGAAATCCCACTGGAACAGAGTTATCGCACAAAGATATGATCGGCGGAATCGTGGGAAACTTTAGCGTTTCGCAATTTATTTCGGAATTGACGCAACGCGATAATGCGCAATAAGCAGGAGGCGACAAGACCGCGCTCCGAGAGGTAATGTTTACAAAAGCCGCGTCCGCTGTTAGAATGTGATGTCGATAACCGATAGAAAAGGCGGAGGTAAAGAAAATGTTGGAAGGTATATTACCCGTAATAGTAATAGTGGCATTGGCGCTGTTCGCGTCCGTGAAGATTCTGCCCGAATACGAGAGAGCCGTCATCTTCCGGCTCGGACGCTTGAGCAAGGCTCTCATTGGCGGAAACGGCCCCGGACTGATTATCATAATCCCCGGCGTCGACCGCGCGGTAAGAGTGGACATGCGAGTCATCACAATGGACGTGCCGACTCAGGAAGTTATCACCAAAGACAACGTCCCGGTAAAAGTGAACGCAGTCATTTATTTCAGAGTCGTCGATCCGCAAAACGCCATCGTGGACGTGGAAAACTTCATAGCGGCGACATCCCAGATTTCCCAGACCACTCTCCGCAGCGTGCTGGGCGAAAGCGAAATGGACGAACTGTTGTCCCAGAGAGAAAAAATCAACCTCAAGCTGCAGGAGATTATCGACAAACACACCGACCCGTGGGGTATTAAGGTTTCCACAGTCGAGGTGAAAGACGTCGAGCTGCCGCAGGAAATGAAACGCGCAATGGCCAAACAGGCGGAAGCGGAACGCGAACGCCGCGCGAAAATCATAAGCGCGGAAGGCGAATTCCAAGCTTCCCAGAAACTGGCCGACGCCGCTAAAGTCATGTCTGCAGACCCGATAGCCATTCAGCTCAGATATCTCCAAACCCTGACAGAGATAGCCACCGAGAATAACTCGACCACTCTCTTCCCGATTCCGATAGATTTGCTGACACCCTTCCTCAAGAGGGGCGACAAGTCTTAACCGGGCTTTGTTCTTAACCGGCCCTCCGGTTGAATCACTTTCTAAATCGATAACACAAGCCATCCGTCCTTTATCCGGGCGGATGGTTTTGCGTTGCTCCACCGGAATTGTTTCTTATGTCAGCGCCATCCATATTTAACTCTTTTCGCCTGTCTTATTTGTCTAATCTAAAATCTCAGAGCGACAGCGCATTTTATCCTTTATGATGCTTAGTTATCCTCGCGGATACCTGTTGTATTAATCCTCCACCGGCGCTATGATAATATAACTGCGCAGAAAAGCCCGCTGATTCGGGTTGTTTTGCGCTCGGGACGGTGAGCGCTATGCGGATAGACGAAAACGAAGTTTACACCACAAAAGAGGTTGCCGAGTTATTGAAGGTCAGCCTTCCGACAATAAAAAGGATGCTGGCTGACGGCAGGTTGCCGTCCACTCGAATCGGCAGGCAACACAGGTTTCTGGGCAAAGACATTCTGGGGATATTGACATCGCAAAGCGATCTCAGGCCCGCCGCCAAGAGCGAAGAGATAGAGCCGGCGATTGAAGCGAGCGCGGAAGAGTCGATGCCGGAGGAAGCTCCCGCTTATTTAAGAGAGACGCCCGCGCCCGCAGTGGAGTTCGAGCCGCGGCGCCCATCGGTCTTTGCGCCCCCATCTCAACAGCCCGCCCCGGTGGACAAACAGCGCTCTTTCATGCTCGGCAAAAAGCTCAGAGACGACGTGTATTCCAACAGCGGCGAGCTTCTATTCGCGCGCGGCGCTATTGTCACGGATCAGGTCATCGCAGAGGCCGGCAAACACAAGAAACTAGTGGAAGTCATGAGCAATCTGGAATGAGCGTCCGGATAGATTTCATTCAAGGACTGGTTATATGAGCGTTTCAATATCGCGCAACGGAGTGGAAATCGACGGGAAGGTTCTGCCTCTGATATCCGGCGAGGCGCACTACTGGCGGCATGAGCGCAAGGATTGGGCTGCCGTTCTGGACGGCGTGGTCGAGATGGGTTTCAAGTTCATCTGCACATATATCCCGTGGAGCGTCCACGAAATTGAGAAAGGCCGTTTCGACTTCGGCGACACCGACCCCCGCAAGGACGTCGGGCTGTTTCTGGACATGGCGAGGGAGCGAGGGCTTTTCGTCCTTGTCAGGCCGGGCCCTCACATAAACTCGGAACTCACTTTTTTCGGATATCCGGAGCGGATTCTCAGGCGAGAAGAGTTGCTAATGCGCACATCGTCGGACACCCCGGCGATTATCCCCGCCCCGCCCCGCTTCTTCCCGGCCCCTTCTTACGCCTCAGAAGATTTCTACTCCGAGGTCGCCGGATATTTCGACGCGCTGAGACCGATTCTGGAGCCTCGGACGCATCCCAACGGCCCCATCGTCGGGGTTCAGGCTGACAACGAAATGTCGTTCTTCTTCCGAACGTCTCCTTTCGACGTGGACTACTCGGCTCCCGCTATCGGGCTTTTCAGGCGCTTCCTTCGGGACAAATACGAGGGCGAGATCGACGCGCTCAACCGCGCTCACCGCTCCAACCACAAGGACTTCGACCGCGTCATGCCTCCGCGCAGATACGAGCCTTGCGAGATGTCGGCCCTCCCGTGGCACTTCGACTGGTGCGCCTTCAAGGAATTCTATCTCTATTATGGAATCAAGCGCATCGCCGACATGCTGAGGGCGCGCGGTCTCTCGGAAGCGTTCTTCTTCCACAACTTTCCGGGCGGCCAGTCCTCCTCTCCGTTCCACATCCCGATGACGGAGACCGCGGTGGACGCGGCGGGAATCGACCTGTACGAATCAAGGAAGAGCTACCCTTTGATTAGAGACTCGGTAAGGCTCGCCGCCGGAACTAGCAGGCTGCCTTTCTCGCCTGAGTTCGGCTCCGGGATATGGCCGTGGTGGAAACCTCTTTTCCTGAAGGATCAGGAATTCGCGACGCGCGCCGCTCTGATGAACGGTTTGAAAGCGGTAAATTTTTACATGATAGCCGACCGGGACAGGTGGTATGGCGCGCCGATGGCAAGAGACGGCTCCGCCCGCCCCTCCCGTTTCCGTTTCTACGCAAATCTCAACAGGTTTATCCGTGACACTCGTTTCAACGAGTTCTCCATGCGCAACGACGTGCTTCTGCTCTCGGTCCGGGAGTACGAAAGGTTCGAGCAGATTGTGTCGCTTGCTCACCCGGTGGAAGCCGGGCTTCTTGGGGGCGTTCCGAGGGACTGGCTGACGGACCCGAAGCCGCCGGCTGGCATGAGAGAGCCGGTGGGGATGCTTTACAGGCGTCAGTGGCGCGCGATGATGATGGGCTTCACTCAGGCCGGGTTCCCTCCCGCTCTGGCGGACTCTTCGGTGGACCTTTCCGTCCTAGACAAGTTCCCGGTGGTGGCCGCGCCTTCGTTCGAGTTCATGAGCATGGCCCTTCAGCGCAACCTGCTGGTTTACGCTCTCAAAGGCGGCGTGCTTGTCCTCGGCCCCAGAATCCCCGTGTTCGACGAAAAAATGCGCCGCGACACCAAGTTCACCTCCCACATGCACGAGCCTGTCGGTTACCGGGACCGCATGCAGGTCGGCGGCATGATTTTCGAGCGCGTCGATTTGTTCAACCCGAAACGTCCTTTCCTCTCCGAAGGGCAGGACGTTTGCTCTTACATCAGCCCCACGGAAAAAGGCTCCATTATCCATCTTGGCTTCATGTTTCAGGACTACACCGGATACGACAGGTCTCCGGGTCTGGCGGCCATAATGAAACGGATTGCCGCCGTCGCCGGACTGAAAGCTAGATACACTTCAAGCGACCCGCTGATAGAGACGGCCTTGCACGAGCGCGGGCCGGACAGGTTGCTTTTCGTTGCCAACCCCACCGGAGAGCCGCGCTCCGCCGCCGTCTCGCTCGGCGAAAATGAAACTCTTTCCGACGCGGACACCGGCGAGCTTGCCGCCGGGCCTGCCGCAAAAATCAATCTGCCAGAATATTCCGTGCGGATATTCAACATACACGGCGCCGCCGCCGCGAAAGCTTAGCCCGGGAGGCTGTATTGTTATCGTCAGACGTTCAAATAATAGACATTCATCCCGACCACGTTGAGAGGGCGGTCGAGGCTCTGACCCCCAAAAGGCCAAAGCAGCGCCGCGCGCTCATTCTTTTCTGCGAGGAAAACAGGGTCATCCACGCGGTTGACACCGTGAAAGGGCCTTCGGACTTCATGTACGGCGAAAGGCCGCCGAGAGACCTCAAAGCGGTTGCCGCCGAATGCGGCGTCGACTTCGTGGCGTGCGTCGAAAGAGACGCTCCCGCCCGCCTCCTTGCCGGCGCTCAGTCGAAAATCAACATCGACCAGACGCTCTTCGAGCAGGTTATGTCGCTCCGCGAGCCGCTTCGGCGCGAACTCGGCTCCGGCGTCAGAATATATCCCGACATCCTTGCCGCGATGCCTCGGCTGCCGGATTTCGCTCTCAAAATCCTTAAACTGCTGTCGCCGAAAAACTTCATGTCGATGGTTGTTGTCCTCGACGGAAAGGATGTGTGGACGTCAGCCGTCGTCAGGATTACAAACGGAGAAGCGGATTTGATAACGACGACCGACACGCTGAGGCCGGGGCCGGAACTGACCGGGGACATGGCGAGAGACGCGGCGTCGCTCGTGAAAGCTATGGAGTCCGCTCGCGGCAAAGTCGCGCTGGGCATTTTTATGAGCCGCGCCGGTTTGGAGCATCTAATCGCTCACCCGCGCCCGCTCGGCGCGCTCGCCGCTCTCGCTTCAAGAAAATGGATCGTGATTCATCCTTTTCCGCGCCGGGCGCGCATCCTGCTCGCCCTCGCGCCTCTGCTGAAAATTTAATCTGGAGCCGCCGTTAGGCCGTATGAAACTGCTCGAAGCAAAACCCTACAAACACCTCCTGTCCATACTGCTGGACGGCCGCCCTCTTTTCGAGCTGCCCTACCAGTGCGTGGTTGACGGCATGGCTTGGTTCGCGGACAGCTTGGAAGTGAACGGGCTTCGGGTCGAGGCCCGCATCGGCGACACCCTTATCTCCGACACCATATCTCTGCACGAGCCGCTTGTGTGCGTGACCCGAAGATGGAGCCTGAGAGGCAAGTTTTCCGCGCGCGTCATGTTCACGGCGTTCGCAAAGATGGAGCCTACGCTTTGGGTCGCTCCGGGAGTGGTTTACGCTTCAGGCGGAGGGCTGGCCGCGCTTGCCGCCGCCACCGGGCCTATCCGCGAAGAAGCCGCCTCCGCCCCCGCTTTTTCCGTCCTCCAATCCGCCGACCGCGTTTTCGCCGTCTTCGCTCAACCCGCCGAATCGGTCGAGGAACTTTCCTCTCTTGCCGTCCATATCTCAAAAGAACATTCCGAATTCAACATATCCATCCCCGGCGCCACACCCGCCAAAAGCGGCATCAGGGGCCACAGCATCGAGTTCGACGAATGGGACGTTGACGGACAGGTCACTTACGAGCGCAGGTTCTACTTGTGGTCCAACCCGCCGGAAGCGGGCGGCTGGGAGTCAGTTCTGGAGGCGGCGCGGGAAATAGCTTCGCCCGCCGCAGACTCTCAACCCGACATAGGCGCGATTGCCCGCGCCCGCGCTCGACACCTCGTCGAAAACTTCTTCATCGAAAGAACCGACTGCGTCGGCTTCGTCGAATCCGTCGGGCAGACGATGTTCCCCGCAAGCGCGGTCATGCGCGGCGCGGGCCGGGGCGGCAACATCGACGCCGCCCGCGCTCTCTGCCGCGTCGCCGCAGAAACCGACGACCGCCGCCTCAAACGCATCGCCCTCGACACGGCGGACTTCTTCCTGTCCGGCGACGACCCCGAACTGTTGCCTTACGTCAACTACAGCCCGCCCTCCAGAAAATGGTCGCGCCCGGAAGACCCCCCGGCCCTCAGAACCGCCGCCGCGCAAATCGTTTCGGCGGTCGTCAAACTCAACTCCGCCGCCGGGCCGGACTCTAATCCGAGATGGATGTTCACCTGCAGGAGAATTTGCGACAAGTTCATCGCGGCCGCGCCGCAGGAGAGCGAAGAAGGCGAAGCCCCTGCCGGACTCTCCGCCATCGTCGGCGTTACCCCGGAGAACGCCCGCGCGGACGCCGAACTCGCCGCCGCTTTCGCCCTCTTCAGCTCCGCTGTCGGCGACCGCAAATACATTGACGCCGCCCTCGCTCTGGCAGCCCCCCTCGTCCCGGCGTTCACAGCCAGAATCGTTCCGGGGCCTGAAAGCGCCGGGATGTCCTCCGCAGACGCCCGCGCGTTCATCCGCATGTGCCTTGCCCTGAAAAACGAACCCAACGGCGCCGACTTTATGGCCGCAGCCAAACGCGCCGCTTCATACGTCGATTCGTTGACTTATATGAGAGACGTGCCGTTCCACGAAGGAACCACGCTCGCGCAGGCGGGATTCCGCGCGATGGGCGGACTGCTTCCGGCCCCCGGCGCCCTTGAGTTCGACGATTCCGCCGCCGAATGCGCCCTTGAGATGTTCCAACTGCGCGAGGCCACAGGAGACGACCGTTTCCGCGCCCTTGCCGACACCATGCTCCGGTTTTCCCTTCAGATGGTGTCCGTCGGCTCGCCCGCGCACGGCCTTTTACATTCATTTGAAGGATTTCAGCCCTCCGCGTTCTATCACACCGGAGACCCCGCATCGAACGGCCCGTGGGGCGGCTGTTCCCGTTCAGCAACATCGCGCGTTCCCGTCTCCACCCTCAACGCCCTTCTGGACATCAGAGACAAATACCCCGACGCCGCATCATTCGCCATCGAACCCCTGCCCCACGAACATTCCTTCCCCAGCGCCATCGCCCGCGCCCTCCTCACCCTCGGCTGCCGCATCCGCTTCTTTTAGACCGAATCCGCCATTAGGATTCTAGCCCTTTTGTTCAAAGCGAATGAACCGAAGAACGCAAGACGCATTTTTGCTGTAGGAGCGGGGTTGCCCCGCCCCGAAATGTCTCAGTTATCGGACGCGGAAACCGCGTCCCTACTGAACAAAAAAAGGCGCCACCTTCAAGCGTTTTTTGCTTGTGGATGCGCATGGTTAGGAATCACCCACAACGGGGTTGTGGGCACCATCTCCCAAACTTGTCGGGGGGGGCGAGACGGGTAAAACCAATTAAGAACTGCTATAATCAACAAGATAGGCGTAAACAACAGCATGGGAAGAATAAGCGCAGGCAAAAGCAGAATCATCAGTCGTCTTAAGCGAATGCATGTCATGGCGGCAGTCGCGGCGATTCTCGGCGCCGTGTGCGTCGCTTCCTTGTGTTATGGAGCGAAAGGCAAGATTGCCACCCCGTCAGGTCAGTCAGCGGCCGACGCCGGCCTTGCCGATATTTGCAGGCGGAAACAAATATCTCTGCCTCTGAAAAACGCGCGCATTACGGTGGACAAGAAAGCGAGACAACTCAGGCTCTACGAAGGCGGCTCATTGCTCAAAACATATCCCGTGGCGTTCGGTCCGAACCTTGAAGGACACAAAACCCGGGAGGGAGACGGCCGCACCCCGGAGGGAAAATACTATCTTATCAAGCACACCAGCCCGGCTTTCGGCAGATGTTTCTACATCGCATACCCTAACGAGAAAGACGCTCTCGAAGGACTTGAAAACGGCGTCATTTCCAAAAAGTCATACTTAAAAGTGAAAGCCGCGACAACCGCAAAGACATATCCGCCTTCGAACACCGGGCTTGGCGGTCAAATCCTGCTCCACGGCACTAAAGACAGAACCGAACAGAACCTGACGTCGATTGACTGGACACTAGGCTGCATCGCGATGGAAAACGCGGACATTATGGAGATTCTTAACGCCATACCCGACAACGCCCGGCCGGAAATACAGATTTCGCCTTCGCTTAACAACGCCGCCAATTAGAGCAAGGGGGTTGGCTCAGGCCGGGTTTGGGTTTCACATAATTTGGGGTCAGGCCGAGATTATTGACAGCGAATTAATTTGGGGTCAGGCCGAGATTATTGACAGTTTATTATTGGGGCTGATTGGCGATATGGGTAAAAATGGGTTCCCGCTTTCGCGGGAATGACGGCACAAAGCAAAAGGAATGACGGCATAAAGAAAGGTGATTTGGGGTCAGGCCGGGATTATTGACAGTTATTTATTGGGGCTGAATGGCAATATAGGTGAAAATGGGTTCCCGCTTTCGCGGGAATGACGGCACAAGATAAAAAGAATGACGGCATAAAGAAAAAGGAATGACGGCGGGTTGGGTTGAAAATGGGTTCCCGCTTTCGTGGGAATGACGGCAAAAAGAAAAAGGAATGACGGCAAAAAAAAAGAATGACGGCGGGTTGGGTTGAAAATGGGTTCCCGCTTTCGCGGGAATGACGGCATAAGATAAAAAGAATGACGGCATAAAAAAAAAGGAATGACGGCGAAAGAAACAAGAGAAATGCAGGCGGCGGGAATCGGTGTTCCCGCCCTACAAGAGCGATTGGCGCTTTGAGCGCCCACAACGGGGTTGTGGGTGGGGCCCGTCGCCCTACAAGAGAGCGGGAATAAATTCCCGGAAAAGCAAAGCGGCAATGAATTGCCGCACTCCAAATTACTACATTTTTTATGGCTGATTAAAGGTATCGGCAGGAACTCGTTTGTGAACGCCACCCTTTTTGTTCAGTAGGGGCGCACAAGCCGGGGGCGGGTCTGTAATTTGTAGTGTTTGATAATCCATGAATGAGGGGAATTTAGGGAAGGATATGGTGACACGGCTGTGTTCGCGCGCGCCAGTTGTCACGGCGGGGTGGCGGGGGACTGTTTTTCATAGGGAAATCAAGGTGTCGATGTCTTCGGGGGCGAGGAGGGTTCCGGGGTTGCTTCTGAGTTTGAGGGCGGCGGGGGCGAGTTGTCGCGCGCGTTGTGTTTCTCCGGCGGATTCGAGGGCGACGCGGAGGGCTTCAAGGACGATGAGCGAGCACGCGGAGGCGCACCAGTCGAACACTGCGGCGGCGTCCGCCGGGCTGATGCGGTCGCTCTTTTCGAGCGCGCGGCCGAGCAGCCAGTCCGTCATCGAGTATGCCCTGATGTAAAGTTCCTCGAACTCGGGGCCGAGGTTGTGGGCGATGACGCGCGTGCACTGTCTTCCCGACCAATGGACGGGGTAGCTGGGTTTGCCGCCGTTGTCCGGCCCCCAGACGTCTATGACGCGTTTTCTGACGGAGTCTATGCCGCCGTCATGCAGAGCGCGGGCGGTCTGAGCGGAAACGTCTAGGGGGGTAGCGCCTTCGGCGTCCGCCCCGAAAGAAGAAATTCTGTGGGCGGCGCGGAAGGCTCGCAGGCTCTCGAATTCCCGCCGTTTGAGGGGCAGGGTTTCGTCGTTGCCGGACAGCAATACGATGTCGATGTAAAGTTCGAGGGAGCGGGCGGCGAGAGCGGCGGCGGCTTCGCAGCGCGCTGGCCCTGCGAGGTCCGCCAGAGCGCTGAAAATGGCGGTCAGGCGAGATGTCGCGCCGATGGCCGGATGGGCATTTTCGTCCGCATCCGACAGCAGCGCGGCGACGCGCGACGCGCGCGCGGCGAGCAGCCGGAGGACCCCCGCCGGACTGGCGGCGTTTTTGTCTATTTCGGGTTTCAATATCATCCTTTGAAGGCGACGGCTTCGATTTCCACCAGAGAGCCTTTGGGCAGCGCAGCAGGGGCCACGCACGCCCGCGCGGGCGGGTTCTGCGGGAAAAATTCGCCGTACACTTCGTTCATCGCCGCGAAGTCCTTCATGTCGGACAAAAACACGCTGGTCTTCACGACGTCCTGAAGCCCGACCCCGGCGGCGTCCAGCACTGCCTTGAGGTTGGTCAGGACTCTGCGGGTCGCGGTGGCGACATCCGAGTTTTCCATTTCGCCGCTTGCGGGGTTCAGGGGAATCTGACCGGAGCAGAAAATGAAGCCGCCCGCTGCTGTGGCTTGGGAGTAAGGGCCGACCGCCGCCGGGGCTTCCGTGGTTGAAATGATTTGTTTCATGCGCGATGACCTCCGAGGAACATAATCCGAAATGATTCTACACGCGGAGCGGCGGGTCTTCAATATCGAGAGAATCGAAAAACGCCGCCCTGCGGGGGGGGGGCGCGCCCGGCTGCCGCGCCACTAGACGCCGCGTTCCGCCGCCCTCCCTTGCCTTGTCGTCGCCGGAAGCGTAAAATCATGTCTTGTTCGGAAAGGACGGTCGGAGATGAAATTGACACCTGAGATGGCGCTTGAGTACCACCTTGGCGGGAAAATCGGGCTGAAACTCACAAAGAGGCTCGACGACAGCCAGACGCTGAGTCTGGCGTACACGCCCGGCGTGGCGGAAGTCTGCAAGGCGATAGTCCAAGACAGAAACCGGCTGTACTCGCACACGGCCAAGAGCAATCTTGTGGCGGTGGTCAGCGACGGGACGGCGGTGCTGGGACTGGGGGACATCGGGGCGGCGGCGGGCATCCCTGTCATGGAGGGCAAATGCGCTCTGTTCCGGACTTTCGGAGAGGTGGACGCGTGGCCGGTGACGTTTGAGAACGCCCGCGTGAACGGGAACTCCGGCCCGACGGACGTCGATAAAGTGGTCGAGTTCACAGCGGCCATCGCCAATATGTACGGCGGGATAAACCTAGAGGACATAGCGGCTCCGGCCTGTTTCGACGTCGAAGACCGACTGCAGGAAATGCTGGACATACCCGTCTTCCACGACGACCAGTGGGGAACGGCTGTGATAACTCTGGCGGGCGTTTTGAACTACTGCGTCATCACGGGCAAGGCGATGGACGAGTTGAAAGTGGCGGTGAACGGGGCCGGAGCGGCGGGCGTCAGGATAGCGCAGATGATAATGGCCGCCGGGGTCAAGGATTTATTGCTGATTGACACCAAGGGGGTGTGCCATTCCGGGCGCGACGACCTCAATCCCTTCAAAAGGACGTACGCCGTCGACACCGCCGCGCGCACGCACCGGGACGCGCTCGCCGGAGCCGACCTCGCCATCATGGTGTCCAACAGGTTCAACCGGGACGGCTCGCGCAGTTGCGAACCCTCATGGCTCAAGGAGATGAACCACTATCCGGGCATTTTCTCGATGGCGAACCCGGACCCGGAGATATACCCGGACGAGGCCCGCGAGGTCTTCGGCGACAAGCCGTATATCATGTCCACCGGGCGCTCGGATTTCCCGAATCAGGTGAACAACGTTCTGGGATTCCCGTTTATATTCAGAGGCGCGTTGGACGTGCGCGCAAAACGAATCTCAATGAACATGAAGATAGCCGCCGCCGAAGGGCTGGCCCGGCTCGCCCGCGAGTCCGTGCCGGACGACGTCAAACGCGCGTACGGCGGACAGGAACTCGAATTCGGCCCCGGATATATCATCCCGAAACCATTCGACCGCAGGCTGCTGACGTTCGAGGCGCTGGCGGTCGCCCAAGCCGCCGTCAAAGACGGCGACGCCCGCGTGTCAGACATCTCAAACTATCCGCAATACCTAGCCGCGCTGGCGTTCACCCCGAAAATCGAATTCGCCGCGAGAGCGGAGATTTCAAAGGCCGTCCGCTTTGAAGACAACTGGATACTGATCGACGAGAAGAAGCGGAACGGCGGCTGCGCGTACCTGTGCGACGCGGGGGTTGAAACCGGAGGGGCGGCCCCGGACTCTCTGGCCGGAAAACGGGTAGAGCTTGCCATCAACGACGGAAAAGTGAAAAAAATCGATATCCTGTGACCGCCGCCCGACGTTCGGGGATGAACATCGGCACAGGCATCGCCGGGGCGCGCGCGGCGCAGTGGGACTGTTGAAAAAAATAACAGAGTATGGATTTGCGCGTTGGAGAAGGCATAAGATTTAAAACTTTCGAGCATGTTTATATACATATTCAACACCCCCAAAGCAAGTTTGGGGGTGGCGCCCGAAAGGATATAACTTTTTCAACAGTTCCCAAGTCCCCCATTTTCCTTTGCGGCTCAATAACATAGATTCTCCATTTACATAGCCCTTGCCGTCTGCTATTTTTTCGCTGTGGAAACATTGATGAACACGCCGTCGCTCGCGAAAGTCCTGATACTCTTCGGGGCGATACTGACGCTGTATAAGTTGAAGCTTCCGCTGTGGGCGGCCATATTCTTGGCGTCCGCGCTGACAGGGCTTTGGTTCGGAGCCGGCGCCGCCGGAACCGCAAAGAACATGCTCCTATCCGCGGCCTCGGCGGACACGCTGTGCCTGTGCCTGATCGTGGTGGGGCTGCTGGGGCTGAGCCACCTGCTGAACGACACCGGGTCGCTGTCCCGGCTGGTGGAAGGGCTGACGGCGGCGTTGGGAGGCACGGCGAGGAGCGCGGCGGCCCTGCCCGCCCTCATCGGGCTTCTGCCCATGCCCGGAGGCGCAGTCTTCAGCGCCCCGCTTGTGCGCGCGGCCTGCCAAGGCGATGCCCAGTCTCCCGAACAAAAATCCGCCGTCAACTACTGGTTCCGCCATATATGGGAATACTGGTGGCCGCTGTACCCCGGCATCATTCTCGCCACCATCCTATTCAGCATATCCGCGTGGAAAGTCATGCTGATACACCTGCCGCTGACAGCCGCCGCCGTCACATTCGGATGGATATTCATCATGAGGCCCGCGTTCAAGCAGAAGCCGGGCGCGAACGCGGGCGCATGTGAACAGCCGCAAGGCCCGGCGCGCAGAGACGCCATGCGGGCGGCAGTCCGCGAAAGCGCGCCCATAATCATCATGATTGCCACCACATACACGCTCGGCCCCGCCCTCAGCGCTGCGGGCGTCAATGGCTCCGCAGTCAAATACATCCCCGTCATCACGGGGGCCGCAGCGGCGATAGCATGGCTCGCCGTCGCGCGGCGCGCGGGGGTCCGCCGTGTGGCCGCCGCCCTGTTCGGCCGCGCTCAAGTCCCCATGATCCTGCTCGTCGCCGCCATCATGGTGTTTCAGGGAACGCTTATCCGGGCCGGCGCATTTGAAAACATCCAGACCGACTTGGCCACCTACCGCCTCCCCGCCATCGTCATCATCGCCGCCCTGCCCTTCATCTCCGCCCTCGTCATGGGGCTGGCCGTCGGGTTCGTCGGAGCCTCATTCCCCATCGTCATCTCCCTGCTCCCGGCAGGAGTTATGGATTCCACCGATAGGTTCGCATATTTTACTTTCGCATACGTCATGGGATACGCCGGGATGATGCTAAGCCCCGTCCACCTATGCCTTATCGTCACCAAAGACTTTTTCAAAGCCGATTTTTTCAAGATATACAAACAAATAGCCGTCCCCTGCGCCGCCACCCTTCTTTTCGGCCTCGCCCTCTCCGCCCTCTACAAATACATTTTCTAGCCCGCCGCTTACGAAGGCCGCTCCGCAAAATTTCGCGCTTGTCCATTCGCGTGTGTTAGAATATTCTTGAATGACCATTAAGGAGCGCCGACATGATTAAATCCCACCGCAAAAGCTGTTTGGCAACACTCCGTCGTCGCGCCGCCGCAGCCGCGACGCTTCTGTGTTTATTCGCAGTTTGCGCGCGGCCGTGCGGGGCGGCGGTGGTGTCTGACAGGTTGGAGACGGACAAGACGGGGCGGCTTGCGAGCGAGGCTTCTGTGGTCGCTCTGGTGGAGATAACTGGAGTCAGGCCGGACGCTCAACAGGAGTCGCAGGGAAAAACGACGCGGAGGGAAACGAGCCGGGCGATGCTCGCCGAGGCGCGCCCGGTCGAGGTCTTCAAGGGCCATGTCGAGGGCGACTTCATCCTCATCGAATTCACAGAACCGGACAAGGCAATTATTCCGGCTCCGGTAACATTTAAATCCGGCGACAGGCGGGTGGTTTTCCTGAGGCATTCAGAGGCCGCCGACAGGTTCGCCACATTGTCGCCCTCTTCCGGCAGCGAGATTCCGACGGACGCGCTTCTGGAGCGGCTCCGCGCGGAAACGGGGAAACCGGGAGCCGCGCGCGGCAAAGTGTCGGCGGTCATCGACGCGGGCAAAGAAGCTGTTTTCCCACCCGGCGGCGCGAGGGTATCGATTGTCATAAAGAATCAGTCCGGCGGCGCTTTCAGGCTGTATGAAAACATTGATGGCGCGGTCGCAATAAGCGTTCGGGACAAAGACGGAAAGGAAATCGCGGCAAAGAGCGACTGGAAGGTTCCCCCGAAAGGGGCGGCATTCCTGCTGCATCACGGGCATTCGCTGACGGCCGAGATAGACTTGTCCGCAATGTTTGAAATCGACGAGCCGGGCGAGTACGCGGTCGTTGCGAGAGTCCAGTTGCCCGCGCCGCCGTCCGGGGGCGCTCCGCCTTCTCTCTCGGCCCCGGTTGTCTCAATCCAGATTCGTCGATAAGGCCGACGTCTTTTTCTTGTTTCAGTTTATGTATTCTTAGTTTCACATAGCCATTCCTATTGCCATAACGCAAGCGCGAAAACGGGGGGACTGGCAGCGCGCTTCTCTGCGATGCCTGTACCCTCTTTTCGCTCCTAACCACACCGTAAATAGGCAACCACACATCGTTGCCAAGGTCTCCTTGGCAACGTAAGACTAGAGGAAGCGGTGAAAGCGGAGCTTTCGGTCTATACATTGCCAAGGAGACCTTGGCAACGATGATAAGCAAGTTTGGGGGTGGCACCCGAAAGAAGATGACTTTTTCAACAACTCCGCTGTCCCTAGTTTACCCATTCCTGCACAGTCAGATATGTCTACTCAATTACTATTGTCTTCGGCTCTATAGTTAGCATTAATCGGTGAGTCGGACTTTCAGGATAAGGATTAATCACGTGAGCATCCACACATTCAGGTATTGCTTCTCCTCCTAAATACATGTACATTTCGTAAGTGCCGGGCAGCACATAATCAATCGTTTCAAAAGCTATTTGAAAGTATCTAATTGAATCAATTGCTGTAAATTCTGTCCATACATTGTCTGGTATAGTGAAACTTGGAGAATAGCTATCTTTAGTTTCAGTGTTTATTATAACCATTATAGGTGGTACGGTAGGTGACTTTATGACATATGATTCACTGCCACGATAAATCAACTTCAAAGTTCCTCCCAATATTTCACTTCGACTGAATGTTTCTTTAGAAGAAGTATTTTCATATTTAAATAGCTGAAGTAATTCTAGATCAGGTACTGAAGGAGAAAACATGTTACTATCAATTTGTAAAGTCGTTGAAGCAGACAGATAATAATTGCAGTCACTTTGGGCTTCTATTGATATTTGTTCCCCCGTAGAATAATTAGCTAAACCGGGGATTACATAGATTCCGTGTTTATTCGTATTTGCGGAAATAACGGTATTGGCTTGTTTTATAGTTACTTCTGTGCCGGAGTGGTCAGCAGCCATTTCTAGAAGCGCTTTTCCAAGAATATTGCCATCCGTTGTAACCATAAATGTCGTAGTCTCGTTGTTTTTTACTTCAATCCTTTTATTAAGCGCGGCGTGTCCCGCCTTGGTCGCTGAAAAAGAACATACGCCGACCGGCACGTCGCCAAGTTCATAATACCCATCCGCGTTGGTTTTTGTCGCTATCGAGGACGAACCGCAAATAACTGTGACATCTGCCTCGCTCAAAGGCGCGTAATTTGCCGCCGCTTCGACGGTTCCGGCGCTTCTCGCAGGCGAACCTTGTTCAGCGGGCGCGTAAATATACCCCTCAATGCTCCCTTTGCTTGCTTGCGCGGGAGGCTGTATCGGCGGCAAATCAGGTGTCAATCCTTTCCCACCGCAACCTACGCTCAGCATCATTATCAACGCCATCAACGCGCCGAATACTGTTTGCTTATTCATTCTCGACATGTCTTTGTTCATAATCTCAGCCTTAATGTCGAATAGTTGCTTGTGAAAACCGCGCGCGGAAGCCCGACGGCGTTTTCACGCGACGGCAATACGGTCTTTGCATCGGTACTGTTCGGCAACCATGTTATCATTATACCAGATGCAATGCGCGATTCTAATGCGGAACGCAATAATTTCTATATGAAGAATTAAATGACACTTCCGATTAGCCACTTGATAAAACAGCATCATGCACAAAGGAAAAAGCTTTGTGCTGGCACACATTTAAGCGGGTGGAATCATTTAATAATATGTATATCTTCCGAGGCTGCCGTTCATTACCCATCGTTGCCAAGGTCTCCTTGGCAACGGAAGACTAGAGGAAGCGGTGAAAGCGGAGCTTTCGGTCTATACATTGCCAAGGAGACCTTGGCAACGATGTTAAGAACTCGCTGGCGTTACCAAGCGCGAAAAGAGGGTACAGGCATCGCAGAGAAGCGCGCTGCCTGTCCCCTTTTTTCGCTATTGGCGGCGGGAATCGGCGTTCCCGCCCTACACGGAAGCCGGGAATGAATTCCCGGCAAAGGCAGAGCGGCGATGAATCGCCGCATTCCAAAGTTCCACATTGTTTTAGGCTGATCTTTAGGCATAGGCAGGAATAAGTTTGTAAGCCCCACCCCACATTTTTACTCATCGTTGCCAAGGTCTCCTTGGAAACGGAAGACTAGAGGAAGCGGTGAAAGCGAGCTTTCGGTCTATACGTTGCCAAGGAGACCTTAGCAACGATGATATAGAATCCGGGTTAAATCTCAATATCTGGGAAAAACCTTTAACGGACATTCTTCGCAGTCGGGCGTCGTGCCGCAGTGTCTATTTCCCACTGCGACAATCAGCGCGTGGTATTCGTTCAAAAGAGCGACGTCCTCCGGAAGCCTCCGCGTGAAATACAGCCTCATCGTCTCGTAATCGGCGTCCGGGGAGAAGAGGCCGTGTCTGCCGCCGATGCGGCGGGTGTAAGCGTCCGCCACGAACACCGGTTTTTTCGCCGCGTACAGAGTTATGGAGTCAGCAGTCTCCATGCCTATGCCGTTGACGGAAAGCAACTTCTCGCGAAGCTCCGGAGCGGGCAGCGCGAACAGCTTGTCGAGAGAGCCGCCGAAGTCGTCGAACAGCATTGACACGAAATTTTTTAGTCTCCGCGCTTTGACGTTGTAATAGCCGGAAGGGCGGATAAGCTCGGCGAGCGCGTCGGCGTCCATGTCTCGCATAGAGACCGGGTTGAGCGCGCGCGCCGCCTTGAGGTTTGCTATGGCACGCTTTACGTTCCGCCATGCGGTGTTCTGGGTAAGAATCGCGCCGACGCAGACCTCGAACCTAGTGCGGCCCGGCCACCAGCCCCTCGGGCCGATGCTCTCGAACATTGCCTCGTACATCCGCAAGGCGAGACCGTCGTCCGGGCGGCCGCCGGGCGCTTTTCGCGGCATGGCGCGGCTCCCGGCGTCAGTCTTCAATCTGCCGCACCGCTTTCGCGAAATCCAGCGTCAGCTTGCTTCCTCCGGCGGATATCGCGAACTCGCCCTTGTTAAAATCAGCCTGACAATAGGGGTTGTCGAACCTTTTGAAACCGCGCATCGGCTCCTGATTGCCGTTCACGGTGAAATCGCCTTTCCAGCCGAAGCGGATTTTACCGACTCCGGGGGCGTCGTAATCCACGTTCAAGCCATTCGTCTTCAAATCCGCGCCGAGGATGGAAGCCTTAAACCTGTCGAAAGAGCCGTCTGTGGCGCGGCGGCCCAACTGGCATATCCATATCGTCTTGCGGCCGGGAGCGACAAGTTCCGCGCCCGCGTCCCTGCCCTCTTCCGCCCAGAAAGTCGGGACGCTCGAATACAGCGCCACATATCCGTCTCCCTTTTTTGCGAACGTCCAGTTGCCTTTCGTCTCCACCGCGTCGAAAGCCCATTTCGGGAAGAACGCGTGAGTGTAGTCGTGGAAGTTGCGCTGGCCGAGCACGGTCGTGTTTTTCAGGTTGTACACAGCGACAAGGACGTTTTTGTGCTGGGCGACGCGCGGGAGCCTGTTGTGGCCCCAGTATGTGGGCGTGCGGTCTCCCTCGTCCACCGGAGAGCCGGGGTGCGACGTGAACACCACAGCGTCTGGACTTAACATCGCCTGCCAGATATGATGCTGATTCCCGATGTAACCGGGCATGTAGTCGAGCGCCGAGCCGAGGAAATAGTCCGGCGTGCGGTATCCTATCTTATTTACTTCCGAGAGCAGCGCCCTGTCGGATTCAATCGTGATGAATCTGGTTATGAACGCGGTCAGGCCGTTGGCTGGAATAAGTTTAATCTCCTTCGGGGCGGAGTCCACGAAGGGGTGTTTCCAGAGGTCCCACTTATGGAACGCGGCGAGGGTGTGAGCCACCACCTGATGCTGGGTGAACGCGCTCATTCCCCATAGGAAAACAAGGTCGTCAGGGTTCTTCGGGTCCAAGCCGTGCATCGCCAAATCCTGAAGGCGGACGCCGTGGCGCTCGCGAGTCAGATATTCCTCCTGAAGAGCGCGGCCCGCGTTCACAATCGCCTGCGGCGGCCTGTAGCTTCTGCTCATCGCAAGCGACGTCGAACTCATCCCCGGCGTCGGATAGCCGTATCCCCAAACCTGATAAATCACGCCCCTGACGGAATCATCCCTGCCGCTGACGATTTTTTTCGTGTACGTCCTGCCGTGCGACCCCGCGTACATCCCTCTGTAAAGGTCGGAGCCAATGTCGAACAGCGCTAGGTCGTAGGCCATCGTCGCGAGCCGCGACATCTCCGGGTCCAGCGAGTAGTCCGCCAGCGCCAGAATCGCTGGAAGGTTTTCCGCCATGTACACGTTTGAGTCCCATTCGCTGAAGCCCCAGCGCGCGCGCCTGTCTATCCATTTGCGGATGTAAGGTTCGGCGTGCTTCATGTGTTCGCGCCCTTTGCGCCAGTCGTTCTTAAATGTCTCGTCCGGGAACATCTGCCCCATCAGGTATTCGCTTGAGTGGAAAAGAATCTGATGGTTTTCCGTCCAAGAAATCATCTTGTCCGGGCCGGGTTCGTCCACCCAGTATTTGAAGTTCAGGACCGCGCCCTTGAGCCGGGCGTATTGCTCACTCGTCAGAACAGGCGACGCCGAATGCTCGTACAGCGCGCGCACGACCCGTATCATGGTGAAGTCCGCGCAGTCGTCCCGGGTGTCGAGAATCTTCGCGCTCTCCTCCACTATCTCGTCTGGAATTTTTTCCAGCAGCCCGGCGCGCACCGCAAGCAACGATTCCAGCAATGATTTCGCCTCCGGATTCGCCGCAACCGCCAGAGTTTTCGCCCTGCGCTCCTCGAATGTCGAGTCCTCCGGGGTCGTCCTCTGAATGTCAGGGACAGGCGCGGAACTCGACCACGCCGGAGTACCTTCCTTCGGCTTCCATTTATCCGCTTTCACTCCGAATTTGACGTCTATCGCCACTTTTAAGACAACCACGAGCGTTAACGCCACCGCTGCCACAACAACAACTACAGTCTTCGCTTTTTTAGATTTCATTCATCAATCTCCCTGTTTGATATCACGCCATTATTTGTTCCTCCGGGTTCCTCTTCCTCTTCCCCCGGCGGACGCGTCTTCCATCTTTTATGTATCCAGAACCAGTGGTCGGGATGCCTCCGCACGAATTCCTCTATCGCCGATGTGTACCCCTGACAGTAAGCGGCGATATCCTTTCCCGCGTCTCCAGTCTTTTTGATAACTACCTCGGGAAAAATCACCGCATGATGCTTCTCATAACCTTCCCTGACAATGAAAAGAGGTATCACCGGACAACCGCAACGAACGGCGAACAGTCCCGGCCCTTTGAAAGCGGAGACTTTCGAGCCGAAAAAGTCCACGAATATCCCCCTCGTTCCTGCGTTCTGGTCAGAGACCAGCCCGACGCACTGATTTGCCGCCAGCAGTTCCGTTATATGTTGAAACATCGGGACGCCGCGCGGTATGTGTTTCGTGCCCTTGCTTGTTCGCAGCTTCACAATCATATCGTTGATTACGCCGTCATCCTGCTCGCGTCCCACGGCGGTCAGAGGATAGCCGCAGACGGCAAGTTTCCACGCCAGAAGCTCCCAGTTTCCGTAATGCGACGAAATAACAACCGCGCCTTTGCCCGCCTTCAACGCGGCGGCAAGATGCTCAGTCCCCTCTATGGAGACCATCCGTTCGAGATCCTTTTCGTCGTAAACCGGAAACCGCAAAAACTCGAACATGCTTTTAACGAGGTTTTGGATCGAGCGTTCGGCGATTTCCCTCAGTTCGGAGTCGGAATACTCGTCCCTGAAAGCGCGCTTCAGGTTGCTCAACATAAGCTTCATGCTTCCGGGATAAAACCTGACGAACAAAGAACCTAGAAAGTTCGCGAGAGATTCCTGAGCGCGCGAAGGCAGAACCCTGAGCAACACGGATACTATCCCTATAAGAATATGTGTAAGCTTCATTTCGAAAAAACCTAACGCGCCGCGCCTTCGTGGTCGCGGCGCTCCGCGCCTCTCACTTTAGCGCTTTTCCAGCTTCCATTTCAAACCCTTGACGACGCGCGACGCGCCTAAAGGCGTCCTTTTGCGGTAATTCCGCGCGGCGCTTTACAACCAGCCACGAAAATATTATAAATTATCCGTTGACGGAGTGTAGCTCAGCATGGCTTAGAGCGCTGCGTTCGGGACGCAGAGGCCGGAGGTTCGAATCCTCTCACTCCGATACCATTGATAACAACGATATAAGAACCATTTTTTTGCGCGGCCTCTAAAGATTATTGACAAAGACTCGATAAATAAATTGTGTGGCGCGTTCGGACATGATAGGAACGCGTTGGATTGGTAATTGTATTGTTCGCGAAGTCGGACATGTAAACGATATTGTCGTTTGCAATGGTGTCTGGTGTTGCGCACGTTCTAATTATGCGCGAAAGGAAGCGTTAGGCCATTGATAATAAACACAAGCATCGCCGCGATGAGATCCCTGAATGACATTGACTCAAGGCATAGCGCGGCTGCGGTCGCGATGCAAAGACTGTCTTCCGGGCTTCGGATAAACCGGGCGGCGGACGATCCGTCCGGACTCGCCATCGTAAGCGGCATGAGAGCGCAGATCGGCGGCCTGAACGTCTGCATGCATAATATTCAGGACGGCATAAACATGTTGCGCACGGCGGAAGGCGGCATTAGAGAAATATCAGATATGACTCAAAGAATCCGAGACCTTTGCGTGCGAGGCGCGAATGAAGCGACTCTTACCGCCTCCGACCTCGCAAAAATACAAGCTGAAATCGAATCACTGAAGAATGAAATTAACCGGACGGGGCAAGCCACCAAATTCAACACGAAGAGCGTGACTTCAAATTATGAAGGCCAGAATTCGGTAACGACGAATTTAAATTCGACCACAGTCAACCATACATGGGCCGGGCCGGCTCCGCCGGCGGCCCCCGGAGACGCTGAATACGATGAAATGGCGGACAGGGTGGTCAGGATGACCAACCGCGCCGTCGAGAAAGTGTTCGGCATGTTGGGCATTTCGCCCGACCCATCGTTTAATCTTACGATAAACTTCAGCCAGATCGACGGCAACGGAGGCGCGCTGGCGACCGGGGGCGGCGCTCCCGGCAATATGGTCATGAACTTCGACGTGGAAGATTTTCTCGATCCCGACGGGCCGGGTCCGTTGTCCGAACTTCTCGGTTACGACCCGGCTGTTCACGGTTTCACGATGGAGATGGTCGTAGTCCATGAGATGACGCACGCGGTGTTTATAGCTCTAGGAGGCGGAGGCGGCTCGGCTTGGGGACAGGAGATGCTGGCCGCGATGGTGTCGGGAGAAGCTGACAGGCGCATAACTGGCAATGAAGCCGGAGTTCTCGCCGCCATCGGCGGCGGGCTGACATCGGCTCCGGCTGACTCTAATCAATACGCCGAGGCGGCCTTAGCCGGGAAATTCATCGTAGAAAAATTCGGCGCAAGCCGCATGCGCGAAATCGCGCAGGAAGTAATCAACGGCTCCGACTTCGACACAGCCGTCGAAACCGTTCTTGCCGACACATACGCCTCTTTCGCGGATTTCGAAACGGCGGCGGACGCTTGGTCCAACGACTACATAAACAACGGGAAACATCTCACAGTCGACACGAACGGCATGGCATGGACATCCAACCCTCCCAACGAGGTTCAGTCGAATTCATGGTATCTGCAGGTTGGCACGGACAACGGGGACAGTTTCAGAAAAGACGCGCAGACCCCTTGGGGTGTCGGCGGCGCTCTCGACTATCTGCTCTTCGTGGACGTCGCTAACGCGGATTCGGCTCAACGCTCCATTTCGGTCGCCGACAAAGCTATCGGCGCTCTTAGCAACGCCCTTTCTCTCATCGGAAGACAGGAGCGAGTTCTCAATCATATCGCAAACGACACTGCGGCCCAGATAATCGGCGTCGAAAACTCGAAGAGCGCGATACTTGACGCGGACATCGCGAGCGAAGCGCTTTCTTTGACCAAAGAAAACATTCTCGCTCAAAGCGCGACTTCGGTTCTCGCACAAAGCTCGTCCATCAACGGCTCGACGGTGTTGGATTTGATCGATATGTCATTAGCCTGATGTTTCATGATGCAGTCCGGCTTCTCAGACTTCTCGACCTAATTGTTTTTTTGCCGAAGTGTTGAACGCGCGCGTCATAATGATAGAATAAGCGCAATCGAAACTTGAAAAAAGCGCGGGAGACGCGCGGGTTGTGGGCGGCGGTCAAGGCCGGGCGCCGAGCTACAGGAGATGTCAGACGCGGGATTGGAAACGACTCCGCCGTTGCCGTTCTCCAGATCCGTCGCGGAGCGGCGAACTCGCCGACACAGTGAAGGCGGCATAAAGCCCGCGCGGCCGCCGGGGAAAGAGGGAACATGAGCTGGACACTGAGCAGCCCCGCATTCAGTGAAAATCAGCGCATACCCGACAGACACACTTGCAAGGGCGTTGATGTGTCTCCTGAATTGCATTGGAGCGCGCCCCCAAGCGGGACTGCCGAGCTTGCGCTGATTATGGACGACCCCGACGCTCCGATGGGGACTTGGACGCACTGGACGATTTACAGGATAAGCCCGGACACGACGTCGCTGCCGGAGAACGTGGACAGAGGAGCTAAGGTCGCTTCGATTAACGCTTCGCAGGGATTGACGAGCTATGGGACGACTGGCTACGGAGGCCCATGCCCTCCTCCCGGCCCCGTTCACAGATACTTCTTCAAACTATTCGCGCTGTCAGAACCGTCCGGGCTTCCGCCTGCCGCAAGCATCGAAAATGTCTGGGCGGTCGTCAAAAAACTGTCTTTCGCGGAAACACAACTAATGGGGACATTCGGAAGATAGTTCGTTTTACTAGAGCAATCCGAAGAAATTACAGAGAGAACGGAACGGCGTTGTTTCATTGCGCCGCCGTCTATTCTCCTGTTTTGGGCGCGCCGGAGATAACGCTGAAGAACTTCTTTCGCAGGGCGCGCTCCATTGCGGCCATGACGGATTGATCCACGCTTTCCGCTCGAGCAAGTTTCAGAGACACTTCCGCCGAATCCTTTTTCGGCAGTCGTCTGAGAATGGCGGCGGCCCTATCAGGAGGAAGATTTCCAAGAGCGGCTGCGGCGATATCCGCGCTTTCCTCGCTCAAGACGCCTGCAACCTGAGCGTCGTCATACACAGAGAGAAACTGAAAGAAATCGCCCATCCGAGCCTCCAGCGCGCCCGCCTCGGCGGGCCTTCCCGATGGACATATTTTACACCTTTCAAGCCCTTGCGCGCCAGCCCCGCGTCCGCGCGATCTTTTTCATAGGGAAAACATGGCGTTTTCCCTATGAAATTATCTTGTCCCTCTATTGACACCCCATTTTCACAGTGATACAATCGCTCACAACAAAACTTTTTCTAGGAGGAACGTATGGCAAAGAAAGTTGTGAAGAAGGCTGCCACAAAAGCGGCCCCGAAGAAAGTCGTAAAAAAGGTTGCCAAAAAAGCGGCGCCGAAGAAAGTCGTCAAAAAAGTCGTAAAGAAAGTAAAAAGGGCTCCGAACCCGGAATTCATGAAACCCGTGCAGCCGGACGCCGTCCTCGGCGCCCTCGTGGGTTCCAAGCCTCTGCCCCGCACCCAGATCACCAAGAAACTCTGGGAGTACATCAAGAAGAATAACCTTCAGGACCCGAAGAACAAAAGAATGATCAACGCTGACGACAAGCTCAAACCGTTCTTCGGCGGAAAGAAACAGGCCAGCATGTTCGAGCTCGGCAAATACATCAAAGCGCACACTGTGTGATGCGCTGAATAAAACGCGTCGATTTAAAACAATAATGGAGATAAGAGGAGGGGGCGTTTCTCGCGAAACGTCCCCTTTTTAATTGCTTAAAAAAAACATCTCGGATTTCTTATCGGAAACAAGACGCAATGGACGCAGGGACCGCATTCCCGCCAATGCCGTCATTATCACTTCGCGCGAGGCATGTGTTTCTTGATAAACGCGTCCTCTTCCTTAAGCCAGCCGTTCTTTCTTATAAGCTCGTACGTGGAATCATTGAGATTCTTTGCTCTCTCGTCGAGAGCGGTGAAGTTGCCGTCTATCATGGCGAACGCGAACTTGAAATTGTTGAACTCCTGATTCCTGTGCGCGGTGGTCATTATGTCGCGCAGTTTAAGGGCCACCGTAGAAGGCACGCCGGAACGGGCCACGAACACCCATGTGCTCTCGAACGGCTCGCAATACAATGGAACGAAAGTGGCGGTCTTCTTGTTCAGTTCGCCGGAAAGCCTTACCGCTGATTCGGCGGCTGAAAAAACGTCTATCTCTTTGGAGTTCAGAGCCGCCACTATATTCGGTATCGGCGCGTCGGACACGAACCGCACGGATGAAAAGAACTTATCAATCGGCTCGTTGACGCCTTTTTTGTATAACAGGAACCGTGTGGGAAGCAACTGGGAAGACCCCCATTTCTTGCCCCGCAGCGCTTCCACTGTCATTATCTCGCCTTTCCTTACATACAGGCATTGCTTCAATATCGTCGATTTGTTCATCGACAATGTGAAAAGCATCATCAGGTCTTTCTTGCCAGTTCGCTGGTATTCCGCAAACTCGATTCCGTTAAGATACGCAAAGTCGGCCGCGCCCGTTTCGAGGTCTCTGACGGCGACCATTCTTTCTCCGTGCCTGAATGTAAGCTTGTCGACTGTGATATCCGCGTCGATCTTCTTGCTTATAACCTTGGCCATGTCCTGAAACATCGTCATCAATTTATCCGTTGCGAAACCTTCTATCACCGGCAGTTTCAGAACATACTTCTCCCGCGCTTCCGAGCGCTCGGTGAAAAAAACGCACTGTGAAACAGCGCTCAACGCTATTGCCGCAATGACGATGAAACAGTTTTTTTTCATGGTTTGCCGCCCCCGTCGGGCTATTTGCCTTTGTAGCCCGGATGATATTTTTTGAAGAACTCGGCCTCTTCCTTGCGCCATCCGCCTTTTTTGACCATCGAAGCGTATTCCTTGTTGATCTTGATCGCTTTATCATCCACGGGCATAAAGTGGCCGTTGATCATGGTGAACGCAAACTGGAATTGAGCAAATTCCTTGTCTTTGTGAGCAGTGGTGGCGGCTTTGATGAGTTGCGCCTTCCTCTGTTCGGGCATATCTTTCCTTGCGACGAACACCCAGTGGCTTTCCACATCCTCGCATCCGAGGGCTTGGACAATCGAGTCTTTTTTCGTGAGTTCTCCGGCGAGCCAGACTGTGTGCAGGTAGGTTCCGAAAACATCTATGCTTTTATTTTTCAGCCCGTCGACCAACGGGTTGAGAGGCGAATCGGTGGCGTAGCCTACCGAGCCGAAGAACTTATCAAGCGGTTCGTCTATCCCATTTTTATATAGAATGGCCCGCGACAACAGCGGATGGGATGCCTTGAATTTTTTTCCTCTCAATTCTGATATGTCTTTGAATTCACCTTTTCGGACGAAGAAACAAGCTTTCTCCACGGTCGATTTCTGCATGCCGAGGATGAAAACCGGAGTCAAGTCGGTTTCGCCCGCAATAAGCGCTTCTCCGTGTTCGAGTCCGTTAATATATGAGATATCTATTTTGCCGGCCTTGACGCCGCTCCTGACGAGATCAATCAGCCTCTGACCATATTTAAAAACCAACGGTTGGGATTTGATGTCGCATCCCATTTTTTTTCCGAGAGCGACACCCATCTGCTGTATCATTTCAATGAACTTCGTCTGCTCGAAACCTTCTATCATAGGCACGGCAAGATTGTATTTCTCTGCGGGCTGTTGCGTGGCCGCCGGGATCGCGAGCAATGCCGCCGCAATCACGGCAGCAACCGCCACTAGAAACCTGTGCTTAGTTTGTCTTTCCATTCGTTCCTCCGCTATTCAGTTTGTTTTATCTAAACATTCGCCGTTTGCCGCTTTCTATGGCTTGAATTTTTTAAAAAACGCGTTTTCTTCCTTGCGCCATCCGTTCTTTATGCCTAAGTCGAAGATCTGCCTCACGAATTTCACATCATCCGCTTTCACAGGTTGAAATTTGCCGGCCACCATCTGAAAAGCGAACTGGAACTTCCCGAAGTCCGGGTCTTTTGCGGCGCCCATGAGAACTTTTCTGAATTGCTCGATGGTAGCGGCCGGTATTTCTTTCCGGGCAACAAATATCCATGAATGGTCGTATTTCTCGCAGACGAGCGGCTCGAAGAACACGTCCTTTTTCGTCATCATGCCGGAAATCTTCACAAAGCTGTCGTAAGACGCAAACGCGTCATACTGCTTTTCTTCGAGACCTTTCACTATTAAAGTTATCGGCGAATCATTGGCGTAATCGATCGAGCCGAAGAACTTGTCGAGAGGTTCGTCTATTCCTTTTTTATAGAGAAGATATCTGGTGGGTCTGTAACTAGCCCCCGCCCATTTCTTGCCGCGCAACTCCTGCAAACTCTTGAATTCGCCCTTTCGCACGTACAGGCAGTTGGAAAGCACAGCCTGCCCCGCCGCAGACAACGTCGCGATGGGAATAAGGTCCGTTCGTCCGGTGGCCTGAAACTCCGAATACTCCTGTCCGAAAAGAAGCGTGATGTCCACCTTCTTCGAGTCAACCTCGGAGAGGACTTTTTTCAGGATATCGTCGCCCTGTTCATAGATAATCAGTTTGGTCTCCGCCTTGACGCCCAGCTTGCCGCCGACCACTTTCACCAATTCCTGAAACAGAGGAGCGAGTTGAGTGTTTTCCATGCCCGCGACGACAGGAATGCCGACGGTGTATCTGGCCTGCGCGCATGCCTGATTCGCGTAGCCGAAAGCAAACACCGTCAACGCCGCTAACACTATCGCAACGTTAATTCTCATTGTTTATCTCCCCCGTGATTCCTGAACGCATGACTTGTTCAGATTCTATCACAAAACGCGCGAAATCCGCCACCCGCGCGATTTGTTTTCAATATATATGGCCACACAGCCATGTTGCTGACATGTATTAGGAAAATATTATATAAAGTTCAAAAAACAAAAAGAGAATGGCTTCCATCCGCCGCGTAAAAAACTTTTGAATAAACCCGGTCGCGCGTTTTTGACGCGAAAGAGTCAATCGCCGAGAGTCACCAGAGCGTCTGCGGCGACAATCGTGCCGTCGGGCCGGAGAATAAGCGGATTTACATCAATCTCCTTAATGCCCGGATGTTCGAGGCCGATTCTGCCTACAGCCTGAAGCGCGGAGCCGAGAGCCGCCATATCGGCGGTGGCCGAGCCTCTGAAATCCCCGATCACATCTTTTGCGCGGAGTTCGGAAATCATGTCCGCCAGATCGCGCTCGCAGAGCGGGGCCGCCCTGAAAACGACATCCCGCAGCGCCTCCGCCATTATGCCGCCGAGGCCGAAGATAACGCACGGGCCGAATGTTGCGTCTCTTGCCATCCCGACAAGAAGCTCTCTGCCGCCTGTGACCATCTCCTGAACCAGCACGCCGTCGATCTCGCCCTTCACGTTGCCCATGATCCTGTCGTAAGCCGCCTCTGTCTCAGCTCTGTCCGACACGTTAAGCTCTATGAGTCCGAGACCGGTTTTATGCTTGAGCGTATGATGGCAGGCCTTAAGGACGACAGGGAACCCGATAGCTTCCGCTGCGTCCGCAGCCTCCGCGCGGGAGCGGACAAGCTTCTCGCAGGCGGTCGGCGCTCCGTACAACGCGAGCAGCCGCTTCGAATCATGCTCTGATAAAGCGTCGCGCCCTTCCGCAAGAGCGGCTTCGAGGAAATCGGCTTTGACCGCTCCGCCGTTCCGCCCGTCCGACGCTGCGTAAACGCAAGAGGACTTCGGGGAGCCGGAAATCGAATCGAGATAGTTCTTGTAGTCCGTCATGCGGGCCAGCACGTGAGCCGCGCGGTGCGGGTCGTTGAACACCACCGGACGCCGTTTTCCGTCCTTCTTGAAGTTATAGTAGGAATCCATAGTGACGCCGATGATGGGTTTGCCGTATTTCTCTATCAGGCCGAGGATATGTTTCTCGAACATTTCGTCCGCCTGCTCGAACACCTTGACATAGACGTTGAATTCCTCGGAGACGCCGTCCGGCGTGTCCGCGTAAATCCTGAACACGCCCGCTGTTCCGACCAAGCCGAGAGCCAGCACGGAATCGATGGCCGGGTCGGCGACGAGGGCTTCGAGGCATTTCATGTGAGCGGTGCGGTCAAGAGTGCCGACGAGGTCGATTGGGTTGTTGCGGCTCCAGAAAGGAGGAAGAAGCTTGTCGATGGCAGCGACCGTTTCAGGAGAGAGAGGAGGTACGACGAGGCCGGCGCTTTCGCAGGCGTCCGCCGCGACCACGCCCCATCCGCCGCCCCATGTGAATATTCCCGCGCGGTTGCCGGACGGCAAAGGCAGTTCGGACATGGCGCGCGCGATGTCGAGCATCTCGTCCGGGGTGGAGGCCTGAATGGCTCCGACCTGCCTGAAAACGCCGTCGTATATGGCTTCGACGCCGGCGAGCGAACCTGTGTGGGACTTTGCGGCTCTGACGCCCGCGCCGGATTTTCCGCCTTTGAACACGATGAGAGGCTTCTCTCCGGAAACTTCCATCGCGGCGTCAATGAACTCGCGCCCGCGAGACAATCCTTCTATGTACGCCATGACGACTTTCGATTCCGGGTCTTTGCCGAAATATTCAATGTAGTTCTCGCAAGCGAGGACGGCCTCGTTGCCGCTGGAGGCGAACTTGCTGAAGCCGATGCCGCGCGCCTGCCCCAGCCCCATGAGCTGAGTGCCGAGGTTTCCGCTTTGGGCTACGAAGGCTATGTGCCCCGAAGCCGGCCGCACCGGAGGCATAAGCGCGTAGAGGCTCGGAGCGCCGCTAAAAATGCCCATTGTGTTAGGCCCGACTACCGGCAGTCCGCTGCGCGCCGCGGAGGCGGCAATCTCGCGCTGAAGCGCCGCGCCTTCCTCCCCGACCTCGCCGAAGCCGCCTGTAACCACTATGACCGACTTCACCCCAGCCGCAGCGCACTCCTCGATAACTCCCGGCACGGTCTTCGCGGGCGTGACGACCATCGCCAAATCAACCGGTTTCGGCACATCGGCGATTGTTTTATACGTTTTGATGCCGTGAACTTCGTCGGCGTTGAGGCTGACCGGGCATATCTCGCCTTTGAATTTCCCCGACAGGATGTTGCCGAGGATGATGTAGCCCCATTTCATCTTGTTGTTGGATGCGCCGATGAAAGCGAGCCTGCTAGGCTTGAACAGCGGGTCCAGATTAACGCGAAAGTTGTTTTTGTTGTTTTTAGACATGGGAAATAATGTATTAATAAACACTTTTAGAGTCAATGAATTATTTTTTATTTGAAAAACTATATAAATCTGCTATATTTAATGGTCGGCGGGCGAGATGAATAAATAAAAAAACATGAATTGACAGGGATGTTTTTGTTGCTATAATAAGATGTTTTGAAAGGGGCGCGCCGGGGATCAAGAACAAAACGGCGGCAGCGGAGAACAAGGAAATGAAAACAACGTATCCAAAATGCGAGCCTGCGGAGAAGAAGTTTTATATCTTCGACGCGGAAGGACTCGTGCTCGGCAGGCTTGCCGTGCGCGCGGCGACAATCCTGAGAGGAAAACACAAGCCGACCTTTCACCCGGCGGTGGACACGGGCGATTTCGTAATCGTCATCAACGCCGACAAGGTGGCCCTGACGGGCAACAAGCTTGAGGATAAATATCACTACACGCACTCAGGATATCCGGGCGGCATAAAAGCCACTCAATACAAGAAGCTTATGGCTGAAAAACCCGAGTTCGCGGTCCGCAAGGCCGTCGAGGGCATGCTGCCTCACAACAAACTCGGCAGAGTGATGATCCGAAGACTGAAAGTTTATAAAGGAACGGAACATCCTCACGCGTCACAAAAACCGATTACAGTGAATCTGAACGATTAAGGGGGAACACACAAGTGTCGGAAGCGATAAAGAAATTCTACGGAACCGGACGGCGGAAAGAAGCTGTGGCGAGAGTATGGGTCATGCCCGGCAGCGGAAGGTTCATCGTCGACGGCAAGGACGTTAAGGAACGGTTCCCCCGCGCAACGCATCTAAAAGAGATTCTCGGGCCGCTGAAAGACACGGCTCTCGAAGGGCAGTTGGATGTCAGAGCGGTCACATGCGGCGGCGGAGTGTCTGGGCAGGCTGGAGCCATCAGGCTCGGCGTGGCCCGCGCGCTGCTGGAGATGAACGAGGAACTCCGCAAGAGGCTCCGCCAATACGGACACCTCACCCGCGACCCGAGAATGAAAGAACGCAAGAAATACGGGCAGCCCGGCGCTCGCAAACGTTTCCAGTTCTCGAAACGCTGACGCGCCCCGCGCTTCGCGCGCGGACACCGGCTTTCCTGTCACTCTCAGGCTCCCGGCATTCAGGAGACATTACGATTTCATCAAGCCGGTTCGCTGGTTCAGCTTTTATATTCAGCCGGCTCCCGATTGTGTTTTGGAGACCGCTGAATTCAATTCGCGATTTCAGATTTTCGGTCGAAAGGCGATGATAACCGATGGCTGAGGCAAGAGTTGAAAAAATCAGATGCGCCGTGGTCGGAGCCTCCGGATACGCGGGCCTTGAAGTTCTGAGGCTGCTCTCAACGCGACCGGACGCCGAGGTCGTTTTTGCCACGTCTAACACTTACAATGGAAAATCAGTGTCCGAGACGTTTCCACAGACGCTCGCGCCGCGCGGGCTGAAATACTCGCCCCACTCCGCCGCTCCGGATTTCAAAGACGCCGATGTTTTCTTCCTCGCCCTGCCCCACGGCAAGTCTTACGACATAGTCGAAGCCCTGTTGGAGACCGCCGTCGTCATCGACATCAGCGCGGACTTCAGACTCTACAATCCGGCAGACTATGAAAAATGGTATAGCTACGAACATCCGAAACCTGAGTTGCTGAAGACGGCCGTTTATGGGCTTTGCGAAGTTTACAGGGAAAAAATCCAAGGCGCGCGGCTGGTGGCTAACCCCGGATGTTATCCGACAAGCGTGGCGCTCGCGACTCGTCCGCTGTCGAAAATCAAGAGCTATGTTGCGGGGCCGATTATAATCGATTCGAAATCAGGATATTCAGGAGCGGGACGCAGCTTGAAGCCGCACCTGCTTTTCTGCGAGGCGACCAACGAGTTCGCGCCTTATGGCATGGTGGGCCACCGGCACACCTCGGAGATGTTGCAGGAGACCGCGGCCGCGCTCGAACAAGTTCCGAGGCTGACTTTCACGCCGCACCTGATACCGGTGTCGCGCGGAATACTTACCACGATATGCGTTCCCCTCGAAGGCGGCATCTCAGAGAAAGAGATACGCGAAACATACGAAAGCTTCTACCCCGGAGAGCCGTTCGCGGTGGTGGCCGCGCCGGGACGCATACCGTCGGTCAAACAGGTTGTCGGAACGAACGTCTGCCTTATGAATGTTTTCTACGATTCCGAACAGCGAATTCTTAAAATAGTGTCGGCGATTGACAATCTTATCAAAGGAGCCGCGGGACAGGCGATTCAGAACATGAACATAGTGTTCGGTCTGGAAGAGACATCCGGGCTGCTCGCCGCGCCGTGGATGCCGTGAGAAATGACGGAAGCGTTCAATAGCGAAGTTGCGCGGAAATCATATCTTGAGGCGGTAGACGGAGGGCCGTGCGCGGTGGAGGGAATAGCCTGCGCGGGCGCTCACATCGGCCTGAAACCGAACGGCGCGCCGGACTGCGCCCTCTTCGTGTCGGAACAACCCTGCAAAACCGCCGCGTTCTTCACCACAAATAAACTCCTCGGAGCTCACATCCCCGTCTTCAGAGAAACACTCAAGGCCAGTCGGAACAGATGCCGCGCGCTACTGGTTAACAGCAAGAACGCGAACTGCGCCACCGGCGAAAAGGGAGAGAGGGACAACCTCGCGGTGGCCGCCGCTCTCGCCTCCAAGCTTGGGGTTCCGCCGGAGATGTCTCTGTTCTGCTCGACCGGAGTAATCGGGCGTCCGCTGCCAGTAGACCTGATAAGCGGCGGTCTGGACTCTCTCGTGGCGGCGCTTTCAAAAGAAGGAGCGCTCTCAGCCGCGCGCGCCATCCTCACCACTGACACGCGAGAAAAAATGTTCGCGGTCTCCGTCAAACAAGGCGGAAAAAAATATCACATTGGCGGAGTCGCGAAAGGCTCCGGGATGATCGCTCCCAACATGGCAACGATGTTCGCCTTCATTTTCACCGACATCGACATCCCGTTTTCGATGCTGCGCTCGGTGGCGGCGGACTGCGTGGACGACACGTTCAATTCGGTGTCGGTCGACGGCGACATGAGTCCGAACGACACTGCGCTGGTAATGGCAAACGGAATGAGCGGGGTGAAGCTGGACGCGAAAGACGCTGGCGGACGCGAGAGATTCAGAGAAGCGCTCTGTCTTGTCGCCGGAGCGCTCGCGCGGGAAATCGCAAGAGACGGCGAAGGAGCCACAAAACTGGTGTCCATTGAGATAGTCGGAGCGGCGTCGGAAGCGGACGCGAGGCGGATGGCGCGAGGGATCGCGGAGTCGCTGCTTGTCAAAACCGCCATCTTCGGAGGCGACCCCAACTGGGGAAGAATCGTTTCAGCGGCGGCCACAAGCGGAGCAGCGCTCGACCCGGCAAAAGCGCGGCTGGACATCGACGGTCTCAGGGTGTACGACAAGGGCCGGATTGCCGAGGCCCCGGACAGCATTTTCAAGGGCAAAGAAGTGACAATAAAGCTGGACGCCGGCGCGGGTCGCTCTTCAGCCCGCTTCTGGTCTTGTGATTTATCTTACGACTATGTTAAGATTAACGCCGAATATACGACGTGACGGGAGCGGATTTTGAAATTCTCGGAAGCATCTGAGTTGGACAAAAAACATGTGTTTCAAACGTACCGGCGGACGCCGCTTATGCTCGACCGCGGCGCCGGCGTATACGTATACGACGATTCCGGGAACCGCTATCTGGATTTCGTGACAGGGCTTGCGGTGAATGCGCTGGGCCACTGCAACAAACGCGTGGCGGCGGCGATAAGCGCGCAGGCGCGCCGGTTGTCTCACGTATCGAACCTTTACTACACCGAGCCGATGCTCAGGCTGGCAGGACGGCTGACCTCCCTGTCCGGCATGGACAAGGCTTTCTTCTGCAACAGCGGCGCCGAGGCTAACGAGGCGGCCATCAAACTTGTCCGCAGATTCCACTCTGAAGTCCTCAATGACGGACGCCATGAAATAATCTGCTTCAAGAACTCGTTCCACGGACGAACGCTGATGACTCTGACCGCCACCGGACAGGACGTGTATAAAAAAGGATTCGACCCGCTGGCTCCCGGATTCAAGCACGCTATTTTCAACGACATCGATTCTGTTGAGAAAGCGATAACGAAAAAGACAGCCGCCATCATGATTGAGCCGGTGCAGGGCGAGGCGGGAATATATCCGGCATCCCCGAAATTCATGCGAGGGCTTGCCGCGCTCCGTAACAAACACGGGATTCAACTGATATTCGACGAGGTGCAGTGCGGAATGGGCAGGACTGGGACATGGTTCGCGTTCGAGCATTACCGCGTCAGGCCTGACGCGGTGACTCTGGCGAAACCGATAGGCGGAGGCCTGCCGCTGGGAGTCATGATGGCGCGTGGAAAACTTGCCGAAGGATTCGCGCCGGGAGCGCACGCCACGACTTTCGGGGGCGGCCCGGTCGCCTGCGCTGCCGCAAACGCGTTCCTCGACGAAGTGGAAGAGAAGAAACTGCTGGTCAACGTAAAAACTACGGGCGAGCGGATAACCGCCGATGTGGAAAAACTCCGCAGGAGCGGCCTCGGCATACGCGAAGTCAGAGGCAAGGGACTGATGCTCGCGGTCGAGCTTGAAAACGATATCGCGGCTGACGCGGCGGCGTTCTTTATGCAGAACGGCGTCCTAATCAACGCCATAAGAAGCAATATCATAAGGATACTTCCGCCGTTCATCATCGAAAAGAAACACGCCGGCGAGTTCACGAGGCTGCTGGAGGAGTTCCTCCGCGCCCGCGCCAGCTCGGAGAAAGAAAAATGACAGTCTCGCTTAAAGGCCGCGACCTAATCGACCTGAAGAACTACACGGCGGTTGAGATACAGGAAATCATATCCGTAGCGTCGGCGCTTAAAAGCGAGTTGAAGGACGCTGGTCGCCACGCCCGGCTGCCGCTTGCCGGGAAATCAATCGCCCTCTACTTCGAAAAGCAGTCGCTCCGCACTCGGGTTTCGTTCGAGGTGGGGATTCACCAACTCGGCGGACAGACGATATTCATAAATTCCGGCTCCACCCACTCTGGGCGCGGAGAGCCTCTGATGGACACCGCCCGGGTGCTTTCGCGATATATTCACGGAATCGTGTACCGCGCGTACAACCACGAGGACGTAAAAGAGATGGCGGAGCACAGCGGGGCTCCGGTTATCAACGCGCTATGCGACAAGGCGCATCCCTGCCAAGCGCTCGCCGACCTGTTGACCATCTACGAACACAGGGGCCGGGGTGTAAAAACCAAGGTGGCGTACATCGGCGACGCGGAAAACAACGTCGCTTCTTCGCTCACAGTCGTTCTGGCAAAAGTGGGCATAGACGTGTCGCTGGGGTGTCCGGAGAGTTACGGGCCTTCGCAGGACGTGATGAGCGCCGCCCTTGCGGACGCAAAAAAGAGCGGGGCGAGGATAGAGGTATTCAAGAATCCTGAGGACGCCGTAAGGGGCGCGGACATCGTTTACACCGATGTCTGGATTAGCATGGGAGACGAGGGAGAGACTGAACGAAGGAAAAAGGCGTTCGCCGGATACGAGGTGACGCCGAAATTGATGTCGCTGGCGGCGCACGGCGCGCTTTTCATGCACGATATGCCGGCTCACAGAGGCGAAGAAGTCCACCCCGACGTCATGGACGGGGACCGCTCCATAGTGATAGATCAGGCCGAGAACAGGCTTCACGCGCAGAAAGCCGTAATGGCGCTGCTTATTGGCGAATAACATAAAATGAGAGAATCGGACAGGCCGGACCGCATTGTATCGGGTAGACCCGCCGACGACGAAAAGAAGTCGGAGAACTCGCTTCGACCGTCGAGGCTGGCCGAATACATAGGACAGGATCGGGTAAAAGAGAATCTGGAGATATCCATCAAAGCCGCCCTCGAACGGGGCGAGCCTTTGGACCACGTGTTGCTTCACGGCCCGCCCGGACTCGGAAAAACCACCCTCGCAAACATAATCGCCGCCGAACTCGGCGTAAACGTCAGATCGACTTCCGGCCCGGCCATTGAGCGCGCGGGCGATCTCGCCGCCATTCTCACCAACCTCGCGGACAGAGAAGTCCTCTTCATCGACGAAGTGCACCGCCTGAATAGAGTAGTCGAAGAAACGCTGTATCCCGCTCTCGAAGACTACAAGCTCGACATAATAATCGGAGAAGGACCCAGCGCCCGCTCCATCAAGCTCGACCTTCCGCGCTTCACTCTTGTGGGAGCGACCACACGCGCCGCTCTCCTGACATCCCCTCTCCGCGACCGCTTCGGCATCGCCCACCGCATGGATTTTTACGAGGAGCGGGACCTGACGGAAATCATTTTAAGAGCGGCGGGCGTGCTCGGCATAACTATCGAAATAGAAGCGGCCAAAGAGCTTGCCAAACGCTCCAGAGGCACGCCGCGCGTTGCCAACCGGCTGCTCAAACGGGTGCGCGACTACGCTCAGGTCAAAGGCGACGGCGCTATCACTCCATCTCTAGCCGCCGAGGGGCTATCCATGCTCGAAGTCGATTCCGTCGGACTCGAAAAAATGGACCGCCTCATCCTTGAGGCGATAATAAAAAAATTCAAAGGCGGCCCAGTAGGACTCGACACGCTTGCCGCCGTAGTCAGCGAGGAACAGGACACCATAAACGACGTTTACGAGCCTTATCTGGCGAAACTCGGCTTCATACAGCGAACGCCGAGAGGCCGCGTCGCAACAGACCTCGCCTACCAGCATCTCAATATCAAACCGGGAAGGGAGAACCGGCAGGCCGATCTCTGGAAAGAATAGGCCGCCGACACGTTTTATGAAAAAGCTATTTGCCGCAATAATCGCTTCAATTCTATTCGCATCCTTCGGGGCCGCGCTCGCTCAAAGCCCGGCCGCCCCTGCGCCCGCGGTCACATCAGCCGAAGAACAGCCCGCTCAGGCCGCCGCGGAACAGCCTGCGCCCAAACCGCCCTCCCCCGCCGAATTCTTGGATTCCATCCTCGCTTACGTGGAGCCGGTTAAGGAATACTCGCTTAGTTTCAGCCTGATTCAACCGCTTCAACCCGCAAAAAAACTCGACGATGAAAAGCGAGAAGCGCTGCGCAACGAGTTCACGATGAAATACGTCGAAAAAGAAGACGGCTGGCTCATGAGGCTTGAAGCTCTGCGCGGGCACCACCAAAACACAGTAGTTGTTCATAAAAAAGACGCTAAAGCCGGAGATTATAAATATTATGTTTATAAGCCGGCCGGGCTTACCACCCTGCCACAGAGCGAACCGAGAGTGAGGGATATTCCGGGAGCGGACTACAGGATGTTTCTGAAAAACCTGCGCGCTTCGATAGATGGAGCCGGCTCAGTCAGCGCCCACGTCGAAGGCTCGAAGGCTCAGAACGAAGTCGTCTTCGAGTTCCTTCCTGCGACAGGCTCTCACGTGATGCAGGTGACAGGAGAACTGAGCCGCACCGTGAACTACTTCTCAGGCAGTCCCGTCATGCTGACAAGACAGGATCTGTATGTGAAAAAAGGCAAGGATTTTCTATTTAAAAGAACTATTGAATGGCGGGATTTCGCGCCGGGCGCGCAAGACGGGAAAGCGCTGACCGCCGTCCCGAGTTTTAAAAAGAAATAACAAGCAGAGGCTGTCATAATACCGCCGCGCGACCCGCGGCCTTTATCCTTAAAGGAGTGTGCGGAATGATTATTTCCTATTTGAGAAAGAACACATCTATCATCGTCTGGGCGTTCCTCGGGATATTCCTTATCTTCGGGGTGTTCTTCACCTATGGAGCTTTCGCCCCCGGCCTGAAACCCGACCAGTCGCGCAAAGACGCAAAACCTTTGGCTAACACGATGCGCATTGACGGAGTGGACGTGCCTTCCGAGATATACAACTACAAGTACATTCAGTTCAAGCAAAACTACGAAGCTCAGACCGGGCAGCGCATGAACAACTATGTCGCGGATCTCTTTCTGAGAACCCAAGCCGTAGACATCTTCGTCAGCCAAGAGTTGTTCCTTCAGGAAGCGAAGAAGCGCAACATCACCGCAGACAGCGCGGAGATAACAAAAGCGATAAATGAAGAAAAAGAACGTATAGTAGGCCCTGAAAGAAAGTCGAAGGACAAAGGGGCCAAGGCGAAATTTCTCAGCGTGGCCGCCGACAAAGAGCGTGAAGACGAGTTCAGAAGCTACCTCTTGAGAATGGGCGTCACATACGAGATTTACAAAGACATGATGATGAAGGACGTCATTCAGCGCAAAACCGCTCAAGCCATCGGAGAGGAACTCGCAAAGAAGGAAAAAGGCAATCTGGAAAAACGCGCTGCGGACATGATAACCAGAGTGAACACTGGAGAGCCGTTCGAGAATCTGGCCCGACAGTTCTCCGAGGATGAATCGACCCGCGAAACCGGCGGCCAACTCGGATGGATAAAACGCGGAACGCTTTTCGAGGAGTTCGAGAAAGCGGCTTTCTCGCTCGCCCCCGGACAGCTCGCCCCGAAACCTGTGGAGACTCAGTTAGGATTCCACATAATCAAGCTCATCGACAAAAAGACGGCTTCCGGCCCAGAATTCGAAGCTGAAAAGCCGGAGATTGCGGCAAGGCTTATAGCCGCCAAGAAAGACGACAAATACAAGCCGACCGATGCCGAGATTAAAAAAGAGTACGAATCCATTCTGCCCGCTCACATTCTCATCAGGAACAAAGACGCTCAGCAACTGGCTCAGGAATGGGTCAGAAAACAGATAGCGGACGGCAAGCATAAAGTCGAGATACTCGACCTCGAACTGAAATCTTACAGATATCTCATGCGGCAGTATTTCGAGCCCGGAACCGCCGCTCCTGACCTGAACGAGGCGATCAAACTTTATGAGGAAGCCATCAAGGCGAACCCGAACAACCAGTGGCTTTATTATCAGCTAGGAACCGTTTACGAGCAGAAAAACGCGGAATCGGCTATGCGGGCGTTAGCAGACGACCCATACGCGAGCGCAATGGACAAAGAGACATCCGATGCCGACGGCGCGTCGCCTGATAAGCCGAAACAAGTTGAGGTGAAACCTGCGGGAGCCGCCGCCGCAAAATCCGCCAAAGCCGACCCGAACGAATACCTCAAAGAAGCTCTTGAAGCATACAAACAGGCTAAGAAAATCGCCGACGACAAGTATGAGTACAACTCAATGCTTATGCTGCCAGTCGCGAGAGTCGCTCAGTCGCTGAACAACAAAAAACTCGCTGTCGACACCTTCACGGAAGCCGTTGATTTTTCCGTCGGCGAGAAAGCGGCCCTCACCCAGATCAGGGACGGACTAACCAAGTACCAGTCCGACGCTAAGGTCAAGAAAACCCTTGTTGAGGTCGAAAAACTTCTCAAAGAGCTTGAAGCGCTTGAGGTCGATCCATACGACGCCGCAGCTGGCGAACAGACGGAAGAAGAACCTATCGAGCAGGAAAGCGAATACCTCGTCCCTGAGTCGAAAAAGAAAAAGTAAATTTCTTTTTTCTCCGATCCCAATGTGTGTTAAAAGAGCCTTCCTTGCCCGGAAGGCTCTTTTCTTTTCTAGGCGTTGTTCTTGCGCTAATATCAACCCGATAAATCGTCTGAACCCCGGATTCGCTAGCGATTATTCAGAGATTGTACCCGGTACTTTTCGCCAGCTTTTTTCGGCCAACCCGCATTTCTCACCAATGCGGGCTGAAATCGAAGAAAGAGATGAGACGCGAGACGAATCGAACAAGAGCAAAGGACCATATTGTTTAATATGCGACCGAGTTCGAGTCGATGATTCAACCCGAATCCGCCATTATGATTCAGGAGCAATTGTTCAGAGCGGATGAAATACGAGGCGCAAGGCGCATCTTTGAAGTAGGGGCAGGGTTGCCCCGCCCCAAATTATCGTAGTTATTGGGCGCGGAAACCGCGCCCCTACTGAACAAAATAATTCGGCGGCAACGAAGCAGTTCGCTACTATGAAAAACGCCCCCGATTTGTCAGATCTGTCGACGAATCCGGTTTCAACGACGTAGACGCCCTTTATTCGATTTGTCGGATTTTTCTAGTGAAAAAACAGCGTTGATCCTAGTTCATAAACTGATAAGAACTCGTCATTTGTTGCAAGGCGTAAAATGAGCGGCAAATTTCATTTCTCGGCGCATAACAGCTTGACAAGCTCGACGTTTAGAGCGTGACCGCTGCGTTCGCCCTTGAATCTGCCTCTCAGCCGCCGTCCCGCAAGCGCCAAGTCCCCCGTCAGATCAAGCAGCTTGTGCCGCGCGAACTCGTTGTCGAACCTCAAAGGCGATGAATAAGAGTCCGGATAAACGACAATAGCGTTAAGTTCGGAGCCTCCGAGGGCGAGTCCGGCGGCCCTCAGCGCCTCGACCTCCTCTGAAAGCCCGAAAGTGCGCGCTGGCGCAATCTCGCGCAGGTACTCATCAGCGCCACCCTCGAATCTCGCCGACTGTCTCCCGATCATCGGATGCTCATATTCCATTTCATATTCGACGACGAACCCGTCGAACGGCTCAGCCGTCACCCGGCTCCGCCCTATCTCGACAGTCGTCTTCTTCGCAATCGTCAGATACTCTCTAGCCGCGCCAAGTTCCATTAAACCCGCGCGGCGGATTCCGGCGGCGTAAGGCTCCGCCCCTCCGTCCAGCGCCGGAGGCTCCTCGGCGGACATCTCGATTTCAGCGTTGTCTATCCCCATGCAATATAGCGCGGACATCACATGTTCGATTGTGTGGAGTGATATGAAGCCGTCGCTGACGACAGTATTCCGCGCCGCCTGAACTGCGGATTCCGCTCCAGCCCTGATTCGCCGGCCACGATGAGCGAAAACAACGCCTTGGCCGGGGCCTGACGGCAGAATCCTCAGCGAGCAGACGGCTCCCGTGTGCAACCCGACGCCGTCGAAATCTATCGGGTTCGCTATGGTCGTCTGCCTCTGAGATTGCATCGTCAAGTTCAACCCTTTTCGTTTCCTTTTTCGACGCAGAGCAACATCTCTTCAACTTTTTTTATCAGTTCTGGAAGCTTCTCGGCGGCCGCGATCATTTTAATGTTTTCCCTGTGCGGGCGGGCAGGGAATCCGGAATAAAATTTGCCGTCCGGCACATCGGAAATGACGCCCGCCTTCCCGCCGATGATAGCCCCTGAACCTATATTGACGTGGTCAGACACTCCGGCCTGCCCGCCCATTATGGTGTCAGCGCCGACAGTGACGCTTCCGGACAATCCCGACGAGCCGCAGATAATGCAGCGGGCGCCAATTATCGTGTTGTGTCCGATTTGCACGAGGTTGTCAATCTTCGCGCCGCGGCCCACTCTAGTCTCTCCGAGCGTCGCGCGGTCGACCGCCGAGTTCGCTCCGATTTCCACATCGTCCTCTATTACCACGCGGCCCGCCTGCGGAACTTTGTAATGGCTGCCGATCTCGTCCCTCACATAGCCGAAACCGTCCGCCCCTATGACCACTCCGCTGTGCAGCGTCACGTTGTTTCCAATCTCGCATCCGTCCAACACGACTACGTTCGGATGCAACAGGCAGCCCTCGCCGACTCTCGCGCCGAGACCCAGAAAAACATTCGCTCTCAGAACCGAGCCTGCGCCGACATCGGCTCCCGACTCGACGCAACAGTTCGGTCCGATCGCGCTGGTCGGATGAATATTAGCGCCGGGCGAAACCACTGCCGAAGGATGGATTCCCGGCCCGTGTTTCCTGTATGGGTTAAACAGCTCGACGGCCTTTGCGAAAGCCAGCTTAGAGTTCTTCGCTCTTATGACCGTCCGTCCCTCCAACTCTAGGTCCGGAGGACAGATTACGGCCGCGGGGTCCTTGCCGTTCAGCAATTCGGCATCCCGCCGCCGCTCAAGCCACACCACGCTGCCTTCCGCTGCTACGTCCAGCGAGCTTACCCCGCAGGCTTCGCGCCCGGCGTCCCCTTCGACGTCGCCCCCGATTATTTTAGCGACTTCACTTATTCTCATTTTCATCGTTTGTCTTTTCCTCGCTTTCAATCTTTCCTGCGCCCGTCAGAAAATCTCCGGTCACATCGACCGCGCCGCGAGGGAGCGGATGCCGCGAAATGAGTATGACGGACAGCCCGCGTTTATCCGCCACCGCAGGAGCGCGGCGCATCATGCCGCGTATAAATTCCTTTTTCAAATCCTTTTCCAGAGAATCGAACGCGGAGACTGAAGGCGACGCGGGACTCGCGACTGCCGACCGCGATTTAGCCGCCATCTTTTTGCGTTCCGCAGAGGACGCTCCGGCGCGCGATGACATATCCGCCTCGTGCGCCTGCGAGACCATGGACAGCGCCGTCTCCGCCTCTTCGAGCATCCGGGCGGCGCGCTCCTTTAGTTCCGTCTCTCTGCGGCGCGAGCCGCTAAGAAACTCCTCCCTTTCGGCTCCCGCAGCCATGTCGTATTCACTCTGAAGCGCCGCGAGCCTCGATCTCTCGTATTCATCTATCGCCACGCGCAACGACTCCGCTTCCGTCTCCAGCCGCTCCAGCCGCTCTTCGGAGAAAACATAGGGGTCTCGCGTGAGCGCCTTCAACTTGAGCCGGAGCGCGAATAGATCAAACTTCTCCTTCGCCATCGGATCGTCCGGGTCCGGCCTGTTGAGTTGCCTGCGCAGAGATTCGAGCCGTCTGGCTGTCGCCTCGAACGCGCGCGCGTCTTCGGTCGAATAAACTTCCCTATATGAGATGAAGTCCCTGCGCAGCGCGTCGAGCGCGCTTGCGGACATCAGGCTGCCTATGTTCCGGCCCCTCGCCGCGAAACCATCTTCGAGACTTCGGATTTCCGAGCTGAGAACTCGGGATGGAAAAGACGCGCCGAAAGCGGCGCTGGTCGCGTCGCGCCGACGGTCGCCCTCCATCTCGAAAGACATCTTGACGGCCTTCAACAATTGATATTCGGGAGTTGACTCAAAGAGCAGTTGCGCGTCCGCGCAACCAATCAAGACATCCTGCCGGGCAGGCTCGCGGAAAGCAAGGTACAGCGCCGCCGCAACGCACAACATGGCGGCCGTCAGCCATATCAACCGCCTCTTCATAAGCTCTCTATTTGGGCAGCTTTTTGATGACTTCGTCCGTCAGATCGATGCCGCCATGCAGCACGACTTCGCGTTCAAGCACGACCTGCGCCTTGAACTCGACGCCGACCTGCTGGATAACGCTGTTGACGGCGTCCACCACCGGCGTCCACTTCTGCTGCCGCAGCCTCTCCATTTCTTTCTGGTAGTCCTCGTCCGCTTTCTCCACCATCTGCTGGACTTCAATCTGCGAACTCGCGGGCAAAGCGGCGATATCGCCTGTTCCGAACTTAGCCGTTATCTGCTCTCTAAGGCTTTCCTCGCTCTTTTTCCTAAGCTCGCTCAGTTCCATGTTGACCCTGACTGCCTGCGGGAAAGCAGCAAGAATTTCTTCCGAATCGACGAAAGCGATGACGACGGACGATTGAGCCTCTGCGGCTCCCGTCGCGCGCTTGGTCGATATAAACGCGCCCGCTGCGGCTATCGCCGCTATCGCCGCGATTATCGTCAAAGATCTCAAATAAACGTTCATCTAAATGTTTCCTCCCGATGGATAATCCCTTATCATTCGCGCCCGCATTACAGGTTCGCCACTATCCTCAACCACACTTTTGTGTTGAAATCCGTCACCACGTCGAAACTGAAATAGTCGTGCGCCTTGAACTTGACGCTGCCCTCGTTTCGCTCGTCTATGATATCCGACACATTCTTCTCGTATGAAATAATTATGTCTTCAGTGATAAACCAGTCGAGCCATGCCCTTCCGAGGTCGTCGACGAAGTTCCAACCGCCTGCCGCGTAGAAATTGCCGAATCTGCGGCCCGCGCCCGCACTCATCTGTATGTCGAGCGGCCCGGGCAGAAAATTAGATTCGAGGAATAATTCCGTTTTCGGCCCGGCAAAGAACCCGAAATGCCCTTCGATGTCCGGATTCCGCTGTTCTCGGTCCACGCTGACTTTCGCCCTAGCGAACGCGCTGTACTTCTCCGATTCCGCCAGGGTCCTTATAACGGTGTTCTTCCCGAACGTGGGCTTAATATCATATCTCAGACCGAACTTGTCCGTCTGGCTGTTGGTGGCGAGGTAGCTGAAGAAATAATCCACAATCTCTCTCTCGTATCTTTCGGCAAAAACAATCGGCAAGCCGACGATAAATTCCGAGTGCGCCGCCAAATCGAACTTCAGCCTGTCAAGCAGGAGAGACGGCATGGTGGTCGAGCGAGGCTTGACGAAAACGAAGCTGATCGTGTCGGACAAAGTCCGGATGTCGAGAGCGATCAGCGTCTGTTCTCCGATTGTCACCGTAGGAGTGAAAGCGAACCCGGGGAATCTGTTTTTTTCTTCGAGCCAGCCGGAAACAATCGAGGTTGCTATTTCGGTCGTCCATCTCGAGGAACTGACGGGGACGCCGGATATCAGAGAGAGGATTTCTCCGCGCGCCGAATCGAGCCGGTTTTCGAAGAAATCGTTCCAATACGGCGCAAGTCCCGCGGGTCGCCGAATCTCGAACTTGACCCGTTTTATCGCCGGCTGGAACGGCAGCAATTTCATCCTGACCACCGTCTTCTCGGCGATCTCGATGTCCAGAGCCTCGACGCTGAAGCCGCTCAGCGTCTCGTTGAAAATCATCTCCATCGCCTGAGCCAGAGACGCTTCCACCGCTTCCGCCTCGCCGATGGTTTTTCCGGCCAGCGCTCGGGACGCCACCGTCTCCGCCGCGCTCTTGATTCTCGCCAGCACGGGAGCCGGAACGGGAGACGCAAGCTCGATTTGAACATCCGTCGAAGAAACCGTTCCAGCAGGCGGAGCCGCAAACGCGGAAACGGCGAAAGCCAAAGCGAAAGCGAGAGATAAGATGCAGATTGTCAATCGTCGACCCATTGCGCGCCGCCTCTTGCCTTCCCGTCTTAGAACATATGGCCGAACCCGAAGTGAAGCTTGGAGTCCTTCTCCTCGACTGCTATTGCGTAGTCCAGCCTCACCGGCCCCGTTCCCAGAGCCGGTATCTTCAATCTCAGGCCGACCCCGTAAGAGCGATGCATTTCGCTGCCCGGCAGGAACTTCATGTCCGACGCGTCCATCCATGCGTTGCCGGCGTCGGCGAACAGCGCCGCGCTCAGGTTCCCGGACAGGCCTATCCTGTATTCAAGATTGTACAGAATCATTTTGGTGCCGCCGAACTGATATTCGTCATAACCGCGCAGAGTGTTGACTCCGCCGAGGTCGAAATAGTCGAATCTGGGAATCCCTCCCTGTCCGAGACCTATCATCACCCTGCCGCAAATCGTGTGGTTCTTTCTTATCGGGAAATACCGCCTGCCTTCAAGCGTCAGTTTTTCGTAGTCGTAGTCTCCGCCTAGCAACCCGCCGTTCAGTTCAAGAGACGCGCTGTCGTATCGGCCCTTCGTGGGATTGAAAATATAATCCCGCGTGTCCGTCCGGATCGTCCCTGTCACGCTGCGCGAAGAACCGTCCAGATACGAGTACAACTCCGTCGGCCTCACTGCCACATTCTCGATTTTGTATCCTAAGAACACACGCGTGTAGTCCGATATGGGGCGTCCGAAAGTCATGTTGAATCCCCTTCGGATTTCCTCATAGTCCTCAGTTATCAGCCCCGAAAGGCCGTAACGGAGATTTTCCCTGTATGTGCTGTACACATTCACTTCGCCGCTGGTTTTCTTCTTGTCCAGCCACGGCTCGAAATAACCCAGTTCAAAGCTGTCGCGCTTGCCGCCGAACTCCGTCTTCGCGTCAATCCGGCGCGCCTTCCCTTTCAAATTCCTCTCGGAATACGTCAGGAATCCCGTTATCCCGGTGTTCGAACTGTATCCGGCTCCGAACCCGGCGGAGCCTGTCTTCCCTTCCTCGACCTCGACCACTAGGATTATGTGACCGGGGCTGTCTCCGGGATCCACTCTCGTGTGCACATCGTCGAAAAAACCCAAGTTATAAATCTTCTGGAGGTCGCGGCCAAGATTGTTCTTGTTGTAGATATCTCCGGGTTTTATCTTCATTTCCCGCGTTATCACATAGTCTTTCGTCTTGCCGGCATCGGAAACCGAGGGTTCTTCAGCATTAAGGTCGTCGCCGGCGACAACCACATACGCCACTTTAATCGCCTGAATCACGCCTTCCGAGATGACGATGTTCAGGTTCTTGGCGGCGTCTATCCTTGCGTCGATTACCCGCGCGGCAATGTACCCGTCGCCGATATATTTGTTTTCAATTGCTTCGACATCCGTCCTGAGGTTGTTGCTGTTGAGAATGGTGTTGCGTTTTGCGCGCATCAGTTCGCCAAGTTGCGCTTCGGTGTAAACGCTCGCGCCCTCGAATATGACCGCGTTGATTACAGGATTCTCCGTCACCCTGAAAGTGACCCGCGCCCCTCCCTGAAACTCGGCCAGACTGGCTTTCACATCCTCAGAAAAATATCCAAGGTCGAATACTCTCTGAAGGTCGTCCTGAAGAGTTTCTGTGGACAGCTTTGAGCCGACAGCCGACTCTACCACCGCGAGGATTTCATCTTCATCGACCTCAAACGCGCCAGACACCTCGATTTTCGTGATTATGACATCCGATTCCCCTGTGACATCCTGCGCGAGCGCCGGCGTCCATAAAGCCGCCGTCAGCGCTATCATCGCCGCCACCATTGTTATGCTGCGCCCCCTCATTATTCGCCTCCATGAAATATTCATATACATAATAATATCCGGCTCACGCTATTATACATTGCCATTTTGCTTAATTGCGCGCGCGACCCAAAAAGACGCAATCATCCGGCCAGCCTGCCGAGGAGCCAAACGATGTTGTCGGCAAGCTCGTCCATCGTTTTCATGCCTTCCTCGTCGTTGAGCGCGTCCCCCGGCTCTCTGCCCATCGCTATATTCCAGTAGCCGGCTCCGGGCACTATCATGTTGTTTATCAGGAAAAACTGATTTATCTGGTTGAAAGTGGCAAGCCCGCCCTGTCGCCTTACGGACACCACCGCCGCGCCGACCTTCCTCGACAGCAAATGTCCGTTCGCCCTGCTCACTAGCCCTGCTCGGTCTATCAATGCTTTCATCTCGGCGGTGACCGATCCGAAATACACCGGAGAGCCGAGCAAAACCGCGTCTGCGGACATAATGGCCGTTATCATCGAATTGATGTCGTCCTTGCGCCCATGGCATGCCCCGTCCTTGGAGTCGAAACACTTGTAACAGGCCGTGCATCCGCCCGCGGCGCCCCCTCCCAATTGAATAAATTCCGTCTCTTTGCCGTTCTTCTCAAGACTGCCCAAAATTCTGCGCAATGAATTATGCGTGTTTCCTTTTTTTCTGGGACTGCCGTTTATCGCGACAACTTTCATAAAAGCCTCCTGTCGAAAAAACGAACTCTAATAATCTTCAGGGAACAAAAATCGCGGCGGCTACCACGCTTGTCCATAATTTCTGTTCGCCCTTGGCGGCTTGAACGATGGAGCGCGGGCGATATATCTTTCCGGCTATCGCCCATTCCTCTTTGCGTTCATTCCAAGATTTATCCGGGTCGAAAGCCAACCCAAGAGTCGAAGCCAGCATTTCAGCGGCCAGATCCTCGGCAAGCTCCGACGTCTTGTCCGTCGTCATCCCGAACTCGTGAACTTCGCTCAAATATCCGTACATCTCCGGATCTATAGGTTGGGCAAGCCCGACCCCGGCGGATATCAGCCTTCCATGTTCGTTCGTTTCGTTTCTCGCTATAACCGTATAAACGATCTGACCGGGGCTAAGAATATATTTCACGCCTTCGCCGGGTTTTTCCACAACCATCTCTCGCTTAAGGACCACGCAATGCGGCGGAAAGATCGAAGAAACCGTCACCAGATTGAACTTTTCGATGCCCGCCTTGCGGAGAGCAAGTTCAAAACTCGCAAGTTTAAGTTTGTGGCGTCCAACGCCCTTTGTGAAGTACAGTCCGCTCGGTATCATTAATTTGCTCCTCCGCAATGTTTGTGCGCGCCCGCGCGCGGCTCGGCTAAGGTCGGCTGCCGCCGTCCCGTAATCTTCCGGCTCGGAATTATAATACGATTTCCCATGCGCCACAATCATTCCGGCCACTTCCGTTCCTATCGTCCACATTTTAGACATCCTTCATCGACTCGTGTTCCGCCATGGGCGACTATTTTGCCGTGTGTCCGATTTGCGTCATTTCGTTGTCGCGCGCCGACGACCGCTCAGTCATTGCTTTATCACCGCCCCTGATTAAAATGCTTTGTAATCGGTTTTGAAAAAAAACGGAGGTGGTTAATGGAAGGAATAAAAGGAGTCATAATAGGCGGATTGCTTCCTGCCTTTCTGTTTGGAATCGGCTCCATTTTTCAGAAGGCCGGATACAAAACCGGCATCGCGCAGTCTTACTATCTGATTTCGTTTGCGTCAGGCATTATCGCAGCGGGCGTCGTTTCATTTTTCGTTCTGAAAAACAGCCCCTTTTCATACAAAGCCGCGGCGTTTGCCATTGGACACGGTTTGTTCTTCGGAGCCGGTTTCGTAATGATAGGCGCCGGCCTCGCGGTCTTTAACATGCCAATATCAAAAATAGTCCCGCTAGTTAATATGAGCGCGCTTGTGGTAGTGGCGCTGAGCTTTGTTGTTTTTAAGGAATACTGTGAGGTCAACGTTTTCAACCTGCTGGCAGGCGCAATCCTCATAGTCGCAGGGGGAATACTTGTCGGAAAATCTTAACGCGGCGTCCTAGAATCCGCATCTCCGCCGCCATCTTATTTGTTCTCGTCCTCTGTCAGCGCCAGCATCCCGACAAGAGTCCAATAATTATCGAACATCAACATAGTTAGATTAAGGTTTTCTTCGCTTGTTATCATTCGCAACGTCGAACAACCCTGAATGTCGAACTCTTGGCCTGAAGCCGTCAGCACTTTCGTTGTCGCCGGAACCGTTCCGTTCATAAGCCCTTCGGCTTCCAGCTTTTCATAAAGGTCTTCGCAGTCTAACCGTTTAGCGTCAAAATGCCTGCATTCGGCGACAGGTTTTTCTCCGAAATATTCCGCTCCCATGCCCTCGCGGTAGTTGCCGTTTTCATCCGTCATGTCCGCTTCTCTCAAGGCTGTTTCGATAAGGTCGGATATGCTTACCTCGTTTTCCGTCAAAAATTCGGCGAGCGAATTCTCCCCGCCTAGTTCCCCGGATATTGCGACTCTCATGATAAACCGCAGCGGCACTAGGTCTATCGTGCGCGCGGGATTGGTCTTCATTATTCCGCACAACTCGTCGCCGAACTCCGAAATCTGCTGGGGCTTTTCCCTATCCGGGCGCTCGGCGTCCGCGTTCGCCGCGGCAAAAGTCAATGCGACACAAACCGCCAAACAAAAGACTATTATTCTTTTCATTTTGAACATTCCCTTCTTTATTAGCGGGTTTTCCCGCAGTGTCGCCTCGGCGCCCCTTACATGCTATTTCATTTTATCATTTGCCGTCTAATAATGCTCGCGCCTCAAAAAAAACAAGCTCCATCGCCCGTCATGCCCGGCGGCGCTTCTTAGTCCGCATCCCGAATAGAAAACGTGTCGCTGCCCATCTTCTGACAAGCGTTTCATACGCAAGCGCCGTGCCCCCGAAAGACGCGACAACAACTATTAAATACTTCGTCGCCACGCTCCAGCCGGTTTGAACCACATAGTATCCGATAATGATGATGACCGTCTGGTGAATGATATAGAATGGCAGCGCGGCTTCCGAAGCGTATTTGAGAAATTTGTTCGTGAAGTTCAGATATCTCTTCCCATATCCGAGAATCGACAGCAACAGGCCCCAAGTTCCAACCGCTCTGAGAATCAGCCATCCTATGCCAGCCGCCGGATTCTCGCGCACGACGTTTATTGCGTCGCTGTATTCTATTGCCTGAGTCGCCGCGAAACAGGCTGTCCCGGCGATTCCGAAAAACAGCCTGTTTTTCTCCGCGCCGCGCCAGAATTTGTCCGATGAACACAGCATACAACCATAAAGAAACACGAAGAAATGCTGTGCGAAGTTGTCCATGTCGCCTATGAGATTCTGGTCTCCATTCGGCCAGCCTTGTCCGGCAACGCATTGAATGACTAGAAACGGAAGCGGAAGCGCGATTATCGCCGTCCGACGCGAAGCGAGTGACGCCAGTTTGTCTCTGACGGCCTGCCCTCGTTCTGACCTCAGATAGCGCAATATTGGAATTGCTATCATCGACATCAGAAACAAATAGAGCAGAAACCAAAGATGTTGCCAAGACAAGTTGCCTTCCGGATACGGCCCGTTGAAGAAATGCGGATAAAATTTGATGAACGAGCCGGAGAATTCGCCCTTTTGCAACCGCTCGAAATACAACTGCGGAGGGCATATCGCGACGATGCCGAAAAAGAAAGGGAGCATAAGCCGGGAGGCGCGCTCTCGCGCGTATTCGCCGAACCGCCTGATATCAAGCGCCATCCACGTCCCGGCGCCTGAAAGGAAGAAGAAAAGTGGCATGTGCCACAAATTGATAAAAGCGTTCTGAACCGTCAACGCGACGCTCAATTCGTCGTTTTTAAGATGGAAGCCCCAAAGACAGAAAATCATCCCGGTGTGAAACGGCACAAGAACCGCGACCGCTATCACACGCAACCAGTCAATGTCGCTCCGTCTCTGACTCATGGACGCGTTGATAAACCTTTCCTTTTTATTTCGGCGTATTATATCACGCTCTCCAACTCTATTCAGGATTTGAATATCGTTTTTTCTGTTTTCTTGCCATTTAAGGCGCGGCGCTTTATCTTATCCGGAAAACCGGAGCGCGGAGCGTGCGGCTGATGAACGGCGATAGAAAAGTGAAAGTCGTATACAAGAATCTGATGGACAGGCTGAACAGGAACCCAGTCGGGGCGCCTGAGACGCCGGAGTTTTTCGAGATATTGGAAACTCTATACAGCGAGGAGCACGCGAGGGTGGCGTCGCTGATGCCGCTGAAACCGACGCCTCTTGAAAAGCTTTCGGAACGCACGGGAGTGGAGAAAGAGCGTCTGCGCGGAATGCTCGGCGAGATGGCGGGCCGCGGCCTCGTCGTCGATTACAACAACCCGAAAAACGACAGGACTTACTATATTCTCAACCCTCCCATCGTAGGCTTCTTCGAGTTTTCCCTGATGCGGGAGAGGGACGATTTCGACCAGAAGCGGCTTGCGGAACTGATGAGCCATTTCCTGCACGAAAAATCCGGGAAGTTCATTAAAGAAGTTTTTCGGGAGTCCACTCAGATAGGCAGGGCGGTGGTTCACGAGACCGCTCTGAAACCAGAAGCGTTAAGCTCGATACTAGACATCGACAGTGTGTCGGATTACATAGAGAACTCGCGCAGGCGATCGGTGGCGCTCTGCTACTGCCGACACAAACAGAAGCTGATCGGAAAACCCTGCGAGAAGCCTATGGAAATATGTTTCGCGCTGGACAACGGATCGGACTATCTTGTGGGCAACGGGCTGGCGCGGGACGTGTCTAAGGAAGAGATGAGAGATTTGCTTGAAGTCGCGCGAGGCAACGGGCTGGTTCAGGTTGCGGACAACGTGAAGCGCGGCGTGACTTTCATCTGCAACTGCTGCGGATGCTGCTGCGGGATGATGGTGGCGATCAATGAGCACGGGCTCAAATACGCGGTGCACACGAGCGCATACATCGCGACGATCTCGGCGCCGGAATGCACGGGCTGCGGCAAGTGCGAAAAGATATGCCCGGTAAAAGCGATAACAATGATCGAGCGCCCGGCGGACGCGGCGGCCTCGCCCGACGGAAAAAAGAGAAAACGTCTGGCCGTGATAGACGAATCGGTGTGCCTCGGCTGCGGAGTCTGCCACCGCGCTTGCTCGGCGGAAGCCATTGAGCTGAAAAAGAGGGATAAAAGGACGCTTACGCCGGAATCAACTCTGGAACGGATATTCAACATGGCGGTCGAAAGAGGAAAGATGCATCACCTGATTTTCGACGAAGTGGAAGGGCCGCCCTTGCAGTTCATGAAATCGCTGGCGGGCGCTTTCCTCTCCCTCCCGGTGTCAAAACAGATACTTCTGAACAAAGAGATAAAATCCCGGTTCTTGGACTTTATCACGGGGTCGGCGAAAATCTGACTACACTCTTATTAACGGCCTTAAAGCGGGCGCCGCAATTATTCCGTTATATCGATAGTGACCGAATCCGAGCCTTCCTCGCCTTGGCTGTCTTCGACAGAAAGAGTTATGGTATGAAGACCGGCGTTCAGATTGTTCTTTGTGAAATAAGCCCCAGTTCCGATAGGGCCGTCGAGGTCTGAAGTCCAGACAAGGCCGGCTCCCGTTATCGCTCCGTCCTCCGGGTCAACTGCTCCGCCAGCAAAAAATAACAACGTGCCGCTTGCGACGCTGGAACCGCTAACAGGCGACGCAATGGCGACCACGGGCGGCTGGTTTTCCGCTCCCGTTTCGCCGACTGATATAGTGACCGTCGCCGTGCCGACCTCATCATCCGTATCGGTGACCGTCAGGGTGATTACGTGCTCGTTCTCGGATAAGTTTGTTTTTGTCAGATATGCTCCTGTGCCGAGATCGCCGTCCTCGCTGGAATGCCAACGCAGGGAAGCGCCTGTCAAGACGCCGTCCTGAGCGTCAAGTCCCGTGCCGATAAAGGTGACAACGGCTCCGGTAGCGAAAGCATATCCGTTCACAGGAGAGACGATTGTCGCGACGGGCGCAGAACTCTGGGCGGGGTTCACCACAAGCGTTATCGTGTCCGTGTCGGTTAAACCTTCCTCGTCTGATACTTCAAGCGTTATAACATGAGTTCCTTCCGACAGAGTGTTGCTTGTGACCAGATTTCCGGTTCCGATAGGGCCGTCCAAGTCGGACGTCCATTCGAGGGAAGCTCCGGCAAGGTTGCCTTCCTCGCAATCAGCGCCGACGCCGGTTAAAGTCACAATATTGCCTAGATAAACCTCGGCTCCGTCGGCGGGCGAACTGATTGTCGCCAAAGGCTTCATGTTGCCGCCCGAAGGCACAAGGGTGAAGTCCACGCTCTGCTGCCCGCCGGAAGTTATGGTCACATTTTTAGCCGCTGGAACCTGATAGCCGTCCGCCCTCACAAGAATCTCTCGAAGTCCGGGCGCGATGTCGTTTATCACCGCAACCGGAGTCTTGTAAGTGGTTAGCAACCCTCCGACATAAATGTCTCCCTCCACCGGGATGGAGACTTGGCAATCGGCGACGGCGGTGACGGTCAGCGTGCCTTTGTCCGTCGGAGTCATGGACATCTGGTCGTCTCCCGCAGCGTCATTCACCACATTGATAGCGTCGGCGACGACCGTCACATCGAATTCGATGTCCGCCATGCCGTCTTTAACTGCCTTTAGCGTATATGCGCCTGTCTCGACGTCAGAGAATGCGAATTTGCCGTCTCCGTCCGTTTGAACGGGAAGAGGAGGCTGAGCGGGAATGAAACCCTTTGCGGTCAGGGACACTTGAGCGCCGGCGACGGGGACTTGTCCGTCCGGGACAGCCCGTCCCGCAGCTCGGAGCGCCGGTCTGGCGGCAATTCCGCTGTTGTAACTGTCCGCGTAAATATAACCTTCGACATCCCCGTAATGAAGGATATAAGGATTCATGGACCCATTGCCGCACCCCGCCGCGAATATCGCGGCGGCGGCTATCGCCACCGCCAAAGCCGCTCTTGTTTTCATTTGTTCCGTCATCTCCCTGTGTGTTTATCAATCTGCATACGATTATGAGTCGTTTCCAAGGCTGGTTTTATTCCATCCCGCGCCGCGCTGTTCAGAGAATCATCATATCATAGAGACATGCGGGAGTCCACAATCGAGCGCCGCGCGGGTCGCGAAGTGGCGTTATCCGCCGCGCGCCGCTATAATTGGCGGAATGAACAATGAAATAGAAAAAACGATAATTGACGGCGGAGCGGTGACGCTCGTCGAGCGGATGCCCTCGATGCACACCGCGTCGGTCGGATTCTGGGTGGCGTTCGGCTCCAGATACGAGCCGGAGGGCGACTACGGAGCGGCGCACTTCATTGAGCACATGCTGTTCAAGGGCACGCGCAGCATGGGGCCGAGGGAGCTTGCGATGGCGGTCGAGGACGTGGGCGGCTCCATAGGCGCTTCGGCTTCCGAGGAGCGCACCCGCCTGTACGCCCGCGCGCTGCCCGAACATATCCCTCTCGTGATAGACATCATGGCCGACATGTTCCGCCGCTCGGTGTTCCCGGCGGACGAGTTCGACCGGGAGCGGGAAGTCGTGCTTGAAGAGATTAAAGGCCACGACGACACTCCGGAAGAAATCGTCACGGACAATTTTATTCAGGATATTTACGGGCTTGAGGGGCTGGGACACAGCATTCTCGGCTACGAATCGGACATCGCCGGGATGACGCGCGACAAGCTGTTCGAGCTATATGAAAAATTTTACCGGCCCGCGCATCTCGTGGTGTCGGCGGCGGGAAACCTCGGGGGGCTGGACATCCCGGCTCTTGTCTCAAAAGCAATCGAGCCGTGCTCGCTTCCGCCATGCAAAGCGCTGGTCTCCCCTCAATCCGAACCCGACTTTTCTACCAAGTCGGTGATCAGGCGCAAGGATATCCAGCAGACACACTTCTGCCTCGGATTTCCCGGCGCGCCTTACAAAAGCCCGGACCGCTACAAATATATGCTTCTCGACATGATACTCAGCGGCGGGATGAGCAGCAGACTGTTCTACGAGGTGAGAGAGAAAAGAGGCCTCGTCTACGACATCATGACGAACAACTCCAGTTTCAGCGACACCGGTTTTTTCTACGTGTCCGCGTCGACAAGGCCGGACAATCTCGCCGAAGTGCTGGAGGTGACCATCTCGGAACTGAACAAAGTGGCTTCCGGCGAGGTTTCAACAAAAGAGCTTGAACGCGTCAAATCGCAACTCAAAGTCTCCATCACTATGAGCATGGAAAGCGTAGGCGGCAGAATGAGCAAACTGGCCCAATCGGAAATCGTCTACGGAAGAAACGTGGCCGACGAGGAGATTCTGGAAAGGATATTGGAAGTCAAACCGGAAGATGTCTGCGAACTGGCGGCGAAAATGTTCAGAGCCGACCGCGCAGTCTTCTCCGGTCTCGGCTCTTACAAAGGGAAAAAAGCCGCCGCCGCCGAACGCCTCGCTTTGGATTCGATTTCTAAACTCTCCCGCTGAAACGCGAACGAAAGAATAGAAATTCCGTATCATGCAATAAACCTCGGCTTAATAAAACGCTATTATTCGACTACGGGTTGTTCGGGTGGAGAAATACCGAGTTGGTCGTATATCATCGGCGACACATCTTTTAGCATCTGATCCGAAACAATCTTAAAAGGAATGCCGACCGGACTATTCAAAAACAAATCGGTTTCCTTGTGAAACTCCTGATTGCCTACGGATGGTCCAATCTCTTTGTTAACGATTATGCAGTGGTCTTGCAAAAACCTGTTTACAAGACCGCTCCATTTCTTACTGCCGATTTCTGATTCATTTGCGTAATATTTAAACCATAACGTTTTATCTTCTTGAACATCATAAAGTATTGCGGTTATGTCAACAGTTGCGATAAATGTTGTCTTTCCCTTGTAAAGAGTTGTTTTTCCGCCCTCTCTAACGACTGTCCTTTCCTTCATTTCCCGAATATCCGTCATGAGAATAATTCTAGCGTTGTGTCTTTTCGCTAATGCGCGCGCTTCATCGAAGTTGATTAGTTTTTCAGCATTTTTGTAATTGCCGACTTTGTTGAATAATGCGTTCTCAATAGCGCTGTCCTCCTCGTCTGTTCCAAGCGCCACCACTGTTCTTAATCGACTGTCCGCAAGAAAGCCTCGCGAAACATATTCCGTAAGTATCTTCCTTACCTGCCGAATATTCGTATCCAAAGCATATTTGTTGCTCGATTTAGACGTAAATGTCTTTACGATCAGCAAATCATTAGCGAGCGCGGCGTTTTCATCGTCAATAAACGCAACTTTTTCGTTATCAATCTGCGCAGAAAATGAAGTCGACGCGCTTAATGCCAGCATTAAAACCGCTAAGCAAAAAACAAGATGAAGGTTCAATCTCAATCTAAACATGATCTTGCCGCCCTCCGCCTTCTGAATCCTGCTTAATGTTTTGTGTTTATCATTCAAAATAGTCTAATTGAGTTTAACACATCGATCTATTTTCATCAATTCTGTTCCATCAAATAAATCTATTATTCCGCCCTGTTTGAACTAAAACACAGCAATAAAACATAGTTTGTGATTGCTTGATAATTGGACAACATTGTTTTCCATGTGCAAATAATTCGGCCTTGAGCGCGCAGATCGTAAATTAAACCCGCTCAACGCTTGTAGTCGTCTTCTACGCGAACTACGTCGTCAAGTTCGGGGGTGGAAACTTCGAAGAACCGGCTGTCCTCAACGGCTTCCATTCTGTGTTTTCTTCCCGGCTCAACCACCCTGTATTCTCCCGGCTCTATGACGTGCTCCTCGATTTCGCCAGATGCATTTTCGAGCGTGAATTTTACTTTGCCTTCCATCAGATAGAGCGTTTCATGCTTGACCTTGTGGTACTGATAGCTGAGCCTGTGACCGGCGTTTATCTCAAGAAATTTCGCCGCGTATTTCCCGTTGTCATAAGCTATCCAAACTTCTCTTCCCCAAGGCTTATCGACTGTTTTCATAAGGGTTGTTCCTCCCGAAAAATCGCGATTCAGTATTTTTTCTCGGATTCCCCGGCATCCTCCAAATGAAGACGCTCTCAGAGAATCACATTTAATATAAAAACGGCTATCGAGACGATTATTGCTGCGGCGGCGGCAAACCCGGCGGCTACCGCGACGGCGGCTCTGTCGACGGGTTCCCACAATGTTCGCGACACCGCGCCCGTCAGAACGAAGACTTCCCATCCAGCGATCAAAACCGCGAAGCCCCAGAGCGGGATAGGGATGAAAGGCGCAAAAACGAAAAGCATCCTCAATGCTGAACAACGCGCCGAAAGCTCAAAGATTTTTAATGGCTCCACGCCTAGAATCGCCGAGGATGTCATGCCGGCGGCTGCCGCGAAGAAAATTTGCGCGACGAACATGACAGCGAGCCTGACCGGGAAATGCTCTATCCACAGCTTAGCCGCCGAGATGACAGCCGGAGAAGTTGTCGCCGGATTCAGCGGGCGCAGGTCGAGAGCGGCGGACGCGGCGAACGACATCGCCGCGGCTCCCGCTATGAGCATCGGAAGCCCGAACAGCAGAAAACTCTTCGCGTCATCCCGCGAGTCCCCATCGAACGGACGCAGTTCCTCCGGCTCAATGAGCGCTTGCCACACTCTGCCGAAGCCGCTCCAGATGGAAAACCCCGCAAGCGCAGCGACGGCCAGCAGAGCGAGTTCCGCGCCGGGCAGCCTGAATCGGAGTCTCGACCACCGCCAAGCGACATCCTCTGGCCGCCCCGCGCCGGATAGTTGCTGATAGACAATCTTAGGCTTGCGGTCCTCGTCGAGCAGACCGGTGTCCACGATATGCCTTTCAACGCGCGGGCCGCCGAGGGCAGGCCCTTCGTAATCAGCCAGAGAATCGATGAAACCGCCTCCGACGTTCGAGGCCGCAGACATGGCGTCGCGCGTCGCAGCGATAGCAAAATACTGATGAAGCTGGGAGCCTTTCAGTCCGGCTGCTCCCGCGCGCGCGTCCGCGCCCGCGCCGTATGCCAAGAGGACGAGCGGCCTTTCGGATGCCGATATTTTCTTGGACGACAGCGCGCGCTTCAGCGACGCCGTCGAGCGGCCTGTCCAACCCGCGTATTCCTCGAAAGCGAAAAAGTCTATGTCTTTCGGAGCCTTCCACAAGGAAACGCCACGCGTCCCTGCGTAAACTAATTTGCCGGGATCAGCCTTCTTCAGCCTCGCGGCAAGACGTTCGACTGCGGCTGCGGTGACCGGGTCGCCGACCTCTATGCCGCTGCCCAATCCCCACGCGACAACTGAAGGATGGCTCTCGTCGCGGGCGACCATCTCGTCAAGCGCGGCCTCAAGCTCCGCGTATGCTGAATCTCCGCCGCGCAGCTTTCCGCTGAAAGGAAGCTCCTCAAAAACGAGCAGCCCCGCTCTATCGCACATGCTTAGCAGTTCCGAGTGAGGAGGCGCGACGAACCTGACTGCGTTGAAGCCCGCCGCGCGTATGAACTCGATATCTCTCTCCGCAGTCTCGCGGGTCGCTACCGGCCCCCAACCGCCGCCAAAATGCGTCCTCCATACCACCCCGTCTAGCTTTATCCTCTCGCCGTTCAGAAAAAAGCCTTTCCTGTCGCGCTTGAACTCCCTGACACCGAAATATTTCTGCGCCCCGTCCGTCATTCCTTCCGGAGTGACAGCCACCAGTCCGGCTTTATAAATCTGGGGATTTTCAGGACTCCACCGGATGGCCTGCGGCAGCTCTCCCCGCCAATCGAGATAGGCGTAACCGGAGGAGTCGGAAGACAGCAAAGAATCGAATATGGAGCCGCCCCATCCTTCCTCCGGGTTTATCCTGCCGAAAACCTGAGCCTCGCCGTCGGGAGACGCCACGCGAGCAATCACACGCGCGGACGCGGTCGCCCAGTCCTCGCCTGCGGCGGCTTTCGCCGCCGCGCTCACTTCCTCGAACCTTAACGGCCGCCTGAACTCGATAAAAACCTCTCTAAAAATCCCGCCGAAGTTTTTTTCTCCCGCAGGAGCCAACGCCTGCGCGGGACTGTTGTCCACTATCACCCTAAGTTCGTTTCCGCCCGGCGACACCGCATGCTTTGAGATGTCAACCTCGAACGGCGTCGGTCTGGAATTCCTTTTGGCGACTCTGATGTCGTTTATTAAAACCTCGGCCGCTCCAGCCACTCCCTCGAAGCGGAGAATGGGCGATTCGCCCGCCCAATCCTCGTCTATAATAAACTCTATCCTGTATTCAGCCGCGCCAGCGTAGTTCTCCAGACCGGGAATGCTATTCCAGACATGCGGGACCGCCACTGTGTTCCACTCCCCGCCTGCGCCTGTCCTGAATTCCCAGTTGCCGTTGAGCCAGAGGGTTTTCCTGAACGGATTCGAAGGGTTCTCGATAGGGTCGAAAAGGATTTTCTGTTCGGAGAATCTCGGGACCGGGGCGCGGCCGAGCGCGCTAAGCGCGGCCCCCGCCGCAATGAGCGCCAACAACGCCACTCCCGCGATGTATTGGTTCCTTGCTCTCATAAGCTGAAAAAGTATAGCACAATCCGGCGGAACGCGCTCCGCGCTCCAACCTATTCGGACAGCTTTAGGATCGCGTCCAGAACCTCCGCGCGGTCCGCCGCGCCGGGGGCAAGATAAAGATATCTATAATAATATTGTATTGCTTTGCGCCGCTCGCCTGTCATCTCGAGACATGCCGCAAGGTTGTACGCCGCCGCCGCGTTCTCAGGAGAAATGAAGAGGTAGGCGGAGTAGTAAGCCGCCGCCGTATCGACGCGCCCTTTTTCATTCGCCGCCGCCGCCGAAGCCGCCAGATTCTTCGGCTCCGGCAACCCGCCCATCAGCTTTACCTCGTTCAATATGATTCGCAGACCGGACAGTTCCAGCCTGAAATAATCGTATTCCGGCGCGTCTATGGCAAACCCCTTTCCGAAGAAACGCCTCATGGCGTCCTCCGCTGCGGCCCTCTCGCCGGCGTATACAAGAGCCGCGACGAAGTAGTATCCGGCCTGAAGGTTCACGGGGTCCGCGGCGAGCGCGACTCTCAAATCCTCCATCGCCCGATTGGCGAACCCCCTGTTGAGCTGCGCCACCGCGCGTTCGAGCAGAAAGTGAGGATTCGGCCCTCCGATAGCGACGGCCCTATCGAAATCAACGACGGCCGCGGCGTAGTCCGCCATATCCGAGCGCGCCAGTCCCCGGTTGTAGAAAGCGGCCGCGCCGGGATCGATTTTCGCCGCTCGGTCGAAGTCGGTGGCGGCGGATGCCAGACGTCCTTTTTTCAGCAGCGCTAGCCCCCTCGCGCCGCGCGCCTCGGCGTCGTCCGGCTCCAGTTCCACCGCCCGGTTGAAATCCTCGATCGCGGCGTCAAGACTGCCGGAGCGCAACAGAAGCCAGCCCCTGCTGCGCCAAGCCAGAGCCATATCAGGGTTAAGCTCGACGGCTTTGGAGTAGCTTTGCATCGCGTCCGCGCCGCCGGCCAGCCCTCTGAAGAGATGCGCTTCGGCAAGTTTCGCGCGAAGCTCCGCCGCGCGCTCCCCTTTCGCGAACTCCGCGGCCTGAGATAGATACTCTATCCTCGCCGCGTCGTCTCCCGTCTCAAGCGCCGCTTCCGCCGCCGCCTCGCAGTCCTCTAGAAAATAACACTTCCTAGGTTTTTCCGACGCGCCGGATGAAGGCGCGAAAACGAGCAGGCACAGCGCCGCAACCGCAAAAAACACCGCCGATTTTTGGGCCGAAACCATTCTTTTCATTGCGCAATCCATTTATATAAACCGAGCTTGGCTCAGACATCAGTCGACGAAGAACGCCGTCGCCTGAGCCGCAGAAATCTTTTTGCCTTCCTGATTTGTCGCGTCGAGTCTGTATGAAGCCATTTTCTTGCCCACCCGCACAGGCTCTCCCGCAGCCGTCACCACATCGCCGATTTTTGCGGGAGCCAGATATTGAATGTCGACCTGAACAGCCACCGCCGGGCGGCTCATAGAGTTCACCGCCGCCTCGAAAGCCGCGTCCGACACCGCAAACAGCACGGAGCCGTGCGCCGTGCTGTGAATATTGGCGTGCTCAGGCTTGATCTCGAGGCTGGCCTTCGCGCGCCCGTCTCCCACATCTAAAATCCTTATCCCAAGCATGTTATTAAACGGATTCTTTGCCAGTTTTTCGAGATAATCGCTGTCCATATCTCCTCCGTCATGAGACCGCGTTCCGCCGCCGGGCCGCGTTTAGGCGTCATTTGAAATTAGGTTTCCGTTTCTCTTTCTGCGCGGTGACGCCCTCGCGGGCGTCGTCGCTCATGAATATCGGAGCGCCGATGGCCACTTCGACGTCAAGAGCGTCAGCCAGCGATTTCCCCTGTATCTGACGCGAGCACCTAACCATGCCCCGGATCGACTTCGGGCCGTTCGAAGCTATGATTCCGGCCAGCCCCATCGCCTCTTCCATAAGCTTCTCTCGCGGGACGACCCTGTTGAGAAATCCCCATTCGAGAAGTCGCTCCGCGGTGAAGTTGCCGCCCGTCAACAATATCTCCATAGCCCTCGCCTGCCCCACCTGCGCGGGCAGAAACACGTTCGACCCGCCTATCGGCATTATCCCCAGCGTGGTCTCCCGCATCTGAAACACCGCGTCTTCCGACGCAACCCGAAGCTCGCACCCCATCGCCATCTCGAATCCGCCGGTGAGGCAATAACCGTTCACCGCCGCTATCACGGGGCGGTCCAGCGTCTTGTGCTTTAGCATCGCCTTGCCGACGGATTTGTTGTCGGACATCAGCCACTTCTCGCCCTCCGTCTCAGGCTTCCTCATGCCCGTCCATATCGGTATGGCCGTCTTGAGGTTCATGCCGGAGCAGAAAATGTCCGGCAGTTCGGAATAGAACACTACCACCCGCACATTGTCGTCGGCTTGGCACTCTTCCCACACATTGTTCAGAGCCAGCAGTTCGTCGGGGCCGAGAGCATTCCTTGTTTCCGGGCTGTTAAGCCCGACCTTTGCGATGTGGCCTTCTTTTTCAAAAACTATTCCCATCGTCGTCAAACCTCCGGAATGCTCCGGGCGCGTCAGTCCATACCCCGGAGCGGCTTTCTATGAATATATTCTTACTTGCCTTATTTGTCGATAACCAGTCCGCCATGCCGCCTGTCTGCGTTCCTCCAATCATGCTTTTTCATCCCCCCTATTTCCTTTGCGGTTTTTTTTATAAACTTACATAAGATGGATTTGGAGGGGTAAACATGGAAAACAATGCCGATATCTTTCCGAACACGGGATTGAGCGCAGGCATGATATGCGAAAAGGTCGTTCTGGTATGCGGTGAAGACCCTGCCGAGACCGAGCACGCGCTGGCGGCTCTCGGATTCAAGCCGCGCCTGATCAAAATCAACAGAGAGTTTCACACTTATTCAGTCGATTCCGGTAGCGGCGGATTCACCGTCTGCGTGACAGGCATCGGGTCGGCTTCCGTCGAAATCTCAGTCACCGAACTGTATAAATGCGGGGCGAGAATCTTCGCGCACACAGGCACTTGCGGGTCGCTGTCCGGAGCCGGGCGCTCCGGAGAAGTCGCTCTTGTCGAGCGGGCTTTCAGATTCGACGGAGCCTCATTCCATTACGCCACCGGAAAACAAGGAGACGCGGTCGCCGCCAACCCGTCTCACAACCGGCTCGCCGCTTCCGCCATAAAGGACGCCATCTTGGGCTTCATCTCGCGCGACATCATTTCCACAGACACTTTTTACTGTATGGGCGCGGGCAAGGACGGAGACGGCAAAACAATCTACCCCGGCGTCCCCCTAAAAAAAGATTTCTTCCCGCCTCCGGGATACGCCGCGTTCAAGGCTCTTCTTGATTCCGGCAAACCTTATGTGATAGACATGGAAGCGGCGGCGTTCCTCCTCATCTGCTCCGCCATCGACGACGAAATCTTCTATGTTTCACTGAAAGGAGTCTCGAACTCCGTGCCGTTCGAGCCGGGAGAACAGGTCGCGGAAACAGGAGCGGCGCTGAGGGCCGCGATTGCAGCTTCGATAGCCGTAATCGAGCGCGCCGGCTCCCGCTCCGCGTCTTGACTGTCCCGGTCGTTGAAAACATTATCGTAAAAAGCTTGACAAATATTCAGCCAACAGCAAGAATAACGATGGATTGGAAAGTCAGGTTCAAGTAAGAGGCAGGGAAAGAGAAATAAAAACTATCAATAATAAACATTTCCACAGCGTCCATTGCAAGAATCCTGACCTGCAATTTAACCGTGCGCAAGGCGAGTTGTTTCTAAGCTGACGGGTTGGGATGCAATTCAGCAAACTATTCCTGCAAGCGGAACAACCGGCAAACCTAGCACGAGTATTGTGAAAAGGAGGCTGGTCCTATTATGAAGGGAACTGTAAAGTGGTTCAACGCAGCAAAGGGTTACGGATTCATCCAGAGGCCTGACGGCAACGATGTTTTCGTGCACTACAGCGCAATTCAGGGCGACGGTTACAAATCGCTCGAAGAAGGTCAAGAAGTCGAATTCGACGTCGTGGCCGGACCCAAGGGCGATCAGGCATCCAACGTCAGCAAAGCCTGATTTGGATTAAGAGCGCAAAACACAGCCCCTCCGGTTAATCCGGCGGGGCTTTTTTATTTTGTCCGCTTCGGGTTATCAAACAGCGTCAAGCGCATGATAAACGCATCATTCTATCAGCGGTTTTTTCTGTGGATTTATAAATATTTGCGACAATAGAGCGACAGCGCCATTCTCTGAAATCATTTCTTCTTGCTTTGATTATTCTGTCGCGCGCCGCGTTACAGCTTGGAGAGCCGGTCGACCGTTTCCTGAATCCTGTCTTCCGGCTCGACGAGCGCGAAACGGATGTGGTCGTTGCCGGCTTCGCCGAACCCGATGCCCGGCGCGACAGCCACGCCCGTCTCCCTGACGATAAGCGACGCGAATTCGGTGGAGTTCATCTCTTTGAACGCTTCGGGAATCTTCACCCAAACGTACATGGTCGCTTTCGGGCGGCGGTGTTTCCAGCCGAGCTTGTCCAAGCCGTCGCAAAGGATGTCGCGCCGCCTCTGGTACGCCGCGGCCGTTTCGGACACTATCTCTTCGTGCATCTCAAGCGCCACTATCGCGGCTTTCTGAATCGCGGAGAAAACCCCGAAGTCAACGTAACTCTTCATTTTTTTCATCACCGAGAGTATCTGCGGGTTGCCCACCACGAACGCCATCCGCCACCCGGCCATGCTGAACGTCTTAGAAAAACTGTGGAACTCGATGCCGATATCCCGCGCCCCCTCCGCCTCCAGAAAACTGGGAGCCTTGTAACCGTCGAAGCATATCTCGGAATACGCCGCGTCGTGGCTGACTATTATGCGATGCTCTTTCGCAAATCTAGCGATGCCGTCGAAATGGCTTTTCTCCACTACGGTGGTCGTCGGATTGTGCGGGTAAGAGATAAACATAAGTTTGGCGCGGCGAAGCACCGCCGGGTCGATACGCTCGAAATCGGGCAGAAAATCATTCTCTTCGAGCAGCGGGACGTTGTAAAGAGAGCCGCCGAAGATGGTGATGCTGTTGAAGAAAATCGGATATGTCGGCGTCGGGATAAGCGCGTAGTCGTCCCTGTTCATGAATGCCGACGACAGGTTGGCAAGTCCTTCCTTGGAGCCGATGAGCGCGAGAACCTCGTCGGCGGGGTTGAGGTCCACATCGAACCGCTTCGAATACCAGTACGCCACCGCGCGCTTGAACTCTATCGAGCCGTCGCCTGCGGGATACCTGTTTATATGGCGCTCGTTGACGGCGCGAGCTAGCTCTTTGCGTATCGGCTCAGGAACCGGCATATCGGGGCTGCCCATGCCGAGGTCGATTATGTCCATCCCCCGCATCCTAGCCTCGTTCTTTAGCTTGTTTATCGTTGTAAAAACATACGGCGGCAGTTTGCTTATCCTGTTGGACATCATGCTTTCGAAATCAATTTTGCTCATCGTCAATCTCCGTCGATTTCCCGCCGCCGGCCTCCTTATAAAGGCTTTCGGCTCGCAGTTTAATCTTTAATTGTAACGTCGCGCCGCCAAATTCAAAGTATGCGCGGCAATTTTGTTTTGCGCGGCGGGAGAAGTCATTATATAATGGGCGCGGAAAAGAAGGGAACGGACGGCGGGGGCCGTCCGGCAAAACCGATGAACACGCCGGCAAAAGAACTTGACGCGCTTGTGGAAAAAATGCGCGGCGGAAACGTGCGCGCCCTTTCCCGGCTTATGACTCTTGTGGAAAGCGATCCGAAGGCCGCTCCCGCTGTGATGAAGCGCGTTTACTCAGGCAGGGCCAACGCCCGCAGAGTTGGCCTCTCCGGGCCTCCCGGAGCGGGAAAAAGCACTCTGCTGTCCAACCTCCTCGACGCGGGAGCCAAAGAGGGAAAACGCGTCGCCGCCCTCTGCATCGATCCCACCTCCCCAATCTCCGGCGGAGCTCTCCTCGGCGACCGCATACGCATGGCTGGCTCATTCAGCCTAGACAACGTTTTTATCCGCAGCGTCGCATCCGGAAAAAGCCTCGGCGGCCTTGCCGAAGCGACTAAGTACCACACCCTGCTCCTCGAAGCTTTTGGCGCAGACCTCATTCTTATTGAAACCGTAGGCATCGGTCAGGTCGGCTATGACATCCGCTCCGTCGCAGAATCTCTTGTCCTCATACTTGTCCCGGAATCGGGCGACACCGTGCAGATTCTCAAATCCGGCATACTCGAACTCGCCGACGTCGTGGCCGTAAACAAATCCGACAGGGAAGGCGCGGACGAGATAGCCGCCACGCTTTCATTCACTTTCGAAACTCCGAGAGACGGATGGCGCATCCCGGTCATCAAAACCGTCGCAAGCGAAAACGAAGGAACGGGAGACATCATGCGGGCGCTCGACGAGCACTACGCATATCTCAAAGAAACCGGCGGGCTTGAGAGATACCGCAACCCCGAAGCCGACTTGCGCGAGGCGCTGGAACTCAGGTTCAGGCGGTTCATCGACGGCGGGGCAGTCTCCCGCGACGCGGACGCGGCTCAAGTCGCCGCGCGCGTCAAATCCGGCTCTCTCGACCCGTTCTCCGCCGCGGCGGATATTATGGACATCTTATTCAAAGGAAACAAACCATGAGCGATGAAATAAAAAGAAACGAATTCACATCCCTGTCGGGCAGACAGGTCAAAAGCGTATACACGGCGGCGGACCTCGACGGATTCGACCCGGCGGCGGACCTCGGCGCGCCCGGAGAATTCCCATACACCCGAGGGATTCATCCCGACATGTACAGAGGCAGGCAGTGGACGATGCGCCTGTTCGCAGGCTTCGGCTCGGCGGTCGAGACCAACCAGCGCTACAAGTTCCTGCTTGAACGCGGGCAGACCGGCCTCAGCGTGGCTTTCGACATGCCCACCATCATGGGCTACGACAGCGACCATCCCCTCTCGCGCGGAGAGGTCGGACGCTGCGGCGTCGCCATCTGCACCCTCGACGACATGGAGACCCTTTTCGACGGCATCCCCATGGACAAAGTCACCACCTCCATGACCATTAACGGCCCCGCATCCATCCTCCTTTCCCTCTACGCCGCAGTTGCCAAACGGCAAGGCGTCCCACTCGACAAAATTGGCGGGACCATACAGAACGACATCCTCAAAGAGTACATGGCTCAGAACTCTTGGATATTCCCCCCAGAACCGTCCCTAAGGCTGATAACGGACGTGTTCTCGCATTGCGCGGCGGAAATTCCGCGCTGGAACACCATCAGCATCAGCGGCTATCACATCCGCGAGGCCGGTTCCACCGCCCAGCAGGAACTCGCCTTCACTCTTATGAACGGCCTGTTTTACGCGCAGCGCGGCGTCGAGGCCGGGCTTGACATCGACTCGTTCGCCCCGCGCCTCTCCTTCTTCTTCGACGCGCACATCGATTTCTTCGAAGAGATAGCCAAGTTCCGCGCGGCCCGCCGCATCTGGGCGCGCGAGTTGAAAAAACGCTTCAACGCCTCCGACCCGCGCTCGCTCAAACTCCGCTTCCACACTCAGACTGCCGGCGTCTCTCTCACCGCCGAAGAGCCTGAAAACAACATTATCAGAACCGCTTTCGAGGCCCTCTCCGCCGTCCTCGGCGGAACCCAGTCGCTACACACCAACAGCATGGATGAGGTGCTCGCTCTGCCGACGGAGAAATCCGCGCAGATAGCCTTGCGCACTCAACAGATTCTCGCCCTCGAAACCGAAGTGGCCAACACCGCCGACCCGCTCGCAGGCTCCTACTACGTGGAATCGCTCACGAACGACATGGAGGCCGCGTTCTACGACTACGATGAAAAAGTGCGCAAGCTCGGCGGCCCGCTGAAGGCCTTAGATCAGGCGTTCTTCCAGAAGGAAATCGCCGACGCGTCGTTCAGATACCAACGCGCCCTCGAAGAGAAAAGAAAATATCAGGTCGGCGTCACTGTCTACAACATCCACAGGCCGCCGGACATCGAGTTGCTCAAAATCGATCAAGCCACAGAGGACAGGCAGGTCGAGCGAGTAAGAAAATTCAAATCGAAACGCGACTCCGCAGCCGCCGCAAACGCGGTCGCCGAACTCAAGCGCGCCGCCGCCTCAAATAACGAAAACCTTATTCCTCTCATAATCGGCGCGGTCGAATCCCACGCGACTATGGGCGAAATCATTCAAGGCCTCAAAGAAGTCTTCGGCTCCTATAAAGAGCGGCTGTTCCTATGACCGGCGCGGCTTCCCGGCGGCGCGCGGCTCTTCATGCATGAAACATAACGCCGAGAAAAACGAAAAAAGAAAAACCGCGATGACTGCGGTTCTTGCCTTCGCGGGCGCTGTCGCCGTTTTCATCTTCTTTCGTTTCCTTTACCCATCCGTCAGTTGGATTCCCGCGTGCGCTTTCCACTCAATGACAGGCTTGCACTGTCCGGGATGCGGCGGGCTTCGCGCGATGCATGCTCTGGCAAACGGAAGGTTCGCCGAAGCCGCCGGACACAACGCTTTGTTCGTCCTCGTTTTTCTCCCCCTCGGAGCCGTCGCCGCCGCGCTGTGGTTCTACAGACGAATCACAGGCCGGGCTGGATTGCCCCCCTTACCCTCCGCCGCCGCATGGCTTCTGGTCGCGCTCGCCGTCATCTTCGCAATACTCCGCAACCTGCCCTTTTACCCTTTCACAATCCTCGCACCTTAACGCCGTTCCTTTTCACGCAAAGGCAAAAAAACGGCTTGTTTTTGGAAACTATTACAAAAGGGCGCTTGCGCGCTGCTTCGCTTTGGGATGGCGGCATTATGATTAAGTACAGATACAACAGGGTGGTTCACGCGCCCCGCGACTTTGTTTTCATAACTATGCGGGACAAACAAACGGAGCTTAACGAAATGCTGCCTAACGTGTCCACGTGCTCCATCGTCGAAGACCGCCCTTGCGAGGGCTCCCGCCGAATCGTCGCCGAGGTCGCGGGCAAAAGCGATATCCCCTTTTTCCTTAAACCCTTCCTTAATCCTAGACAGTTGGTTTGGCACAGCATCCAGACATGGGACGAAGACGAATGGTCGTGCGACTACCGCATCGAAACCGCTTATTTCAGGGACAATGTCGAGGTGAGAGGCAAGTGGTGGTTCAAGGAGCGCACCTCGGACAAGACCAATATCTACATCGACAGCATGATAGGCATAGACGCGGGCGGGATTCCGGGCGTGCCCGACCAGCTCGCAAGAGGCATTTCGACTCTCGCCGAACAGATTCTGCACAAGATGACTCTGCCGAACCTCAACCGGATCTGCGCGATAGTCGAGGAGATGAACGGATGCCATTGAGCAGGATTGCGGAATCGCGGTACGGACGAAGGGAGACGCGGGAATGGCGTGGATACATCTCTTTTTAGCGGGCGTGTTCGAAATCGGCTGGCCGCTCGGATTCAAGCTGTCTCAGACAAGAGGCAACGCCATCGCATGGATCGCTTTTTCACTAGCATGCATGGCTTTGAGCGGGGTTCTTCTGTGGTCCGCCCAAAGACACATACCCATGGGAACAGCTTATGCCGTCTGGACAGGCATCGGAGCCGCCGGCGCCTTCGTGGTCGGCGTCGCCCTGTTCAAGGACCCTGCCTCATTCTGGCGGATAGCGTCCGTGCTTTGCGTCATCTTGGGCATCGTCGGACTTAAACTGTCTAATTAGAAATGCCTTTTGAGCATGCGGCCAAGAAATATTGCTGCGGCGACTTGTCAGTCCGCCGCTATGAAAAAAAAGAAACAACCGCGCGCTCTGCCGGCGGACACTGGATAAAAAAATGGAACTGGTGACGATTTACCGCGCCGCGAGTTACAATGAAGCGGAGATTATCAGGGGGCTTCTGGAAGCCAACGGGATAAAAAGCGTCTCTTCAGGAAACGCCGCGCCGTCGGTTCACATCTTCACTATCGACGGCATGGGCGACGTGGGCGTGATGGTGGCTGCTAAAGACGCGCAAGCCGCTTCGGAACTGATTGCTAGCTCGGAAAACGAATCGCCGGACCCGGAATAATCGCGCCGGCGGCAATGCTGGAGGAAACACTGTTTTGAGAAAAATCGCGACAGCGGCCATAGCCGCCGCAATATTTTTCGCCGCGTCCGCGCTCGCGGTGGATATTCTGGACGCTGAAATAACTATCAGAGACGGCTACGCTATTATCATCGACGGAGCCACAGTCCAGCCGGACGTTCCCCCCGTCGAAAAAGGCGGCATGATATTCATCCCCATAAGGTTCGCCGCCGAGGCCCTCCGCGCGGACGTCACTTGGCACAAGGAAGACAAAATTATCGATCTGCGCTTCCCCGGCAACAGGCGAATGACCATGAAAATCGGCGACACGACGGTGGATATGGGCGACACGGAAAAAATCCTTCCCGCCGCCCCCTTCATCTTCGAGTCACGCGCCATGATCCCCCTGCGGCCTGTCGCAGAACAGGGCTGGTTCAAAGTCAAGGAACAGCAGGACGCCTCCATTCTCGTGACCGACCCCGAAATCTACGGCTATCAGGTCCCCCCGGAGGAAAGCGTCGTCCCCGGAGAAAAATCCCACTCCGGCTCCATGGACGCCATCAGAGAAAAAGCGCGCAAAGACGAAACCACAAAAAAACTAAAAATCCCCGTTCTGACCGCATGGGCAGCGCTTCTGGCCCTATGGGCATGGCTGTTCGCTTTTCGATTGTTCGGCAAGAAGGAATCCGCCAAAGACTTGGTGATAATCGGCCTTTGTCTCACCGCCGGGATGGTTTTCGTCCTTTATGGCGGCATACTCATGAGCACGTACTGGGCGGCAATTGTAATACTTGTAATGAGCGCCATCGGTCTGGTTTCAAATGAAAATTATCAGGACAAGCTGGTGACTATGGCGTCCACCGCTCAGGGCGCGGGACTTATCTGCACGCTTTTCGGGCTGGGACTTCTCATCGGCCCGGCAATCGCTCAAAGAGACATCGAGGCAATCGGCTTCGGCATTTATGTTAAAATCGAACCGACAATCACCGGCCTCGCCCTGTCTATAATTCTGAATATGTTATTCGGCTATGAAGCAAGAAGAAAACGGACCTAATAAGCGGGTGTCATTCCTGATGCCGTACATCGACTTCTGTTTCATGCTGATTATTATTTTCGCCGGCATGCTCTCCATCGCATACTTCGAGCCTCTCGGCCGCACCGACATTCAGACCCGCCAAGCGACCACCATCACAAACAGAGAAGGACAGTTCGACACCAAACCGCTCGGAGTCCAGTGGGAAAGCAAAGCCCCCGGAGACCTCGACGATAGCGACCAGATACGCCCCATGCGCGGCGGAGAAACAACCCCCCCGGCGACCCCGGCGGCCGTCAGGCCCCTGCGCGACCTCTCGAAACCCTCCGGCGCAGACCCCGAAGAACTCGAAAAACTCAAAGAACAACTCCGGCTTAAGGAGGAAGAACTAAAGAAGATGTCTGAAACGCGGCAAAACCCCGCTGCCGAAGGAAAAGAGCCGGACCCAACAGCCGCCTCCCCCGCGCCGCCCTCCCAACCCGACGAACCCGGCTCCGGCAACCATCACTACATCGACCTTCGCAAAAATAAGTAATCTCCATCAATCAGGTCTATCTGCGCTTGCGGCTGGTTTTCGTCATCGCGTTATTCTATTTCTTGAACGCCGCCCGCTCCGTCAAAGCAACATCGGGCGCTCTTGACAGAACCGCCGCTTTTGTGTAATTTGAATATTGAATGTTCATATTGCCAGCGCGAGGCGCATTATGATTAACCGAACTCTTACCGCAAAACTGAAAGAATCAGCGAAACAATTCCCTGTAGTCACCGTTACCGGTCCGCGGCAGTCAGGCAAAACCACGCTGGTTCAATCTGTGTTCAAGAATCACCAATATGTGTCGCTTGAGTCTCCGGACCACCGCCGGTTCGCCCTTGAAGACCCGCGCGGTTTTTTAGAGCAATTCAAGGGATCGGTCATACTGGATGAAGCGCAACGAGCGCCGGAACTATTCTCTTATATACAAACCATCGTGGACGGAAACAACGACCGGATGGGACGTTTCATCCTGACCGGCTCCCAAAATTTTTTATTGCTGCAAAGCATCTCTCAGTCGCTTGCCGGAAGATGCGCCGTTCTTCGTCTCCTTCCCTTTTCAATGTCCGAGCTTCAAAGCCGAAAGCACGCCGCTTTGGAAACTCTCGGTAAAAGCTCCTCAAAAACTCCGAATCCGCCTGAAAAAAGCTTGTTGGAAACCCTGTTCGCCGGGTTTTATCCGCGAATACACGACAAGCGCATTCCACCTCGCGACTGGCTCGCGAGCTACTACCTGACTTACATCGAAAGAGATGTGCGCGGAATTCTCAATGTCGGCGATATCGAATCATTCGGCAGATTCATCAGGTTGTGCGCCGGGCGCAGCGGCCAACTTCTCAACCTCTCCGGGTTGGCTTCCGACTGCGGGATATCTCACAGCACCGCCTCGCGTTGGCTCTCAGTTCTCGAAGCCGGATTCATCTTGACTCTCTTGAGACCCCACCACAACAATTTCGGAAAACGCCTTATAAAAAGCCCCAAACTTTACTTTCTCGACACCGGCCTATTGTGCTATCTGTTGCAAATCCGTTCGCATGACGAGCTTCTTCACCGCTCCGAACGCGGAGCCGTCTTTGAAACCTTCGTTGTCTCAGAATTGTTCAAGAACTTCTTGCACCGAGGCGAACAACCCAGTCTCTATTTCTGGCGTGACTCGCGCGGACACGAAGTAGACATCATAATCGACCTCGGACATGAACTCATACCCGTCGAAGCTAAATCCGCCCAGACAATAGCTTCCGACTTTTTCGACAATCTCGCCTATTGGCGGCAAATATCCGCAAATGAGACTGGCGCTTCTGCTCTCATTTATGGAGGCGATCTGTCTTTCAAACGCTCTGGCGCGGTCGTTCATCCATGGTTCGCTCTTTAAACTCGAACTTAGAAAACAAACAATCGCGGCAACGCCGTCCCTCGCCTGACGTTGTGGCGGCGGAGCCTATCTCCAAACAAACGCTGATATGTTCATTCCGCCTTCGAGAAGTTTAACGGCTTTGTATAACTCGTATTGGCAAAGCTCCGCGCTACGGTCGCAACGGGTTCCCTTTTCATAACCCTTGTAGCTCTTTTTCACCGCCGCCAAAGCGCTCCTGTCGCCCAACTGACCGAGCGCCCACGCCGCCGAATTGCGCGCTCTAAAATCGGCGGCATCATCTTCAAGCAACTTTGTCAGAGCCTCTACTCTGTCGCCCTCGTATTTCAACATCGCTTCTTCGCAGACCTCTTTCACCTCGTATCCGATCCAACTCGCCGTCACGAAAAACATGAACAGCAACATGAGAAACCCAATTCCCGCGACACAGAAACCAAGATTCTTCAGCCGTGCCTTCTGCCGTGTCATCGCGCATCCCCTCCCCCCTCGTAGATAAAAACGTTCTCCACCGATTCGCCGAACACGCGGGCTATCCTGAACGCCAGCTCAAGCGACGGCGAGTACCTGTTCTTCTCAATGGCGATTATCGTCTGGCGCGTGACGCCGACCCTGCGCGCAAGTTCCTCTTGCGTCATGTCCCGCTCCGCGCGGCATACTTTGATCCTGTTGTTTATAAGCATTTATATTTTGCGGGTTAGTATTCCCCGCCATGTTCCCTGTCGAAATATTTGAATGTTATCGAATATACCGCGCAGTTCAGACAAACGACATAACAGAAAACCGTTCCGAGCGCTTCGAGTCCGCCGTCCCCCGTGTTTCTTCCGATGAAAATGAAACCTAGAGACAGTAGCCCTAAGAAAACCGACATGATGACGAACGTTGCGCGCGCCGCTCGGCCTCCGAGAGCCTCCACCCGCTCATCGATATGAACCTCTGCGCTTCTGCGCCTCACCAGCGCCATGAACAGCGCCCCTATCACTATCCCCGCGAGCGCTAGATACATATTTCCAGATGTCGCCCCCACCGCCACTATCGCGCACACGAATGATGTAACTAGTATTTTTGCGCGCCTCAAATCAATCACCACCCCGCCGAATGTAATGTCGTTATAACATATTGTAATGTTTATCTTACATTTGTAAAGCAAAACATTAGTAAAAAATCGTCAGCGGAAAAAGGAATGGACAAGAAGAAATCGGCGCTAAAACTCTTGTTTATTTTACTTCAATATAGATGTCGTCCACGGTTCCGCCGGGGCGAAGCCCGACGACGGTCGCTTGGCCGAGTCCGTCCTTGTGGCTGGCCGGGCAATAAGGGTCGGTCACCAGACAATACGGCGGGGAAGTGTCCCACACCGCGTTTATCTGAGGGTTGCCGGATGCCGGAATGGTCATTTCAAATTCAAAGTAGTCGGATGTCAACTGGGACGACGCGAAGAAAGCCGATGCGACCACAACCACTTCTTCGGGAAGTTTCATCGGCTCGATGACATACAGGAAGAGATGTCCCCGCCGCTCGGAGTAATCGCCGAGTTGAATCGTTCCCCTGACGATTCCGGTGCGCGACGGCTCGGTTTGGGGAAGTTCCAACGCGGGGCGCACCGCTAGTTCGGGTTTGCGCGTTTCCGCCACCGGCTTGTCTTCCGGAATCTTATAAGGCTCCTTCGAGCATGAGCATCCTCCCGCAACGAACGACAGTAGAAGAAGAGCGAGCGCTATTCTTTTCATAATAACCTCCAAAGGCCGGGAGACTCGCCGCTGATATTCTATCGCGAACAGGCCTCAACCGCCATCGCCGGATTCCTGACTAACAGCACTCCCCGCGCGCGGCTTTGCGAACAAAGGACTTAGCCTAAAAAACTTTTCCATCGCGTCAATCGCCGGGACGACGATCCCCGCGCCGCTTGACCTGAAAGTGTCCCGCGCCATGTCGAAGTCGTCCGAGTCTATGCCTCCGGCCAGTCCGAGCGCGACCAGATAAAAAACGGAGCCGCAGACACATGCCGCCGCTACTGCCGCCACTGACACCGAATCAAAAGGCAGAGCGCGGAGCGCAGCGGCGGCGGCGATCGCGGCGGCCGTCGGCCTAGCCACTGTCTTCCACGGCCATATTATTCCGCCGAGCCTTTTTAAACAGTATAGCAGAGCCGCCAGCCCCATAAAAACCGTAGCGCTGAAAGCCCCGGCCGCCGTCAACACGGAGTCCGAATAAACCTCCGCCGCGGCGAGAGCCGCCACAACCGACGCTGTCATCGCCAACGAAACCGCCGCGGGGGCCGCCGGCTTTTTTATCCCCACAAGCACGTTGACGGTCAGCATCCCGAGCATGCCCGCGCTCATCCCCGCGAAAAGCGTCAGCGTCAGCGGCCCCATGCTCCCGCGCGGAAATTCCTTCCCGCTGAAAAGCTCCACTATCGTCCCCGCGCTAACGGCGTATATCGCCATCATCAGCATTATTATCGAGAGCGCGTATTTAACGGCAAGGTCAAAATACCTCTGCATCAATTCCGGGTTCTTCTTCGATTCCGCTTCGGAGATCGCGGGGACTATCGCCATCACCATGCCGATCAGCAACATCGGGGCCATTGCGTAAGTGAACGCGGCGCAGAATCGACCGGCGTTAATGATTTTTTCAGGAGCCGCGCCGCCTAGCGCCGAGCTGTGCGCCGCGAACGACACCACCGCCGGAGGAAGGAACTGCACGCCTGACGCCGCGATGACCGCGAGCGCCGCCACCCACCCAAACGACAGCAACCGTTTCGATTCTCCCCAGCCCGCCCTCCACGTGAAAATCCGTTTTAAACTCAATTCCGCTCGCCGGAACATCGCCAGCGACACAATGCACTGCGCCACCGACGCGAACGCCACTCCCCCTGCCCCGGCCAGTATCCCGGCGGCTTGGCTCCCCGGCCAGTATGTCTTTGCCGCGTAAACCATGCCCACCGAAGACCCCAGCATCGCTATCGGAAACACTATGTTGCACGCCGCCAGAAGGTCCATCCTTTGAATCCCGCCCGCTGTGGCGAAAAACGACATGTACATCTGCTTTCCCGCCACCGATACTATCATCAGCCATGCGAGTCCGGAATAAACATTGGCGGCGGGTGAAGCGCCGTAAATTGCGACGAGCGCGGCGGCAGCCGCCCCGCAGAACAGCGCCCCCATCGCCACCAGCAACCTCGTGCCTTCCGACATTATCAGCGCCGCTCCTTCAGGATCCCTGTGCCGCCTGTCGGATATGAATGTCATCATCGCTTGCGGAACGCCGAAGGACGTCGCCAGCGACAATAACCAGAATAGGTTCAGGAAAGGCCCGGTCAGGCTGAATCCCTCTGGCCCGAGCAGCCTCTGCATCGTGGCCGACCACGCGAATTGCATCACTCCCGACGCCGCGGACACAACGAAGAGCAAAGAACTGCCCGCCACGAACCTGCCGACCTTCTCGCGGTCGGTGTCCCCGCTCTTAAACGCGTTTGCGGACGCCATTCCGGGGCCTCTTTTGCTCAAGCGGATTCCCGCCGACGCAAGTTATTTCTCGTCTCTGTCAGGATTGTCATTCAGCGGTCAACACGGCGGACGCCGTTCCCTTCGAGGGGATGTCGAAGTTTATTGTGACTAGAGTCTTGCCGTCTTTGTCAAAACGCGACACGACGGAGCAGCCGTCGCATGAATATCCTTTCGCTGCCGGCATTTCGATCCGCGCCGCCGCGTTCGGCAACGCCATAGTTCCGGAATTCTTCGCCTTTATCGCCACCGCGCGCCCGTCTTCCGCGCGTTTTGACGCCGACATGACCATTCCCGTTTTGAACGCAGTGAAACCGTCTTTCTTCGCGTTCATTTCCACAACGCGCCCGTCCGCCAAATCCAAAACCCGGTAGGAGCCTTCGAACGCCGCCCCAGTCTGAACGTACGCCACAGGAGGCAGCTTGTCCACCACATCCATGTGCAAGTGGCCATACAGCGCAAGCCTGACATCGCGCCGCGCGGCTATATCTTTCACTTTTGAGTCCGTATTGTGCAGAGGCACGTGGAACATGATTATCCGCATCAAAGCGCCAGACGCCGCCGCTAGGTCCGCGTCCAGCCATTCAAGCTGCTCCGGCGAAAGGTCTTCCGCGTGCGGCTCGTCGCTCCCGCCCGACCTGTAAACGAATGAGTTGTCGAACGCCGTGAAATGATACGCGCCATAGTCGAAACTGAAATCGGTCGTGTCGAAATATCTATTCCATACCAAGTAGTCCTCTTCTTTTTTATACGGGCTTAAGTCGTGATTGCCGGGAACTATAAAAACCGGCGCATTGTAGGAATTCCACAGGTCCAGCATTGCCGGATACTGGTCGGATTCCGGCCACCGCTCGCTTGTGTATCCCGTCGTGTCCGTCAGGTCTCCCGTGATCACCACTAGGTCAGGGTTCACCAGATTTATTTCTTCCGCCAACTTCTTATATACCTCGAAAAGGCTTTCCGACTTGTAAACATGCACGTCCGTGAGATGAACCACTCGGATGGAATTCTTAAATTCCGGCGACACCATAACCGAGCGGGGTTGAAAATCCTCTCCGCCGCCGAATTTGACTCTTAGTCCGTACAGCAGGGAAGATGCGCCGCCGGGGACAACGGCCTTCAACGTCCAGCGCCCATTATCCGGATTGAACGAAGCGCCGGCGATTTCCAATGGATAGTTTGCAAACTCATTTTCGAGCGACGCGCTCCACCCGCCCGCCTCCGCAGGCGCGATAACTTCGATCACAAACTCGTCCCCCGGTCTCGCGAGCGCCGGCCTTGCCCTGTTCGGCATCCGGATATCCTTCAACGGCCTCGCTCCGATTCTCTCCTCGAACATCACTCGCCCGAGCGAAATCTCCTCTCCGGATTCAATTTTCAACGCCGTTTTTTCAAGCGGCTCGAAACCCGGCTTCTCGAACCTCAAAACGTACTCGCCCGGCGGCAGAGCGTTGAAAACGAACTCGCCGGACACCCCCGTTATCGCCCTAAGCTCAACAGAATCTACCGTCGCCGAAATCTTCGCCCGCGTCACTGGCAATCCCTCGTTGTGAACGCATTCCAGAGTCCCGGACACCGCTCCGTATGACGCCGAAGCGGCGCGCAACGCGTCCACCGCCACCAGCGCCCCCTTGCTGCCCGGATTCGATTCGTTGAGAATCTCCAGACGCAATTTGTGCGCGCCCGGCTTCAATCCGTTCGCCAGAACTATCCTTTCAGGCGACGGCGTCATAATGTTTTTGTAAAGGTCGATTGTGGCGGCGGGCCGCCCGTCTACCGAAGCCAGCGCCCTCCCGCCCGTCTTTCCAATCACAAAATCACCCGCGACAGCCTCGCCTGTGAAATCAAATTCCATCGCCGCTCCGCGCTTTTCAGTCGCGACCGCCGCGCCTCCGGACAGCGTGTCCATCCTCATCTGTTTCCAGTCCGCAGCGTCATAAACCACAACGCCGCCAGCCTCCGCCTCGAAAACCGCCTCCGAAAAAACACCCGCTCCCGCTGCCGTCTGTTCCTGCGCGCGCAAAACCAAACTGTTGCATGTCAAACTCAGCGCTAGCGCCGCTGCCGCTATACACATCTTTCTCATCCGCGCATCTCCCCTGTCGCAATGGCCTCGACGGCCGCCCTCAGAGCGCGCCGCCGTTTCAGGCCCAATTGATGTATTCTATCCAATACTCATTTTGAAATCCAATATATGTGAGCCGCGAGCGCGTTTCGCTGTCAGAATCTTCGCCCTTGTCTAAAAACTTCCAGTAGCGGGAAACCACGATTGATATATAATAAAAGCCATTGGTCGGCTGGTCGGCATCAAATCGGGAGGATGGCAAATGAATGGACTGAAAACAAGAATCATGGGAGCAAGAGCGGGCGCGGGTTTGGTCGCGTTTTTTCTTATATTCACAATCTGCGTCGATTGCGCCGGCCCGGCGGGCAGCGCGCCGTCCTCCAGACCAGAGAGAATCATTCTCAATCCCACACAGAACCCCACCACCTCAATGGCCGTCACTTGGAGAACGACCGATGCGGTGGAGAACCCGCAAGCGCAGATCGCCGTCGCGACGGCCGCTCCCGATTTCAGGGACAAGGCGGTTTCAGCGGCGGCAAAAACCGAGACCGTCAAAATTGATGGCGCGAATCCCGTTTATTACCATTCCGTGGTTTTTGAATCGCTGAAACCCTCCACGCTGTACGCATACAGGGTTGGAAGCCCGGCAGGATGGAGCGAATGGAACCACTTCCGAACGGCGGCTGCGAACGACGAGCCGTTCTCGTTCGTTTATCTTGGAGACCCGCAGAACGAAATCGAATCCATGTGTTCGCGGGTATTCCGGGCGGCGCAGATGAAAGCGCCCGACGCTGCGTTCTGGCTGTTCGTCGGCGACATCGTCAACAACGGGGAAAACGACGATGAGTGGCGGGAATTCTACGACGCCATCGGCTGGATACCCCGCTCAATCCCCATGATATTGCTTCCGGGCAACCACGAATATAGGAAAACGATGGGGGTCACCGAGGGCCTGACCTATCTCTGGCGGCCTCAGTTCACTTTCCCGGAAAATGGCCCGGCAGGCTTGGAAGAACTCAAGGAAGCTTCTTACTACATCGACTATCAAGGCGCGCTCTTCGTGACGCTTAACGGCAACGAACGCCTTGAGGAACAGGCAAAATGGCTAAAGAAAGTCCTGCGAGACAATCCCCGCAAGTGGACCATCGTCTCCATCCATCAGCCGTTCTACTCCACCGCCGGAAACCGTGACAACCCTTATCACAAGATGCTGTTCACCGATATTTTCGACAAACACGGCGTCGACCTCGTCCTTCAGGGACACGACCACACATACGGAAGGACTCACAAAGTTTTCAAAGATAAAAAACGCAAGGACAAAGGCACGGTGTACGTGGTCACCGTGACAGGCCCGAAACAGTACAAGCCCAGCGAGTTGTACAAAGATATCATGGCGAAAACGGGGACGCAGACACAGCTTTTTCAGGTTGTAAGAATCAACGGGGATAAACTGACATACGAGTCCTACAATGTGACAGGCGAACTTTTCGACTCTTTCGAACTGACGAAAACAAACTGACGTCTCACACGAAATAACCCGCGTTGTCGGGCAGGGAGAGATCCATGTCCGAGCCGGGAGCCGCAGGGAACGCCGGGGATAGTTTCTCGATGATTTTTATCAGCGGCCTGAGGCGGTTTTCAGAAGGAAGAACTTCCGCGAGGGCGGCCGGTTCGCTGTTCTTCAACTCGTAAACATTCAGCCTTTCGCCCTGCTCGTAAGGGTTGAGGATGGAGAGGAAGGCGCGGACGGCGTCGCCCGTGAATCCTCTGCCAGTTCCCTGAAGGATTAGCCTGACGACTTTCCCCCGCGTGAACTTCGTCGCGTATTCGTCGTACATGTCGCACACCGAAAGTATCTGCGCGAACAGGTGAAGGTCTTTTTCTTTTTTTCCGGCGGGATATCCTGAGCCGTCCGCCAGTTCATGGTGGTTCTTGATAATGTTTCGGGCAAGCGGGCGCTCGTCGTGAAGGATGGCAAGGCGGTCTTTGATAACTTTGTTAGACGCGTCCACGTGCGCCGTCAGTTTTCCATCTATGCGGCCTTTGACGGAAATGAGAATCTCCGGCTCGTCGAGGAACGCGGCGTCGTGAAAGAGCGCCGCGAAGAATCCGCTGAGGACGAGGCTGAGGTCGCCTTTTTTTGATTGCTGGATGTCGCCTGCGGCGCGTTCCCAGCCGTAATAGTCGTAATAAAGAGGAGGGTCCACCTTCGCGCCGCGTGGGCCTGCTAGGCGGTTCATTTCATCTTTGCTTTTCGAGCGCCACACTTCTATCGAACCCGCCTCGGATGCGCGTTCCCGGTTGAGCCGCGCCATAGCCGCCAGCCAATAAACCGCCGTGTTCACAAGATGATCGTAATATGATGAAACCGGCCTGATGTCCGCCGGTCCGACGCTCAATCCTTCAAGTATCTTGTCGTATCCCAGAACCCCTTCGAGCATCTCCGCCGCGCTCGCCGCCAGCCCCTGCACTTCCGCCTTGTATCCCGGTTTCTCCACCGTGAATATTCCGGTCAGATACCTGTGCATCTGGTTGGCGTAGTGGGATATCGATTTTGTGGACACATCCAGAAACTCGTCCACCGCGTCGATGTCCCGCGTCACTCGGATGACTTTGTCCCGGTTGACGCCCCAAGAGTCGCAGAGGTTGCGGACGATTCCGGGAGTGAGAACGCTGCGGGGGTCGATCAGTTTTCGTTTCGTTCGCGGGTCCCGCAGAGCGTCAACGCAGTAGTACGGCTCTTTCGCCGACGCGAGGATGGATTCGAGGTCGCAAAGCGCGTGCTCTTCAATCACTTCGCTTGCGGATATCGGCGTGTCGCTCATCTAAACCCGTTCTCTCTTTCGTACTTAGACATGATATCGGCGAGCGGGCGGCGCGTCAACGAGCAGCCGCCGGACTCCCCGCTCAGCCGCCGCCGGATATGTGCGCAACTCCCACCAGCATCGACGGCATCTCGTTGCCCGGCTCGCGCCTCATGTCGGACGACATTTCCTCGATCGATTCAAGAAACTCGAATATCTCCCCGCCTATCATCACGTTTTTCACTGGGTACGCTATCTCGCCGTTCTCTATCCAGAACCCTTGGTCGACCGTGCCGGAAATCTGTCCGGTGACGGAGTGCGGAGCTATCGACGCCATCAGAATGAACAGGCCCCGCGACATCCCGGCGATAATCTTCGCCTCGGTCCTCGCTCCCGGCGCGACGCTTATGTTCGTAGCGGCTATCCCTACATCCGACATGTGGGACGAGCGGTGAGCGTGCCCGTTGTTCGGCTCTCCCGCCTTGTTGGCCGTGTATGAATTGTGCAGATACTCCGCGAGGACTCCGGAATCGATAAGAGCGGCTTTTCGGTGCGGGACTCCCTCGCCGTCCGCCGCCGAGGAATAAATGCCCGCCTCGAACAGAGGGTCCTCAATGACTGTGAAGAAGGAAGGGGCGATGCGTTCTCCCCTGCGACCCGCGAGGAATGAGCGTTTTCGTTGAATGCTTTCCGCGTCCGCCGCGTCGATAACGCCGCGAACCAAGTCGGAGGCCGCGTGAGGCCCCAGCAGCGCCGGATATTTCCCGCCGGGAATTTTTCTCGCGCCGAGCAAAGACACCGCCCGCGTCGCCGCCTCGACCGCCACTTCGCGGGGCGGCTTCAAGTCCGCCAGACTCCTCCCCAGCGTGTAATCGTAATAAGAGCCTACATCGTCCCCGCGTTTCGCAACGCATACCACCGACAGGCCGACGGAAGAATGTTCTTCGGCCACGGCGACGCCTCTTGAGTTTGCGAGGGCGCGTCTGGAGAACCCGGCTCCGGCGGAGCATTTCACCACTATGTCCGGCATTATCTCTTTCGCCGCCTCCACACATTCCAGACACCAGCCGACAACGCGCGACGGCTCGATTTCAGCGGTGCGCGAATCAAAAAGACCGCGCGGCTCGACAGCCCTTTCCGGCTCCGGCAGCGCGACGAAATCCGGGTCCGCCTCCGCCTCGCACGCCATCCTCACCGCCTCCGCTCCCGCCTCCCTCGCTTCTTCCGCGCTCAGCCCCGCGCACCTCGCGAATCCAACTCCGCCCCGGCACATCGCCCTCACGCTGAAACCAGACGAATATTCTACCTCGCACGCCTTCACCGTGTTCTTCTCTATCAAAGCCGACGCTTCCCGGGAATACACCGCCAGAGTGTCGCAATCGCCCGCGCCTTTTGCCGCGCGCGTCCCCTCAGACGCCAACTCAAGCAATCCATCTTTATCCATAACACCGCCTCCACGCCGACGACGAAAACACCGTCCCGCGCTCACATTCACAAATCGGATTATTATACCGCTTATCAACCCGAAAAAACTATCAAAAGAGCATTTCACGAAGCAGTTAAAACCCAATAACCTTCCAGCCCCCGCTCCCAAACTTGCCTTTCGCATCCCCCCGTTTGAACCGAACACATAGACAACACCCCTTCCAGCCCCCACACCCAAGCTCGATATATGCGAGAGAAATAATTCCCAGCGTCCCATGCGCCAATCGTGAAAAACAGGGACTGGCAGCGCGCAACCCAGCGATGCCTGTACCCGCTTTTCGCCACTCGGAAAACCTACCACTCCACGCCAAATATTGAGCTAATACCGCGCGCGAATTCCGCGCGCTTTGGTGTGCGGCAATTCATTGCCGCTTTGCCATTCAGGGATTTCATTCCCCCCTCTTCCCTCCCCCCTCCCCCCCATAAAGCTTTCCCTTTGTGACTTCGTGACTCCGTGGTGCATATTCTTTTACTATTTATACATGTCTCCACGTTGAAAGATAACATCCACCATTCCCCCCTCCCTTTCTACCCACCCCTTCAACACCACCCCCCACTACAAACTTTCCGCAATTGACACCCCGTTGCCAAATCGCCCTCATTCGTTCATAATAGCCACATAAATGCCATGATAATGCGACATACCACACATTCGCGCCCGCACCACTATCCACTCCCCAGCCGCCCTCTTTTCACATGTTCAAACCGATCAACTACGTTAAGACCTAACAAATATCGAACAACCTAGTACAACGCACGGAGGCAACACTGATGAAAGTCTCTGAAGTAAAGAATGGATTGGTTCGTTCTCTTATCGCCAAGTCATCTTCTTCATAGTCTATGATGGTGATTGTAACATTATATTAGGAGACACTTATTCATGCGTTTCGTCAACGCATCAAAACGATATATTACAAAAAGCTATTTCGTTTATATAACAATTGTAACACTAAGCTTTGCTATAGTGGCAATTGTTGTTTTGCCGTTTTTCCATCCTACTCTTTTTGCCGCATATGGCAACACGTTGTTAAAATGTAATTGTATTAAACCTGCAATATTTCTTTTTGAAAAACACATCAAACACATTGAAAAAGATTTTGATGAAGGCATTAACGATCCCTCCAGAGAATACATGTTCGTTGTTTTAAACATGCGGATTGCTATGCTATATGCTGATTGCCAGCAGGACTATAATAAAGCAATAGATATCATTCTTAAAACAAAAGTGTCTTTCCCTCAACAATGCGAATTATGGAATTGTGGTTTTGAACTCAGTTATTACCAATTCAAAAAGGGCTCTATTGATAATGCGTATGAAACACTGAAAGACACAACAATGATAGCAAACGTAGAAAGCATTGATGAAATGATCGTTAAATTTCAGAGTTATGATAAGTTAAGGAGCGAAAGGCCTAATAAATGTCGATAATGGTATCTGTGGTCAGGCCGAGACTATTGCCAAATTAAGCCGATGTCGAAAGAGTTCAAAAGGCGTAGAGGGCAACAAGAATGTCTAGGTCAGCGGGAAAGCTAATATGTGACAATAGTCTCAGCCTGTCTCAATATTCTGCGTTTTATCATAAAGCAATCAGCAATTGTGAGGTGTTATGATGTTTCAATTAGTTTTTCTTCCTATAAGAGATGATCATAAATCGGCAAAAAGTAACAGAATATATTGGACTGGCATATACAATTCTTTTCTTCCAGAATACTTGCTAGAATTCAATACCTACAAGCAATTCATAATGCAAAATCGCATAAATGATTTTGAATTATGCGTTTATGAAAGCTTGGATGAAATGTATGATTCGACAGATAATGATACGCCTTTTTTGGGAAATGAGTATATTAACGATAATGATTTTATGTATTGGATTTCGTCTGATGAGAATTTTGTCACCGACAAATTGTCCCATTATCTAGCAAGAGCTATTGCCAATATTGCCGACGTAATGGATTGTTCTTTAGTAATTCATGCCACAGCCAACAAAGAAGTTGTAAACAATTATATCATGCGGAAAAAAGCTTTTCATTTTGTAACATGTAAAGCAAATTCTAGTTCTATGTTTCGATCACGATATAGCGAGCCTGTTGTTGACAAAGTTTATTTTGAATGTGCTCCAAGCGATTTTGAATTTATATTCAAGAATACAACCGGCTTTTTGGAACACATATCTGGTTTTGTTATTGAACGAGGTAAGTTTGAAGAATTGAAAAAGCTGATAATTGCCGATACCAAGAGCAGCGAGTGGATGGCAAACATAATCAATCTTGCGGCAATGCACTTTGAATGCATCAGACACAACATTGGGTTGAGAATATTAAGCAATAAAATTAATCTTCAACAATTCATTGAACAAGGAAAGCTCAAAATGATAAACGATGAAATGAAAACAATTGAATACAAGCCGTCTGAAAAATAGAATCGATTTACAAAGAGGGCGGGAATGAATTCCCTGAAGGCAAAGCGACAATGAATTGTCGCACTCCAAAGCGCGCGGAATGCGCGCGCGTTATTAGCTCAAAAATTGCTTGGTGGCGGGAATACGATGATACGCCCACATGCAAAAAACGCTTGAGCGTGGCGGCCCGGGCGACGGGTGAACCATTGCGGGTGTGGGCGGCTGTATGTGTGGGGAGGTGTGACAAAAATAAAGCGGCGGCGCGTTTTGCGCGCCGCCGCGATATTGGCTGTTGTCGCCTTCGCTCTTACTGAACGGTGTAACCGAAGGAATTGGTGTAGATGGTCAAGAAGTTGGAGCAGTTGAGCGGTATGGGCATGAAGGAATCGATGGAAGCGTTGGCAGCGGTGAGGGTGATTATGCGCAGGTAACCGGAGGGGTTGTCGCCCAGCGGGGCGCGTTTGATTTTGCCGGAGAACTTGCCGCCGTCGGCTTTCCCTGTCGGTTCGGCCGCGAACAGCATGCCTTCCATGATGTTTCCGCCCATGAGTTTCTGGATGTCGAGAACCATCATTCCGGTCTTCATCACGTGCTCGATTTTGTCTTTGCCGATTTTTTCAACGTATTCGGCGCCCTGATCCATGAGCATGGGTAGGAACTTGCTCTGGACCTCTTTGTCGGTCGCGAGCGGGAGGTTGATCCAGAGTTTTCCGACCATGAGACCTTCGCCCTGTTCGGTGTCCGGGTTGGTGATTTTGATTCCGTAGAGCTGCAGGTACGGCGGGTCAAGCGTTCCGCCGTTGAGCTTTCCGGCGAGCGAGTAGTCAACGTACAGATATTCGTTGTCGTATCCGGCGGCGAGGTCTACTAGGTCGGCGTCTGCGGGAACGATGTCGCGGGAATTCACAATGTCGGGAACGGCTTTGATCATGGCGCCGCCGCCAGCGACTGCGTTGCTAGTGACGTTGCCGTTGGAGTCTTCGACGCGGATGACGAAGTCAACTTTGGTTCCGGCGGGCTGGCCGGGGATCTGGCCTTTGAACACGCCGTTGGCGCCCTTAAGCTCGACTTCTTTGCCGGCTTTGTAGTCGCCTTTGAGGAAATATACGAGTTTCACGGAAACGATCTTGGCGTCTCCGTCCTCGTCGACGAGCGTGACTTTCACGGACACATCGGCGGGGGCTCCGGCTTTCGGCGCCACGAAGTCCACTTTGTCGATTGTCGCGAAAGTGGTCTCCATGATGTTGCCGAACGCGTCTTCCTCTTCCTCTTCGTCCCAGTCATCCCAATCGTCCCAATCGTCGGCCGCGAAAGCGGCGCTTCCGAGCTGCTTGGTGAGGGTGGGCGACACGAACGTCACTGCTGTCGCGAACAACATTACTAACAGCGCTGTCAAAATTGTTCTGATTTTCATACGCTCTCCTTTTAAATTGTTTTTGTTTGTTATGTTCAAGGTTCCTCGCGAAACCTCTAATAAAAAATTGTGATTTGTTCCTTTGCGGTTTTTCCGCTTGAAAACAGGATTTTAACCCGCCAGCCTGTTTTCAGAATGTGCATCTTATCACCATCCCCGCGCAATGTCAATGAAATAAATGGCCCCCGCGCTTTCACTTTTTAAAAGATTTTCCGTGACAATAAGCATCGCCGGCGCTATGCCCGCGCGGCGGGGTTCCGGGATGGCGCGCGGCGCGGGGCGTCTCATCAAAAATCCGCCGATATATCGAATGAGCCGGTTTCGGTCACCTCGGACATCTCGCCTTTCAAGACGACCGGGGCCGCCACTGCCGCCGCCGGCAGCTTGATGAACAGGATGTCCGCGGCGAATCTAACATCGAGCGCTCCGGCCCATGTTCCGGCGTTGGAAAGATAGCCGTCGCAGAACGCTTCGACCTCGCCTGTTTTCGGGTCGTAGGAGATATTGTCTATCGAAAGCTCGACCCCTCTGATGAATCTCGCTTTGGTCGTGTGGACGTCGAACTCGAATCCCTCGAAGGCGGCGACTACTGCTCCGTCTCCGGGATCGAACCCGGCGGCGACCCTCCGGACTTCCAGAGGGGCGCGTTCTCTGTTCAGCAACATATAGCTTTTCGCCGCGCGCCTGAACGTCCCGGCGTCGCCTCCGATCACCGTGTACAAGACCTTGGCTTTCGACGTGTAAAAATAGCCGGGGTCGGGCCTGAATGCCACTTCTCCGGCCTTCAGTTCCACCACCACGTCCACGTCCAGCTTGTCGCCTTCCCGTCCGGCGGGCTGAAGCCTTACCGATACGCCTTTTGTGTTGTACCCGTCGGGATATTCCTCTCCAACCTCGAACTGAAAACCGCGCAGGATAACCGCGACTTTTTCGAACCCGGCCATGCCGATGGCGGCAAGGTCTATCCGCTCGAATGATTTCGCTCGCCCTCCGGCTATGTCCAACTCGAAACTGCCATGAGCGAAACGGGCTTCCGGGGCCTTGACCGGCAACGCGGTCAGAGAGTATTGAATGCCGTCGATTCTAGACCAGTCCCCGCCCTCGAACGCGATGTTGCCCACCGCCGACACCCCGCTCTCCGTCTTGCTGATTCCGTCCAAGCTCGCTTCGAGCTTATTGACCCGGTGGGCGTTGTCCCGGTAACTGAGAGAAAAACCGTTCAGAAGCATCGTCGAATCCGCCGCCGCCGCATTCTGGGAAATGTCGCGCCTCTTCATTTCCGCCGGCTTTCCTTTGTATTGAGATTTCTTGACGAGATGGCCGAGATCGGTGGTAAAAAACTGCTTCAGGTTCAATTCGCCGATGTAGTCTTTAACGGCCTCGTTCATTCTTCCGAAGAATCCGGGGTCGCGCTGGTCGTAGTAGATCGGAGTCCTGCCGCCCCAGTCCGCCAATGTCAACGCGAGCAGAACTATCGCCAAACTAACGGCCAGATATATGACGACCGACTTAAAAATCTTTTTAATTATCTTCATTTTTCCTCCGGAGGGATATGGGATGCGCCCCGCAGTTTCAATCCTCTATGCCGTACTGCTTTAGTTTGTAGAAGAGAGACCTACGGGAGATTTCGAGCAGACCAGCGGCGGCGTCCCTGTTTCCGCCTGACTGCTTCAGAGCTTTCAAAATCAACTCTTTTTCCACCGCTTCCGTAACGCGGGGAAGCGCGCGTTTAATCGATATTTCCTCTTCCGCCGCCGAGATTGCGGCAGAGTGTATCTGAGTGTTCACCGCGCCCTTCAGTTCCTCGGGAAGCTCATCCGCTTGAATCTCTCCGCCTTCGCTCATCAGACAGCAGCGCTCCGCCACATTCTGCAATTCGCGCACGTTGCCCGGCCAGTCGTAATTAATCAATGCGTTCATCGCCGCTGTAGAAAAACTCTTCAGGCTTATGCTGTTGTGCCGGCATGAAACATCCAGAAAATGGCGGACAAGCAGCGGAATGTCCTCCCGTCTGTCCCGAAGCGGCGGCAGGTGAATAGGCAGGACGTTGACCCTGAAATATAAATCTTTTCTGAAAGCGCCCGATTCAACAGCGGCCGCCAAATCAATATTGGTGGCGGCCACCACGCGCGCCTCCGCCTTGCGCACCCTGTTTTCCCCGATTCTGCTGTACTCGCCGTCCTGCAGGGCGCGGAGCAGTTTGGCCTGCGCGCCGTGAGACATTTCGCTGATTTCGTCGAGGAAAATAGTGCCGTCCGCCGCCTCCTCGAACCTGCCGGGTTTGTCCTGCCGGGCGTCGGTGAAAGCGCCCCGCGCGTGTCCGAACAACTCGCTTTCGAGCAGCGTCTGAGGTATCGCCGCGCAGTTCACCGCCACAAACGGCCTGTCCGCCCTCGAACTGTTATAGTGGATGGCGCGCGCGACGAGTTCCTTTCCTGTCCCCGTCTCCCCTGTTATCAGCGCAACGCTGTTCGCTTCAGCTATCCGCTCGATTCTCTCGAAAACATTCTTCATCGCCCGGCTTTTCGCGATTATCTCGCTAAAAACGTACTTGCTTTCGACCTCGCGGCGCAGAAGCCGGTTTTCCTCGACCAGCTTTCTTGTTTCGAGCGTTTTCTCGACGGCGTTTCTCAATTCTTCAAGTTTGAACGGTTTGCGGATATAATCCGCCGCGCCTCTTTTGAGCGCATGGATGGCGTCGTCCATGTCTGCGAACGCCGTTATCATTATCACGGCGGTTTCCGGGCTGATTTCTTTGATGGCGTCGAGCGCCTCAAGCCCAGTCATTCCGGGCATCCTGACGTCTGTTATCACGAGGTCGTATATGACGTCGCGGAACATATCGACGCCCGCGCGCCCGTCCTCGGCGACGTCCACCGCATATCCGTGCGCTTCGAGGCTGGCGCGAAGCATGTTGCGGATATTTTCTTTGTCGTCTATCACCAGAATCCGGATTTTCATATATGCCCGCCGCGCCGTCGCGCGACGCCTCTTTCGGTTGTTGTGTCAGACTTTCGAATTCTAACAGCCCGCGCCCTTGAGCGGAAGCGAGAACGAAAACACTGTGCCTGAAGCGGACGATTCAAGTTCGAGCCGTCCGCCGTGTTTTTCGACGATTCGGTACGCTATCGAGAGGCCGAGTCCGGTCCCGACCCCCGGCGGCTTGGTCGTAAAAAAAGGATCGAAAATCTTATCTTTTATATGCGCAGGAACGCCGGGGCCTTCGTCGCGGACGCTAATCAGAACCCTGTCTGGAGCCAGCGCGCCTTCAACCCGTATCCTGCCGCCGCCGTTCATTGCCTGAGCCGCGTTCATTATAAGGTTCATAAAGACCTGCTGTATCTCTTTCGGATGGCATTCCACGAGAGGAATGTCCGGCGCGAACTTGCTGATTATTTCGACGCGGGTGAACGCCTTGTGAGCGGAAACCGTTCTGATGGCGGCGTCGCAAAGCTCGCGGATGTCCGCCGGTTTAAGCTCGTCGCCCGAAGGGCGTGAGAACTCCAGCAGGTCGCTGATGATGCGGACAATGAAGTCAGCCTCGCGCTCGATTTCAGAGGCGAAACGCAAGTGTTCCTCGCGGGAGTGGGCATTTTCCTGAATCATCTGAGCGTAGCCCGATATGGCGCTGAGGGGGTTGCCGATTTCGTGCGCGACCCCTGCGGCAAGCTCGCCGATGGCGGCCAGTTTTCCGGACTGAATGAGTTGGGCCTGCCTGCGCTCAAGTTCGCCCGCTCTATCTAGCAGAGACCTAGTCATATCGTTGAACGCGCCGGAAAGCTCGCCGATTTCATCGTCCCTGCCGCCATCGGGGACGCGGGCGTCGAGCCTGCCTTCGGACACTTCGCGGACGGTTTTCATTAGTTCGCCGAGAGGGCCGAATATGCGCTTTGACGTGAGAAGCCCCAGCGCGAGAGCGAACGCCAACCCGAGAAGAGATATGGCGGCGAGAGCGGCGAGAGCTTCGCGCTCCGCCCGCTGGATATCGGACGCGCCGCGTGCGACAGCCTGTTGGGCGGCCACCCGCCCAGCGGCGTCCTTGAGTTCGATTGTTTTTATGAAATATGGTTTCCCGCCGAGGCTCAGCCGGGCGCTTGCGGACTGCGCTCCGGGCGCGGACACCGCCCCGGCGAGCGCCGCCGATTCCTCAGGCGTCAGCGCCCCGAACGATATCGAGCCTGCGGCCCCTCTGCCCCGCCTCAACAGCAGATAATCCGTCCCCGTCGCAAGCTTGATTTCACCGGCGAAAGCGTCGTCGAGCACATGCCCGACCCTCGCGTATCCAGCCTTGGCTCCGTTTAGATAAAACGCCTCTATCGCCTCGACGCACACCACTTCCGGCAGACATACGGCGACGCCCGCCGACCGTTTTCCGACCGCCGCCGACGGGAACAGCGGATCAAGGAAAGCCGGCTCCCCTGTCATGTCTCCCGCCCAATCGGGAGCGGCGTGCGCGGTCGCCGCGCCGTCCTCGTCCAGCGTGGCCAGCAGATCCGCGTCGAACCCTGCCGCCTTAAGCCCTTTGAGATACACGGCCAGCGCGTCCGCGTCCGAGGCCAGTTCGGGAGAAGCGGCGATGTCCCGCGCTATGAAACGCGCCGTCAGTTCAGCCCTGCCTACTCTTTCCTGAATTTTGAGTCTGACCGCCTCCGCGCCAGCGGCCAGCTCCTCGGCCGCCATCAGCTCGAAGTTGCGTTTGAGCAAATACATCCAAGCGGCGGCGGAACAGCCGAGGGCGAGAACAACGATGGACACGACGGCGGCCACCATTCGGCGGGCGATGCTCCTGCTCCTCAATCCGCCGCCCCCTCTCCGAGAGGCCGCGCCGATATCATCATCACTCTCAGCGTGTGGCCTCCCACCCTGTGCCGGTGGCTTATCCTGTGCCCGACCACCCACGCTATGCCGCCGGACGCCGTCAGCAGCGCCGCCGTTTCCCTCTCCGCCCGGTCCACCTTGGCGTCGATGAAAAAATCAGATAGTTTTTTTTCGCCCTTCATCCCCAGCGGCTGGAAAACGTCGCCCGGCTCCCTGCGCCTTGCGACCAGTTCGTCGCCGAGCGCGTCCGCGTCGAGATAAGCCGTGAAAGGATTGTCGTTGGCCGCCATCCTCGGCGCGGGCGAAAGCTCTCTCAATTCAAGCTCGATACCGAATTCCGGCAGGGCGACTATTCCGGGGACCGCCTTGAAAACTCGCGGGCTTGAGACCTGCGCCCCGCTCTGCTGCGGCTCGGAAACAATCTCCACCGAATCGTATTTTTTAATCATGCGGGCGCCGCCGGGCAGCGCCGTCTCCGCGCCCGTCCCCGGAGACACGCAAGACCGGGTCATCGCCTCGATGTGAGAGTTCTCGATTCTCCACGCCAAGCCGCCTAGAACGGCGGAGGCGGAGTTGCGCAGCACTCGGCGCAACAGCGGCTCCGGAAGCGCCGCGAGAGAGTCCCGCCTGTACGAGACGCGGCCCGGCCCCCGCTCTATCAGAGCGTCCGCCGCCGCCGCCCCCGCTATCATCTCCAGCAGATCAATGTCGTCCCTCAGCAAATCAGCGAACTTAACTATGTTTTCGCGCGCGCGCGGGTTGAACTCGGACTCGATGAGGGGCAGCAACGAAAGACGCATCCTGTTCCTCGTGTGCCGCGTGTCGGCGTTCGACGAATCCGTCCTGAAGGCAAGCCCGGACTCCGCGCAGAACGCCTCGATCTCCGGTCTTGAACAATAAAGCAGCGGGCGTACGAACGAGCCGGAGACCGGGCGCATGGCGGCCACCCCGGACGGCGACGAGCCGCGAATCAGCCGCATCAGCGACGTCTCCGCTTGGTCGTCCGAGTTGTGCGCGAGCGCGATTCTCACAGCCGACTTCACCCTCGCCGCGCGCGTCAGAAACGCCCTTCTCATTTCCCGAAGGTCCGCCTCGCGGGAGCCTGTGCCCGCGCTTTCCATCAGTTCGGGGTCCAACCTTCCACTGATGAAATCCAGTCCCATCTCTTCCGCTATGCCCTCCACGAAGCGCTCGTCGGCGTCCGACTCCTCGCCACGCGTGGAATGGTTGTAATGGGCCACGATAATCGAAATCTTGAGTTGAGAGGCAACCCCGGCAAGCGCGTTCAGCATGCATACCGAATCCGCCCCCCCGGAAACCGCCGCCAGCGCCCTGCATCCGGCAGACGGAAACAATCCCTTTTCCCGGTTCAGGTCGATTATTCTTTTTTCAATCAGTTCGCGAGCGGTCATGCGTCAGCCAATCAAAACGCGCGGGTAATCAGCGCCGTTTTTCTCAATTATATACGAACAAGGCTGATGACGGAACGAGTTGGAAAGACGCCTGTTCAGCGGGAAAGGATGTCCCTGATTTCAGCTACGACTTCCGGCATGGCCCCGGCTCTGACGAAAACCGCCGGGTCGCCCACAGGCGCGGCGGCCTCGATGGAACTTCTGCCCTCAAAAATCTCCCCCGTCGAAAGCCTTTCCCACTTTCCGAACGGTAGATGCGCTTCTACGCTCGAAGCGCCTTTGGCCGTCACGGGAGCTATCAGGATGTCCGGGCCGAGCATCCACTGCTGGTGCGCCTCCAGCGACTTTTCCCATTCCGGGTCTATCAACACGGTGTGATTTATCAGAGGAAGCCCGGTCTTGAGCGCGGTCTCGGAAAGCCTTTTCATATAGGGAAGCAGCGCGCGGTGAACCAGAGCGAACTTCCTGAAATGCGCCAGCGTCTCCTCGTCGGTGTCGAACCTGTGATTCTTTAATTTCTGGAGTCCGCAGTGAGTCCGCATCACCGGGGTGAAAGCGCCAAGCTCCGTCCAGCGCAAGAAAAGTTCCTTCTCGCTCGGCCCCCCCGAAAACCCGGCGATGTCGTGAGAGAAAAACGGGATTCCGCTGAGGCCCGCGGTAAGCCCCGCCGTCACCACCGTCGGAAAACCGTCCCCGTCGTGCCAGTCCGCCTCTTGGTCTCCCGCCCAAACCACCTGAGCCACAGGCCTTTCGTATGTATAGCCAGACCTCGTGAGCATAACGAAATCCCCGTCGGGATACGCCTCTTCCAGCGCCTCCCGGTTTATCCTGTGCCACTGCGTCGCGTAGAGATTGTGAAACAGCCGCGCGTCCCCGTCATGCAGTCGCGCGTCGTACGGAAGCCACTCTCCGAAATCCGCCATCCAGCCGCTGATTCCCATGTCCGTCGCCGCCTTTGCGTATTCCTTGAAATACTCCGCAGCCCCCGGATTCGTCACGTCTATAAGCCCGCCTTTGAACGTGATTATCTGGAACACATAAGGCTCGCCGTCCGCATTTTTCACAAGATATCCCTTGTCCGCCATCTCTTTGAAATGCTTGTTTTCTTCTATCACGAACGGGTTGAAATACGCCAGAAAACGCACGCCCTTGCTGTTGAAATCCGCGATTTTCTCCTTCAGTCCGGGGTAATACTCCTCGTCATGGAACCACCGATAGTTGACGCCGTAGTTGCCCGCGCCGAAATGCCGCCTGCCCACCCAATCCTGACTCCAGACAGCCGACACCGGGATGCCCGCGTCGAGCGCCGACTCTACGCGGCGGGAGACCTCGTCCATGCCGCCCTGAGCCGAAATCCACACGCCCCCGAGCGCCCAGTCCGGCGGAGCCGTCGTCGCCCTGCCCGTCTCCGCCGTCAACTGCCTGACCACGTCCGCCGGGCGCGGCCCCCCGAACATCAGCATCGATACACGCCTGTCATCCCACACCTCCACCTTCCACATCCCCGGTTTTCCGCCGAAGTTGAACTCGATATAGCCCGTGTTCTCCACCAGCAGCCCTCTGCCTTTTGCGGGGTCCATCATGTATGGAATCGGAAAATATGAATCCGTAAACTTTCCATGATAAGGCATCGTCGGCTTCTCCAACCTGCCCACTCCCTGCTCCTGAACCCAGATGGGAACCGCGCGGCCTTTCATGTCGATGAAGTTGTATTGTTCGCCGAACCCCCAGTACCTGTCGTCCTGCCCGCCCGAAAAAATCAGTTCCACCGCGGAAACAGGAATCCCGTCTGCAATTTCCACAATAAGCCTCGCGTTGCCAGCTGCCGTGCGCTCCAGCCTTACTTCACCCGCGTCGGCTCCCTGAGATGTCGAAAGTTTTACCCCGCCCCCTGCGGAGCCTGTCATAACAAGATTCTCTTTCGCAAGGTTCTTCTTCGAGCGCTTAAAGAATCCGAACTGCATAGACACTGACGGCTCGAATGTCTGCAAAGAAACTGCGGCAAGGGAGAAATGAGGCCGGCCGCCGACAGTAACCGCCGCCGCGCCGCCGTCGGTGAAATCCAGCCGGATGCCGTCCGCCGCCCGCGCCGCAGAAGCCGCTAGCGCCGCGAAAAATATTATTGAAACAAAAGCCCTAATCTTCATTATTTTCATGCGCACAGCCTCCTTAACAAGGTATACATTTTATCTATTTCTCCGCCCGCGCGCAAACATCACGTTTGTCGGTTCTTACAACCCCATTTTTCATATAAATTTTCATAAGCCCGCTCTTCTTACATTTGAAGTCGAACAATATTATAATGGTAGAGATATGACAGCCGGACATAAGGACAGGACGCCCGAATGAAATGCGATAAATGCGGAGCCGAGTTGCGGGAAGGACTGAAATTCTGTCCCGAATGCGGAGCGAACACAACTGCGAAGCCTGCCCCCGCCGCCACCGGCGGCTCAAATCGTCCGCCATTAAAAATTCAGGACAACTGGAAACTCTTCATCCTCATCGTCGGCGGCGCAATCGCTTTCTATTTTCTCTCCGCCGGGTATATGGCATTCAGCTCGCACCGCGGACAAAAACTGGCCGAACAGAAGTTGCGCACCGGACAATACGAATCCTGCGAAGAGCAAGCCGCGAAGCTGACCCGCAGGAGACCGAAAAACCTTCAAGCGTGGCTGCTTCTGGCCGAATGCAGGAGCGCTCAGGACAACAGCGACGGCGCGCTCGAAGCTGTGGACAAGGCCGTCAAATGGCATAAGAACTCCGCCCCGCTCCACTCAATGCGCGGCGAAATCCTCTATTTTAAAAATAATTATCCGGAATCGGAAAAATCCCTTTTATTGGCTCTGAAAGCCGACGAGAACGACAGGCGCGCCAACCAGCACATGGGCCTCATCCGGCTCCACGACAAAAAACACAAGGAAGCCGTCTCGTATCTGAAAAAAGCCCTCAAGGGCGCGGGACGCAAAGACTCCATCCGAATCAACCACGCCCTTGGAGAAGCCTATTTCGCTATAGGCGATTTTGAAAACGCGCAGAAATGTTTCCTCGCCGCTCTCGCTCACGACCTCAACCGCTCGGACATCTCCGTCCGCCTCATCGAAACCTACCTTGCCCTCAACAAATTCAAGGAAGCAAAAACCGAGGTCGAACGGATATCCGTATTCACAGACGAGACCCCTTATCTGGCAAGTCTCAGAACCAGAGTCTACGCTCTGGCCGAACGCGTCGAGACAATCGAATACATCATGAAGCGCAAGGACTGCGACCAAAATTTCATGATCGTTTACACGGAGATGCAGGGATTCATCAACCGGCTCAATTCGAGAGCCGGGTCCTTCATGGGAAAACAAATTCCGGAACTGACCGAGATGGCGGAAAACTCTAAAAAGGTGTACGACTGTTACCAGAGCCTAGCGCCGAAATCGGAGTACTACTATCTTGTGCACACGAAATGCCTGAGCACGGCTTCCCTCCTCGGCGAGACCGCCGCAAGCCTCGACGGCTACGTGCGAAGCGGAGACAACAACCCTGACATTCAGGGAATCGCCGACCAATTGCGCTCCTTCGAAAAACGCTCTCAGGAACTGTTCGATGTCTGGGCGAAAGAACAGCGCGAGATGAAAATTGACGAGCTTATCGAGGAGGGCAGAAAGATAGAATCCGGCGAGATAAAGGCGGCCGACCTGATTCTGGATTTAGGACTGCCCGCGGAGCCGGCGCCGCAGGAACCGGCAAAACCCGGAACCGAATGACGCATATTGCGTTTCGGCAAACACGGCGCGTCCCCCGAAACTTCCGCCCGCCTATTCGAAAAGGCTTGCTATTCTGATATCGAGAATTCTCGATAATTTGACGAGAGAGGACACGGACGGCGCGGCGCTCGCAGTCTCGATTTTTGAAATCAGGCTTGCCGACAGTCCCGCCCGCTCTGAAAGCTCCGCGAGAGTCAGCCCCCTCATTCTTCTCGCCGCGCGCAATCTCCTGCCGATATTGTTCATTACCCTTTCTTCCAGATCAAAAAAAATCCTGTCGAGCGTTATCGCCCTATCCAGAATGTCGGCCAGTTTTTGGAACGGAAAGGGTTTCTTAATGCGGGCAAACGCGGTCGGCCACCTGTTCGTCCCATCTTCGAGAGGCATATCCGTCATCGCGACCACGCAAAGATTGGGGAATTCAACCGAAGCCTGAGCGACGAGGTCGGACGGGTCCGAATAGTCCGCCTCGGCAACGAGAACCTGACAGCGGCCAGATTTAAGCGCCCGCATCGCTTCGCCGGGGGCCGCCGCCGCTTCCGCCCTGTATCCAAGTCCGCGCAGATAGTCGCGCGCCGACTCCGCGAAAGGCGCGTTCCTGTCGTAAACGACTATCCTGATATCTCTCGGCTCCGGCATATCCATATTAAACCTCAAAAAGCGAAAAAAACAAATCGCTTTTTTCGTAAGAGCGGCGTTTCCAAATCCAGTTTAATCAACCAACCCCTCGCGGTCATGGCATGAAAAAAGCGCGACCTTGGGGATCGCGCTTGTTTATTTCAGAAATCGCTTCTCGCGGCGTTCGCGAGTCGGTCTATCAACCGGCGGTGACGCTGACTTTCTTCCTGTTCTTGCCCACGCGCTCGAACTCCACCCTGCCATCTATTAGAGAATAAATGGTGTAGTCTTTGCCCATGCCGACGTTGCTGCCCGGCATGATTTTCGTGCCGCATTGGCGGATGATGATATTGCCCGGCTTCACCACTTCTCCGCCGAACTTTTTGACGCCGCGCATCTTCGGCTGGCTGTCGCGTCCGTTTGTCGAGCTTCCTTGACCTTTTTTATGCGCCATCTCTATGCCTCCGCGCCCGGATAAACCGCTCCGGACATCCTTGTCGTTTATGCCGTGATGATTTTGTCTATCTCAAGCTCAGTATAATGCTGCCTGTGCCCCGTCTTCGTCCTGATTCGTTTTTTGGGTTTGTACCTGAAGACGAAGATTTTCTTCGCGCGGCCCTGCCGCTTAACTCTGGCTTCAACGCTGGCTCCTTGAACGAATGGAGCGCCAAACTTCGGCTCTTCTCCCCCGATCAACGCCATCACCGTGTCTATCTTCACCGTCTGGCCAAGCTCCCCGTCCATCTTTTCCACGCGGATGACGTCGCCTTCCTTGACCGTAAACTGCTTTCCGCCTATCTTTATTATCGCTGACATGCCTTCACCCCGTAAATAGTGTAACAGCCCGCCTTCCTTCAGGCAAGCCGAATCATTCTAGCAGACTAATTTTCCGTTTACAATAAAAAAACTTATTTTTTTTCAACCCTATTTCATTGAATTTAAATACGGCATTTGATAAAATCACCATGACCTTTGCGGTTATTTTTTATTTGAAAAGCAATTAAATAAAGAAGAAAGATTCAGATACATAGTATGAAAAAACCATCCCATATATCATGCGCAATAGCGGCGGCTCTTTTCTGCGCACTCTGCGCCGTCTCAGCGCGCGCCGATTCCGTCAGCATCGAAAAGCCCCCGGTCGAGATGTCCGGCGACACCTTCGAGCAACTCGACAGGCTGTACAACCACATTCAAGGCCCAGACTCGCTTATCCCCAGAAATCACTGGTCTTACGGAGCCGTTTCCCACTTCGCCTCCCTAGGAATGCTGGACGGGTACGACGCTTCCAAGCTGAACAGCTCCGAGCCGATGACAAGAAGAGAAATGGCCGTCGCGGTCAACAAACTGCTGGATTCCTACCTAGAATGGCACGGAACGGGACAGATAACCTCCAGCCGGCTTGTGAGATCTCAAAAACCCGCCGAAATCTCAGTCGGACAGATTTCACAGCCTTCCGCTCGGCCTGAAGCCGCTATCAGAAGAGTCGCCCCTCCGCTGCCTTCTCTTGTGACGCCGCCGAACAAAGATGTCACCATTCGCGCCGAAGGCGGAAATGTGACCCTTACCCGGACCGGCCCCCGCGCGATGAAAATTATTGAAGAGCCGGCAAACCCATCCGAACCGGAGCCGGAACCTCAAGCCGAACCTCCCGCTCCTCCCGAACCTCAATGGGAGGAAAAACTCGAAGAGGTCAAGAAATCAATCGAACTTTCTCAGAAAGAAATCGACACTATCGAAAACCTTGTCAACGATTTCCAGAAGGAAATGAAGGAAACGAACAAGAACCTTGAAAAGAAAACGAAAGACGTCGAAAAAATAGCTCTTAAAAACGAACGCTCCATCAACGCCCTCAAACGCGAAGACGAGCGGTTCAAGATAACCGGGGTCGACGACTTTTATTTCAAAACACAGGAACCCACGCAGGACTACATCGAATCTCAAGTGGCGTATTACGACAGCAACACCGATAAAATGAAATACGAAAAAGTAGACACTCCGACTTATGGAATCACCAAGCTTTATAACAGGCTGAAACTGAAGATGGACAGCAAGCCCGACGCGGACGCGAACATGACTTTTTCTTCCGAGTTTGAAGCCTATACGAGTCTCGGCGGAAGAAGAGGCTACTTCGGTTATATCGAAGGCTCCAACACGCCCCTGACAATAAGAAACGTTTCGTTGAAATACATCAACAAGCCGCAGGACCCGTCCAAGATGAAGAACACAAGGCTCGAAACACTGAGCGCCGGCGACAACTCGGTGATGTATTCGCCCCTGACGATATTCGGAAGGCAGGTTCAGGGCCTCAACGCAAGCTTCAAGCTGAACGACTATAACCTGAATATGTTCGGCGGACGAGTGGCTCAACACTACCCGTTTTTTATGGGATCGGCAGTTCCGTACAAACACGGAGACGACACTATATACGATAGATACTTATACGGGTTCAACATGCAGGGAAGCGTGTTCGGAGAGCCGGCGTCGATGGGCAACATCCAAAAAATATTCATGTTTGACGACCCACACACTAACTTCTACGGCAAGATGGGCAACTACATAACCGGTTGCGAGCCGGGCAGATGGATAGACCTGAACAACTGGCCCGACCCATCTCTTTCCAATCAGGCAGCCAACGACGAAGTGTACAAAGACCTGTTCTGCCTGCCCCCGGAAAAAAACAGCGTCACCAGCGTATTCATTAGATATCCCACCAAGTTCGGCGTGACCGTAACGACAGAGTACGCGCACAGCACATATTTCAAACCGGCATACGGAGTGGTGAAGGACGGAACATACCTCCCGGCATGGATGGACGAGGACAGCCTGCCCGAAGGCTCTGAAATCGTCGACACGAACGACATGAGCTTGAAATACGGAAAATGGTTTCCGTCCAAGGAGAGGAACGAACAGGACGACGCGTTCCTAGTGCTTCTTGATTTTTCGAGAGGCCCGGTCAGCGTGTTTCCCCTCGGTTACGCCCGCCTCGGCCCCGAATTCGTGACGAAATATTTCGGACTCCCCGGACTGGACCTAGGCTCGGCCGGTGGAAGCGATTTCGACAAAGACGAAAAAGAATCATCGGGCGGCGATCTCCTCAGCGGCCTTTCTTTCCTCCCGATATCCATCCAGAGCATGGAGCTTTATCTCGGCAGAGTGTCGATAGACAAGATACAGGATCAAAACTACTCGTTCAATTCCATGTATTTGACAGGCGGCGAAATCAAACCTATGTATTTCGACCCCGGCGCGGTCGCTTACGGGCTGAGCAGCAACAGTTCCAAAGGAACCTCCATCTCCGTCCTCTCCAACTTCATCGGCATGGTGAACACGCGGCGCGAGATGCTGAGCCTGAGCGTTTGGAACAACGGCTTTAAATACTATCTTTCCGACAAAATTATTTTCAACTTCAGCTCGACGTCTGTTAAAGCCGCGCTCCCGGAATCGTGCTTGGACGGCAATATCGTCAACATCAACGACGACCACGGCGTGATGATAGACAGAGTCATGGGCAACGGCAAATACACTTGTTATGACGCTTTCCCGGAAAGGGGAGACGTCCTTCTTAAGCTCGATTTCAAGATGGTTTCCCAGAGCTACAAAATCGAATGGAAAACGTCCAAGAGGGCGAACTACACGGCTTCATTTGACATATCCGACCTCATGCTCGGCGTAGAGTTTCCCTCGCTGCCAGTCGTTGCGGATATCATTTACGACCTCGTGCCGACAGGCAAATCGTACAAGATGTCCCACAAGGTGGATTACAAACTCACCGGCTCGACAACCGTTCTCTTCTATTTCGAAAAAAGTTATGACCGGGACATGTATAGAGATAAATATTATGCGGCGTCGGATCAGGGATTCGAGTCCGGATACACCTACGCGAAGCATCCCGTCATTGACGAACAGAAACTCATGTTGAAGATATCGACACAATTTTGATTGAAGGGCAACAAACAAGAAGATGAGGATAATCCAGAGATTCAAAACCGGATGCCGGGCGGCGGGAATCGCGCCGTTCTGCCTTCTGCTTGCGTTGTGCGCTATAGCCTGCTCGTCATGCGGAACGGGCAAAGGCAAGGTCGAAAACGCCGATTACATCGTCGGCGCGAACAGGGCTCCATGGGGAATGGCTCTCAACGAGGACGCCTCCCTGCTTTACATAGCCAACAACGGCTATAACACCGTGGAAGTTTACAATACCGAAACGATGGCGACGGTCGCAAGCATCCGCGTTATATGCGGCCCCAGATACCTCGCTTTTAACAGAGACTTCTCGAAACTCTACGTCACTCACGACACCGACACCATGCTCGAATCCAACGCGTGCGCTGTTTCGTCTTACGACCCGTCCGAGGTCAGCCGCGTCGGTTCGTATGTGTCCGTTATAGACATAGCGCAGATGAAAGTCGTCAACGAAATAAACGTCTCGACGGAAGCAACGCAGATAAGCAATCCGCGCAACATCACGCTGGACACTCTGAACAACATATTCTATGTCGTGTCTCAGACCACCACGGGAGTCGTCACCACCATTGACGCCGATAACGACGAAGTCCTCGGCGGAATGTCCGTTTATTCGAGTTCCTCGAATAAAGCGTATAAAATCGAATTCGACCCGGAAAAGGGCGTGGGATATATGCTCGAACCGGCAAACAACAGAATCAACGTTTTCAATGCTGTGGATTTCAGGGAAGACAATCATTCGGCATACGCGTTCAACGGACAGACGCAGGGTTATTGCGCCGGGACGTCCGGGAATAAAAACTCTTGCGCTTGCTCGGCCAACGGCAACTGCCACAGCGGGTTCTGCGACATGAGCTACGTCTTGCCGATATGCGCCGCGGCCTGTTCAGGCTCGACCGCCAACAGATCTGGCTGCCCCTGCTCGCAGAACAGCAATTGCTCTTCAGGGATGTGCCAAAACGACGTGTGCGTCACCCCTTCAATTATCGGCCTCGCAAGCGTCCGGGGCTACTGCGACACAGACACAGGGATATGCTCCACCCCCGCGCAGATGGGAATGACCTCTCCCACATGCAGAGACCCCAGAGGCATGCTGCTGATGTCGGACGACACGATGTATGTCTCCTGCTACGGAACCTCGGCCGGCTCATCGACCCTGCAACCGCTCCTCAGGATTATTCTGGACGAAGACGGAATCGCGTCGAGCAACACCGCGGTCGCCACAAAGCAAAGCTTCCTTTCCTGCCTGCGCCCGACTGCGCTTGCGAAAGACCCGTCGGAGGAATATGTCTTTCTGCTCTGTTCTGGCAACGCGACGACAATGATAATAGACGCGGCCAGCGGAAGCCCGGTCGGTAGCTTCTCAGTGCCTGCGAACCCGACGCATATAGTCGCTTCGGACAAATACGTGTTTGTGACATCAGCCGCTTCAGGCGCCATACACAGACATCCCTTGAGATAAAACCCGGACGGTGGCCGCCAGATGCGGAATTATTCCGAAAGATTTCCCGCAGAACTCATTGCCGGCGCAATGCGGGCTTTCTCGATTTTCGCCGCGCTGACAATTGTCGTCCTTTGCGCGTCGTCATGCGGCAGAGGATCGGCTCCCGGCCCCGATGTGTCCGCCGACTTGGGCGAATACAAGGCTCCGTGGGGAATGATTGTCAACGCGGATGAAACCCGTCTGTATGTGGCAAACTACCTGTTAAGCACGGTGGACGTCGTCGATATCGCCACTATGAGAGTGTCAAATTCCATCCCCGTTATGTGCGATCCTCGAAGGCTGGCTTTCAACTCGAACCGCACCAAGCTTTTTGTCACGCACGACAATCAGCTTGAAACCCGATATTGCTCGACGTCAAAATACTTGCCGTCGCAACTCAGAAGAAACGGCGCGTGGCTGACGGTCATCGACGTCGCGCAACTCAAAGTCGTCAACGAAATCAGCCTGATGATCGAAGGGGCGGACCCTTCGCAGGCTAGCGACATAGTTTACGATCCAATTTATGATGTTTTATATGTGACCGCGCGCTCGAACTTTTTTGTAACGGCAGTCGACCCGAACACGGAAACGCTCATCACTCGCGTGACTCTTTTCTCAGGCAAAAGCCCATACAGGATAAGGCTGGACTCTGATCGCGGAATCGGCTACGCCGTGGACAACGCGAATAACAGGATATATCCCTTCGATATGGACGACCCCCGAACTGAAACTTTCAGCAAATACTACTATAACGGCCAAACTACCGGGATATGCGGGGGGGCAAAAGGCAATAAGAATTTATGTCCGTGCTCAACAGGCAGCGACTGTAACAGCGGCTTCTGCAGCACAATGCCCATATTGCCATATTGCGACGAAAGATGCGTCAGCGAATCATGGTGTCCAACGGAATACCCTCCGCTGGGAACTGATTGTCACACGAAAACCGTCAAGGACTGCTCGAGCCTCGCCACGACTGACGCATGCGCTTCATACGGTTGTATCTGGGACGCCGATAACAACAAATGCAATTACGACAACACGAACGGTTCGAATGTTTGCACTGCAAGCAACAACAAATGCACATGGATCGCGTCCTCGTCGTCATGCGTTGATAAAAACAAATCGGCATGCGACCTTCATGTTGATTGCACATGGAAAACTTCCTCATGTGTGACAGACCCGCAAAAAACCGGATGCGCATGCACGCTCAACTCCAGTTGCGACACAAGCGTCTGCTCCTTGGGAATCTGCGTCACCGAGTCGAGTTTCGGAGTGAACGACATAAGAGCGTTCTGCGACAGGTCGACGCTACAGTGCAAAACCGCTTCTCAGATGGGAATAACGAACACGTGCGAGAATCCGTGGGACGCGCTCCCTGCTCCTGACCAGTCATTGTACGTCACCTGCGGAGGTTCGACGTCTAAAGCCGGCCAGACACAGCCGGTGCTGAAGATATACGCGGATGCCGACGGTTTCGCCTCCAACAACACAGCGGTAGCGGCGCAGTCAAGTTTTCAATATTGCGTGAAGCCCACCGAACTGGCGGCTGACAAGGACTGGAAGTATGTGTTCGTTCTATGCAGCGGCAGCAACAAGCTTTTGTATCTCGACGCGGCGTCGGGAGAGCCATTAGGCTCCTTCAGCGTGCCGCGCGGGTCGTACGGCATGACAGTGTCAAGCAACTATGTGTTCGTATCGTCTTCGTCTCAGAATGAAATAGTCAAGCTGTCTATTCCCTGAAAAACAAATCCCGCCGTATTCTCTAGACAATCACAGCTTGAGAGCTGCTTTGTGTCCGGCGTGTATGGCGTCGAAGATAAGGCCTATCTTCTTTGCGTCTCCGACTACAGCCATCTCGATTCCGCTGTCCTTCAACTGTTCTTCGAGAGGGTTATAGGATTTCGAGCCGACGGCAAGAATCACGAAATCGGCGGGCAGTGTTTTCTTAGTTCCGGCGTCGTCGATGACAATGCCTTCGTCGTTAATCTCGACGGCTTTGGCTTTGGTTAGGACTTTCACGCCGTATCGGGAGAGGTCCTCCATCATTGTCCAGCGAGTGGATTTGCCTATGTCTTTGCCGACGCGGGGAAGCATCTCGACAATGGTGACGTCGTTCGTGCCGTGGACGGCCAGCCGGCGCAGTTCTTCGGGCGTTTCCACGTTGTGGATGAGCAGGAATTTGATGGTTTCAGCCGGAACCGTGCCTTCTTCTGCGAGGACCAGAGCGGACTCGACGCCCACTGCGCCTCCGCCGAGCACAACCACTTTGCCGCTTGCGCCGACAATACCGCAGAGGTAGTCCCAAGCCTGAAGAACGTTCGGCCTGTCCGCTCCCGGAATAGGAATCGTGGCCGGTTCCGCGCCGGTCGCTAGTATCACGGCGTCGAACTTCTCCTTCTTAAGATACTTCGCCGTCACTTCTGTGTCTGTAATGACGTTCACGTCTTCTATGTCAAGCTGGGCGTCGAAGTCGTTGATAATCTCCTCAAACTCTCTTCTGCCTTCGGGGGCGGATGCCAGATATAGCTGGCCGCCGAGAACGGGAGCGCGCTCAAAAAGAGTGACATCGTGACCGCGCCTCTTTGCGGTCAAAGCGGCGGACATGCCTGCCGGCCCGCCTCCCACAACCGCCACTTTCTTCTTCTTTTCCGCCAAGCCTCTTTCGCCGAGATACTCGTATCCGGCGTCCGGGTTCACCATGCACTCTACCGGCTGAAGAAGGAAAACGTGATCGAAGCAGCCCTGCCCGCAGGCGACGCAATGGATAATCTCCTCGTCCCTGCCCTGCATGGCCTTGTTCGGCAGATGCGGATCGGCAATCAGCGGCCTGCCCATGCCCACCATGTCGCAGTATCCAAGCTCTATCAGGTCGGAGGCTTCCAGCGGGTCGTTAATCCTGTGGCTGGCAATCACCGGAACTTTGACGTTTTCTTTTATTCTGCGGGCCTGATACGCGTAGTTTGCGCGGGGCACGCCCATCGTTATCTGAGGGACCCTCGCCTCGTGCCATCCGACGTTCACGCAGATGGCGTCCGCGCCTGCGGCTTCAAGGGCTTTGGCGAACGCGATGTGCGGCGCGCTCCCCAGCCCGTCTTCCATCAGGTCGTTTCCGTTGATTCTGACTGTGACCGGGAAATCGGCTCCGACCGCGTTCCTGACCGCCTTGAAGACTTCGAGGCCGAAGCGCATCCGGTTTTCTTCCGAGCCGCCCCATTTGTCCGTCCTCTTGTTGGTCAGCGGGGACAGGAAGGTGGAAACCAGATATCCAGTGCCCATTAGAATCTCGATAATCTCGAACCCGGCGGTTTTCAGTCTGACGGCTGTCTTAGCGAACTTGTCGATGATGTCTAGTATTTCCTCTTCCGTCAGTTCGCGCGGAGTCGCGCCTGTCATCTTGCAGTACACGGCAGACGGGGCCACCGGCTCCATATCTTTGGGAATCATCATCGGGTAAGTCTGGCGCCCGGTGTGGTTGATCTGTGCCATAGCGCGCGCGCCGTTGCTCTTTATGGCGTCGGCAAGTTTCGTCAGGCCGGGAATATAGGAATCGTCGTGTCCGCCGATGTTAAGCGGCGCGCTGCCGCCCCGGTCTATTGAAACGAATCCGACGCATATCGCGCCGACCCCTCCCCTCGCCCGCTCAGCGTAAAACTCGCATATCCTGTCTGTAACCTCGTAGTTCGATATCATGTTCATCTGCATCGCCATCATCGCGATGCGGTTTTTCACTTCGAGTTTGTTAATCTTAATCGGCGCAAACAGAGGATCCATTGTGTGTTCTCCTTAAAATAAAGTCATATTAATATAACCTACGAGCCGCCCGTGTTCAATGACAAAGAAGAATCAGGCGGTTCGACGACGTGTCGGCATGGTGAAAGCAACCGAGAATGATTGTATAATCTCAACCCAATGCGGCGCGAACACCGCCGGATGGAGAGTTCCCACATGACGGACACAATTCTTCTGATAAATCCGAACACTAGGCGGGAGCCGCCCGTAATCCCGCTGGGGCTGGAAATCGTGGGCAGCGCGCTGGAGCGCGCCGGACACAACATTGAAATGCTCGATTTATGTTTCGTGAGCGACCCTGTGGGTGCGGCGGCGGAAACGGCGCGGCGCGTCCGCCCTCTTTTTGCAGGTGTCACAGTAAGAAATGTGGATTCGGCGATATTCGACAACAACGAGTATTTCATACCCGGCATAGCCGAGATTGTTCAGGCTGTGAGAAACGAGGGAACGGCAATAGTCCTCGGTGGAGCAGGCTTCTCTGCGATGCCCGAACTTGTCCTGAAAGAAACTGGGGCGGACTTCGGGATTTCCGGCCCCGCCGAAAAGGCGATAGTTGATTTCGCGGACGCTATGAAGTCCGGCGCGACCCCGGAAAAAATCATCGACGGCTTTCGCACGGGAATCGACCCGGCTTTCGTTCCGGATAGACCCTTCAAAATCGACTATCAGAGATATATCGCGAACAGGGGAATCATCGGGTTTAACACACAGTACGGCTGCGCGGGACGCTGCGAATACTGCATTGAGGCTGGAACAAAGGTTATTCACAGAGAGCCTGCAGCGGTCGTCCGGGAGATAACGGGCCTCAGAGAACTTGGTTTCCGCGACTTCCACCTGTGCGATTGCGAGTTTAATTTGAAGCTGGATTTTTCAGAGAGATTCGCGGGCGAGTTGGCCGCCGCCGAACCTGACATTTCTTGGGTGGCGTACATGAAACCGGCTCCGGTTTCAGAAAGACTGTTTTCCCTGATGAAAAAGTCGGGAGTTATAGCCATCACGCTGAGTGTTGACAGCGTGGCGCCGAATTCGCCTGATTCAGCTTATTCTTTCGACGATGTGACGAGATTCATCCGTTTGTGCAGGGAGAATGACATCAAACTGGCGGTGGACCTGCTGACCGGGCTGCCCGGAGAACCTGTTGAATCAACCGTTAAAACGCTTGATTTCTTTAGAAAGAACAGGCCGGACACCGTCGGGGCAAGCTGCCATGTGAGAGTGTATCCGGGCACGAAAACCCATTCGGCGCTGGCAGGACGCGACGACATGGCTCCGTTTCTGACCCGCCCTCCGGACGACTCACTGCTCGACCCCGTGTTCTACAATCATCTCCCGACGCGGCGACTGAAAGAAATGACCGCAGACGACCCTCTATTCAAAATCGAGGGATTCGAGAATTCATCCAACTACGAACGGCTGAAATAGAAAACCGAAGCCGCTGCCCGGACATGGAAAAGGGCTTCAGTCAATTTAAAAAAAACTTTTGCATAAAACAATTTTGTTATACAATCCTCTCCGGGTGAGGCTGCGTTACTACTACTATTCATCAAGAATTAAATAGAAGGGAGGGAAACGAGGGACGCTGTTTGCGCAGACGGCGATCAAGAAGGGTTGCGGAAAACCGCGGTTCAAACGCGCGGTTCGCAAGTTAAAATTCTCAATATTAAAGGTGGAAAAAAATGTCTAACAGAATTCTGCTGAAAACTGCTGCGATCATTCCTATTATATTTCTTTTCTCAATACTATTTAATGTTGCGGTTCCAACCGAGAAGGCAACGGTCGGGAATCTACTGACGATTACGGCAAGCGCGTCCGAACACGCCCCTGAAGCTGCTCCGGCCGGAGAACACGCCGCAGAAGCAGCACACGAGGGCGAAGAGGCGCACGAAGAAGGCGCTCACGGACACGGTCCTATCAACATGTCCATACTCTGGATTATTCCGTTTGCGGGCATTCTGCTTTCAATAGCAATAATCCCGCTCATAAACGGCCACTGGTGGCATCACAATTTCCCCAAAGTTAGCATGGTATTCGGCATCCCGATGGCAATTGCAATGTTCATAGTATTGCAAACAAAAACCATCCACACGTTCGTGGAGTATTGTTCGTTCATCGCGCTGGTCGGCTCGCTGTTCGTGATATCGGGCGGCATTCTGGTTCGCGGCTCGTTCAAAAGCTCCCCGATGACAAACACGGTGTTTCTAATCATCGGTTCGGTGATCGCAAGTTTCATCGGGACAGCCGGAGCTTCTATGGTGCTCATCAGGCCGATGTTGCGGATAAATAAAAACAGGAAAACAAAGCTGCACATATTCATATTCTTCATTTTCGCGGTCAGCAACATAGGCGGCTCGCTCACTCCGCTCGGAGACCCGCCGCTGTTCCTCGGATTCCTTCAGGGAGTGCCCTTCGAGTGGACTCTCATCCACATGCTGCCCGGATGGGCGTTCGCCATCGGCATCCTGATGGTCCTCTTCTATGCCATCGACTCCATGATGGTCAAGAAAGACGGCGGAATTCCCGCTGACGACCCGAACGAGCCGAAACAGAAGTTCGCTATTGTCGGCTTATACAACTTCATCTTCCTGCTTGGCGTAATGGGAACAGTGGTCTTCTACGGGACAGTCCTTCGAAGCATGGAACACCTCGGATTCATCCGGGACGCCATCCAAGTGGGGCTTATGGGGCTGATGGCGACGCTTTCAATGGTAGTGACGCCCAAACCGTTGAGAGAGGAAAATGGATTCTCGTGGTTCCCGGTGAAAGAGGTTGCAATATTGTTCGCGGCCATCTTCGCATGCATGATACCCGCGCTGAATATTCTGGAATACAAAGGCGAGACCGGGGCGCTGACGCTCACTCACGCGTGGCAGTATTTCTGGATGACGGGCGGCCTTTCGTCCTTCTTGGATAACGCGCCGACATACCTGACATTCCTGTCGCTCGGCAAAACTATCGGCGGGGCCGGATGCGTGGCGGTGTACGGCGGCTGCGTGCCCCAGCACATCCTTCTCGCCATTGCTATGGGCGCGGTGTTCTTCGGCGCAATGTCCTACATCGGCAACGCCCCCAACTTCATGGTCAAATCCATCTGCGAGGAAAACAAGGTTCCTATGCCTTCCTTCCTCGGCTACATGGTTTGGTCGATTGGGATACTCGGCCCGATTTTCGCAATAGTGACGTTCATCTTTTTTAGAGGATAACGCCGGAAATCGCAGTATATCAAGGATATCTAAAAGCCCCGACCTGAAAAGCGGGGTTTTTTAGTTGTGCGCGCCTGACGAGCCTGATAATTGACGGTAGCGTCTCTTTTTTCTATAATAACATCCGGTTGAGTCGATAATCAGAATTAACTGATTTGAACGCTCGACGACGGACGGCGAAGAATACCAGTCGCCGCCAGCCGCCCGGGGTTAGTTCCGTATTGCGCTGAATTCAACGCCGGAACGAAAAGGAGATTATCGATGATCGTTAGAACCATGTTCAAAACCGCTGTCCTTGTTCCAGTTCTGCTTCTTATTTCGATGTTTTCTCAAGCGCCCGACTCGACGCGGCATGATGCGCCCGGCATATCACTCATCGCCGCCGCAACCGCAGCCGAGGGTCATTCGGATTACGTGTCCGCTCCCGATGCTGAGTACGGGCATGAAACTGACGACGCCCACGGCGGCGGTCATCACGGCCCGGTTAATATTTCCATCTTCTGGATAATCCCGTTCGCGGGCATCCTGCTTTCAATAGCAATAATCCCGCTCATAAACGGCCACTGGTGGCATCATAATTTCCCGAAGGTGAGCCTGCTGTTCGGCCTTCCGATGGCGATTTTGATGTTCATAACGCTTCAGGAAAAGACGATCCATGTTTTCGTCGAATACTGTTCGTTCATCGCGCTGGTCGGTTCGCTATTCGTCATATCGGGCGGCATATTGGTCAGAGGCTCTTTCAAAAGCTCCCCTATGACCAATACGGTGTTTCTGCTCATCGGCTCGGTGATAGCCAGTTTCATCGGAACCGCCGGCGCTTCGATGGTTCTCATCAGGCCGATGCTGCGGATAAACAAAAACAGAAAGACCAAGCTGCATATTTTCATATTCTTTATTTTCACGGTCAGCAACATCGGCGGCTCGCTAACCCCGCTGGGAGACCCTCCCCTCTTCCTCGGTTTCCTGCAGGGAGTGCCCTTCGAGTGGACTCTCATCCACATGCTCCCCGGCTGGGCGTTCGCAATCGGCATCCTTCTGGCCCTGTTCTACTTGGTCGATTCCATGATGATAAAGAAAGACGGCGGAGTTCCCGCGGACGACCCGAACGAGCCGAAACAGAAGTTCGCCATCCTCGGCTCCTATAATTTTGTTTTCCTCCTCGGAGTCATGGGAACTGTGATTTTCTACGGAACTGTCCTCCGAAGCATGGGGCATCTCGGTTTCATCAGAGACGCCATCCAAGTCGTCCTGATGTCGCTGATGGCGTTCCTGTCTCTGAAAGTCACGCCGAAGCCGCTCAGAGAGGAAAACGGATTCTCGTGGTTCCCGGTAAAAGAAGTGGCTGTTCTCTTTGCGGCTATTTTCGCTTGCATGATACCCGCGTTGAATATACTTGAATACAAAGGGATGACGGGCGCGCTGTCTCTGTCTCACGCGTGGCAATACTTCTGGATGACGGGCGTGCTGTCCGCCTTCCTCGACAACGCGCCGACGTATCTGACATTCCTGTCCCTCGGCAAAACTCTGGGCGGAGCGGGCTGCGTTGCGGTGTATGGCGGCTGCGTGCCCCAGCACATTCTTCTTGCCATAGCGATGGGCGCGGTGTTCTTCGGCGCTATGTCCTACATCGGCAACGCCCCCAATTTCATGGTCAAATCCATCTGCGAGGAAAATAAAGTCCCCATGCCGTCCTTCCTCGGCTACATGGGATGGTCCATCTGCATCTTGTTCCCGATTTTCGCAATCGTGACGTTCATCTTCTTCAGAGGCTAAACAAGCTACGACACAACTGGCGGCGTCAACAAAAAAAGCGGCCCTGTCCGGGCCGCTTTTTTATTTCATCAATTTTCGCGAGGCTGACGAATCAATGCTCGTCGTCGCGGTCCTTCTTTTCAAGCCCCATCAAGTCGCAGATGCTGTCGTAGATTCCCGCTTGGTCTATCTTGTAATGGGCATATAGGTCTTCGGGGTATCCGATGACGGAGAACACGTCCGGTATGCCTACCCGTTTGAACTTGACCGAGCCTGCGAGACCTGCTTCCGCGAGGATTTCCGCGACCGCGCTGCCGAGTCCGCCGATGATGTTGTGCTCTTCGGCGGTGATGATGACGCCGGTTTCCTCGGCGGCCTTGATAATGGCTTCCTTGTCTATGGGCTTTACGGTGTGAATGTTGATAACGCGGATGTCCGGGCCGTCGTCTTCGGCGAAGTCCTCGGCGGCTTCCATAGCCTGTAGGACGCACATTCCGCAGGCGATAACCGTCGCGTCGGCTCCGGGCCGCATCTCGATAGCTTTGCCTATTGTGAAGTCATAGTCGAGGGATTCGTAAGCCGGAGGCTCGAAGCCGCGGCCAACGCGGATGTACATCGGGCCGTCATGGTCGATAGAAGCCGAGATGACCTTCGCCGTTTCGAGCCCGTCCGCAGGAACCATCACGGTCATGTTCGCAAATGTGCGGAATATGCCGATGTCTTCGGTGGCGTGGTGAGTCGTGCCGCCGTTGCCCATGCTGAGGCCGGCGTGAGTGCCGATGATTTTTACATTCAGCTTGGGGTAGCAAAGGTCGGTGCGCACCTGTTCGCACGCGCGCATAGAAGCGAAGCAGCCGAAAGTTGCGGCGTAGGGTTTGAAGCCCGCCAGAGCCAGCCCGGCGGCCGCCCCGATCATGTTCTGTTCGGCTATGCCGAAGTTGAAGGAGCGCTCCGGGAACTTGGCGAAGAAATCGCCGACTTTCGTGGATTTGGCCAGATCGGCGCTGAGCGCCACTATCTCCGGATGCTGAGAGCCGAGGTCCATCAGCACTCTGCCGAATATCTGAGCCTGTGTGAGATCATTTAAATCGTCTGTCGTGTAAGCCAGTCCGCCTGCCATTTTGATATTCCTCCCTGTCGGAAATAAGCCTGCTTACGGCAGGCAGATTTTGTCGATGTCGTCGCAAGCCTGTTTCTCGGTGGCTTCGTCGAGGCCGCCGTAGTGCCATTTGGTCTGGTTCTCCATGTAGGAGACGCCTTTGCCCTTTGTGGTATTGCAGATGACGCAGACGGGTTTCTGAGAGCTGATCGGCGGCAGCGACTCGAACGTGTCGATGAGCTGATTGTAGTCGTGGCCGTCGATAATCCGCACGTCCCATCCGAAAGCTTTCCATTTGTCTTCTATCGGGTCGATTTCCATTATTTCGTTGACCGGGCCGTCGAGCATGAGGCGGTTGCGGTCGAGTATCGCGGTTAGGTTGCCCAGTTTGAAGTGAGCGCCGGCCATCGCCGCTTCCCACACCGTTCCTTCATTGCACTCGCCATCGCCAAGCAGGCAGTAGGTGCGCCACGAGGCTTTTTTGAGCCTAGCGCCGAGAGCCAGCCCCACGCTGATAGGAAGCCCATGCCCCAGCGACCCCGTGCTCATGTCTATTCCCGGAACTTTGTGCATGTCCGGGTGCATTCCGAACGGGCTTAGATACTGGTTAAAGTCGTCCATCATGCAGTGATCATAGTAGCCGACATCGGCCAGAACCGGGCAGATGCCCACTCCGCCGTGCCCTTTGCTGAGGATGAACCTGTCCCTGTCTTCCTTTTTCGGGTTCTTCGGGTCGATGTTCAGCACGTGGTAGTACATGGCCAGAAGGATTTCCGTCATGGACAACCCGCCGCCCACGTGGCCGCCGCCCGCTGTGACCACAAGCTTGATGATTTCCTTGCGGACCTCGACTGATTTTCCTTTGAGGAAATTCACAAGGTCCTCGCGTTTGGTGTAATTGTGAATCATTGCCGCCGCCCTCCTTTATTTAATCTTCGCAAACCGTCCGCTCACGGCGCGCCGCGCCTGTCACAGGACGAGGTCTTTCCTTCCCAACTCCTTGAGCACTTCAGGATAAATCTTGAAAGCCGGTTTGATTGCCGGAAGCAGAGCGAGCGCTTTGGCGGCGTCGCCCTTAGTCTTCATCTTTCCCATCGCTATGGCCAGCATGGGGTTTTCCTTGCCGTGCCAGAAACGGTGGCTGAAGTCCGCCGAGTTGATCATCACCACATCCGGTTCCGGCGTCTTCGAGTCCCAGCAGTAGCTGATGAAGTCGCCGGGCGTCTCCGGTTTGTCTCTGCCGTTTATGGTGACGGCCGCGTCCGGGTCGCTGTACTCGAACCTGACAATCACATTGGCCTTCGCCACGTCCGCGCCCACTTTGGGGTCGCATTTGAGCCTTTCGCACAAAGCGGTCATCACTTTGACGAACTCTTCCCTGTCTTTAAAATATTTCGATTTTCCCATCAGCCGCCGCTCCTTCCGGATGAGCCGCCGCCCGCGCGGCGCGCGGACGCGGTTTTTTCACGCGCCCTATCATATAAGAATACGCGCGCGATGTAAAATTATTTTCCTCGTTCCGCGCCCGCCCCCCTATTTTGTCGCACCCCGCCGCTATCATTCGGGAAAAAGACACGGAGGCGCGTCATGGAAACTGAAAACAGAACGGAAATGGAAGCTTCGATAATAAGGATGGCGCTCGTCGCCGCGCTCGCTTTTCTGGCGGCGTTCATCACATTCGCCCGCCCGGAACATTTCGGGCTGTGAGCCTCGGCGCTGCCGCTCAATTTATATCCGCCGACGCTATTCTTGCGCGACCGTTTTTGCATTACAATATTCACCCGTGGCGCGGGGCCGCGCGCGGCTCGCGCAAAACCGCATTCGTTTCCGATGCGGACCGAAATCGGGCTGGAAAGGTTGCTTCTACTAAATGCCGGACGCGAATTTCATTATCCTCATTCTGGCCGTCCTCTTGGCGAACATCGTCGAGGCCATCACCGGCTTCGGCGGCATCATCATAGCCGTCACCATCGCCGCCAACTTCTTTGAAATCCCGTGGCTCGTCACAGTGCTCGTCCCTATCAACCTCGCCATAAGCGTGTACATCGTCGCGCGGCATTACAAAAAAACGGACACCTTCGAGCTGATGGGCGGAATCGCGCGGGTTGTCAAAGAGCGAAAGATGGTTCCCGCCGCCGAACTGATGTACGGCATACTCCCCTTTGCTATGGTTGGCATGGCGGTGGGCATTCTGGTGTTCAGCATAGCGAGCAGCGTGTGGCTGAAACTTGCTTACGGCGTCTTCGTGCTGTGTTTCTCGGCATGGGAGTTGACCCGCATGGCGACCGGGGCTGACAAAGCGGCGGCCCCGCCTCCTATGTCCCGCCTGAAATCCGCTATCTGGCTCATGGGCGGCGGATTCATTCAGGGCGTCTACGGCTCCGGCGGCCCCATGATTGTTTATTACTCAAGCAAAAAACTCTCCGACAAAGGCGTCTTCCGCGCCACTCTTTCCGTGCTATGGCTCGTTCTTAACGGAATAATAATGACCACGCACATCGTCGCCGGTCGCCACGACGCCAGCACTCTGAAAGCCATAATCGCCCTCATCCCCATGCTTCTTATTGGCGTTTTCATAGGAGAGAAGCTTCACAGCCGCATGCCCGAACGCGCGTTCCGCGTTTTCGTGTTCTCCCTTCTCGTTTTCGCAGGGTCCGCCCTCCTAGTCAGCGGCGCGCGGCAAGCCTTCGGCGGATAACCGCATCAAACCCTAATCCTATTGACCGATTCTAGATCAAGAAATTTCGTTTTTTTGATTTATCGGCGGTTTATCGGCGGTCTGTTCACATTTCTTTGTTTTTGTTTTATAATATATAGGCCATGTCACAAGAGGTTTTTTAATGCCATATAAATACAAGTTTACCAATAAGATAGTCCGCGATTTAATGACGATTGAAGCGGCGCGGGAAGCAGTAGGCGGAGCTATACTGCATCCGGCCACCGCTGAATCATTGCGCAGGCGGGCGCGCGTCCGTTCAACCCATCACTCCACCAGAATAGAGGGAAATCGATTGACGCTGAAAGAAGCCAAGGCGGTTTTAGATGGAGAAAAGAAATTATTGGGAAAAGAACGCGATGTCGTTGAAGTGAAAAACTATTACAACTCGCTGCAAAAAGTGGAAGAATGGGCGGAAGCCGGAATCGACATCACTGAAGAACGCGTCAGAAAGCTTCATGCGGTCATCCATAAAGGGCCTAAAGCCAAAGCCACTGAATATCGGGATGGTCAGAATGTCATAAGAGACGCCGCAACGGGCGCGATAATATATCTGCCTCCGGAAGCAAAAGACGTGGCGCGACTTATGAAGGAGCTGTTTGCATGGCTGGCAAAATCCGAAAAAGAGGATATTCCCGTTCCTATCGTCGCAGGAGTGTCACACTATCAATTCGTGACCATACATCCATTTTATGACGGAAACGGGCGCGCCGCCCGAATGTTTGCGACTTGGATTCTGTACCGAGGCTCATACGACCTCGGAAAATTTTTCAGCCTTGAAGAATTTTACGCCGAAGACCTCAATGGTTATTACGAAGCGCTGCAAACACACCCGAAACACAATTACTATGACGGGCGCGACAGGGCCGACATAACGCCGTGGCTGGAATATTTCACACACGCGATGGCCGATGTGTTTCAGCATGTTTCGGCGGAAGTAATGAAAAAAACCAAGGAGAAGCCGCATGGCGCTCGCTTCACTGGAAATATCGTCAATCTTGATCGCAGAGCGCGCATAGCTCTCGGCCTTTTTTCAGAGTCGCCGACCATAGCGACGCGCCAAGTCGCCGCCGCCCTCGGTTTGAGCGAACGGCAGACCAGAGATTTGTTGTCCCAGTGGGTGAAACAGGGTTGGCTAGTTGTCTCGGATTCATCCAACAAAGCGCGGCGATACGATTTATCGGCGGTTTATCGGCGGTTTATCGGCGGCCTGCAAGACGATTAATCATCCGATTTTTTTCTGCTTCTTATTCAAACGCAAATTCTGAAAATGCCATGCTATATGAATGCCTGTCAGGAATCCTTTGAAAATTCTAAAACACTATGCTTTTGCAAGAAAAAACCTGCGGCCTGAGAAGTAAATCAGGCGACTGTCTGATAAAATTAACCGGCATGACGGAGGCGACAGATGGATATCAACATCGTGAAACTGGAAATGAAACACAAAGCCGATGTAATCAGAATATTTTCGCATTACGTTGAAAACAGCTTTGCCGCTTATTCATCCACGATGTGGCCTGAAGAGCGCTTCAATCTTCTGCTGAACGGACCGGACATCATTTGCGCGTACTGTGCGGAGGACGAAAACAACCGATCTCTCGGCTTCGCGTTGCTCAAGAAATTTCATCCCGGAGACGCACTTAAGAGAACCGCTGAGCTGACATATTTCCTTGACCCGGAACACACCCGCAAAGGAATTGGAAAAGCGCTTCTCGAAAAGTTGTCCGGAGAAGCGAAAAACGTCGGCGTCGACAACTTGGTGGCAAGCGTTTCTTCCAAGAATGAACCGAGCATTCGCTTCCATGAAAGAAACGGTTTTGAAGAAGCGGGCCGCATACGCAACGCGGGACGCAAGTTCGGCGAAGATTTCGACATAGCTCTGTTTCAGAAAAGAATCTGAGCGCCGCGCTCGCATGTTGTTTCCGCGCGCCCCTCTCTTGCTCTGTTTATTGTTCCGCAGGGGCGCGGTTTCCAAGTCGGTTTTTTCTCGCATTCGTGATAAAATATTAACGCGCTGAGGTCAAACTCATCTTGGGGGATTGCAAATGAACATGGACAAGGCGGATCATCCGAAAAAAAACACGAAGAAAATTCTTGATAAGTTATTCAATGACTTCAAGGCGGACGCCGCGTCGGACGCGTCTGTCGAGGCGCAGAAAGCGGCATATCTGGCGGCGCGGCTGCTGAACCGGGCTATAGAGCTTGAAACGCCGGAGGAGCGCCGTAAGCAGGACTCGCTCGCGCAGTTGACCCGCTCTCCCGCGGACAAGGCGATGATAATGAAACTCACCGACCAGAGTTTCAGGTCTAGCAATCCCCGCAGAGTGGCAAATCAGATAGTGCATCTGCTGAAAACGCGGGATATCCCCGGATTCATGGGAAAGCTTGACCGCTCTCTGTTGGAGATATTCAGGACGTTCGGGAATTTTCTACCGGAGTTGTCGGTTCCGATAGTGAAGATGAAGATGAGAAGCACGAGCGACAATATGATACTGGCGGCGGAGCCGGAGCCGCTAAAGAGGCATCTTGAGAGGCGGCATTCGCAGAATCTGAGGATGAACGTGAACTTTCTCGGCGAGGCGGTGCTGGGCGAGGCGGAGGCGGCGCGACGCTACGAGCAATATCTCAAGGCGCTTGCGAACCCGGAAGTGGAAGTGGTGTCGATAAAGATATCAACCATATACTCGCAGATATCGCCGGTGTCTGCGGAACACACGATAGGAACGCTCTGCGACAGGCTGGAGAAATTGTATCTGGAGGCGGCGCGGCATGAGTTCGAGCGCCACGACGGGGAGCGCGTCCCGAAGTTCGTCTATCTCGACATGGAGGAATACCGGGACATGTTTCTGACGTCGGAGGCTTTCATGCGAACGCTGGACAGGCCGAGCATGAAGGATGTGTCCGCCGGAATAGTGTTGCAGGCGTACATCCCGGATTCTTACCTTACGCAGTTGAGGTTGAACGAATGGGCGCGCAAGCGGGTAGCGGCGGGCGGACGCCCCATCACGATCCGCATCGTCAAAGGAGCCAACCTCGAAGTTGAAAAAACTGAATCGAGCATTAAAGACTGGGCCGTGCCGCAGTATGAATTGAAGATCGAATCGGACGCGAATTTCAAGCGGATGCTGCTGGAAGGGCTGAAGGAAGAAAACAGGGAGTCAGTCAGGCTCGGAGTGGCGTCGCACAACCTCTTCGACCTCGCATTGGGCATCGTTCTGGCGTCTGATCGGGGCGCTATGGAGCGCGTCCAGCTTGAGATGCTCGAAGGCATGGCGGACCATATATGCCGCGCTATCAGCGAAGTCACCGAGAGGATTCTTCTATACGCTCCGGCTACGCGCAGGGAGGATTTCATATCCGCCATAGGATATCTTACGCGGCGGCTGGACGAAAACACGGGACCGGGCAACTTCCTTAGCCATTCATTCGACCTCAAAGTCGGCGACGAGAAATGGCGCAAGCTGGAAAAGGATTTCTATGATTCATGGCGGATGGCGGACACGGCGAGCGCGGAGCCGCGAAGGAAACAAGACAGGAACAAGGAAGTCGATGAAGAAGCGGCGCGGGCGCGGCTCGCGGGCGGTTTCGTCAACGAGCCGGACACCGATTTCTCGCTTCCGGCCAACCAGAAGTGGGCGGAGGGAATAGTAGCCAAGTGGCAACCGCTGTGCGGAGACAAGGCGTTCGAGTTGCCGCTGGTTGTCGCGGGAGAAGAGATATACGATGGGCGCGAGATCGCCGAGTCGACGGACCCGTCGAGGCCGGGAGTGGTCGTGGCGCGGTTCAGGATGGGAACGCGGGAGGATGTGGAGGCGGCGGTTCGGGCCGCGAAGGGCGACCCGGACGGCTGGCGCGCGCTGCCGGTGGAAGAGAGAAGCCGGATTCTGGCGAAAGCGGCGATGGAGCTTAGAAAGGCCCGGGCCGATCTTATGGGAGCCGCGCTAGCCGAAAGCGGCAAAATTCTTCCGGAATCCGACCCCGAAGTGTCCGAGGCTGTGGATTTCGCCGAGTACTACTCGCGCTCGGCGGAGATGTTCGAGGCTAGAAAGAATCTGAAATGTTCAGGAAAGGGAGTCGTCGCGGTTGTGTCGCCGTGGAACTTCCCGATAGCGATACCGTGCGGAGGCGTAGCCGCCGGGCTGGCGACGGGCAACACCGTGATACTGAAACCGGCGTCGGACACGGCTCTGACTGCGTATGAGATGTGCAAATGCTTCTGGCGGGCGGGCGTGTCCAAAAACGCTTTGCAGTTTTTGCCATGCTCAGGGAACTCGGCGGGGGCGAAACTCGCCTCTCACCCGGATGTGGACGCCGTGATACTAACCGGCGGAACGGACACCGCTTTCAGGATGCTCAAGGCGAAACCGGACATGACTCTGTACGCGGAAACGGGCGGAAAAAACGCGACGATAGTGACGGCGATGTCCGACCGGGATCAGGCGATAAAGAACGTGATCCAGTCGGCGTTCGGGCACAGCGGCCAGAAGTGTTCGGCCACGTCGCTGCTGATACTTGAAGAGGAAGTGTTCGATGACGAGTTGTTCAGGCGGCAGTTGGAGGACGCGGTGAAGAGCCTCAAGGTCGGGCCGGCGTGGCGGCTGGAAACAAAAGTCGGACCGATGATAAGACCGCCTTCGGGCGACTTGAAAAAGGCGCTCGCGTCTCTTGAGCCGGGCGAGGAATGGGCGGTCGAGCCGAGACCGGCGGACGGCAATCCTTGCCTGTGGTCGCCCGGAGTGAAGTGGAACGTCGCTCCCGGCGCGCACTCTCATATGACAGAGCTGTTCGGCCCTGTTCTCTCGGTGATGAAAGCCGAAAACCTCGCCGAAGCGGTGTCCCTGATTCACATGACGGGATACGGCCTGACGTCCGGGATAGAAAGCCTCGACGAGAGGGAGTGCGAATACTGGAAAGAGCATGTGGCCGCCGGGAATCTGTACATCAACCGGGGAACCACGGGGGCGGTCGTGCTGAGGCAGCCGTTCGGCGGCATGGGCAAATCCGCGTTCGGCCCGGGGGTGAAAGCGGGCGGCCCGAACTACGCGGCTCTGTTCATGGATTTCAAGGAGACCGATCTGCCGGACGGAAGCGAATACCTTGCCGATCCTCAACTCGAAAAGTACGTCGCCGCCGTCCTCGAAATGGGGAAACTTAACAGGATCCCAATGTGGGAGGCGGAGAAGATACTCGCGTCCGCCAGAAGCTGCCACTTGGCGGCGATAGAGGAGTTCTACCAGACTCATGACCATTTCAAATTGCGCGGACAGGACAATTTCAGGAGATACCTGCCTGTCGAGAAAATGATGATACGGCTGCATCCGGATGATTCGAATTTCGACATAGCCGCGCGGATATGCGCGGCAAGGATCGCCGGTTGCTCGGTCATAGTCAGCAAGCCCGAAGGAATGGACCCGGAGACGGCGTCGATAGCGGCCGACCTCGCTTCAACGCTGGGAGGGAGAATCACTTTCTGCGAACATAGCGACGGAGACGCGGCCAGAATGATTTTCGACCGCTCGATAGACCGGATAAGATACGCGGCGCCGGACCGCGCCCCCATTCTAATACTTTCGGCGGCGGCGGAGACCGGTTTGTGCGTCGCCCGGACGCCAGTCATGATGGACGGCCGCATCGAGCTTGTCTGGCATATGCGCGAACAGAGCGTCAGCAACAACTATCACAGATACGGCAACCTCGGAGACCGGCAAACCGAAGAATAACGCGGCGTGTTGTCATGTTCGCCGGAAGCCCCGCCGGGTCGCTCCTCCTCGACAATCACCCGAATCCGCCGTTGGAATCCGGGGTTGTCTGGATGCCGCGACGCCGGGAGCCGAAGCTCTCCGCGCCTGCCGGGGTTAATCCGGGCAATAGCCCTGAGCCTGTTTGCTATTGCGGAGTGTCTTTCATGGCGAGCGGGCGGTTTACTCGGCAATTGTAAAATATTTTTGTTTAATTTAGAATGAATCTCGATTTATGCGGGAAAAAGAAATGCTGAAACGCGGTTGTCGGACATGCTTGAAAGGCGCTCCCGCGCGGGAGGCGCGCCGCTTTGCGGCGGGCGCGCGGACGCTCTGCGCGTTCTTGGCTCTGGCAGTCGTTTTCGCCGCTTCCGCCGGGGCGCAGGTTCCCCGCTCGGAGGACGTCGCGCGCGAAATCGAATATGTGAACGGAATAGCTCTCAAAGGAACGGCTGACGGAAACATGGAGACCATCGCGCGGGCGCACCGCGCGTTCGCCAACCTCGAAATGGTCGTCAAAACGGTTCCCAACGCGAAAGACCGAGTTCTTTTCCTCGTGGCGATAGCGTACAGCTACATCGATGTCTGCCCGGTGTCCGCCGCCCTACAGCTTTCCTACGCCACCAATCCCTCCGGTTTCAGTTTCGACTGCGTAGAGAGGGTGGATTACTATTTCAACTCGGCAATCCGGGGCGCGGAAAAAGCGGAGGGCCTTTCAGGCTCCGCGATGGCGGACATCTCTTTCCTAATCGGCGTGGGATACGACCGGCTGAGGAACAACATGAAGGGCGTCTCTGAAGAGGGCGCCGAACGGTTCGAGAAAATGGCGTTGAGGCACTTCCGAAAGTCCGTCGAACTCGGCCCCGGTTTCGACGGGGTCAAGGATATCTTGTCGGCGTATGAGAAGGGCGATGTGAAATCCGTCGTGTCGAACGAGAAGTTCCGCGAGTTGCACAGGCTGCTGTACATCGACCGGGCGTTGCCGCAACCCGCGTACCAGCCCGGCGGCGGCGGCAATCCTCTGGCTCCTCCGGCGGCGGCGGAAGCGGACGAAAACCTTTATATCGACTACCACTGGCGGTTTTCCGCGCGCAAGCCGGACGCGTCGTGGCGGTACTCCGTCCGCAAGTCTCAAAACTCGCTCCACCTTGCCATAGAAAAATCGCCGCCCGACCCCGGCTCAGGCTCCGGGCTTAACATCGTGTGCCGCTCTCTCTCCGCTTCGTCCGCCTCGATGTCCGTCGAGGCACACATCGAAAACAGCGTCCAGATGCTCATGTCTGCGGGATACAACATCGTCAGCCGCAAAGCCATCGCGCATCAGGGGCTTCCGGCGCAGGAAATTATCTCGACGCACGAATATGCAAATATCATCAAAACGGCCGCGCCCGGCGGCTCCGGCCCCGACGCCCAACCTTCCAAACTCGTCTCCAAACAATACATGATTATCGTCATTTCCAACGGCATCGAGTACATCATTTCGTTCAACAGTCTCGAACCGGATTTCGCAAGGATATTCCCCGAATACAAGATGATCGCAAACACAGTGACAATGTTCTGACGGGGTCTCGGCCCCGGAGGCGCGCGTGGCTATCGCATCCGGAAAACTCATCATCGCGCTCTCGCTTGCGGCTATAATCGGCGTTGCGGCTTTTCGCGCATCCGCGGTTGAAGACGCTGACCGCCCCGCGCTCCTTTCTCTCCCCGCCGCAGAATGGTCTCTGTCCCCCCTGCCGCTTCCTTCCGAGGAACTAGTCGAAATGCTAGCGGGGATGGACGACATTCATTCCGACGAAACAGGGTTCAGCGCCTCGACGCTGTTCGATTTGCGGAAAAACATCAAAGGAGAGATTGTGTTCGAAGCGGCGGGCCGGACTCTGTCTCGTTCTAGGCCAGCCGAGACCGGAGTCTCCGCGCTCTTTCCGGGCGCTCAGCCGTCCGCCGCGCATTCCGGCGGCGCTCTGGCCTTCATTGACCGCGGCGCGACTGTCTCTAAACTCTCTATCTACAATTTTTCGCAGGAAAAACCGAGGGCGGTTTACTCAACGCCGGACGCTCTCGCCCGCCCGGCGCTGTCGCCCGACGCGTCCGCCGCCGCCATAGTCCTAATCTCGCTCTCGAACTTGGAACGCAAGTTGCTGATTGTCATTACTTCCGACGGTTCGTCTTTCGCTCCCCGGCTGACCTCCGACTTTCATTCCGCCGCGTGGAATCCCGCAGACGGTTCGCTTTGGGTGGCTCTCAAAAAATGCCCGCCGGGAGACGGCTCTCCCCGGCTGTGCTTCGACCGCGCCGCCCCTTCCGGCGGCGAAGTCTCAAGCGTTTTCATTCCGTTGAAGCCATCGGATGAAAACGGAGGAACGCCGTCTTTCGCGGCGATGCGGGGCGCGGCATTCAGCTTTTCACCCACCGGCAAAAAAATTCTCGTTTACGACGAGCGTTCCGCCGACGGTTTGTTTTACGTCGCGGATGTCGCTTCCGGGGAAACATCGAAAAACGCTTTCAAATCGCCCGCAGGCGCGACCATACAGTTTGATTCCCTAGCATGGGGCCGGGACGACGATTCTTTCGTCTTCACATATCTGGGAAACATCTGGGTAAAACTATCCGACGAAAGCGTCCCGACCTTCCCCGCCATAGTCGGAGCCTCCGCTGCAGCTTCACCCCCCGTTTGGCTGCCTTAACCCCGAACTCTTCTCACAGCATCTCGCCCTTCATTCTTCTTGGCAATTTCGTTTTAATTTCTTTGTGCCTCTGTGTCTTTGTGGTTATAAAGAATCACCGACATTCCTTTATTATTTTGTTGTCATTCCCGCGAAAGCGGGAACCCATTTTCCCGTACCCGCAATAATATATAAGTTTACTTGTATCAATCTCACAACAATGCAGTTTTCTCTTAACACCTATGGCGACCATTCATAAAAATATTATTGTAACCAGTATTCTATATTTCAGCGAATTCTAGTTCTTTCGCTTGTTTTCGGATGATTTTCACAATCGCTCTTATCGCCTTGTCCGCCATTGCTTTTTTTGCTTCTAATGTTTTCGGCTCGGTAATGCACTTGAACACAATCTCAAGGCTTTCAGACCACGGCAACCCATCATTTCGCGCTTCCTTGAACCTCGCTATGACATTAACCGAATCTTTCTCCGTAGATTTTCCCGCCGCATGAAGCAGAATGACTCGAAACGTGATTAAGCGGATCTCTTCTTCTTTCTCATTTTTATCATCTTTATTATTTTCACCGTAATATTTCAGAGCCGCAACAATCAAATCGACGACGCGCAAAGCCTCCGCCCCTTTGCCTCGTGCAAGCTTGGTGAAGAGTTGCATTTTCAACAACCCTGTCAACAGCGTTAAATCCTTTTTATTGTTCTCCTTCTTCACCAGATACTTTTCCCGAAGATTAGCTAAGCAGTCCGTTGCGGCCTCAAACCTGTCCGTCGCCGCAAGAAGCGCGCACAACTCCTCATCCGTGAACCTCTCTCCCTCTACCTTCGAATAAAACATCCTGATATATTCTTCGGGATTCAGCTTCGCGGCCGTTTCTTCCAGCATCCCGGATATTGTTATGCGCGTTTCCAAATTGTATGCCCTGATTAAAGAAAGGGTTGCTTCGTCATACCTCTCCATCTGTATTTGACATAACGCTAGGTCAGTAAAGTTATTGAAATCAGAGTTTAATTTCTCGGCAATCTCAAACTTTCCTGCTGCTTCTTCATGCCTGTTTAAGGCCATTAGGCTACGTCCCCAACTGGAGTATGTCATATAATCATCGGGATTCAGGCGCGCAGTAGTCTCAAACTTCTCAATAGCTTCTTCATGCCTGTTTAAAGCTGCAAGGCTGTGCCCCCAGCCGGAATATGTCATATAATCATCGGAGTTTAAACGCGCAGCATTCTCAAATTTCTCTACAGCTTCTTCATGCCTTATTAAGGCCGCAAGACTATTACCCCAGACAAGATATATCAAATATTCATCGGAATTCAGGCGCGCAGCGGTCTCAAACTTCTCCATGGCTTCTTTATGCTTAATTAAGGCCGCAAGACTATTACCCCAGACAAGATATATTAAATATTCATCGGGATTCAGGCGCGCAGCGGTCTCAAACTTCTCCATGGCTTCTATATTCCTGTTTAAAGCCATTAGGCTGCGTCCCCAGCCAGTGTATATTAAAAAATCTTTAGGATTAATACGCGCGGCAATCTCAAACTTGTCAGAGGCTTCTTCATGTCTGTTTAAAGCCATTAGGCTACGTCCCCAACTGGAATATGTCATATAATCATCGGGATTCAGGCGCGCAGTAGTCTCAAACTTCTCAATAGCTTCTTCATGTCTGTTTAAAGCCGCAAGGCTGTGCCCCCAGCCGGAGTATGAAAGATAATCACCGGGATTCAACCGCGCGGCAATCTCAAACTTCTCAATTGCTTCTTCATTCATATTTAAAACCTTTAGGCTGTGCCCCCAGCCTGAGTATGTCATATAATCATCAGAGTTCAAACGCGCGGCAGTCTCAAACTTTTCAGCGGCCTCTTTATACTTTTTTAAAGCCACAAGACTGTGCCCCCAACCGGAATATATTGAATGATCCTCAGGGTTAATCCTCGCGGCAATCTCAAACTTCTCTATCGCTTCTTCATATCTGTTTAAAGCTATAAGATTGCTCCCCCAGCCGCTAAATATTCTATGCGCATCCGAGTCTTGCCCGGCAGCTAACTCAAATGATTCGATCGCTTCTTGATGACGCCCAAGACAAAATAAACAAGTAGCCCGCACATAGTTGAACATGGCATTATTTGTATGGTTTTCATCTTCTTGTTCCATTATTAGCATCTCTTCCAACGCTTGTTCAAATTCCTTTTTCTTAATATGTTCTATTACAAGAGTCATTGTCGGCTCTGTCTTTTCCGCTTTGTCAGAAGTCCCCGCCGCCATGCGTTTAATCATTTCAATATTGTCGCAATCAACAGGATTTGCTTTACGGTATTCCACCGCTTCGGAGAGAAGTTTCTTCATGACATTCGTGTCTCTGACGCGCACAACGCCTTGTGAAACGTTGTCTCTCATAGCAGAAATTTCATCAAATGAATAAAGCAGAAACAGCCACTCGATGACCCAGCGGTCTCTGTCCCTCGGATGCCCCCCTCTGGTTTGACGAAATATCCTGTAGAGATATTCATTCAAACAGTAATAGTTCGATCTGCCGTCGGAGAAGGCGAGGCGAACATATCCGTTGTCTTTTAGAGGGATGAGATAGTTCCTTATCACCTCGCTTCCGGTTTCCAGCTTTGATGCTATATCCGCAGGTGATTGAGCGGGTTCATATTCGGCTAGGACGTCTAAAATGTTCCTCTGATGCTCCGGCACATCCTTAAACACTGCGTCGTAATAAGGAGTGATTTCGTCGATGAGCTTCATCATGAAATCCAGCATAGGCTCAACGTTCTCGCAACAGACGATGTCGGCCATGAATGCGGCCATTCTCGGGTTGCCACCGGTAAGCGCGTGCGCGGCGTTAAGCTTCGGCGCCAGCGCCGCCTTGTCTTTTTCCTCCATTCGCCCATGTCTATCTATCGCATTAAACACCAGTTTTTTCATGTCCGACTGGGAAAGCTCCTCAAGCCGTTCAAGTCTGAAAAAATTGTAAAACGGCAGGCTGTGATCCGTGAGTTCCTTAAAGACGGTTGTTGCTGTTCCAACAAGCATGAGCGCGTCGCTCGTCTGCAAAAACGACCTTAAATGCTTCTGCTCGTCAACGCTCATCCTTCGTCCGATAATTCCTTGCATGTTCTCCGCAAGCAGCAGAATTCGCTTCCTGCCGTCACTAAAGATTTCGTCTATGATGGCGAAATAACTCCGCGCCCTATCAGAGCTTTTTTCTTTGCCCTTAAGACTTCCCTTGACTGTCTTCACGGCCTCTTCCAGTTTCAACGCCGACTCCTTGCCGTCCGCCGACGCCTCAAGTTCTTTTATGATCTCCCGCAGGACTTTCTCCAAAAAACTGGAAAGATCGGAAACCAGCCTTATTTCCTCTGGAAGAAGCGCGGGAATCCAGATTTTACTTAGCTCCTTGTCTTCTCTGACTTCATGATAAGCAAGCGTAAGAAGGTGAGATTTCCCTATTCCCCTCGGCCCATAGAACATCCAATGCTGTTTGACAGACTTGCCCTCGAACAGCCTTATATCGTCAAGCAGATCTTTAAAAATCTCATCTCTGCCGACGAAGGAGTTTTTTAATTCTTCATGGCTCGACAGCCGTGGATTGTATTTGTTGTTCATTGTCGCGACTCCTCCTTGCTCGCCCACCACTTTTTAAAAAGCGGCGAAACGAACCTGATTCCGCCTCCCGCTTCGGGTTCGCGCATGACATATCCCTCGTGTGTCAGCCTGCCGAGTATGGCGGCAAACAGCTCATAGTCGCATTTGCCACTGATGTATTCGTCATAAATTCTTTTTTCGGGCATAGCTTCAGCGCCGCATAATGCCTTAAGTATGAGTTTGGCCACCATAAGCTCAGAAGAGGAAAAAAGCTTGTTCATCCGAGTCCTGAGATGGCGGAGGTCGTGGTTTTCACCGCATATCATATTGTCTACTAAACCCATCGCTGTTTCCACGTCAATACTTTTCACTCTTCCGCTTTTAAATTCTTTTGCTACTATTTGGCCGTAATAAGGAGGCCCTCCCATACAAATCCCCGAAAGAAATTCCATGGCGGCAGGCTCCACGTTTATGTCGATCGATGAAAAAAGAGTCGCGAGCAATTTCTCTGTTTCGCCTTTGTCCATAACGGGAACGACTAGCCTTTCAAGGTCGTTGATCCGGTGACGCGCGCTGATAGCGTCAAGTGTGTAATTAAGATTGATAGAACCACAGAAGACAAAGGTGTGCTGCCCGCTTTCTTGACGCAGCGAACGCAGCCACGCAAGCAGGCTGTCGGCTTCCCTTGTGAAGTCCGCCGCGCTATCCGCGTTTTCTTTCAGACTGAGAATTAAATCCGGGAACTCGTCAAACGCGAAAACAACTTTTTCTCCGCCGGTTGGCCGTCCTGACAATAGCGCGTTTATAACTTCTTTCCATTTTTCAAAATCATAATCCCTAGTCTTTTCGCTCAATTCTAGTTCAAACTCATGACCCCCTATTTTTTTCACACGGCCGGCGATCATATTCCAAGTGTCGCCAAAAAATGTTTTAAGGCGCTCATTCCTTTCTTTGGTTGGGAAAAGACTCAATGCTTTTCTAAAAAAAGCTTTGCAGAAAGCAACAACCGTCTTTTCTGATTCAATATCTAAAAATAGAACCTTTATGTTGTTTTGAGATTCTTCTTGGAAAGCAAGCTCTTTAATCACACTGGTTTTGCCAAATCTTCGCGGAGAATCGATAAGGACAGACTTTCCTTTGAGCAAATAATCACGTAGATCATCGACCAGAAATTTCCTTGTCGATAAATAGTTTTCTCCTACAACCGCATTTCCAGTAATTATGTCCATGAGACCACCCCCTAAAGATTAATCATAGTTTAAACGGAGAATGCCATATCGTCAAGCATAGCGCACTATTATATAATGCGCACTTATTTTTAGTGCGTTTTATAAATAACAACGCTCTATCATTGATAGGGATAGTGCATGGACGTTTCGAAGCTTGTCTGGAACAGGTTTTCAATCGTCAGCATTGTCATAAATATGATGAAGCCGGGATGAATCCACACTATTCTGATACTGACAATTTATCTGTTGAAAAGTCGATGTAAACAATCCAGCAAACCGGGGGGTTGCAAGTCTGAATTCAGGTATGAAAGGGTTAGTTTCGTTTTAACCCGAATCCTAATGAAGGATTCGGGATAAAAAAAACCGGCATTGAGCCGGTTTTTTATTTCCGTTTTCGCTTTCGACAATTACTCGAAAGCTTCTTCGGGTTTCCATTTCGTCCATACTTTTCCGACGAGGTCCGGGCCGGGTTTCAGCGTTTTCTTTCCGGGTCTCCAGCCTGCGGGAGTAACTTCCTGCCCTTTGGTTTTCCTTACAAGCTGAAACGCCTGTGCCTGCCTTATCAGTTCGGAGAAATTCCTTCCCACCGGAGGAGTCATAATCTCGACGGCTTGAATGATTCCATCCGGATCGATGAGAAAACGGCCTCGGATATTGACGCCGCTTGCATCGTCATAGACTCCATAGACGCTTCCTATTCTGCCGCCAGCGTCAGACAACATAGGGAACGGCATCCCGCCCTTAACCATCTTTGAAAGCTCTTCCTCGTGCCATACTTTGTGCGAGAACCTGCTGTCCGCGCTCATCGCGAGAACATTCACGCCGAGTTTCTTCAAATCATTGTATTTGAGCGCGACCGCGCTCAATTCAGTCGGTCAAACGAAGGTGAAGTCGCCCGGATAAAAACAAAGCGCCACCCATTTCCCTTTGTAGTCTGATAGCTTGATGTTCTGGAACTGCCCGTTGAAGTACGCTCCCGCCTCGAAATCGGGAGCCGGACCTCCCACTCTCGCCGTCATGGTTTTCGCCTCCTTTTCTTGTGTTGTAATCGGCTTTTCAGAGCTTCGCTCCGCGACAACAGGCCCTCCTGCCGGTTCAACACATTTCGTCGGTTTTCCCGCCATGCGACACCTCCTTTTCTGAATTATAGTTATTTACTATATCATGACCGTTATTATAAAACACATACGGAATATTTCTTTGTTTGTTACAAAATATCCAACGACGTTGGCGGATGAAGAACAATGTCCGCTTGGGGCGTCAGACGAAGAAAGGCATGTCGTGGCCGGGGATGACCATGCGGTATTTGAGGTTGCGGGCGGAAAGGGCGTCGAGGAGCGCGCGGACGCTGGCGCGCCCGGCTTCAGGGTCCGCGTACGCAAGGGGCTTGTCCATGCTCAGGTAGTGGGCATGGCTCATGACGAGGTCTCCGGCGGCGGCGATGGCGAGGTCCCACTGCGCCGCGTCGAATATGTAGCTGCAATGCGGCGTTCCGTGCCCCGGCGTGTTCAGACAGGTCATCCACGCGGGCAGCGACGACATGTCGAGAGGTTCGGCTCCGGGGATGCGCGAAGCGGGATGAGCAAAGACGCGCGCGTTCGGCAACATCGCTGTCAGTCGCGGGTCGAAGTGGTCTGCGTGGGGATGGGTCACGAAAAGGCTCTTCAGTTCGCCGGGGGAGACGCCATTAGAATCGAGGGCGGCGAGCGCGGCGGCGACGGATTTTTCGCCTCTCATTTCCGGGTCGGCGCAGATGAACGACAGGTCAACCACCGCCGGAAACAAGGGGTGTCCGCTCTCTTTTATCAGCAGGGATGTTGAAGCCCCGTTCTGGCCCATGCGGATTTTTATCTCCGCGAGGTCGTCCCACACGGCGTCCGCTTCCGGGGTGGATGTTCCCGCCGCGAACAAAGCCGCCTTCATGTCCGGCGACCCCATCAGGTTTCCATATTTAATCGGAATTATTTCCATTAGTCCGCTCCCGCATCCGGTTCGTCCGCGTCAGAAGTCGTCTTTTGCCATTTTTATCAACGGAACGACAATAAAAACGACCGCAACGAGAAACGAAGGCGGGAAAACGGCGGCCATAAGAGTCATTCCGCTCTCGACGTACATCCCCGGACTGTTCACCAGCGCGTACGCGAGCATGCCCATGCCGAGGAAATAAACGCTCCGGCCCCATGATATGCTTTTCAGCAACCCTATGCCGCCCGCCAGCAGCGCCATGCACGTCATCATCTCCGCCGCTATGTGAAGCGACATCTCCAGCGGCCGCTCCTCGAAGAACGGGACATTGTTCGTTATCGCGAAATACATCCAAATCCAGAACATAAAAATTGAAACGGCGATAGCGTAAAGCCCCGCAATGGTTCTCCATTTCATGGCAGACGCCTCCCGGCGGCGAGCCGCTAACCTGCGTCGGCAAAAAAACTACAGTTCCGCGTCCCGCCTGTAATATTTATTGTACTGATCCCGCTGAGATTTAGAAATGAACGGCATCGCAATCCCGAACGCGGCCTTTTCGAGCACGACGCACAGCCCGGCCTTCCATCCCACCCCGGAAAGCGGCCTCGATCTTTTCTCCGCGTTGATTATTTTCGACATTTCTTCCGCCGATATCTTCATTTCGTTCACTTCGCTGACTATGCCTTTGCGGTTGAACCCCTTCTGATACTGATTAAGCCGGATGGGACTCCTGAAATCCCTGTAAATCCAGATAAACCAACCCGAAATCCAGTCCATGCCGTTGAGAACGGAGATATAGTGCGAAAGGAAATCGCGCTGGAACTCTTCAGAGAATTTGACGTTTGCGGCGTTGCGGAATCCTAACTTGGCGCAGGCGCCGAACTCGGTGACGATCCACGGTTTGTCAGGGGCGGTCGTCCGGGTCATTTCCATGAGGGGCGCGAGCGACTTCTTTTCCCCGTAGTACCAACCGACGTAACAGTTGACGCAGCAGACGTCGGACGCGCGCCGGGTGGTGTCCGAGATGAACCGGCAGGAGACGTAGGAGGCGAGCCGCGTCGGGTCGAGGGCGCGCGCGAGCTCCATCAACTCTCTCATCAAGCTGTCGCAGCGGGGGTTCTCGACCGGGACTTCGTTTCCGACCGACCACAGGATGACGCAGGGATGATTGAAGTCGCGCGATATCATGTCTCTGGTCATTTTGGCGGCTGTCCCGCGCAGTTTTTCGCTCGCGTAATCCAAATCCCAATATACGGGGATTTCCTCGAAAACCAGAAGGCCCTCCTCGTCCGCCGCGTCGAGCAGAGCCTCGTCGTGCGTGTAGTGAGCCGTCCTCAGCGCGTTGAAACCCAGAGCCTTTATATCCCTGACGTCCCTGCGCCGCCGCTCCGGAGGCATCGACCTCCCGTGCGGGACCTGCTCTTCGTGGAGGCTGACGCCGCGCAGTTTTATCTGTTTGCCGTTAAGCAATAGCTTCGCGTCGTCAGCTTTTATCTCGCGGATTCCAACGCGGGTCGAGAACGGGTCGGCTTCCGAGCCTTCGCGGGGCGCAAACTCAAGGTTGTGCAGGTGCGGGTCGTCCGGACTCCACAGTCTGGCGTTTTCGACGCTGATGCGGATGCTGCCGCCGGGCGACGCGCTTTCCACCGAGCCTGAAGCGACGACCGCGCCGTCTGCGTCCGTCAACCGCCAATCGAAAGGGAACGCGAATTTGCGGGAGTATTCGACCCTCGCGACCGCCCCTCCACCTGCGCTCAGTTCGGTGGTTATCCTGACGGCGTCGAACCGGCGGGGGGACCGAGTGTGAATCTCGACATCCCTGACTATTCCGCCATAGTTGAACCAGTCGAAAACCTCGCCGGGTATCCTGCGGGGAGAACGGAAGTTCTCCACCATCGCGACGAGGCGGTTGACTCTGCCGAAACAGTCCGGCGTAGCCTTGAACTCGAACGGGAGGAAACCGCCTTCGTGCTCGCCGAGCGGCGCGCCGTTGAGCCACACGCGGCATAGATAGTTGGCGGCAAGGAAACGGATGTAAATTTCGGTCTCGCGCGCGGGCCTGTCTTCGGGCGCTGAAAAGTCCGTCGCGTACCAGAATGTCCCTTCGTACCGCTCTAACTTGGGGTCGCAGTTCCAGCAGGAGGGGACTTTCGCGGCGCTCCATCCGGGCGCACCCGCGCCGCTGTTCTCCTCGGCGAACCAGCCCTCTTTCTCGCCTATGCGCGAAGGGTCAGGCCTGCCGCGCCACATTCCTCCGATTGATATCTTCATAGCGAATTGTTCTCCGTCCTTAATTTATCCGCCGCTTCCGTTCAGTCCCATCTGCCGGGAAGATAGCGCTCCACAATGGCCTCCGCGTTGCCGCGAAGTATCGATTCCCTGTCCCGCTCCGCCATCCGGATATTGAAGAAATCGCCGTATATCTCGCCGTACCCGCCCATGCCCGCCGGATGGTCGGAGCCGAACAGCAACCTATCGGCGAACGCCGGGATTCTCTTTTCGAGAGCGGCCATTTCCGGCGTCTCGTGAAACGCTAGGCCTTTAGAAAGCGCGAGGAGCCGCAACGCCCCCGGCACATTGGTCAAATCGCCCAGCGCGGACGGGAACTCTTCCATTATGTCGAACGCTCCGCCGATGTCGGGAAAAAGCATGTGGGAGATGACCACCGGCATGTCAGGATAAGAGGATATCAGCCGACTTACATCGCGCGCGGGCATCGACGTTCGGTAAAACTCGTCGAAACCGGTGTGGATAATCAGCGGGCGCTTCATCTCGCTGAGCGTCTCATACACCGGCGTCATCCTCTGGTCGAATATCGAAAACTTCTGAACGAAAGGGTGGAACTTCATCCCGATGAAACCTTGTTCTGACAGGCATCTACGCGTTATCCCGGCGCGGTCCGGGTTCTCCGGGTGGAGCGAACCCCAGCCGACGGCTTGCGGCAGTTTGCGGGTCAGCTCGAAATTGAAATGGTTCAGCGCGTCCGTCTCGTCCAGCGTGAGAGGATATGCCATGTTGAAAAACCTGCAAGCGCCCCCCGCCTCGATGTCCGCGAGAGTCCCTTCGCCGTCTATATCTGCGGGGACAGGGTGGCCGGGGAAAGCGCGGTGAATCCACCGCATCAGCCCGGCCATTCGTTCGGGAGGGATGATATGGACGTGAGCGTCCACGATCCGGCCCGCCGCGCGCGAATCCGCTCCATTTGTCTCGGTTTCCTTTTTTGCCATGCGGTCCGCGTCTCCTCCGCGCTTGCGCGCGTTCATCCATGAATAATACCTTCACGGGCGCTCTTTCATCAACAATATTCCGCGAAGAGAGGCAAACGGCGCGCGCCTGCGCATTGTTGCGCGGGAAGCGGCGCGAGTCTATAATCATCCCATGATGCGGGAAATTATCGAATTCATAAAACAAGAGCTTATCCCGATGCTGGAGAAGCGGAAGGACTGCCGCCACGAAGGAGAGGAAGGCCACAGCTTCTGCGGCAAATGCGGGGCGGACATTCGCGCCGTGACGAGCTGGGAATGCCGGCTCTGCGAGATTCTGGCCGAAAGCTCCATCTACCCGGACGAGAAATGCCCGGACTTCTGCACATCCTGCGGCGCGCCGAAATTCACTTTCAGGCCCATCCGGAAAAAACGCTCTAAACCCGGCGCGTGAAAACCCCTCTCCCCGTTTCAACCGGCGGCATCTTATGACACCTCTCGAACAACACCTTCGCAAATGGATGGAAAAAGCCGCGGTCGATTTCAACATGATATCCCCCGGCGACCGCGTTCTCATGGCGGTATCCGGCGGGCGCGACAGCCTCGCGATGTCCCGCCTGCTTCGGGGGCCGTTCGTGCGTATGACCAAAGACTTCCATGTAGAATACGCTCACATCGACATTGGGACGCCGGGACACGACTCGGAGCCGATCAGAGAATGGTTCTCCCGTTCCGGCCTCGACATCCACATTGTAAAAACCGACATCTTCGCCGAATCGACCGGGCAGAAAAAACGGCCCTGTTTCCTGTGCTCCCGCAAGCGGCGCAAGGCTCTTCTGGAAACCGCTCAGTCACTGGGCTGCCGCAAAATCATCCTCGCCCACCATAGAGACGACGCCGTCGAATCGTTCCTTCTCAACTTGTTTTACAACCGAGAGGTGGCCGCCATGCTTCCCGTGCAAGAACTTTTCAAAGGCGAATACCATTTTATCCGTCCCCTGTACTACATAAGAGACCACACGGTGAAGAAGTTCGCCGATGAGCAAAACATCGCAAGTTTGGAAGCCGGATGTCCTCACGAGGACGACTCTAAACGCGAGTTCGTCAGGTCGATGCTTAAACAGTTGGAAACGCAGAGGCCTACCGCTTCGGACGATCTTTTCGCCGCTCAGTTCAGAGTCAAACCCGACTACCTGCCGAAGGCTCCCGGCGACGTCATCCCCGATACCCCTCCGCGCATCTGACCAGTTTAAGTTGCAATGGGATAGCGGATTAGAACGGGAAATGTTTTTCGGGGAAACCATTTTTTTGCAAAAAATAGGTTTCCCCGCGCCCCTTCCAAAAAAACTCTTATGCGCCGATTTTGACGAACTTCGTTCTTTTCAAAATCGGCTCTTTTCATTGTTGCGCCAAACATTATTTGATATTGCCTATTGTTCCGGGTGGCACCCGCAACCATGTTGCGGGTGTGCGATGAGTAAAACCAACAGAATTTAATCTGTGAGCGTCATGGAGCTATTGTGCAGTTTGTTAAACGCCTCAACCCGGAGGCGGGAGGCCCGCGTCGGGATATACTTCGAACTCGATTTGCGAGGTCGCCGTTCTTCCTGCCGCGTCTTTGACGGAAGCGGTCAGGCGCATCGTCCTAACAATGTCGTTTGAGGGCAAATCAAAAAGGCTCCTGTTAAACTCGTATATATCTGAGCTTGAGATCTCATTGCCCGATATAGAAAAGTATTGCGCGATGTTCTGCGCGGCGTCGGAGTCCATCTTTAAAGTGACGACGAGAGTGGAAGCGTTCGCCGGGCCGGAGCCTGAGAACGCGGCAGTTATCTGAAAATTTTCGCTTCTGAAATCTATGTCTGAGATCGAGGCCCCGTTTTGCGGATTGACAAAAGACAGGGATGGAACCGCAACGGGCGCGGCCGCTCCGCCTCCGCCTCCCCCGCCTCCGCATCCGGCGATAAAGACGGACACGACGAGAACCGCCAGAGCCGCGAGCCCCTTATTCGCCGCCATTGCCCAGAACCACTTCGCACGCGCGCGTCGCGTTGACGAAGTATCCTTTCCACGGCTTCAACTCGACCGCCGGGATGTACCCCTGACCGTCGTACTCGAAAAGGCCCGGTCTCACATATCCCGCCGCTTCCGCCGCCGACAGAGTGTAATCCGCCCCCCCGCACTTGAAAACCACCGAGTCGTCCCACGGAACCGGAGCCTCGAAAGGATTGCCGATAAGGTTCCATCCGGGGGCGAGCGGCGTAGCGACGGATTGACCTTCTGGCACAGACAGACCGAAGAACTCCAACTCGGTGTCAGCCGCGACGTGCGCCCAGTAGCCCAGTCCGGCCTGTATGTCCACTTCCGCGCCAGTATAGAACGCGCCGTCGTAATACTGATAAATATCCACGAGAGGCAGCTTGTCTCCGAGTTGAACCAGCGCGCCGGTCACATCCGGCTCCAGCGGCACGCTGATAAGATTCCATCCGGCTTTTAGCGAACAGGTTTTGGAAGCCGACGCCGCGCCGAGCCTTACGATCTCTATCCTGAATCTGGCGGTCGACGACCCCGCCCCCGCCGCGACGTAGGCGTATACGCACTGTTCAGCCATGTTGACTCTCGCCCCTGTCGCGAGGTCAACCAAGGCGAATGTATATTTGTCAATCGGCAACGCGTCGCAATCCCACGCGAGTTCCACGCTTTGTCCTGTTTCGTTCGTTTCGACGACGAAATCCCAAGACTCCGACTGCCCCGCCCTTGCGACGGTCGGCCTGAAGTCTGCGGAGTAGTCGCCCGGATTCTTCGCCCAACTCGATTTGGGGAAATACAGAGAGATGTGCTTGCCGTCCTCAATGTCCCTCATGGCGCGGGGCGGCTTCTCGGCGTCGAGAGCGTCGTATTCCGCGGATGCGGCGTTTGCCATGCCGAAATAGTTGTTGGAGTCGCGGCGGTCGCCGACTGCGGCGGATATTTCGACGCGCAATTCCTCGACGGGCCTGACGATGCGGGACAGCGCTCGCGCGCTCTGGTCGAACATCAGCTCCACGTCGTCGTACGCGCGGACGTAGCAACCGGTCTGAGGGGCGATGGTCGAGCCGGCTCCGCCGGGAACCCACGCGCCGCTCCCTTGGTCGTAGGTGTAAAACGTCAAGTGTATCAGTCCCATTCCGGCGGCGGCGGAAAGATCGTGAACCGTCCCGTCCTTCCGCACCTGAACTCCTCCCCAGTTAAACGGGAAATCATATGGCGAGCTTATCTGGTTCCATCCCGGCTTGACGGGAAGCGAGTACAGTTCGCTGGTGGGAGTGCGCGACGCTTCGTACGTGTAGCTCATCGGGCCGTCGTAAGACTTTATCCAGAACCCGTGGCCCGGCTCTATCTCCGCCGGATATCTGTATCTGTCAGTGTGCGGGTCCGGGGCGGCTTCGGGGTTCCAACGGAACACCTTGTATTCGCCGTTTCCGAAAATTGAAATCGGGTCAGGATTCGCCGGCGCCGCGGGCAAGCCTATGAAAACCCACTGCATGGCAGGGATGGAGCCGGAAATCGACAGAGTGTAATCCACACTGAAAGTGACGGTCGCCTGAGCAGCGTTGCCACGCGAGTCGATAGCGACGAGTTTATACGTGTAGCGGCCCGCGTAGCGCGAGGAGTCCCACGCGCCGAATGTATAAGAAACAGCTCGGTTTCCGGAGCCGGACGCGACCTGAGTCCAAACGGTCGGGGCGTCGCCGGGGCCGATGTAGAGCGTCCACTGAACATCGTTGCTGTCGAACGCTGTTCCGACGAGGGCCACGGAGCCGTTTAAGGATTGGTTCGCCGTCGGGCCTGTAATTGAGACGGCCGGGACGTCTGTGTCGACCGAGCCGAGCAATCCGCTGACGCAGGAGAAAGCGCCGCCGGTAGCCAGCCTGTTGCTGGAGCGCTGGCCGACGGAAGAAATCAACGCAAAATTCCCGCCGGATGATCCTCCGCCGCTGACGTTGACCGCGTCCTGCAACGCCTGATAGTCCCCGCCGGTTTTATTCGTTCCGGCGTGCGCGGGCGCGCACAGCGCCGCCGCTATAATCGCAATCAATGCGCTCAATATCCTGAGTTTCATCCATCGCTCCCTGAACAATAAGGCCATATGGCGATAAGACATTTGTAACCGTACAATCGCTATAGGTTCGTTCACGCTCGCATTCTCGGAAAAACCCGTCCCTGTGAAAACCGCAAGGCGCGTTTTCCATAGTTTTAATGTGTCTGTCATCTCGCGTCATTCTTAAAAGCGTCGATCTCCCTGCGGAGTTCTTCAATGAGTTCCTGTTGAGCCTGCATTGCGGCGATGAGCATGCCTAACGCTTTGACCGGCTGCACGCCTTCCTTGGTTTCGTCCGTCATCTCGTCCGGCGCGTTCTCAGCGATGACGCCGATGGTCATTTTCCGGTCCGGACTTTCATCTTTGTAGCGGTACCTCACAACCTCGATGCCTTTCACCACGTCGAGCATTTTGCGGTCCTCATCCTGAGTGAGAGGCGTGATATCCTTTTTGTACTTGCGCGAAGAACCGTCGGTCCAAATGCCCGTGTTGGAGAGGTATGCGCCCTTGTTGGTGTCAATGAGGCGGCCTGTGCCAACGGTTGAAATAAAAAGAACATCGTTATTGTTTGCGGCGTTTTCGATAATGAACTTCCCGGGCCTGCCTGCCGTGCCTGTTGTGCGAGAGTCAATGCCATGAGCGGTATTGGTTGTCGTTACCCTGATGCCGGCAGAGTCGCCTGAACCGACGCCGGCGTGGGTCACGCGAACAGCGTTATTAGCATTGTCGACTTTAGTCAATGAGAATGTTGCGGCCATGCCGTCGCCGTTAGTGGCAATTTTAATCGCGGTACTGGAATTGGCAGCGTTGTTGATTTCTCCGCATAAGGCTTCGCCGCCTCCGGTATTGTTTGCCCAGAGTGAGCAGGCCGTGTTTGCGGCGTTGTTGTTTTCGAAGCGCCCGGCGCGGGAAGAGCCGCCGCCGGCGTTGAGAGCGTAAACCGTCTGGCCGGTATTATTGCCCGTGTTGCTTGTGGTAAAGTACGCGCCGTTGCCGCTTGCGTCGATGTTGTCGACGTGGAGTTTGTGTGCCGGGGTTTGCGTTCCGATTCCAACGTTGCCGACGTTGTCGATTGTCATCAGCTGAGCCGATGTATTTTGGTTCTTCAGGGATATTCCATCACTCGCAGATCTTGCCCACCACATATAGGATGAAGCAGGCGTCTCAAGCCACAGGCTGGCAGGGGAGGCGGTGGTCGATTCAACATGAATCCTTGTAGTAGCTCCGCTTTGAACATGGAGTTTTTCGTCTGGGGCGTCAGTGCCGACGCCTACATTGCCCTCGACAATCAGTCCGTTCGCCGGGGCTGCGCTCGTGCCGGAATATGTCGCGCCAACCGCCATCGAGCCTTCAACATCCAGTTTGTTCGCAGGACTGGTCGTGCCTATGCCCACGTTGCCGCCCGGTAATATGTGCAGCCTGCCCATCGCCACCGATTCCTCGGTTATGTCAAATCCGTTTGCCGTGTCTTTCAAGATGCTCCATTTAGGCGTTCCTCTATCGGAAAACATCAGTTCAGAAAGCTGGGCCGAACCGCTTCCGCTATCAACAGCTATGACAGAAGATTCGTCGCCTGTTTTCAAGTGAAGATTGTAGCTCGGCGTCGCCGTGCCGAATCCCACTTTGCCGGCGTAAGTTATCGCCATTCTGGAATAAAATTCGGGAGTTCCGGCAAGAGCAGACATAAACTCCAACGCCCTGTCCGTTCCAAGCGCTCCATTGCTGATGCGCAAGTTGGCGGATGGCGCGGCTCCGTTTCCGTTCTGCCAAGACACCCCGTCTTCCCACACGTTCCATGCGAGGTTAAGCCCCGTCGGCGACCATGATATGACCGATTCAGCGCTGTTGGCGGCGTTCAGAGCCATCCTTCCCGGCGCCGCGTGTTGGAACACAACATTGTTTATCGGCAAACTCGACTGGATAACGCCGTTGATATCAACATCGTCGTTGATATTCACGCTGCCCGCGCTGTCGGTAATTGCGCCGCCTGCCAGCGTCAATGCGCCCCCCGCGTTGTCGAATGTTATGTCAGCGTTCGCGCCGCTCATATTTATCACGACGTTGTTCATCGTAAGCGCGCCCGTCATCGCGTCGCCACCCGCGTCTACCCAGTTGTCTGCGGTCGCCGACATGAAATCCGTCGAGTCCAGCCCGTCAAGCGCGTCCGCATTCAGGTTCGTCACTTTCGTCGTCGAGGCCACAACGAACGGAGCCGTTCCGTCCGCCACGCTCGATGTGAGTTGTCCAGTCATCGTATCGCCGCCGACGTTTACATACGACGCGTCGTGGTTGTGCGTTCCCGCGCTGATGTTCGTCAGCGCCGAGCCGTCGCCGTCAAACGCGGCGGCCGTCACTGTTCCCGCATTCGTGATGTCGTTCGTTCCCATGTTCAGAGCGCCCGTCATCGCGTCTCCGCCCGCGTCAACCCAGTTGTCTGCTGTCGCCGCCATGAACGCCGTTGAATCAAGCCCGTCCAATGCGTCCGCGTTCAGATTCGTCACTTTCGTAGTCGAAGCCACAACGAACGGAGCCGTTCCGTCCGCCACGCTCGATGTGAGCTGCCCTGTCATCGCGTCCCCGCCCACGTTCACATACGACGCGTCATGGTTGTGCGTTCCCGCCGCGATATTCGTCAGCGCCGAGCCGTCGCCGTCAAACGCGGCGGCCGTCACTGTTCCCGCGTTGGATATGTTATTGCCCCCCATGTTCAGAGAGCCCGTCATCGCATCGCCGGATTTAAGAACACTGTTAGTAGCTCCGGCCCATGCTCCATTCTCGTCGATAAGTGTCGTCGTCGCGCCCATTCCGTGCGCGTAAGTCATCACCGGCGTTCCGGCCACCTCATGCTTGAAGTGCAACCCGTCGCCGTTTCCGTTCATTTTTATCATTATTCCATGCCCAACCGAGCCAGCATTTGTCTGAAAGTAACCTGCCCCTCCTCCTGCCGTCGCATCGCTGTAGCCTACAAACGCATACCCTTCGCCTTTGTTCCATGATTCAATGTTCTGGCTGTATGTCGTCGAATTTCTTTCCACATACAAAGTCGAATCTCCACTCGTGCCGTTGGTGGATATAAAAGACCCCGATTTGCCCGCGCCTGAATTGGTCGAGGAGAACACACTCCCGACTGAACTTGCTGACATCGTCAGAGCGCCTGTCATCGCGTCGCCGGTGGCGTTCACCCAGTTGTCCGCAGAAGCCGCCATAAACGCCGTAGAGTCCAGCCCGTCAAGCGCGTCCGCGTTCAAGTTCGTCACCTTCGTAGTCGAAGCCACAACGAACGGAGCCGTTCCGGTTGTCACCGTCGATGTAAGCTGCCCCGTCATCGCGTCCCCGCCAGCGTTCACATACGCCGAGTCGTGGTTGTGAGTTCCCGCGCTGATGTTGGTGAGCGCCGAGCCGTCTCCTTCGAAAGTGGCCGCTGTTACCGTCCCGGCCGACGTCACATCTCCCGTGAGCGATAGCGAGCCTGTGATTGTTCCGCCTGTTTTAGCTAGTTTCTCCGCGTCGAGTTCCTCTATCGCGCTCTGGGCGTTGGTCGCGGACAAATTGCCAGACGGCGCGAAAATCACATTCAACGCCTTCGTCTGCACCGAATACGCCGCGCCCGCGATTCTCTCTCTGGGCGCCAGTGTCGTTCCCTCGACCGTCAGTTCCAGATACACCGGATTGTCCCAGTTGATGGTCGAAAGGTCGCAGCCGGTCGAGCCGATTGAGTGCGAGAATACGCCCTTCGTGACAGTCACCGTCTGCGCTCCTGTCGAACACAGTTGCGAGCCGCCCGACGCCGCGTCGTACAGTTTGAACGTTATGCTCTTCGTGCCGTTCACAGCCGCGCCGCTCTCCATCAGGTAGCCCTGATAGTCTATCAACTGCGGAACGGCCGCCAGCGCCACTGCCGACGCGCATAAAACCGCGAAAACAACAATAGAAATTTTTTTCATAACCTGACTCCTTCCAAAATTAGCCTGTTCCTCAATCTACGCGCGCCGCGCGCAAACGCCTCATCCGCCCGGTTCTTCCGGCGGTCCGGGGGGCGACTCTTCGACTATCACGATAGACGCTGTTCCGGCGGCGCTTCCCCGCCTTGCCGTTATCACTGCGGTTCCAGCAGATGAACCTGTCGTATATGTCGCCTCAGCCAGCCCTTCCGATGTTGTCGCCACCGCGTCAACTTCTCCCGAACTCGCGAGCAAAGTTATCATCGTTCCGTCTTTTACCGGGTTGTATGCCGAGTCGCGGACTTCCAGATATATCGTCGCGGTGTCCGCCCTGTTCGCCTTTAGCTGAGCTTCAGACGCGCGGACTGATATATACGCCGCCTCGTCGGTGTGCCTCAGAAACGTGTCCGCGTCGGACACTGTCAGAAGCCTCCACCCTTCGTCGTCCAAGTCGAACACGAATGTGCCGGTATGCGTATAACCAGCCGTCCTTCTGTCCGTGTCCCAGTTGAACATCACACGCCCAGTGTTCCCGCTCACTGTCGTCGAAACCACTAGATACCGGATATACACCGTCGACTGTTCCATGAATTTGGTGTTCAGCGAATAATCGAGGCGCGAAAGGTCCTCAATCGTATTCACCGGAGAAGAGTACCTGCTTGAAACGCCGTCGATGAAACCTCCGGCGTTCTTATCCCTGTACGCCGCCATGAGAGCGTCGAAGTCGATCCTCAGTAATTCCTCGTCCGTCTTGTCTATGTATTGCACTTCGACGGTCGCGGTCACGGCGGACTCCTGCCCGTCATCGTCCGCCGCTCTGGCAACTATCTCATACGTCCCGTCCCTCGGAACGAAGGAATAAGACCAGACCCCTCCTCCGTTCGCCCTGTTCCACGCCGTTCCGTCGTTCACGCTCACGTCCACTCTTGAAATATCGCAACGGGGTGAATCTGCCGTTCCCTCAATACTCATTCTTCCGTTCGTCAGACGAGATTTATTCAGTTTCATGCGGCCGCCGAATGACGGGGCCTGCCTATTCGCTATTGTCTGCAACGACACGTTAGGCGGCTCGACGTTTTTCTCCATTTCCATCCGGAATTCAAATCCAGCCGAAACAGCGCCCGTCTCGTCCACCGCCCAGATTTTAATCGGCCATGTCCCCGCCTTTTCCACCGCCGCCGTGTATGACCAACTCTTTTTTCCGTCCGCCTGATATGTCTCTTCGTCTTCGTCTTCAATCTTTATCATCACTTTTTCGATCGGACCGCATCCGTCTTCGGCGGTGCCGATAAACATTACTTGCATCGGGCCGCATTCATAGAAATCCAGCGACGGCCTAGAACCCGGAAGTATGCTCGTTTCATTTGCGGATACCCTTATTATCCGCGGCAGTGTGGCGCACACAGGCTGCTCCTCGGCAACAGTTTCGAGCGCGGTGGGAGCCGCCGCCGCTTCCGACTTCGCTTCCGTTTTTGCTTCCGACACCGCGAACTGCATAGTGACAGTGGTGGAAACAGATATCTCATACTCTTCTTCTGCCGGCTCTTCTCCGTCCGCGTTGGCATCGTCTTCGGGGTATGAGGCGGCCTGTATCGGGGCTAACGACGAAATCTCAGGTCTTTCTTCTGCCCCCGAAGATGAGCCGCCTTCCGTTTGAGCGGTTTGTCGCGCCTCATCCTGCTTGCGCTCAGGCATGCAGGAATGCGTCAACATCTCGAAATCCGCAATGTTCGCTTCGAACATCTCCATCGAGTCGTCCGCGTAGAAACCTATCGCCCTTTGCCCGTGAACAAGCGGAAATTTGATTGCCGAGTCGAGCGTGGATGTCAAATAAGCGTCCCCGCTCAGCACATCCACGCACCCTCCGTCTTCCTTTACTTCAACGAACACGGACGCGTTTCTTGCCCGGAACGCCGCGTTTCCGGCTTTGATTACAAATTGCGCCGCTCCTTCTTCGTCTTCGGCCCGCAACAACGCGCGCCCGGCTTCCAGACTCATCGCGATTGATGTCAGCCCGTTCTTTTCCACTAGGTCGAACACGACTTCCGTCATCGGCAGGATATCGACTGCTCCGCCTTTCGCAAAAACCGCAAGAGCGGTCGCATTAGACAATGTTTTCACCGAGTCGCCCGGTTGTATAGATTCTCCTTCAGCGGCCGCGCGCCAGATGGATTCCCCTTCATGCCGTATCAGCGTTTTTCCTTCGACCTTTTCCAACATCGCCAATGCGTCAGCCGCGACCGCCGCGCGGGACGCCGCCGTCGCGACAGTCAATAAAATGATCGCCGCAATAAACGCTGCCTCTCGCGCTCTCCATTCCCGCTTCTTACCGACGACTCTGTTAGCTCTCACTCGCAAATCTCCCATCCTATCTTACGTAGCTGTATTTCAAGCTCACTCTGTTTTCGTTGTGCGCCGCATAGTTGTGGAACCCGTATGTGATCGCTATCTCGCTGTCGTTGATGTTGTCCAACAACCTGTAATCCGCCTCCACGCAGTTGCGGTCGTATTCAGTTCCGTTGTAATATCTCTCGAAAGTCAGCCCCACGTCGTTCCACTCTTTCAGTTCATACTCGAAACGCGCCCTGTAGAACCGGCTTATAGGCGTCTGGTTCGGATTCCTCTTCTCCTGTCTGAATTGAAATGTTCCGGTCAGCCTGTCCGTCAGCTTCGATGTCGCCTGCGCCTTGAAGTTCGTCCTGAAGTTCAGTTCGCCCTGATAGCTCTTCTGAACGCGCCTGTCGAAATTCAACGCGAGTTTTGTTCCGCCGAACCAGTCGGACACGGAGAACTGTCGCGACTCCGTCAGCTTGGAACCGGTCGCGTTCCTCGCCTTCTCGTTGCTCAAGTTCATCGCGAGCTTCATTTTCTTGCGCGCCGCGAACGGCTGCGATGATATCTGAAAAGGAATCGTTTCAGTGTTTTCTCCCAAATACAAAACACTCTTGCCGCCGGTGGTGGCGGTCGTCCTCGGATTCAGACGCGCGCTTACGAACGCCGAAAACTCCCTTCGGCCCGGGGTGAAAAACGCCGTTTCCGACACAAACTCGTTGCCGATCTGCTCGTAGTTCCCTATAAACATCAGGTTCCGCGCCATCCGCTTCACGTCTATCCTCGTCGCGTCCGCCCTTCTGCTTTCTCCATGAAAAACCCTGTCGGCGCTCATCGCCCGCTCGACGCTCACATTGAACGGCTTGGTGTCGTATCCAACCGTGAATGTCGTCACGCTGTTCTCGTGCCGGTCAGTTATTTCAGGATATCTGACATCGTCTATCCTAGCGTGCGTCGCCGAATATCTCCACGCGGCCCCGGCTCGTTTCTCCACCCTCGCGGCAATCACATTCCGGGTGTACAACGACTCGTAAAGCCTCTTGGGCGTCCTTCCTATCATGACTGAGGTCGTTATCCCGCCGCTCGTCCTCCCATATTGAAATCCCTGCATCTGATAGTTTCTCATCACGAACCGGGATATCTTCGGATTCAAATCGTAAAACTTCAGAAGCGTGTTGCCTCGCGATGCGTCCAAGGTAAAATTGGTCACCTCGCCCTGCCGGAAATCTCTGTTGGTCGTGCTCGATGTTCTCAGCGCGGCGGAGATTTCATATCCGTTCGCCAACTCCCCGACCGCCCTCAGATTGAACTTGTTGTACCCGTCTGATTCTGGCTGTATGCTGCTCTTGGCGGCGTCTCCTGATATCTTGTTGTTTTTGTATTCAAATGAATTTTCGTAAGTGTATTGAAAGGGAGCGGGCTTTCTCGCGGGAGCCGCTTCCGGCTCCACCGCCGCTTTCTCAGGCTGTTCGATTTTCGTCGGTTCAGCTTCCGGCAAAAACAACTGTTCCGGAATCTGCTCTACAAAAGCCGACCGGGACTTCTTGGAAACGAACTTGTTGCCGTCGGCGAACTCGGCGTCGTATCCGATTTCTTGAAAGAGGACCACGGCCGGGACAGCAAGCCACGGGCCGAGCATGAACGGCGCGCCCCGCAGCGCCCTTTCTACACTGCCCGACGAATAAACGGCCGCGCCCTCCGTGAACGACAGCGACGCTCCCGGCATCGTCACTTTTGCTGCCGCGCGCCCGCCGTCATCGTAGTATTCGAACTCCGCCCCAAGCGCCGTCGCCAGATCGTCCGTCAACGGCACGAACAACTCTCCACCACGCGTCGCGGGCGCGACATCCAGTATTATCTCCGTGTTGTCAACGATTATTGCGGAGGAACTTCCCGATTCAACATAAATTTGGGCGCGCGCGGTCGAAAAATAGAACAACCCCACAGCCACAAACAAACATACGCAATTCTTGGGGATTCGCGTCATCATCATTCCATCATTCCATAAACGAATATTCAACTGCGCATAAAATATATCACATTTGTATTCTTTGTATATATTTCAGGTGATTTTTGTCATTCTATGAATATCGAATATTTTCTATTTGTTATTCAAATAAAAAATAACCGCATAATCGCATTTCCTTCTCTGATTCTCCACTCCGCGACGGAAAACCGGCTTCTTTTGCTGCCATATTTTTCTATCATTTTTTTCTGGTTCGGGGTTCAGGACGCAACATCGGCAAAGCAATTAAAGCCAATAAAGAAGCGGCTGCCGCGGCGGTCGAAACGGCGCTCCCAATGGCAACCGACGCGGGCTTGTATGTGAACACGATATGGTTTTCGCCCGCCTCCAGAGGAACGGCGCGGAACACGTAATTGGCGGTGTATATCGAGGCCGGACGCCCGTTGACGGCGACCTTCCAACCGGGCGCGTTCGCCTCTGACGCGACCAGCATCCCCGCCTTGCCCGCCACCGCCATGAACGACACTAAATCTGGGCTGTAATAAAAGTATTTTATCAGCAATGGAACCCTTCCGATGCGGTCGGGAGCCGCCGCAGGCGGCGATGGCGCCGGGAGCGCGCCGCCGCTGAATTCCCGCGAGTCCAGAAGGACTGCCGCGCCGGGGTCGAAGTCCCTTGACATCATGGCTTCAAACACCTCATCAGGGCCGTCCAGCGCGCGCCAATCGTCCACCATAAAAAACCGAGGCAGCGCGCTTTCATTTATAGTCAACCGCGCGTCCCTCGCTATCATCCTCCTGAACTGCGGGTCGTCGTAGTCGGCGGGCCATTCCTCGGACATCGCGTACTTCACATTCATCAGGTTGAGTATCGGAGCGCGAAATCGCATCACATCCATCGGAACGGGCGCTGTTGCGTCAGCCGCTCCGCGAAAATCTTCCGATATCGCGTCCAATATTTTCGCGTACCGCCCGGTGGACGCATCGAGCCTGCCCCTGATGTCGAACAGGCCGTAAACCGACGCAGCGTCCGGCTTGAACACATCCGGATCGCCGACGCCGTGTATCCGGAAAAGGCTTCGGTCCGCCTGAAGAAGGTCCGTCACCGCTGTCGGCGGAAACAACTCCCTCGGCTTGGTCGTCGGGTTCAGCGACGACGCCCAAAGACCTATGTCCAAAATTATGATTGCCACAGCGAGAATCCATCTGAAAGGCGCGCGGAAGAAACCGGCTGTCAGAACAGCCGCGCCCGCCGCCGCGAACGCTACCCACCTCGCCGCGCCTGACGCTATCGCCAACGCGCCCGCCCTCTCCGCTCCGTCCCCTGCGGGAGCGAATGCAGCCGCGCCTAAAAACGCCGCAAGCGCCGCCGCGCACACGATGACTGGCAACGCGAGCGCCGACACCCTCTCCTTGAATGTTCCGTCCTTCTCCGCAGCCGCCCATCCGAAACCCGCCATAGCGGAAACGCAGAACGAGAATATGAACAGCGCCTCGCGGGGCTGCGGCATGTGCCGCCACGGGATAATAAGCGCGATGATGCTGATTGGCGAACCGAGAGCCACAATCGCCGATACGACGGCGGCCCCCGCAAAATACCACCTTATCCGCCCCGAACCCCGGAAAACCGCAACGGCGGCAAGTATCAGAGGCAACGCGCCCGCGTACGCGCACATCGTCATGTAATCCATTTCCCCGCGGTAGCCGCCCGCCGCCGGGTTGCCGAACACATCCGGCGCGAACACCATCGCTAGGTGCTTTATGTCAAACGGAGACATCACCACGTCCGCCAGCGCTCCCGGCTGCGACGCCGCCCTCATTATCGCGTCCGCCGACGGCATGGTCTGAACCGAAGCTATCCCCGCCGCCACGACCACGGACACGACCCACGCCGCCGCCGCGAGACCCTTGCTTTTCGCGGGCGAAGTGAAAAATCTAAACGCGGCGTACAACGCGACGAACAGTTGAGACATCATGCCAACCTGCGGACTGGCCGCCAGAAACGGCATCGCCCCGGCGACTCCGCTCAACACGGCGAACGCCGCTCTCTTCCTCTTGAGAGATAACTCGTAAAGGCACACCATCAGCGGCAGCCACACCCCGGCCCGCAAAAGATGCGGCGACATCATCCTCGATGCCAGCCACCCGTTGAACATGAAAACGACGCCCGTCACTGCGGCGGCCCGGAACCCCATCCCCAGCGCGCGCCCCATGCAAAACGCGAACAGCCCTCCGAGCGCGACATGCGCCACCGCCCCCCAGTTCACCGCCTCTATCGCCTTGCCCGCCAGATAGAACGGCGCGTTCAGCGGATAGAACATCCCGCCTTCTCCGGATGTCGCGAACGGCGCGCCGCACATCGCGTGCGGGTTCCACATCGGAACCGTCCCTTCGCCTATCCACCTTGCCGCGTGAAGATGCGCTGGGAAGAACGCTGTGGCGGATTCCTCAAGTTCAGGATTGCCGACTTTTGCGCGAGCGCCATCCCCTCCGGGCGCGCTCCACGGCGCATGCCGGGCCAAGGCGTCCGCAGCGACGAAGTTCTCGCCCCGAAACGCCACGCCCCGGAAAAACCATAGCGAGATCACAAGGAAAAACAGTAAAACCGGACCCCGCGTTTTTTGCGCCGTCACGAAAGCAACCTCATTGCCGCGAATTCGTAAATATGCCGCGAGAGCGGCCCCGCGTCAGTTCTCCGCCCGGTCCATCTGCGGCGGCCTTCTGTCCACGGTTTTTCTGTATTTGAGCGCCGGGTATCCCAGCGTGAACACTGTCTGGATTTTTTGTTCCCTCGGAATTTTCAAGTCCTTCGACACTATGGACGGCGCGCCGATGGCGTACCCGCTCACGCATGTGCCCAGCCCCATCGCGTGCGCAAGAACCCTTATCGTTTCCTGCGCCGTCAGAGCCGTGTCTTTTCCCAGCATGTTGGCTTTTTTCGAGGTTATCACAATGAGGCACGGCGCGCTGTGAAATATTGGGTCCGTTTCCGGCCCGAACTCCACGGCCTTCCGCTTCATATCGGGGAGCGACCCTTCGAGGTAGTCCCTCATTCCGGGCGCAAAGACGCCTATCGCGCTCATGACCGGAGGCCTCAGCGTTTTCGCCAGCATCCCGTAATGCGCCGTCAGCTTGCCCGACAGTTCGTGTATCTTCGCGGCGTCCGTCAACACGAAGAACCTTCTGTCCTGAGAGTTGTGCTCGCTCGCCGCCTTCGACCCCGCCGCCAGCAGCCTGTCGATGTCTTCCTTCGGCACGGCCTTCTTCTTATACTGCCGCACCGAGCGCATCGAGAACAAAAAATTCTCCGCCGCTTCAGGAGTCGGGAACGCGGAAAGGTCCACCGGCTTGAACTCCGACATGTTCATTCCGGAATGAGTAATCGCGTCGCCCGGACACACCGCCACGCAGTGGCCGCACAACGAACAATCGCCCTGATTCTCCGCCCTCGGAACCTCTCCGGGCGCGTCCTGAACGAACACGTGGTTCTCGCAGCACGCCTTGAGGCACAGGCTGTCCCGCTTGCATTTATCGCCGTCAATTTTTATCATCCAGCCGCTCTCTCAGGCGTTTTCGTCGCCGTATATCGAATTATTTGGTTGCCCGTTTTGCCGACGGGAGACGGGCCGTTTCCCATATCAGTGTGCTGTTTTTCACGCACAAACATGTTTGTGAGCGCTACCCGTTGTTTTACTAATTTGTGTTGAACTGTTTTTCTTCCGTCCTTTTGTTGTCCGACAGTGTAGTACTGAATTACACCCCACAACGAGTTCCTGCATTTGCCTAAAGACAAGCCAAAAAACAATGCGTTAATTTGGAGTGCGGCGATTCATCGCCGCTTTGCCTTTACGGGAATTCATTCCCGGCTCCCTGTGTAGGGCGGGAACGCCGATTCCCGCCGCCGCCGATGGGGACTGGCAGCGCGCGTCTTTGCGATGCCTGTACCCTCTTTTCGCCACTCCGAACACTTGTAGCTTATGCCTCCGTCTTCATATTCACAATCACTATGTTTTTTGCCGAGGAATTAATTCCCCGGCTTGTTCGCGCCGCTCGCGTTTAAAGCGGCGATTAATCGCCGCACTCCAAAATTAATGCCTCCTCTATTCAAAAGCGCTAGCGTCTGGATACATTATTTTGATCAGCATGATTTAATCCTTTTTTTATTCAACCTTCATTCATTGCTGAAGAATGAACACCGGCACAAACTTGTTTGTGAGCGCCACCCGGCGGATTAGCGCTCAATCGCAGCACGCCGAATCGTCCGGCGACGCTTCAGGGTTGTATCTGGCGGCTTTCCCGCCCAACGCTATCAGCCTGTCGTTGTACTGCCTGAGCGCGCGGCCGGCGCTCGCCGCCGCAAAATAGTTTTCCGACAGTATCTCCGGGGTAAGCTTCTCCACCGACTTGATAAGAGCCTTCGCCGCTTTCCTCGGCATCTCGTCCCTCAGTTCGTCGTCGTACATCGCCCAACCCATGAAATCCAGCGCCAGCGCGGTGTACAGCACGGCGTCCATCTCGTTGTCCGCCCGTTGCTTGCCCGAATGCCATGTCGCCGAGAATGTTCCGTCCGGGTTCTGGTTCTGCCGCATGGTTTCTAGCACGCCGTTGACATGTTTGCGCGCGCCGTCCCATGTACCCTTAAGTTCAAGTCCGCGCATATCCGGAGCCGGGCCGCGCTTCTTGGATTCGTCCTTTTTGCGCTCCGCATCGCTCAGCGATTTCTCCTCGTCAAGCATGTTGACCATATATGTCCTGAGCGCCGTCGCAATCCCCGCCTGCTCTATAAGCCCCTCGTATGAACCCCAGTTGACCGGCCTCGATATCGCCACGCTCAACAGCGTTTCCATCCCCATGTCCCGGTTCTTGTAGTTGCGCCAAATGGTTTTGTGAAGGTTCGAGTGAGAGAACGCGGCGAGCGTCCATCCCAGTTCGTTTCCGTACTGTCCGGTCACAAGCTCGTCCGAAGCTGACATCGAGTAAGGGTCGATGTACGTCATCGCGCGGCGCACGAACAAGTCGAGCTGGACCGGCTCTCCGACCTTGGTGATGAAAGAAAACGTGAGGTCCGTCGGGGCGCCCGTCAGGCGCGCTATGAACTGGTCCCTGTGATCTTCGGGCGCGGGGAACCCGTCCGCCGCCGCGAAGTATGCCCCCATCGGGTCTTTTTCAACTTTCAGCCCTTTCGCGATCCCGCCCGCCACAAGCGCTATCGCCTGTTCTCTTTCGGCTGTTATCGAATCCGGAACAGAGAACCGGGGGCCGAACGCCCGTATCCCCTCGACCAGCTTCCACGGCTCGTCCTGAGTGGACAGCGGCGTGTTGAAAAGGGCCATCCACGCCTTGTTGTTACCCTTCACCAGCCTGTCCCCGCAAGACGACAGAACGAGCGGCGCGAGCGCGAGAACGACAACCAGCGCGGCAATTTTCGATTTGTTCATGCGACCTCCCGGCGCGGCCGTCCCGCGCCTCTACTTCAACCCGTATTCATCAAGTTTGTAGTAAAGCGCCCGCTCGCTCAGACCCAGCTTCTTTGCGGTGTCCTTGCGGTTGCCGCCTGTATGCTCCAGCGCGCGCGCTATGATTTCCTTCTCTATCTTTCCCATCGCCGTCTTGAGGGTCTCGCCTTCCGCAATCTGCGCGCTCAGCGCCGAGCATCTCTCCTCGTTCAGGAACGACAGCCGCTCGGCCGTTATCTCGTCCCCCTCCGTCATCAGCGCCGCCTGCTCTATCGCGTTCGCAAGCTCCCTGACGTTCCCCACCCACGGATGCGCCAGCATCGCCTTCACCGCGTCCTGCGAAAAACCCGCCGCCCGCAGCCCGTGCTCCTCGCACAACTCGCACAGAAAATGCTCCGCCAGCGGCATTATATCTTCCTTCCTGTCCCTCAGCGGAGCTATGTGTATCTCCACTACTTTTATCCTATGATACAGGTCAAGCCTGAAAATCTTCTTCTCCACGTCCTCGGCCAGATTCCTGTTAGTCGAACATATCAACCTCACATCCACAGGGATGTTCGCGTTGCCGCCCACCCTCCGGATGAAATTGTCGTCCAGCGTCCTCAGCAGTTTCGCCTGAAGCGACGGATGCAGTTCCGCAATCTCGTCCAGCAGCAGAGTGCCCCCGTTCGCCTCCTCGAACATCCCTTTCCTTTCGGCGAACGCCCCCGTGAACGCCCCCTTCGCGTGACCGAAAAGCTCGCTTTCCAGCAGGTTTTCGGGAATCGCCGCGCAGTTGAGCGCCACGAACTTCTGCGACGCCCTCGGACTGTTCTGGTGAATCGCCCTCGCCACCAGTTCCTTGCCCACGCCCGAATCCCCCGTAATCAACACCGTCGCCGTCGAAGGAGCCACACGGCGCACCTTCTCAAGAACTTCCATCATCTGTTTGCTCTTGCCGATGATGCCCGGAAAATCATACCGCCTGCCGAGCTGTTCCTTCAGGCTGACGTTTTCCCGTTTCAGCCGGACCCGCTCCAAGCTCTTCTTCACAACCTGCCGGATTTCGTCCAAGTTGAACGGCTTGGTCACATAGTCGTCCGCGCCCAGTTTCATGCTCTCGATGGCGTTCTGGATAGAGCCGTAAGCCGTCATCATCACGAACGACGGCGGATTCGGCCCCGCCATCGCCTTCTCCAGAATCATCATCCCATCTATATCCGGCAGGCGAACGTCGCACAGAGCCAGATCATAGCCGTTGCCCGACAGCTTGCTGAGAGCTTCCTCGCCCGACATCGCAGTGTCCGTAACATACCCCGCGTCCGAAAGAGCCGTCTCCAGAATCTCAACAATTGATTGTTTGTCATCTACTATAAGAATTTTTTCAGCCATCGCTCGCCCGTCTGCAAAAAGTTTCATGTATTATATCACACCATTTCCAGCATTGAAACAATACTTATTTCTATATCAACTTTTCTCTTGTGTTTTTCACATATATCGCAGGCCGTCACTGCTTGTTTTATGTTTAGGCACATACTGACTTGTGCCGTTGCCGTCATTCCTCATTTTCTTTCTTGCGTCATTTCCTATTGTTTTTCCGTCGTTCTAAATAATTCATTGCCGTCACTCCCTTTTTTTTTGCCGTGACTCCATATTTCTTTTTGCCGTCACTCCTTTTTCCTTTTTACGTCATTCCTTTCCCCTTTTTTTGCCGTCATTCCCGCGAAAGCGGGAAACCATTTTCAACCCAACCCGCCGTCATTTCACTTTCTTTTCCGCCGTCATTCCTTTTTTTCCGCCGTCATTCCCGCGAAAGCGGGAAACCATTTTCTAAAAATAATGAATATGGGCGTCGTCAATTCGCCACTGTGCAGATGCCATCTCCGTTCTCCATAGCAAAGAATCTTATTAAGCTCCGTTGCCAAATCGCCTTCTTTAGATCATAATGGCAACATAACCGCTGAGCTAGTGATTGACGAAGTTTTCGGGCAATATCATGGTAAACTTGTGGTCAGGCCGAAACTATTGTCAGATTATGCCGATGTTGAAAGAGTTTAAGAGACGTAAAGGGCAACAAGAATGACAAGAACCGCGAATAAGCAAATATGTGCCGACAGTCTCGTCCTGACAACAATGTTCCTGAACACAATAAAAACCATCCTCCTTGTCTCTGCGATGATCTTATTATCGATATCTTTGAATTATTTAACAATATTTATAGTATTAGCCACTCAATATGTAGTGTCTATGGCATTTAACACTAATCCTTATCATCCAGCCTTTATGTTCCGCGTCATTTATATTAATGCGGTTATTATTGGATACTTAATACGCAAATATAGTTTCGTTAAACCATTTCTGACTTTGCTCATCTACTTTGTTTTTGCAACCCTGCTAGGTTTGTTTAAATATATTAATCACTCATTGCCAAATCAAGATGTTCGCTTAAAAGACTTTTATATGTTTATTATTTTTCAATTATGTGATTTCGCCATATTATTATTTGGGTATTATCTGTGCGGTCATGTCATCAAAAGAAAGCGTAAATATATTGCACCGAGACAGAATGATAAAAACTTACGGAAAAACTAGGGTTCAATCTTTCATGGGGTCGGGGAAGGAGCATTGGTCGAGCATGGCGTAGTGGGTGAAGTCGAGGAGCAGAGGGGTGACGGAGATAAACCCTTCGGATACGGCGGCGTTGTCGGTGTCTCCTTCTGCTTCGGCGCGGGTGAGGCGGCCTGTTATCCAGAAGTATGTCTGACCGCGCGGGTCGGAGCGTTTCTGCAGCACGTCCTCGTATTTGCGGGTTCCGAGCCTGACGACGCGGAAGCCTTTGTAGTCCGCGACATCCGCATAAGGAACGTTGACGTTCAGGACGGTTCTTTTGGGTAGGCTGGAGGCGGCGAGCCTGTGCGCCAGCCCGACGGCGAACTTGGCGGCGAGCGCGTACCCGTCGATATCGTATTCGGCCATAGAGACGGAAATGGAGCGGACGCCGATGAGCGCGCCTTCCATCGCCCCCGCCACTGTGCCGGAGTACAGCACGTCTTCGCCGAGGTTCGGCCCGTTGTTGATTCCGGAAACGAGTATGTCGGCGTCCGGCATGATTTCCAGCAGGCCCATCATCGCGCTGTCGGACGGGGTTCCGCTGGTGTGATATACCTCGACATTTTCCTTTTCCAGTTCGGGGACGCGCTTGACGCGCAGAGGTTTATGTAGGGTGACGGCGTGGCTGGCGGCAGAGCGCTGGCGCTCCGGCGCGACGATGGCCACTTTGTCTCCGCGCGACGCGAATTCGTCAGCCAGAGCCTGAATGCCCGGAGCGGCGTATCCGTCGTCGTTTGTCAACACCACCTTCATGTCAGGAGCCGGCCTTTCTCAACACGGAGCGGGCCGCCGCGATTCCGGACACTGACGCCTGCACCAGCCCGCGCGTTATCCCGGCTCCGTCGCCGATGGCGTACAGGTTCTCGATGGGCGTCTGGAGGTTTTCGTCCAACTCGACGCGGGAGGAATAGAACTTGACCTCCACGCCGTACAGGAGGGTGGATTTCGCGTTGACGCCGGGGGCTATCTGGTCGAGGGCTTCGAGCATTTCGAGTATGCCCTGAAGGTGGCGGTACGGCAACACGAAGCTGAGGTCGCCGGGGGTGGCCTGTTTGAGAGTTGGGCGCACCGCGCCTTTTTCGATCCTGCGCTGGGTGGACCGCCTGCCGTTCCTGAGGTCTCCGAGCCTCTGCACGATAACGCCTTCTCCCAGAAGGTTGGCGAGGCTGGCGACGTGTTTGCCGTAGGCTATCGGCTCGTTGAACGGCCGGGTGAAGTTGGTGCTGACCAGCACGGCGAAGTTGGTGTTGTCTGTCTTGCGGCCCGAATAGCTGTGGCCGTTGACGGTGACGACTTCCCGATATTTTTCGAGGGCGACCTCGCCGTTCGGGCACATGCAGAACGTGCGTATCATGTCGTCGAATTTTTTCGTGTTGTAGAAGAATTTGGATTCGTATAGGACATCTGTGAGAGACTGCATGACTGCGGAACTGGTCTCGACGCGCACGCCGATATCGACGGGGTTGTTCTCGCGGGGCAGGCCGAGGCGGACGACCTCGGAGGCAAGCCATTCGGCCCCTTCCCTGCCGGGAGCGACGATGACGTATTTCGCCCTGATGAGCGCGCCGTCCGCCGTCTCGACGCCCGTCGCGCGCCCGTCCTCCACCAATATCCGCGCCACCATCGTGTCCGGCTTGAAATCGATGGCGTCAAGAAGCTCGCCCCGGATGGCCGAGAGGACATCGAAACAGACCTCCGTGCCGATGTGGCGGATGCGGGATACGGCAAGGGAAAGCCCGGCGAGCGCGGATTTCCTGCGAATCTCGGACACCGCGTCCGTCTCGTCGCCGTAGATTGTGGACGACGCGCCGAAGCGCAGGTATGTGCCGTCCACCTCGTCGATAAGCTCGATGAGGGCGGGTTCTGGGATGTAGTTGAGGAGTTGCCCGCCCACGTGTGTGGAAAGGTTGAGTTTGCCGTCGCTATAGGCTCCGGCGCCGCCCCATCCGCAGAGAATCTGGGAAGGGTCGCGGTGGTCGCGTTGAGGCAGGTCGCGCCCTTTTTCGATGAGAAGGATTTTCAGGCCGTTGTGTTCGACGAGTTCGAGGGCGGCGAAAAGTCCCGCCGGCCCCGCGCCCACGATTATCACGTCGTATGTTCCGCCTGCCGGCATTGCCTTGAAAGTCCTTTCAATTGGAAACGAGACGGCTTTTTTCGCCGCCGCGCTCCGTCCATGTTGTTACAGAATCGGGGAGGCGGGATTTGAACCCGCGCTCTCACGCCCCCCAGACGTGCGCGTTAACCGGGCTACGCCACTCCCCGTGTTTCATTCCGGTTTCAATATACATCGCCGGGCGGGATGCTCTCCGCGCCGGTTCATTCGTTAAGATTGTCAATCGCCCGTTCGAGCCTGTCGAGCCTGTCCCTGATGCCGCGAAGGTCTTCCGGCGTCGCAAGGCCCAGCCTTTCGAGCAGCCCGGCGACCATCCCCGCGGCGTCCACTTCTGCGGCGAGCGACTGAAGCCCGTTCTCTTCGGGTTCCTCTTCAGGCTCCGCGCCCAGCGCGGCGTCGTCCGGCTCTTTCTTCAAAAACGGCAGGGTTTCCACCAGATCGTCGATGAATTCCCGGATGTCCTCGCTTCGCTCTTCGCCCCGCTCGGCAAGCTCTTCTGCGATCTCTTCGAGCTTGTCGCGGACAAAGTCAAAAAGACCTAGACCCATGAACAAGACTCTTTTCGCTTCAGCCGCCATCCTCGCGGAAGCTCCTCTCAGCCGTCCAACGGTTGAATAGTATAAGACAAAGCCGCCCCCAAAGCAATAGCCTCCAGCGATGCGTCAATCCAATTTTTCGCGCGCGGTTATTTGGTGTCGATTCGCGAAAGAGCCATAATGGCTCGCTCTTTCTTGCGCGCGCGTCCTTGTTCGATAGTCCGCGCGGGATTAGAATAACGCGATGACACGCGACGGACTTAAGATTCTCATAGCGCAGGCGGGACCGGACTCAAACCGGTATCCATTCAGGTCTCACCCGCTCGGACTGATGTCGCTGGCGGCGTACGTCGAGCGCGAAATCCCCGGAACGAGCGTGGACGCGCTGGATATGAAGGTGTCAGACGCGAGGCCGGGAGACATCGGGCGGATAGCGGCGGAGCGCGGCGCGGACATAGTGGGCCTGAGCGCGCTGACGGTGCACTGGGAAGAAATGGCGGAGGCGGCGCGCGCGGCGCGCGCGGCAGTCCCCGGCGCGCTAATCGTTGCTGGAGGCCCTCACGCCACCTGTTTCTCAGGCCGAGTACTCGACTCCGGCCTGTTTGACGCCGCCGTTCTCGGCGAAGGCGAAAAGCCTTTCCTCAATATCGTCAGAGCGAGGATGCGAGGAGAGCGGCCCGAAGGCATCCCGGCGGTGGCCACTCCGCAGCGGCCCGTCCCGGACGTCCCGCGCGACGTCTTGGACGACCCTGACGCCCTGCCGTTCCCGGCGTGGAACAAAATCAACCTCGAAGCGTACCGGCGGCGGTGCAGTTTCAGCGTCATGGGCCGCAGAAACCACATGAGCCTGTTCACCTCCCGCGCATGCCCCTTCGAATGCGCCTACTGCCACAACATCTTCGGCCACAAGTTCAGGCCCCGCAGCGCGCATAACGTGCTCGCCGAAATCCGCGCCGCTCACAGCCTTCACGGGTTCTCCGATTTCGACATTCTGGACGACGTCTTCAACTTGAGAAGGAGCCGCGTGATAAACATCTGCCGGGGCCTTATAGACGACGGCCCGAAAATCTCAATGGCGTTCCCGAACGGGCTTCGGGGCGACCTTCTGGACGACGAACTTCTGGAAATCATGCGCGAGGCGGGAACGACTTTCATCAGCTTTGCGGTCGAGACGGCTTCGCCCCGGCTTCAAAAAAAGATTCACAAGAATCTGAATCTGGATAAGCTCGCCGCAGCCATCCGAAAAGCCGACAGCCTCGGCATCTTCTCGAACGCGTACTGCATGGTTGGGTTCCCGACTGAGACGGAGTCAGAACTAAAGTCCACGATCAGGTTCGTGGCGAAATCGCCTGTGAACATCGCGCATTTTCTAACCGTCACTCCGTTTGAGGGAACGCGGCTGTATGAGATGCTCGACGAAGAGACGCGCGCCCGCGCCGCACGCGCGCCCGGCGACATGCGATACGAAGACCGCGCGTTCAACCTCAGCGATATCCCGGACTCGAAGTTCCGCCGCATCATCCACCTCGGCTTGATGCGCTTCTATTTGAATCCGTTCCGCGCGGCAAAAATCATCCTGCGCCACCCTCAACCCAAAAACCTGCTCGCCTTCGCCCGCATGGCTTTCAACCGCATATTCATTAACGGATAAAAATGCCGAGGAAGTTGTTCTATGCGGGGAAACCATTTTTTTGCAAAAAATAGGTTTCCCCGCGCCCCTTCCCAAAAAACTCTTGGACGCCGATTTTGTTGAACTTCGTTAAATTTAAAATCGGCTCATGTTCATTTATGTAAATAAAGATACGCGCGCTGGATTTCGCTTGGGATTGCAATAAGAAAGAGGCACAATGGTTGATTGAGCTTACATAGCCGGAGCGCTAGCGGGAGCGGGGAAGAGCGCGCAAGGACTGGTTGAACAGGGCGCGGCGGGCGTCGCGTGCGGTTTGAGAGCCGGGAGAAGCCAATCGCGCGGCGGTTTCGAGCATCGAGCCGGCCCTGCCCGTGTCGCCCAGCGCGGCGTACAGTTTTCCGGCCCGCAGAAGGATGTCCGGGTCCGACGGTTCGAGCATCGAGGCCACCAGACAATGCGAAAGAGCGCCCGCGAGGTCGCCCTTGACCTCTCTCTGGTCTGCTAGGTCGAGTTGGGTGAGCGGGTGCAGTTCCTCCCTGTCTGTCTCGATGGCCCGCATCGCCTCGGCGACCGCCCTGATGTAATAACGTTCGTAGTGCGCGAGGCCGCGCTGTTTGTCCATCTGTTCGAGGCAGGCCTGTCCGTAGCCGTAAGCCTCCGCGTGTTTCTCTTGGCGCAGCCTGATTTCGACGGCGTTGCAGAGCGCGTAGGCATTCGCCGCGCGGTCGTTGAGCGAGTCGATGACCTGCGCGGCCTCTTCCGTTCTGCCGGCGGCGAAAAGAGTAAACCCGTAGTTGTTCACGGTTACGTCCTTCTTGGGATCGAGTTCGAGCGCGCGCCTGTAAGCGGCGATGGATTCCTCGTAAGCGCCCGACATCGAAAGCGCGTCCGCGAGAAGTGAAATGAGATGAGGTTCGTCCGGCCTGAGGTCGGACGCGGCGCGCGCGTACTGGGCCGCGACCTTCGGATGCCCCGCCGCCAGATACGCAGTCGAGATGTCCGCCAGAGTGTCAGGAAGCTCCGGGCCAAGCTCGATGGACTCCACGAGCGGGCTAATCGCGCGGACATAATCGCCCCTTATCATGCGCATTCTTCCCTGCAATGACAGCGCCGCGGAAGACTCGCACCCGCGCGACGCCGCCAGCGAGGCGTCCGCCCACGCCTGCCCGAACTCCCCGATAGACTCGAAGAACCGCGCCCTCTCGGCGAACATGCAGGAGTCGCCGCCGTTGTTCCGGGCAGCTTTTCCGTATTCCATTATCGCGTTGAAATAGTCGCCCGCGCGCCCGTGCGCCCTGCCCCTTGCGGCGTGCAATTTCGGAATGTCCGATTCCTCGGCGTACAACCTCGCCTTGTCGAGCGCGTCGAACGCCCGCTTGTGGTCGCCCGCGTCGGAAAACTCAGCGGAACTCTTTATCGCGGCATCGATGTCGAACCCCGCGCGCGCGGCGACCGGCGAAAACGCAACCGCCAACGCCGCCAGAGCCGCAACCGCCGCATATTGTATTCTGCGCGTTCTCATCATTTTATTATTTATTCATATTATATTTATTTCAAGACGCCCCGGCTGATTGGAACTGCGCGCGGCGAAAAAGCGCGCTCAAGTAAAAAAGATATCAGGCGCAAAAACCGCAGAAATCACGCTGTGTTTCTTCATCGTTTCCATTAACAAAATGTATGTGATTAAATTGCCGAGCGTAGAAGACGGAAGATACATGATGGGGAGAAAGCTTTGGCAAGAAAAGACAGTTAGAATTGAAGAAGCGCATAGAAGTTGTAGAATGTTTGACAATGAATGACGTGCCGGGGATCGGAAATCAGAGAGCGGCGTGTGATGATGGAACTTTTTAAAGAGTATTATTACTATCTCGATCTGCTGGCGGGTTATTTGTCTCCGGTTGTTTTGTTTCTGATGCTCAGGAGCGGGCGGATAGACAGTTTCATGTGGCGGGTTTTCTGGCTGGGCGCGTTTCTCGGAACGCTTTGGGAAGCGCCGATATTTATATTGAGCGGAGAAGCCACCGCGTTGCCGATAATTATCTGGCACAATCCGCTGCCCGCGCATTATGTCGTGTTCCTGATATGTCATTCGCTGTGGGACGGGTTGCTGTTCGTGATAGGCGCGCGGCTGGTCATGGTTTTGTGCCGCGGGCCGCATTTCCAGAGTTTCAGGTTCCGGGAGTTGGCGGTACTCTTGCTCTGGGGCCAAGCGTCTGCCCTGCTCGTCGAACTCTCCAGCACGATGAACGACGGCTGGTCTTACATCGAATATCCGTGGAACCCCGTGTTGTTTCTTTTCAACGGACACAACATAACGACGCTCATACAGTTTGTGTGGGCAGCAGCCCCGATTCTGTTTTATCTGACGGCGATAAGAATCAAAGCAAACGCAGAATTTAATACGAAAAACCAGAAGAAGCAAACCTAAAACCGACAACGAAGGTTTTCGTCTTCTGCGATTGGGGAAAAACCCTTTGAAAAGGGTTCTTTCCCCAAACCCCTATTCCTAAACTTTTTGAATATAGGCAAAAATCGGGCACAGGCGTCGCTGGGATGCGCGCTCCCCGTTTTTCCTGTTTTATGATGAACGAAGTTCAACAAAACCGGCGACCGGGAGTTTTTTCGGAAGGAGCGCGGGAAAACCTGTTTTTGCAGAAAATGGTTTCCCCGCACACAAATAAAATAATCTCTGAAAACACTCATTAAGCGCGCAAGCGAGTTTTCTAGGGAAAGAAAAGCGGTCGCGCGCTGATACTATATCTGATGGAAAAGAGGCGGGAGAGATGGCGGCGAAGAAGAAAAAGGGCAAGAAGAAAAAGGCTGGCGGAGGATGGACGCCCAGAGAGGCTTTCGATGCGGGAGCGTCGCGGGCGCTGATACTGCACGCGGCGATAATCGCGGCGGCGGGGGGGGCGGCGTTCGTTCTCGCTGGCGGGGCGGGAGACGAGCGGATGTTCGCCGTTTTCGCGTTAGCCGCCGCAGCCGGACTGCTCGCCGGGTTCACAGGCAATCCCGCGCTCGTCGCGCTGCCTGAGCGCGCGGCGGAGAGGTTCGGGGTCGGCGCGGCGCAGGCCGCCGATTTCCCTTCCGCCGTTATGGGCGGTTTCTTAAGTCCGGAGGCGATGATATTGGCGGCGGCTGGGCTGATGGCCGCGGCGTCGGCCAGAGACGGGCTAAAGAGGGGCTGGTTCAGATATGAGCCCGCGCTAATCGTCCCCGGACTAGGGCTTGCGGGGATGGCGGCGGCGTCATGGGCGAGAGGCGCGGGATCTCTGTTTTACGAGTTGTTTTCGGGATTCTTCAGCAGTGCGGCTCCGGTGTGGTTCATAGTGGGAGCGGTGGCGCTGTTCGGCGCGGCCAGATGGCTGGGAGGCTGGACCCCGGCGCGGAGGCATTGGATGTGGAGCGCGGCCGCGGGACCGGCTGTCGGTTTTTGGGCGGGCTATGTTGAAGTCGTATGGATTCAGGCCATCGTCGCCCTCCTGTTCTTCGTCTATATGCTCGTGCTTAACGAGGACGAGACAGGCATGGCGGTGGGAATTCCGTTCGCGTTCGTCCCTCTGTGCGCGGCCAAACTGTTCTTTGTGGAAGGCGGGATATCGTCCGCCGGGCCGCATGTGGCGGACATGCAGGGCGCGCCGTGGGCGCTGTTCGCCGCCGTCGCCGTCGGTTTCGCCCTCTCATCGCTTCTTGCCGCTCGGCTTCTTGCCGCCCTTCCGGCGAAAGCGGCGCGACATGTCTTTTTCCCGCTCTTCTTCGCGTCGATAGTTCTGACCATGATACTATTATGAATGGGGAAAACGCCGCCATGCCCTACATATACATCCACAGCGACGAAGGCTCCGAGACCACAAGCATCGCGGGCAGATACGTCATCGAAAAAGAGTCGGAGATACAGACGGAGTTCGGCGCGGCGCTCGTGGCTTTCGGATTCGCGGTGGTGGACACTTCGTGCTGCGGTTCCGGCGGATGCAGATTCGCGCAGGTGGCCGGGATAATCGTCGAGCGCAACGCCGGAACAACGGAAGACGGCAAACCTTACTCCATCCTCGAACGCGTAAGGGACGAATCGCAACAGCGCCGCATTCGGAATATCATCGACGTCTCCGAATGTCACTGCCAAATAAATTTCCTCTGATTCCTCTGCGGCTTCCGACCTTTTAAACTCTGCCTTCAAGGGGAAACAAATTATATCCGTCCTTGCAATAATACACGCCTTTGGGATCAATAACTCTTCCTTTTAACACTTCACACTTCTCAATTCTTAAAGTATCTCTGACTTCTTTGGGTTCAAATCGTCTGACGCACTTCAAAGCTTCTTCCTCATTTTCCGCAACCACACCATACGTGGTAAAAAAACCTAAAGTATCTGCGTCTTCTATCATCAGACCGTTAGCTTTTCCCTCTATGATTATTCTAAAATATGGAACCTCCCCCCATTGGTTGGACAGAAAATGGGGGTTTATAAAGTGGGGTTTGGTGTAGGTTTTAGTCTTTTGCCTTTGACTTTGCCTGTTCCTGACGCACGCATCATGCGTGCGCGCGCGCGTGTACGTGCGCTCACA
>JAKQPS010000191.1 GCA_029564595.1 bacterium | reverse complement strand
TGTGAGCGCACGTACACGCGCGCGCGCACGCATGATGCGTGCGTCAGGAACAGGCAAAGTCAAAGGCAAAAGACTAAAACCTACACCAAACCCCACTTTATAAACCCCCATTTTCTGTCCAACCAATGGGGGGAGGTTCCGGCTTCTATACCCCGGCGGCTGTGAGCGGTTTCTCAGGTTGTTAAATTTTCGGGCGGGGTATTTCACGATAAGGTGTTGGGCGCGGGGTTCTCTGCGTTTTCTCTCCAGAGGGGGTTTCAGAAAAAAGCGGGGTTTTGGGAGTTTGAAGAGGGTTGTCTCCGGGGAATTTTGTTTCTCTGTCAGATTTACGTAATGATGATTCATATCGTATTGTTATGGATGTATCTGTGTAAAAAGCCCAATGAATAAAGGCATTATTTAGAGGTCAGTTATTTGATGCCAAGATGCATATACGCAACTATTCACAATCTGGTTAACAGCCCAAAACGGAGGTCGATATCTCAATCTGTTAAATTTTATGTTTTTGAAACAGCAACCCCACCCATTGGTTAACAGCTTAGTGCAAAAACAACCCATTAGTTAACAGCTTTTCGTCTTTTTCGCAGTAAAATAGCTGTGGAATTAGCATTTATTGACACCGAATTCCGTCATATTCATCGTTCGGGTTCAATTTTACCGCTCTCTATTTAACAACCATCTCTGTTTAACAGGTCTGGTTAACAGCCAGAGAGCAAGAAAAACATCTGACGATTATCAGCAAATAGTGCTCATTTCAGTGACATTATCGCGCGTCTTTGCCGATCATAACGTGATTTGCCATGATTTCCTCCGGGATCCTCGTCCTTCTTTATATCCTGAATCTTATTTTGCTGACAGTTTATACTTTTGCAGGCGACTCTGCGGTTTTTCCGGCATCGTATATTCGATGAAACCTTCTTTCATCATATTACGTACTGTATCATTGAAATTTCCAGATATTTTATTAATTCCAAGCCCCGACGCAATTTCTGATTTTGACAGCGGACCATTGGATAGAAGAGACAATATTGATCTTCTGAGCGACTCTGCTTTTGACTCTGCCCCCGACTCTGCTTTTGACTCTGCCCCAGAAGATATCTTATGAATATGAGACCGGCCTGAGGAAGGCCGGAAACGAACAACGACTTCTCCTGGCGGGCACTCGATTTCCGGCTTGGGCAGTCCCGCCGCAACGGTGAGATCTCGCATTTTGATTGTTCCGCGTCCCCATGTTTCAATGATACCGCGGCGATAGAACACCTGCGCTATTAGTGGATTCCATGGTCGGGATGCGTGCGGCCGAAAAAGGTCGACGGGTTTAATGTCAAACGGGAGAATACCCGTACTGGATATCTCCAAGCGGTCGTCGAAAAGGGCAATGCTCACGGCACCACCTGCGATGCTATAGTCACGATGACAGATCGCATTTGCAATGGCTTCACGGAGAGCAAGCACCGGATACAATGGATCATCAATGCGCTCGAAAAGTTCAGGCACGATGCGACCGGCCACTGGCAGGTGATCGCGCAGGAATCGTTGCGCTCTCTGGAGCAAATCAAAAGCATTCCCATACTCCTGTCTGTTATCTATGAATTCAGATTTCGAAGTTCCTCTGAAACGAGCCAGCTTCAAATGACATTGCGGATAATTGGGCAGCAAACGATCCGGCTTTGCAAAAAGAACGACAGCCGCGTTCAATAGTTCATCCTGATTGAGGAGACCGAGACCCCTGAGAAGTTCCTTGGTGTTACGGGTATCGGGATCATCCAATCGGTTTCTGCGGACTGCCTCTTCGACGGTCCTGAATATCTCGTTTTTGTCGAGATCGCCGATTTTGAAATCATGTGCAACTTGATTTTCCCATCGGTTGGCGGCGTGCATTCGTTCCAGAAGCAAGCGTTCGTAACGTTGTTGCGGCATCCGGCGAGTCGTTGGGCCGTGCCGCATGTATGCTCTGCCGTCGTATGTATATGGACCTCCGCCGCCGGGGACACGAACGACAATAACTGCTTTGCCGCCTTTCACGGGTACAGTTTCGATATCTGGCAGTGCTGGCGGCTCGATGCGCCGCACTTCTTCCGCGATATCCTCCAAAGTCTTTCCGGAAACCTGCTGGCCGGTAATATCACCATTGTCCATGACCCCGAATAGGAGAAAACCTCCAAGACTGTTCAGCATGGCGCAGATAGTTTTCGCGGCTTCGGTCCGCTGTCCTGTGGATTTCTTGAACTCCGTGCGTTCGGACTCTCCACCAGCAACAAGTTTTTTCAGTTCATTGAGATTCATATTTCTGACCATTATGTGCAAACTCCATCGAAAACATCCGAATTCCGACTGAATGAAAACAAAAGCTGTTTTCATTATATATGTTCATTTATCTCGTAATCAATTAATTGCCAGAATCTCAAAGTACACAATTGCAGCGGCCAAGATTATTTGTCAGACCAAGTTTCTCCCATACATCCGGCTCTTCGAGGCACAGGGCAACTGTTGTTTCAGGGTTTGTTTCCTGCACTATTCTTGAGATCAGGTGATACATCTTATGCCTTGTTTCTGAATAATACCGGGCGCGACCGTCTTCGGATTCGGTTGCTTTGTCAATTTGTCCTGAGATACAGTTTTTCGCCCCAATTTTATTTTCCATCAGGCGGCGCGCATTTTTATATATGCAGATTCCACCGATGGTAAGTCTTTCAAGCGGAATTTCCGAAACAAGTTTTTTCACGAATGGTCCGTATAGCGTCTCCCAGTTATCAACAGGGATCACCGGCATAATCACCGCCCTGACCGGATACCCCGCAGCGGCGCACTTTTTCATGGCTTCCATGCGACGCTCAATAGAAGGAACATTCTCTTCGTATTTCTCCGCGATCTCAGGCGGGTTCAGGCTCCATGTTACTATGGTTTTTCCTTTGTGTTCCAGATTCAACAGGTTTTCAACGCTGTCGGATTTCGTGAGAATGACCTGTCTCGCGAATTCATGCGCCGCGAAGAATGGAACCAGAACCTTCGAGAACCCGGTAAGCGGATCGAGAGCCAATCCGTCCTGGAGTTTACCGACATAAAAAGCGGTTGGCGAGGAAAGTTTTTTCGCGATTTTATCAATCTGCTCAACAATTTCCTCGATGTTCACGAAAATCTTTACCGTCGGCGAATGCCACACGCCAAGCGTTCCGGCAAGGTAGCAATACTTGCATCCATAAGGACAGAATCCATAAGGCGAGAAGTGCCAGTAGTTGGGGCAAGTGTTGCCTTCCTCGTCGCTAAACCGGACTGCGCTTTTGTGTTCTCCAAAAACAAGAGTCTTTTTGCCTGCGGCGAGCCTTTCAACCGGATTCTTTTCATCAAAAGACACTTTATTGTGAGGGATGTCCCGGCGATCAATAACCAGCGCCCCCGGATACAAAGAAATTATAGACTCGACAAATCGCCGCCGGATTTCCGTCTCCATGCTCCCCTTTGCCAGAATAATTCTTTCCGGCTCAAAGAAAGGCGCCTTCACCGGGGTGTAATCAATCGGCAATCCGCGATTTGGACTTTCGGATGCAAATAAATCCATTATTAATTGTTTATCTGACAACAACAGATTTCAACCTTTGTTCGACGACAGCGACCTCGTCTAAAAACCATGTACTATCCAACCTTCACAACCTTCACTCCGCCTCTTTTCAATACTTCTCCGGCCACGCCTTCCCTGTCGCAGGATGGGCTTCCGCTTTTTAGATATGCAACATCCGCTCCGACTATTCGCGCAATTTCAAGAACATATTCAGCGCCTTTCACGTGATAGACTGTGACATCTTCCCATGTTTCGGGTGCGATAATCCGGAGACCCTCGTCGAGGACCTGCGCGCCGGTCCCCTTCAGGTACTCGCTGGTGCGCGGAGTCGGCATTCCGCCAAGCTGCTCGGGACAAACCGGAATAAGCACATATTTCTCTTTCAGTTTTTCGATAAGTTTATCCCGCTTCTTCGCTCTTCTTCCGTGCCATCGGCATGGAATACCAAGAAAACATGCGCTTACGAGCGCCGGTTCTTTATATTTCTTCACCTCATATTCTGGAAATAGTGTTGACTGACTATTCTTCATTCTATTCCCCTTCAATACGATTCTTCGTATATTGTCATCTATTACGCAGTTCAAGATTCAAACAGGCAACAATCTGAATCCCCAGTATGCTGTGGTTTTCGTGTCGTTATAAGAGACTTTTATTTCATCAACCTTGACAGGGTAGTTCAATTCAAGCTTTTTTATGTATGTCGAATGAATGTCTTCGTAATAATTATATAGTCCGGGTATCTGAAAATCAGGACTTATTCCTTCAGAAATAAGATATTCGCATGGAAGCTTCGTATTGATTCTGAAACTTATCAGAGCGCCGTCGGTCGAAAATAATATTAATGGTTCATTTATCACTGCAATGCGGCTCAGTATGAGGCTGTAATACTTGCCCGGAGAACTATATGCGTCGATGTCAAACACATTGAAGCAGTCTATTTTGTTATTGAGCAACCATTTCTCGTTATCTATTTTTATACAAAGTTCAGCATTGAATATTTTTGATTTATCAATACCTAAATATCTGACAGAGCGCTCTTCATATAGAGATCTGTACATAACGCCGTTGCCACAGAATAAATCAAGCACACGGGGGTGTTCCGGGAGCATGCTTTCTCTTAACACAAGTTTTGTTTCTTTTGCAGTGTTGTCCTTAGGCATGTTTTGATTTTTCTTTCTCGTCGTTTAGGTTTTCAGAACATATCATTTTTGCGCCCGTCTTCTCGATTTCTTTCTTGATGCTCTTAATTTTATTACCGCCAAGCTGGCAATTGTCATATCTTATCACAATCCAATTAGGATATAATAATGGGTCTTTGCTGATGATGCCGATCTCGGGTTTATTATGATTTTGCGGATGTATTAGATCAAAATTCAAATCGATATATTCCGGGAATTCAATTATGTCCTGCAACAATTTATCAAGAGCGTCCGAATCGAAGACTCCCTGTATTTCTGCATTGTTCAAAGCAATATTCATCGCCTTTTCAGTCTGATCGTCCACGTCAACCACGTTGACCTCAACCTCATAATCCTTTCCGTGCATTTCAACAAGCGTGGCGTACCGTTGATGGCCTGATATAATTTTGCCTGAGCGTTTGTTCCATATTATGGGGTCGACGTATCCGAATGTCTCGATGGATTTTCTCAAACCGCGTTTTGCCAATCGCGTGATTTTACGCGGATTATAGTCAGCGGGCGTCAATGCCTCCAGCCTCATTGTAACAATGTTTATTTTGTTTTTAGTCGCCATTAGGAGTCATCTCTTTCTTGAGATCGCTCTTAATGATATATTTCTTTTCATGCTTTTCGAGTTCATTGATAACGTTCGACGCGTAATCGCGCCAGTTGCTTATCGTGGACAATGTTTTATCGCCGCTGATCGCGCCTACTTTATACAGGTCAACATAAGAATGAGACAATCTGATGAATTCAATAACTGATTTCTCATCAATCGACGGTTCGAAAGAAACCCAAGTGGTTATTCCGGCGTTATATGCGGCTTTCAACGCGTTCAACCGGTCTTCCGGTTCTGCCGCTTGCGGTTCGAGCTTTGCGGCCCACGATTTATCGCACACCGTTAATGTGCAAGCAAAAGCAGCCTGCGCGCCTGTCGCCGCGAGAAGCGGAAAATCCGATATCGCTCTTGTGCCCCCCTTAGTCAATATCTGTATCGGCGCTTTGTGCTCGGCTGCGATTTCGAGAGCTTTTCGGGTGATTCTCAACTCAAGTTCATCAGGTTGATATGGATCGCTTACAAAGGACATCAATACAGGCTCCGTTAGTCGCATTTTTGCATATTCCGCACAGTCAGAGGCGAAAAGCTTGAGAGCGTTCTTTCTTACATTTGCGCAAGTGTGAAAAAGTTCGCGGTTCCGTTGCATACACCTTGGAGCATAGCAGTAGAGACAACCGTGTGTGCAGGACGTATACAGGTTGGCGGCAAGGGGAGCATATTCCCGCGCGCGACCTTTAGGCTCATAGATAAGTCTCACTTTTCAGCTCCTTTCTTAAACCATCTGCAATAATTGTACAAATATTTAGATGCCATTTCTTAGTATATCGTTCGTCCCGCTTTTGTAAATATAGATGCTAATATGCTATTTTATTGCGTTTAGTTGCGGTTGTTTTATGTTTTGCATCGAAAAGCTTGAGCACCCTCTCTCTGAGATACCGCTGGACGAAGGAGTTCACCGTGCCATCCGGATATATGAGCCTGTTTGCCACAAGAGGCCGGAGCAATCTGTCTATCTCAAGTGACGAAACAGAGCTTTTCATCCTGAGTTCATCCAAGGAAAATGCCGTGTTTTGCCATAGCCAATCCCATATTTCGCTTTCGACGTTGGTTTTTAGAGGGCTGATGTTTTTTAGCATAGTGGTCTTGGTGTTAGTCCATGCAATAACAATTCTTGTGCGCGGCTCATAATCCGTAACAAATAGAACAACTTCCGGCTTCTCATTTTCTTTAAACCAGTTGAGCTTTTTCAAGTACAGTTCTTCTGTCATGGCATATTCTCCTTTTTAATCAATTTTGTCTGCTTGTTTATATATGAAATGTAAGACTGCATTCAAAGCAATCTCGGCATCGACCCTTTGCTATTTTGTACACCCTTACAGTTAGACGGCAAATTTTTATTTCACCATCCCATCAATGTCTTCGCTCGTGAGCGAGTCAGGCTCGAAGCCTATCCGTCGCAGCGCTTCTCTTATCGCCTTCACATTTTTCTTCTTCGCTTTCAGGTAGATGAACTGACCGTCTTTGCTCAGCGCGGACATCGTCATCATGTCCGTGTCTTGCTCAAATCCGAAACGCGCCTCAACTTCCCGCACGGCGTCGCAGACGCTCGAGACGAATTCCGCCCTCGCCCCCTTATTCATGTATTCGGCTATATCATCAAGAGACTTTCCCCGCGCTTTGAGCAAGCGGATGGTGAGAAATTCGCTGACCACTATGTTGTGATAAAAAAGAGTGAGCCGCTTGCCGACCATTTTTCGGATAGGCGGCGTGATCAGCCCTTTGTACCTGTAATAATAAAGAACTCGGCGAACATTCCGATTGCTGCGCTCCTCTGCGAGGTCAACGCCCGCTCGCTTAAGCTCCGCCTCAAGCTCTTCCTGCGTCAGCCATTCCTTAATCGGTTTAGACATGAAACAACCCTCCATAGCCGTAAGCCTTTACAGTTATTATATCGGCTAACAGATACCCTGTCAACCATCCGTGGTTTTTTTTCTGCGACAATTTTACATGTCCAATTACTAACATTCCTCAACCCTTTAGCTATCACGCTCGCTTTTGTTTCATATCGACTACAGGATGGCATTCCGTCTTATTCGACTGCTAAATAGCGGGTTACGCGGTCATTTAGGGGCAATGTATTTTCGCAGGTTTTTTGATGCTTTGACTAGCGATAACTCTCAAACTGTTAAATTATCGGGCGGGTTTTTTCACGATAAGGTGTTGGGCGCGGGGTTCTCTGCGATTTCTCTCCAGAGGGGGTTTCAGAAAAAGCGGGGTTTCTGGAGTTTGAAGAGGGTTGTCTCCGGGGAAAAGATGCCGAGAAATACGAAAATGTGTTTTTTTATAATGTTCTGTGAGTTTTGATGACACATGCTATTGGTTCTCCGATAGTCACGATATTATACCACCAAACGCATCCAGAGAAAACAAACCAAGTAGCGGAATCTCATTTTGCATGAGTATCTAGCACTTGAGGTTTTGGGGTAATGGTTTTGGATTGATGCCGATTATTGACAATTATAGCGAGGGCTGTTTAGCAATATGGTTAAAAATGGGTTCCCGCTTTCGCGGGAAGGACGGCACAAAGAAAAAGGAATGACTGCATAATAATATATGGCATGACGCTCAATGCTGTTCAATCATAATACGCTAAATTGCTTTTCAACCCTGCTTCGTCGATAAGGCCGACGAACCGGGCGCGTTTTCTAAGCGGCGGCATTCGGCGATGCCGCCCTACATCTATATAAATATCGTGAATAATGGTTTTGCTTTTGATTGTTTATTGTTAAACGCGATCTGCCCCCATTTATAGTACCAGCCAGAAAGTTAGGGGTTTTTCTTTTTGTAGTCTCAGTCTCCGTCGAGTTGTGTCGTCAATGCTGTCTCCGCTATGGAAGCGTAAGGAGACAGGAGGTCGACTGGAGCTTCCATAGCGGAGTGAAAATTCCGACAGCGTCATGTTTCAAGCGAGCTATGCGGGCGGAAAACATCATACTCGCGTCGATAGGTCGGAAGATTATAGTAATTCAGCGAACTGCTTGAAACGTTGATTTTTCGCATTATTCGCGCGCAAACCATATGGATGTTTTCCGGGTTCTTCACACAAATATTCTGTTCCGGGAACAATAATTCTAAGCGAGGGAAAGCCGGTCTCCGGCTTTGTCAAATCCACTGCGACTGCCTGATTCAGGCCTGCGGTCTGAAGTTTTTTGAGCATGAGGCGTATATCTTCATCGACTGTTTTATGTTTGTAAGAAGGCACATCGGAAAACGGACAAACACGGCCATAACCATATAGTTTATGCGGGCCCATAGTCAACGGTGTAAAAGGAGGCCATAGGCCTTTGTTCCGCAGCCATACTGACGCCGAATGGCTTAAAGCGCCTTCGCTGAGCGCTCTGAGCAACGCTATTGCCGCGTCGGGATGGGAACCCGCGCCGTCGAACGCATAAAACGCGCCGTCTGAATTCTTTTCCACGACGATACAGCGAACCGAAGCAATGCCTATATCCGTTGTAATATTCCTGACAAAAAATGCGAGGCCAGCGTCGTTTAGTTTTTTTGCTATCTTCGCGGCGCGCGCCGGAAAAGTTGACGGATCAATAAGCGGAAACGCAAACCCGGGAGTTATGTCATCCGGCTTATCTCGATCCCTTTCTTCGTCTATCGAACCGTCAGGTTTGCAAATGATTATTTCTAAAGCATGAGGATTATAAACATTGGACACGCCAAGCGCGTCATGCTCAATGACCTCGCACAAAGCATGTGAAATCGCCTCTTCCATAGTGTTGCCCGATGCCAACCCAACGCTCCCGGCGCGAAAAAGCTCCGGGCCGCGCTTATAAGGATATATGACAAGATTTAGCGGCACGAATGTAGAGCGCTGCTGAATTAGGTCGAAGCCTTGCGCCCATTCCACGACACAATTCTTCGAATACGCATCATCGACGCGCGGCGGCCCCAAATCATCGGGATTGACCGCCGGCCCCTTGGTTTTAATCTGATCGAATGTGCCGCATACGATTTCGCCGTCATAGCGTTCCGCGCTATACCGTTCCACGGCTTCCATAAGGGCGCTTACTCTTGCGTCGATATCCGCATATCCTTTTCCCTTGTAGAAAGCATCCTCGCGGCCATGTTCTCCGGTTCGCTTCACGACATAAGCGGGCACGCCACATCTATCCACTCGATATATGTCTTTTTTGCTTCTGACCTCGAAACAATCAAAGATAGGTTTAAGTTTTTTTGCCGTTTCCAAAGGCGAAATTGTTCGCGGCGCGCCGAAACGGCCGTATTTCGGCGCGTGATTAAGCGTCCACTGAGCATCAGGTCTCATAAAAATCCCTTTGTGCTATGTTGTTAAAAATCTATCAATTTGTTAGCAAAATTATACTGTTAATCTCTTAAAACACAATGAAGATAACTGAAATTTAGAAGCTACATCATTTTTTTCAAAAAAGGGCTATGCCATCTCTGGCTCGGCAATCTTTCTTATGGTTTTTTCTTTATTTACTGATTTCTTTGAGGGCAAAAAAATATTTAAAGACCTCTAAAGTTTTTCGCCAGAGCTCCGATATATATATTGACATGGTTGCTGCTAGCCACAGCAACTCCTCCTACAGAGCCACCAAGGAAGGTGGCTTTTTTCTTTGTGGAAACAACGCGAGCGACGGGGCATCTGCCGTTCTTCAGGCGGCCCGGCGAGCAAATATCTCAGCGGATATCGTGAATTTTTGCCTCAAGCTTTATAATATCGCGGGTCGGATAGCGTTGCGTCTTGTGACGCGCGGGCGGAACTTTATTGGATAAGTTGCTGAAAAACAGGCCTTTTAATGTTTTTTTGGGCGTTCTCACCCTTTTCATCTGGGGATACGCATATATCGTTATCCGGGTGACGGTGAAGGACGGAACGATACCGCCGATGAGTTTGGCGTTTATGAGGTTCGTGGTGGGCTGGCTGGCTCTACTGCCGTTTAGAACGGAGCGAGGCGCACAACCCGACACGAAGGACAACCGGCTAATGGCGGGGATGGGCCTTACCGGGCTTTTCCTATATTTTTATTTCGAGCACACAGGGCTGATCCACACTAGCGCGACGAACGCTTCTATATTGATATCTCTGGCTCCCGCGCTGACGGCGCTAGGGTCTGCAATTTTGTTTTCATCGAAACTATCGTGGAAAAACGGGGTCGGGCTGGTTGTGGCTTTCACGGGCGGCGCGCTCATAATATGGAACGGCAAGGTTAATTTCGACCTCAACCCGTTGGGCGATGTCCTTATCCTTTTATCGGCTGTGGCATGGACTGCTTACACGCTTATCGGCAGGGACATCTCCCGGCGTCTGTCGCCCATAATCATCACCCGGAAAATCACCGTCGTGGGCATATTCGCGACGATGCCGTTTTTTATCGCCGAACTGGTTTCGGGCAAGTTGTCCGGCATAACGCCCGCGTCTATAGCCGGAGTGTTTTATCTCGGCGCGCTGTGCCACGCGCTGGCGTTCACGCTCTGGGTGCGCTGCATGGACACTCTGGGAATCATTTTCACTACGAACCTGATATATCTTCAATGCGTGATAACGATGATAATCGCATGGCTGACGCTCGGAGAGCCGATAACCGCGCAGTTGCTCGTGTATACGGCGGCGGTGTTGTCCGGGGTGTATCTTGCGAACCTGACAGACAAGAAGAGCGCAGCCGCTAAAAGCGGAACCCCGGCGGCTCCCGGAATCAAGCCAGAAAAATAAAGTCTTCAAGTTCGACATAACCGAATTCTAGGAGTTTGCTTCTGATGAGGGGGCGGGCGCCGCGCGCGCCGACCGCGCAGAAAATGAATTCGTCCGGGTTCCTGTCCGCAAGCTCCTCGTAGGAGACGATGGGGATGACTCCGATCTTGTGACCGATTTTATCAGGGTCGACATCTGCGAAACGGCGGACGTCCGCGCCGCGCATTGATAGTTCGGCGCACCACCACCGCCCTTCCCTGCCAGCTCCCCAGATGACCGCCGCCTTGCCCTTGTTCAAGTACGCTCCGGCAAGATATTTCGCCTTCAGTTTTCTGAACCTCGGCAAAGTGTACGCGGCGTCCGAACGGGACATCCTTTCGGGGTAGTCCCTCCAGAGCAGGAGGACTTCCGGGACTTTCGCGAATCTTGCTCCGCGCTCTCTGAGCCTCATCCAAAGGTCGTAGTCCTCGGCCCAACCGTTGTCCAGATATCCCCCGGCGTCAATAACCGCCTGCCGCCTGAACATCACCGAAGGATGCGCAAAAGGGGACTCCACGAAAAAATCTCTCAGTATGTCCGCCTCGTCCACAACCGAATTGAGCCATTCTTCGTAGAGTTTCATACCCTCGCCGACGGATTCGTCCGGGAACATGCGCACGAGGCATGAGCAGAGGGTGATTTCGGGCCTAGCTCGCATGAGAGCGACCTGCGATTCGAGCCGGGAGGGAACGGAAATGTCGTCTGCGTCCATGCGGGCGATGAGAGGAGCGCGGGCTGCGCGAAGCCCCGCATTAAGGGCGGCCACCAGCCCGGAGCCGCCGACGCTCAGAGTTTTGAATCTCGCGTCCGCCGCGGCGTATTCGTCTGCCGCGCGCCGCGAACCGTCCGTCGACCCGTCGTCCACAATCAGGCATTCCCAGTTGCCGAATGTCTGAGCCGCGATGGAGTCGAGAGCTTCGCGGAGGCGCGCGCCGCCGTTCCTGACGGGGATAACCACTGAGATTTCCGGCGCTGCCATGCGCGGATTATAACCCACGGCGGCCCGCTTGCGGAAGCGCGCTTTGTCCGGCGCGGCAGAAGCAGCCGCAGAACGCCTTGTATTCAGCCTATCGCTCCTGTAATATACTGAATGCGGCGCCGGGGAACGCGGCGCGCGATTCGGGAGATCGGCATGAGAGCGGTTGTGACAGGCGGAGCGGGTTTTTTAGGTTCTCATCTTTGCGACAGACTCATCGCGTCGGGATACGACGTCGTCTGCTTGGACAATCTTATAACAGGCAATCCCGACAACGTCAGCCACCTGATGGATAAAAAGTTTATGTTTTTCAACTACGACGTGACAAATTATCTTTTTATAGACGGCAAAGTTGACTTGGTGATGCACTTCGCAAGCCCGGCCAGCCCGATCGACTACATCAACTATCCCATACAGACCCTAAAGGTCGGATCGCTGGGAACCCACAAAGCGCTTGGGCTTGCCAGAGCGAAAGGCGCGAAGTTCATCCTCGCGTCAACGTCCGAGGTGTACGGCGACCCGCTGGAACACCCGCAGAAGGAAACATACTGGGGAAACGTCAACCCGATCGGGCCGCGCGGAGTATACGACGAGGCAAAACGGTTCGCCGAAGCCATGACTATGGCATACCACCGCAGCCACGGGCTGGACACCCGCGTAGTAAGGATATTCAACACTTACGGCCCGAGGATGAGAATAAACGACGGACGGGTTGTTCCCGCGTTCTGCGCGCAGGCTCTTCTCGGAGAGCCGATTACCGTTTTCGGGGCCGGCTCACAAACTCGTTGCTTCACTTATGTGGACGACCTCGTGGACGGCATAATGAGGCTGCTCGAAGCCGACTATCACGACCCGGTGAACATCGGCAACCCGCGCGAGATGTCTATGCTCGAATATGCTCGCCTGATAATCAACATCACTGGCTCAAAAAGCGAAATCGTTTACCGCGATATTCCTGTGGACGACCCGAAAAAACGAATGCCCGATATTTCGGTGGCAAAAAAAGTTCTCGGCTGGCAGCCCCGGATAAGCGCGGAAGACGGCATGAAAAAAACACTGCCGTTCTTTGAGGAAACGCTTCGCAAACAGGGCCGCCTGTAGCCCCCTCGCGCTCAATGCGCCGACAACCATATCTGCCGGTTTTGTTCTTTGTGGATCGGGGCGCTCGGATTTGAACCGAGGGTTTCCAGTTCCCAAAACTGGCGTGATGACCTGACTTCACTACGCCCCGTTGACGCTACGGCTCGGCCGTAAAAAGTATTCTACACTTTGCTAATAATTATTTCCAGACGGCGCGGATGAAACCGCCCGCGCCGCGCTTCCCGCCGCGCTTATTCGCTTATCTCGCGGATAACTTTAGAATACTGCGAGACCAGTTTTTTTGCTTCGGCTGCAGATTCCGCTTCGGCGACGATGTGCACCAGAGGCTCCGAGGGGTCGGGCCGCATGAGCGCCCATCCCTTTTTGCCTACTGCCATCCTTAATCCGTCCGTGAGGTTCACGTTTTTGCCTTTGAACTTCTCCACGAGCAGCCGCATCAGTTTGCCTTTGCTGTCCCAGTCGCAAGGCTCGGTTGCGGATTCGACATGTATCTCCGGTATCTTCGTGTTGACGTCGGACAGGGAAACGTCGTGCTTGGCCATGATTTCAAGTATTTTGCTCAGAGAAATCATCGCGTCGAAAGAAGGCTGGAACTCCGGGAATATGAAGCCGCCTTTGGTGTCGCCTGCGAAGTCGATTTTTTCTTTCATTGCGGCGGCCATCAGGTCGCGCGAATTGGACTTGGTGTAAATGAGGCTGCCCTTGTGCTTTGCGACAATTTTTTCAACAGCCAACGGAGCGCGTATCTGAGTGGCGATAACGGGATTTTTTCTTTCAAGGGCTATCAGTTCAATCATAAGGGCGAGCAGTCTGTCGCCGAAAACCGCCCTGCCCTTTGAGTCGACGAGAGAAATTTTTTCCGATTCGCCGTCTACAAGAACGCCGAGGTCGGCGCTGAGGGAACGAACTATGGCGCTTAGTTGTTTGAGTCCGTCCGGGTCTATGGCGGAGGCGCGGGGGCTCATGTTGGGGTCGATGTAGGAATTAAGGGATATGGCCTCTATGCCTAGCCTTCCGAGGACGGGAGGCAGAAGCAGGGAAAGGCTTCCGTGCGAGTAGTCGATGACCATGCGGAATCTTTTCGCGCGGATGGCGTCGAGATCGACATATTGAAGGAAATCGCTCGCGTACTGTTCAAGCGCGAGCGGGTCGTATTCGAGCGTGCCGACGCTGTCCAGAGGAGCGTGCCGATAATCCTGCCGCTGGAAAATGCTTTCTATCTTGCGTTCGACGTTCGTGTCGATGTTGATTCCGTTGTTGTCGTAGAACTCGATGAGTATCATCTCGTTCTGATATGGGGATATGCGGATGTGGATGCCGCCGACGCAGTCCGATTTCCTGACGATATGCCGTGTTACGGGGAGAGGGACGGTGCGGTAGTCGAGTACGTTGACGCCGACGGACATCAGGCCGGAGATGAGGGCGCGCTTGATGATGCGGGCAACTTTATGGGGACTGCGGCTGACGATGAGGCGGGAACCGGGGCGCAGGGACGCGCCGAATGCGGTTCCGAGCGCGGCGGCGTATTCGGGCGTTATCTCGACGTTGGCGACGCCTTTGACGCCGAGCGCGCTGAACAGAGCTCCGGGCCAGTTGTCTCCCCATATAACGCTGTTTGTGACGGTCGCTCCGGAGACGATGGTCTTGTCGGGCCATATCTTAACTTGTTGCTTTATGACAGCCCCTTTGCCGACGTTGCACTTGTCTCCGAGGATGGCCCCCTCGCCTATCTTGACGTCCTCCCTGATTATGTTGTTGCGACAGACTATCGCGCCGGTGGCGGATGAGTTGCGCCCGAAGTAGACGTTGTTCCAGAACACCGAGCGGGTCAGCCCGGCTCCCGGCTCGATTATGCAGTTGTCCCCGATGACGGAGAACTCGTTAATCATCGCTCCGCTCATTATTTTGCAGTTCGAGCCGATAATTGCCGGGCCGATAATCTTTGCGCCGGAGGCAATCTCGGTGTTCTTTCCGACCCACACCTTGCGTTTAATCTGTTTGCCGCCGAATGAGATTTTTACTCTGCCGTTCAGGGCGTCTTCGTGCGCCTCTCGGTATTGCTTCAGGCTGCCGATGTCGCACCAGTAACCGTCGAGGACGCAACCGTACAACGGCATGCCGTCCGCGAGCAACATCGGGAATATGTCGCGGCTCCAGTCGTAGTTCTTTCCGGACACCATATATTTAAATACTGCGGGGTCGATGATATATATGCCGGTGTTTACGGTGTCGCTGAAGACTTCGCCCCAGCCCGGTTTTTCTAGGAAACGGATGATCCGCCCGTCGTCGCCGGTGATGACGACGCCGTATTCGAGCGGAGTCTCAACGCGAGTGAGAACGATGGTGGCGATGGAACCGACCTTTTTGTGGAACTTCACGGCTTCCTTCAAATCCATGTCGGTCAGGGCGTCGCCGCTGAGGATTATGAATGTGTCGTTGAGTTTGTCTTCAAGGATTTTTACCGCGCCAGCGGTTCCGAGGGGGGTCTCCTCGACTGAGTAATCCATGTTGACGCCCCAAGCCGAGCCATCTCCGAAGTGCGCCATGATTTCATCGCCTAGATAGTAAAGGGTGGATATGTAGTCCTTAATGCCCATGTCGCGGGCCTTTTCCAATATGTGTTCCATCATCGGTTTGTCGCAAACTGGAACAAGGGGTTTGGGCAAGTTGAGCGTGAGGGGCCTCAACCGGGTTCCTTCTCCGCCCGCCATCATCACGGCTTTCATGGTCAAACCTCCGTTGTGATAAATTCTTTCAGGCGGCGCCAGCGTCGCGCCGCCAATGGATTAATAATAGCGAAAACTCCGGGTTAATGGAAATGCTCGCGGCAAAGAAGCGGCGGAGCGCGACGGCGCGCGCCTGAGGAAGCGATTTTATGTTTTGCTGTTCCGTTATTTAAACGATTTGGAAACAGAGCCGGTGTTGCCGACAAAGTCGCGGGCGCGCACAATCAGCGTATGCGGGCCGTCGCCGCCGGGAGCTTCGAACGAGAAGCTGAACTCCTCGCGCATCGAGTCCAGAAGCCCGTCTTTGGGAAACACCATCCGCCATTTCAGATCGTTGACGGAATACTCAATGGATGATATCGCGCTGAAGTTGTCCGTCGCCGAGCCGGAGACGCGGTAGAGAGCGCCGTCCTTTTTAAGTTCGGAGATAATTATTGTCGGTCGTGTGTGGTCGATTATGAACGGGTCGGTTATCGCCTCGTGTGAAAGGGCGCGCTCGGCTGTGTTGGACTCTATGTCTGAGGCGGCCACTTTTACTTCGTATCTGCCGTCCGGAACAGATTCCGTGCTCCAGCGATACTCCGATTCGAAGAATTCCTTTTCGAGGACGGTCCACTGGCCGTCCGGAAGGGACCTGAACTGGAGGCTGTAGCGAAGAGAATCCTGATCGGGGTCTGAGGCCGACCAACGGACGGAGATGTCGTTGGAAGCGGCTATCGAGCCGACGATGAGATTAGTCTCAGTCGAGGAAGGAGCAATGGCGGCGCGCTGCTGAGCGGCTGCCGCAGCGGCGGCGGACGCCGGAGCGGGTCCGGAGGAGGCCGCAGAGGAGGCGGGAGGCATCTGAGGCGGAGTGGCCGCGGCGCCTGTTCTCGACGGCGGGGCGGTGGGCCTTCTCGACTGCGGCGCGGGCGTCACGTTTATCGCAGATATCCTCGGCGGCTGGTTGGCCGTCAGGTAGAACACTTTCACCTCGCGCAGTTCGGGCGACTGCCCGTCGGTTGTCGGAAGAAGCGTCGCTCCATACTGAACATATCTGCCGGGAGGACTTGATATCCTGAAAGGCCATCTGCCCTCTTTGGCGGACCATTCGCTCCATGTGCCGTCCGTCGGGTCGGGCGTGTTTCCGGTGCGCGTTTTGAATTCAAGAGCGGAGCCTTTGGGAGTGAACGCCACCGCGTCGAGGTTTCCGTAAACCGCCGGGGTGGAGGCGTCGTTCACGCTGGAGAGGAATTCCCCGAGGTCATTCATAAGTCCTGTGGGCGCGAACACCGCTCCGGGGTTGCCTGTGACAAAGCGGAGCTTCGGGCCTTCGCCGACAATCGCCAGAATCTGGGACGCTTGCAACTCCTGAAGCGTCGCCGTTTCTTTTTTCATGTCAAGGTTGTAGAACCTGCCGTCGTTGCCGGAACCGATGAGAACGCGGTCGGCCCCCGCCGGAATCATGGACAGAATAAACGGGTCGGGAATCTCAAGGATGACGCGGGACTGTCCGGACGGGTCGGCGAGATATACGCGGGCAGGGTTCAACGGCAGTTGCTGCCCGGACTGCGGAACTTTTGGGGGCAGCATGAAGCTCAAAGGCTCGACTCGTCCGGGCCGGCGCTGTTGCGCAGACGCCGACTGCGGGGACTGTTCGCTGTTGGCCGCGATAAGGAACGACCCGTCCTTCCACGGAAGCAACCTGTACGCCTCGTCTTCCACCATATCGATAAGAACCGACACCCTCGGATCCGGCGCTCGCTCGACGGCGGTTTCGGCAAAGCCCGCGCCGTCCGGAGAAACAGGCATTGAAGGTTCAGGCTGGAATTCGTCCTCCTGCGCCGCGTCGTCGGAGGACGGGCGTGGGGTGGTCATTCTCGGAGCGGAGACTTCGGGAGGCGGCGCGTAGCCTTTCTCCGCCGCTTCGATGTTCACGCGCAACACAAGTCCGTTCGGGCTTGTGCCTGTGTAAATAAACTTGTCTCCATCCATGAACATCGAGAGAAAATGTCTCTCGGTGGAACTGACATAAAGGTTTTTGAAGATGCCTGATGGATTGATTCTGTAAGCCGCGGCGGGCATGCCGGTCACGCAGTACAAGTCGCCCGACGGCGCGAACTTCATATCCCACACAAAGGATGCGGGAATCTGGGCGAATACGGCCGCGCGCGCGCCGGGCCGCACAACATAGATCGAGCCGCCGGGAAATACCGCCGCGTACACATTGTTGTTCCTATCTACCACTATCGAGCTTATTCCAGAGCCGGGAAGGATGGCAACCTCTTCGCCTTCTCCTTTTCCGGAGCGAATTCTATACAGTATGGCTTTGTTGCCGCTGCCCGCCCACAAGTCGCCCTTGTTGTCGTATGCCGCGGCCCAGAGATTCGGCTCCGGAGTCGAAAATGTCTGCTCCATTTTAACGCCGAGGGTTATCAGCCCGGTGTCGGTAAGGGCAGTCCCTGTGAACTTGCCTTTGTAGAACTGCGCGACTCCCGCCTGCGACCAGTAGCTTGTGGTGTTTGCCAGAGCGGTCGAGCACAGCGCGCACAACGCGACGGCCGCGACGAATATCTTAGTCGATTTCATTTTCAGTACTCCTTCTCGATGTTGACGACAATCTGCCGCCTGCCGCTGACGACATAGTCCGTCTTCAGCGTTGACCGCTCGTATCTCGGGAACGGTTTCTGCGTCGTCGCCAAGCTTTTATTCACGGAGGCTTCCATTGATTTGGGAAGTCCGTTGACCTCGAATCCGCCGAGCGCAAGTCCCAATTCAGGATAGATGAATTTTACAGAGAGAGTGTTCTGCGGAATCCATTTGAGAATAGTGTCGTAGTACTGATCGAAGTTTTCCGGGGCGGCTGCGGTGGGCGCTCCGGAGAAAGAGGCTCCGCCTTCGAACTCGATGGTGAGCGGGCCGGGCCTAGCGTCGCGCGGAATCGCAAACTCGATTTCCGACATGAACTCCTCGGCGTTGTGGGGTTTCAGCTTGACCGCCGCCTTCACGATGTCTCCGGGGCGAAACTTGTTCGATATAAGATTCACTGCCGAAATCTCGCAACTCTTGGATTCCCTCGATAATTCGATGTCGAACCTGACATCTTTGATATCTACTTTGCGGAACGGATTGTACAGAAGGTCCGCCAGATAAAACATGGGGGCAAAATAGACGCTGCCGGGCGGCTGCGCGAAGACGTCCTCGAAAACGAATTGGCGGTCATATCCTTCCAGCCGCCCGCTCACAGTTACCTTCGCGGTGACTTCGGATTGCAGGGACGCGCGTTCGAGGGCGGTGGAGACCGCGCCGAACATTAGAGAGGCGTCTATGTCCCTTATTCTGGCGACCTCGAAATCGTATTTCGCCGAGTACCCTGTCGAGGCGTCAGAGACATTTATTTTAACCGGGAAGAACTCCGGCATGAGTCCGATTTTTCCTGAAATCGCGGGAAGCCGGTCGTCTGTGATGCTGCCCAAGACATCTCCGACCGCCCCTATCTTGAAAGTCCAGTTGAGTGTCGACATGAAGTGGAATATTTCGCCGCCGCTCAGAGGAATCGTGTTCGGGCCTTCGTTGAAGAAGGGATGGCCGAATCCGAGGATGCGGTCACCGTGTCGGACAGTGACCGTGCCGATGGCTGCGGCGCGGAGGTCTCCCCTCATTAGAGGAGAGCCTAGCACGGAGCCGGGTTTCAGGTCGTTGATTCCGGGGGGACCCGCCGCGCCCGCCGCGCCTCCGCCCGACACCGGGGTCATGTTGCGCGACAGCAATAAATCTGACAGAAGCGACGCGCCCGCGCCTTCTATGCCTGAGGTGGCCACAGGGGTGGCTATGGGAGCCAGATCGACGCCTCCCGCTCGCTCCGGCCCTGAGTTGCTTGCCGGGCCGCCAGCGCCGAGCAGCCTTTTGATTTCCGTCAGAGCCGCCGTCGTCTCCTCGCCTCTGAGGTTCAGAAAACTGAACGGCGCGGCGGAGCGCCCGCTCTCCTGCGCTTTGCCTGCGGAGCCTTTGGCTTCCGGCATCTCCCAGAGTTCAAACATGTGTTCTATCGGCTGAACGCCCGCGATGGCTTCCTTGGGCCAGTACCACCCGTACGCGAGCGCCCCGATTAGCCTGTCGTCGATGTACATAGGGCTGCCGCTCATGCCGGCGGCGATGCCCGTGAATTCAAGATTTTTTCCGCTACAGCGCACTATTATCAAATCGTTGCCCGTGCGCCATTTTTTTATTACCGCCACTACTTCGATATCGAATTTTTCAGGCTCGGCCCCCTTAAAAACAGACAGGCCGTAGCCCTTCATTCCCGGACGAACCTCGTCCACAGTCATGATGGGAACGCCGAAATTTTCGGTCTTGGGGACAGCGAGAGCCGCGCCGGCGGCGAGAACGAGCGCGCATACGGCTGCGGCAATTTTTTTTATCATATCCGTCTCCATAAGGGCGAACCGGATGCCCGCCCGCGGTCCTCGTCAGCCCGCTATGAGCGCGCGTAGGGTCTCCACTCCGCGCGCGGCCGCCGCTGCTTCGTCTTCTGCTCCCTCGCCTCTGTGGCAGACGAACCCCCGGTAGTTCAACCCGGCGGCCGCGCGTATGAAAGCGGGACAGTCGAACCCTCTCGAATTTCCAGAAACGCTGACATGCACAGTGTAGAACATCGACTTCGTCAAACCCTCGGCGTCCGAGCCGAACGCGTCCGCGTTTAGACCCAGCCTCAGCCATTCCGAGCCGACGTCCGTCATCAATCTGTCGATGTCTTCATACGTCTGTATGAAATCTTCATCGGCCTCGTTGCAGACCGCCATAACAATACCGTCGCGTTCGGCCAGTTCGCACATTATCTGCACGCAACGGACCATTTCGTCCCACTGCGCTTCCTTGTTTTCCTCGGGCCTTCCCGCCGAGAACCGCAATATCGGCGCGCCGAGCGCGGCAGCCAGTTGGGCCGCAAACTCTCCGTCTTCCAATTGTTTATCCCTCGCCGCGTCGTCCGCAATCCCGAAATCGGTCGATACGGTCAAAGCGGAAATCGTCAGCCCCAAATCCACCGCCACCCTCTTTACCTTGCATACGTAATCTTCATCCGCGCTTTGCAGATGGCGGTCTGATATCTCGATCCCCGACACTTTCAGGTCTCGCGCGCAGACGGCCATCCAGTCGAAGATGTCCATCTCGCCGGAAAAAAATTTTCTATGAAAAGAAGCTGTGCCGCATCCTAGTTTCAAATGAAATCCTCCGCAAAACAATGCCGTGAACGCCCGACCGCCGTGCGCGCCTAACCCGCATTATTCGCCAATGCGGGCTGAAACCGCTGCGCGCGCTGGACACACATGCCGCGCGCGCGTCCGGGGCGGCCTCTTGCCGCCATGCTTATGCTAGTATTAGTTGTACTTCTTCTTTATCCGCTCTATGATGGCGTCGGAGATGTCCGTCGCGCCGAATACTACGATGTGCCGCAGAACCACGAGATCCAGCTTCTTCTCGGTGGCGATGACGGCTCCCACTTCTTTGACGTCCTCTTCGACCACTTTCATTTTTTCGAGTTGCTTAGGCTCCATCTCGGCGGTGAACTTCTGGCTCTCCTGCATGATTATGCGTTGAATCTGAGCGCGCTGCTCCTCGGAAAGCTCCGTCTGATCCGTGATTCCGAAGTTTTCCTTGATTTTCTTTTCCATTTCTTTTTCGCGCATGTCTTTGGTGGTCTCAAGCTCGATCTGCCACCTGACCATCACCGGGTGCTCCCTGATGACCTTGTCGAAATCGATCATGCCGACTTTGACCTTCGATTCGGCCGCCTGCTGAGACAGAGAAGTTTTCGGCGCGGCCGCCGAGACAGCCAGAACCAAAGCCGCTATCGCCGCGCACATCCCGATTCGTTTCTTCATTGCCGTTCCTCCGATTGTTTATGGCCCGCCTTTGACGCGGGCTTGATTTCCGTGAAAGATTCCGCCCTCCGCCTCCATTATAAATACGGCGGTTCAAACGCCCCCGGCGTTTGAATTCGACGGCCCGGTATGTTAATGTTATTACGTTTTTGTGAGTGAATGTCAATTGAGCGGCTTCGGCGGAAAGGCGGAAAAACACCATGAAAAGCATCATGAAAACAACGTTTGTTGCGGCGCTGGCGGCGATAGTCTCGGCTTCCGGAGCCTTCGCGCAATCCATCTTCGAGGCGCATCGCGCGGATTTCGACTACGACCGCTCCCTGCCCCTTAACGCGGAATCATCCCTCATCGAATCACGTCAGCATTACGACAAACACAAAGTCTATTTCGACAGCGCCAACGGAGAGCGCGTCCCGGCGTTCCTGTTCGTCCCGAAAAATATTCGCGGATACATCGACACGCTGGACGATGAACTGAAAGCCGGATTCAACAAGCGGGTCATTGAACTGGACGGCCCGCCGTGGCCCGTCGTATTCTTTATGCACTGGCTCCAGTCGGACAAAAGTCTTGCTGACTCTTTCGCGCCGGACTGGACTAAATACGGATACGCGGTGCTGGCTATCGACGGCATCCATAAGGGCGAGCGGGCAAAACCGGGTCGCCACATCCTAGAACCCAACGTGAAAGACACTCGATGGAATATCACCCAGCAGGTCATCGACTGCCGCAGAGGCGTTGACTACCTCGAATCCCGCGACGACATCGATATCAGCAGGCTCGGCTATTTCGGCATCTCTATGGGAGCCATGACGGGAGCTATCGCGACAGCCGTCGATGAAAGATTCAAAGTGGTCGTTCTCGCGGACGGCGCGGGAGACTTCTCCGTGGTCTTTAACAAGTCCGAACTCCCTGAAGTTAACGACGTGGTGAAGCAGATTCAAGAAGCCGGATACACTCTGGAAGAAGCGTTTGAAATCCTCAAACCGGTAGACCCCATAGAGTACGTGGGCCACATAACCCCGCGCCCGCTGCTTCTTATAAACGGCAAGAAAGACGAACTGTTGCCTTACGAGGCGATGGAAGCGTTCCACAAAGCGGCAAACGACCCGAAAAAAATCGTGTGGTTCAACTCCGGCCACATCCTTCCCGTTCCGAACGTCATCATTCACACGCTGAACACATTTAAAAGATTCATGGGCGGCGGTTCGGACGAAGAGTGACGGACATGTTTGATGCGGAGGCGGAAATAAGATGAGAAAAACAAAATTTTCGGCTGCGCTCGCGGCGGCGATCCTGATAGCCTCGGCGGTTGCGGCTCTCGCGTCCGACGTCAGACCGGACAGGGGAAGTTTCTTTTCTCAGGCGCTGGGAACGGAGAAGCTTTACCGGCTCTATCTGCCGCCGAGCTATTTTAAGGATGATTCGGCGCGCTTCCCCGTCGTCTACCTTCTGCACGGCTACAACTTCGTGCGCAACGATCCCGCCAAAGAAGACAATTTGGAGGAAGAGAAGCACTGGCCCGAACAGGAACAGGTCCCTCAGATAGCGGACTGCCTGTTCACTGTGGCGGACTACGACGCGCTTCTGGCATGCCTCAAGAAAAACGATGTCGGGCTGCCTGAAGGCGTGGTGAACGCCATGAAAGCGGAATATCCCGAATGTCCGCTGCCGTTGCCTGAGATGATAGTGGTCATGCCGGATGGAGATTCCAGCTTCTACATCAACAGGAGAGACGGGAAGAAAACATGGCCGCCCGCGGACGGCCCTGAATTTGTGGACGGCATAAGAAAAAGCGCGACGGGACAGTACGAGACTTACATTGTTGACGATCTTGTCGGGCACATCGACGCGGCGTACCGCTCGAAAGCGGACAGGAGCGCGCGCGGAATCGGCGGCTTCTCCATGGGCGGCGTCGGATCAATGAATTTGCTCGCAGGCAACCCCGATGTCTTTTCTTCCGTGACCTCTCTCAGCGCCATGTACACTCTGTCCGACATGGTTTCTGATTCTTTTTTCCTCAGCTATATGAAAGACGCCACGCCTGAAATAGCTTCCATATTCTGCGAAGACGCGTCAAAAGGCTCGAACTGCAAAATCGACAAACAGTACCTCAGGCGCAACGACCCGCTGCCGCGCCTCAAGAACATGAAACGCAAAGACGTCCACATTTACTTCGACGCCGGACACAACGACTTCTTTTCCGGAAGAAACAACTTCGAGTCTTTCAGAAAAGTGAGCGAGGCGCTGGCTGAAATGGGAATCCCCGCCGCCCCTTCGCAGCATATCGTTCAAGGCGACGAACTGAACGGCAACGGGATACACACAGCGCGCTACTGGCGCTCGCGAGTAGGAGTCATACTGACTTTCCACGCAAAAGCTTTCGGGCTTATCAAGTAAGAGAATCGGAACGAAGGTTTCTACTCAGATAGAATCGTCAATATCTCATTAATAAAAGCGTTGAGATTCTCCGGCGACGAAGGCAGAAACACGACTCCGCCGTTAATCGGAGCGTCCAACCCGCCCGATGTTCCGTCCGTCAATTTCTCCGGTTTCAGCAGCTTCATGTTCCATTTTGCGGATAGGTCTTCAACGACGAGCGCTGTTCCGTCGGCGTCTTGCGCAGGGCCTCCCGCGCGGGCGATAAGCGAGCCGACCGTCTGCCCCGGCTCCGCTTCGTAAACGCCGGGCAAAACGACGCTTCCGGACACGTAATAATGAACCTGCGGCGCTGATTCGCCGGGTGGCATCAGCGACAGCTTCGCGCCGCCCTGCCCTCCGCGCTCCATCATCGCAACGTTCAAATCTCTCTCCGCCGCCGCGAGCGTCTTCCTAACCGTCCTTACGTTAAACCCGTCTGGCAAACGCAGATATCCGAGCGCGTCCACCGTCAGGCAGAAATCAACGTAGTCGCCGAAGCCGCTTACCCGCACTCTGTCACCGGGAGACGGAAAGAATTCGGTCGATATGTCAGCAAGGTCATCCGTCACAGCCGGGCACGGTGGCGGAAGCTTCGGCGCGACCGCTTCAACTCCCTCTTCATCGACCTCCGGGTCAGTCTCGCCAGACGCGAACGCCCTAAAAACCGCTTCGAGTTGCTCAAAAGCTTCGGCGGGCGGCTGCTTGGCGCGGCCTGTTCCTTCAGGTATCAGTATAGGCGGGGGAATAATGGTAAAACCGGAGCCGGAAAAACGGACTGCTATGTCGCCCTGAACGGGCGCGCACTGCGGGCAGCCCGGCTCAAAATAGCCCGATGACGTTTTAGCTCCCGCCTCCGTTATCTCGACGGTTCCCACGCTCGCCGCGCCTCTGAAAAGCTCCAACTTCATGCCCGGCGCAACTCCATCCCTAGCTCCCGCGTCAATCCACGCCCGGCTCGGAATCCCCGCCCCTTTCGTCTCGACTTTTATCACAGTAAACCCAGCGTCCGCCGATATGCCGCGAGCCGCAAATATTAAACACGACAATATGGCGCATGCGATTATCCGCTTGGCGGCGCTTGTGTTCGTTATTGAGGATAGAGTTTTCATCAAGGTTATTCCGGATAACTCATTATTTCCGGTGGCGAGGGCCGATAACGCCATTGCCAGCAGCTTAGGAAGAGGCGGGCGCGGAGGGAGCATCAAACAGCAGGCCGTACATCTCGCCGGCGATGTTATCGAGAGGGAAGACGTGATCGACGACGGCGGCGTCAACAGCGGCGCGGGCCATGCCGTAAATGGCGCTGGAGGCTTGGTCCTGAGCGACGGCCACTCCGCCGGCCTTCTTGATGGCGGCAAGCCCTTCGACTCCGTCATGCCCCATCCCTGTCATTATAACGCCGAGGCAGCGGGAACCGGCCACCACCGCCATGCTCTTGAACATCACATCCGCCGACGGGCAAAACAGCAGCCCTTCCGGCTTGTCGCTCAGTTTAGATATTATCTTTTTCTGCGGAGTTCGGGCAACCGTGAGATGTTTTTTATCGGGAGCGAAATACACCGCGCCCGGCTCAAGCTGCTGCCCGTTTTCCGCCATCCTCACCGCTACCTCGCAACTATCGTTCAGGCGCTTGACTATCCCGTCCAGAAAACCGGGGATGATGTGCTGAACGACCAGAATGGGAGCCGGGAACGAGGCCGGGAGCAGAGGCACGAATCTGCCGAGAGCGTTCGGGCCTCCTGTCGATATGGCAACCCCTACGATGTCGAACCTGCGCGCGCCGTTCACGTGAGACTGAAGGACTTCCAAATCGCGCCGCGCCGTCTCCGAGTCGAGCGCGTCCCGCATTGAAGAAATCCGGGCGGCAAGTTCCCTGACAGGCATTCGGGCGACCCGCGCCGACGCGGCATTCGTCAGCAACCGAGCCATTCTGTCTTTCTGAATGTCGGTCAGCGATGAGTATGGTTTTCCTTCGGGGACATTAAGCGCGCCCGCGGCTCCGAGAGCCAGCGCGTTCGAGACAGGTCCCCTCGACTTCTCCGGGTCTCGCGTGACGAGAAGCGCAGGGCGGGGCGACTCGAACATGATTCTGCACACCGCCGGGGCGAGCGCCTCCGGGTCTTCATCCGCGTCGAGCAGAACCACCGAAGGCTGAAAACGCAACGCTTCGTCCGCCGGAGACTCGTCGGGCGCGGCGCGCAACGCGGCGAATCCGGCGTCCTTTGCGAGCGCGCCGATGAACTTCCTCAATGATTCGTCGCTCGTGGCGACGAGTATGTTCTTCTGTTTTTCCGCCATAACAACCGGCCGAGGCGGAGACGCCGCTTCCTTCTGGCGGCGGCGTCAGTAAAAGACCCGCGCGGACGCCCTTCAGCCGCCCTCCTCCACAAGCGACAGTCCCTTTTCCTTCGGAACCGTCTGCTCCGACATCTCGATAGTGAACTGAGAGATAACCTGTTCGAGATTGTTTACCGCGCCTTCGAGATACGAGGCTCCCTTGTTGACTTCGTTCGACTTGTTCGTCGTGTTGACGGCTATCTTGCCGACGTTCGACATCTTCTCGACTATCTTGTGGCTGGACTGCGACTGAAGCAGCGTCGCGTCCGTCACCCTCTGAGTCAACTCCATCATGTTCTCTATCTGTTTCTTTATGCGGTCGCCCTCGCCCTTCTGCTTGCGGGTGGCGTCCTGAATCTCCTGCGCCCGCACGTTGATGTTCTCCATCGCCAGTTCCATCTGGTTGCTGCCCTTGTCCTGTTCGCTGGTTGCGGACGTGAGTTGCGTGGAAATGCCGTTGAGAGTCTCGATAGCGTGAGAAATCTGATTGCCCGCTTTGCTCTGCTCGATGGTGGAATTCTTCACTTGCTGGGCGATTCCGCTGAGCTGATCGAACGCGCTCCTAACCCTGTTCGTGCCTTCCTGCTGGGAAATGGTGATGCCGTTCATGCCGTCGGCGACGCTGCCGAGGCGGGTCATCGCCTGTTTGACTTCCTCGCTGCTCTGAGTCTGCTTTTCAGTGGCGACCGAAATCTGTTTCATGTACACGCCCGTGCGTTCGACGCTGGCGACGATGTCCGCGAGCGCCGTTCCGGCTTGGTCGGCTAGGTGCGTGCCCTTTTCCACTTCCTTTACGCCCTCGTCCATAGCGGAGACGGCCTTTTCGGTCTCCTTCTGAATGTTGCGGATGAGGCGCTCGATTTCCTTCGTCGCTTCGGTGGAGCGCTCTGCGAGTTTCTTGATGGAGGCGGCCACGACGTTGAACCCGCGGCCTTCTTCGCCAGCGCGGGCGGCCTCGATTGCGGCGTTCAGCGCCAGCAGGTTCGTCTGATCCGCTATCTCTCGAATCACGTTTATGATGTCGCCGATCTGCGCCGAACTGTCTCCCAGTTCCCGTATCTTTCTGGCGGTGTCGCTTACCGTCGCCTTGATTCCCTTCATTCCTTCTATGCTCTGCTGAATCGATTTGCCGCCCGACTTGGCAATCCGGGTGGTTTCGTCTGACGCCGCGAAAGCTTCCTTTGCGTCGTTCGCCACGTCGCCCACCGACGATATCAGCACCTCGATGTCCACCATCGCGTGCTTTAGCGAATTGTTCATCACGTCCATGCTTCGCGTCATCTCGTTGATCGACGCCATCATCTCGTCCACTGTGCCCGACGCGTCGTTCACCGACTTGTCCATCTCTTTCGCGTTGAGGGAGACTTCCTCGATGGAGGCGAGCATTTCCTGAATGGTCGAAGACGTCTCCTGAACCGCTTCCGCCATGACGGTGGAACTGTTGTGAACCTGAGCGGTGGAAGCGGACATCTGGGCGATTACCGCCGTGGTGTTCGACACTTGGCTCGTGAGGTCGGCAACCGATTCGTCTATCTTGAAGATGGCCTCGATAAGGTTGTCCACCGACCCGGCGGTGTCCCTGACCGAAGAGTTCATCGCCTTCGAATTGTCCGCTATCGTGTCTATCGCCGAAGTGAGCTGCTGGATGCTGTTCGTCACGTCGTTTATCGAGTCGGACTGTTCCTGCGTGCCGCTGAGGATGGACTGCGCGCCCTGCGTTATCTGCACCGAGCTTTTGTTCACCCGCACCGTCGTCTTGTTCATGTTCTCCAGCATCGAGTGGAGCTTCTGCGACATGTCGCTGAGGCTGTTGAACAGATGCCCTATCTCGCTGTGTTCGGTCACTATCCTGTTCGGCTTGAAAATCAGCTTCTTCGTCAGGTCCCCGTTGGACAGCAATTCGGCGAACTCCGCGCAACGGTATAGCGGGACCGATATGTTCTTCGTAACCATCGGGATGGTGACGACGCTGAGCGCTATCACGATGCCGATGACGCAAAGAATAATCAGCGGGATCACAGTCCCGGCGATGTCCTGCTTCTGTTTCAGCTCGGCTCTGTTGACGGTGTTCGCTTTTGCAAGCGCCGCGAGGATGCTCGACATTGTCTCGATGTCTTCTGTGAAACCGCTCTTTTCGACCTCGCGGTTGGCGGCGTCGTAATCGCCGTTCTCGGACATCTTCAATATCTTGTCGCCGGACGCCTTGTAGCGCTTGAACACGCCCTGAAACTCTTTAACGCTCTTGACGTCCTGATCCGACTTGGCGGAGACGCCGAGTTGCTTTACCATTGTCTCCATCTCGCCGCGCGCCTTCAGGTATGCCGGAGTCGGGTCGTCGCCGATGCCGACATAGTCGAGGAACGTCCTGTCCAGAGACAGGATGAGCGGCCCCTGAGCGTTCGTCAGCTTGTCCAACTCGCGAACCGCGTCCTTTGTGTCCCCGTAGATCATGCTTCTGGACAATTCCAGAGTGACCGTTTTATATTGCTGCCAGATGCCCAAGAAGCCCAGTCCCACAATCCCCGACAGGGCGAAGACTAGACCTCCGAACCATGCGAACAGCTTCCTTCTCAATCCATGCTTGCGTTCCATACAAAGCCACCTCCGTTTTTCAAGAATACTTGCCGAGCATCTCTTTTGCTATATTTATCGCTTTAACGATATCCACCGTTATTAGAACTAGCGCCTCGTGTTTGCAGAGGCCGGTGACGTATTCCGCGCCGAGGCCCGAAAGCGACGGAGGCGGCGGTTGGAGCGCTGAGAAATCCACCGCCAGCACTTCCATCACCCTGTCGACGGCTATCCCCACCTTCATGTTGTCGAGTTCAAGGACGACAATCATCTCCGTCTCCACATCGTCCAGCGGCATCTGAAAAAGCTCCTTGAGGTCCACCACCGGAACGATAACGCCGCGAAGGTTGATGACACCCTTGACGAACTTCGGCGTGTTCGGCACCGGAGTGAGCGAGAACTCGTCCAGCACCGTCTGCACGCTGTCCACCTTTATTGCGTAGTCTTCCGAGCCGAGCTTGAACCAGAGCACGCTCTGAAGGTCGAACTGCTCTTCTATCTGAATTTCTCTATCGCCGTTCAATCTGGCGAAAATTCTGTTGTCCATGCGGGTCACCCCGTCCGGCGTCTCTCGGCGCCTCGTTTCAGTATGGCCTCATGTGTTTCTCAATGGCGATTTTCAAATCGTCCTCCGAGAACGGCTTGGCTAGAAAATCGTCTATGCCGACATCGTACGCTTTCTGCCTGTCGGCGCTTTTGATGTCGGACGTCACCATTATGATGGGAATCCTGTGGATGTCCGGCGATGAACGCACTTTCTGGGTGAACTCGTATCCGTCCATCCGGGGCATGTTGATATCGGTCACTATCATGTCGTATCTGCGCTCGGCCAGCCTTGCAAGCGCCTGCATCCCGGACGACGCCACTTCCACAGTGTATCCCATCCGCTCTATCATCTCGCGCTGCGCGATCCTGCCAGAAAGAGAATCGTCCACGAGGAGTATGTGTTTCCTGCTCTTTTCGTCCGCGCCCGCCGAAGCTCTTTCAAGCCTTTTCGACAGCCGGGGAATGGACTGCACTATCCCCGGAACGTCAATAATAAGCGCCATTGAGCCGTCACCGAATATGGTGGTTCCGGAAATGTTTTTGACGTCTCCGAGGAACTCGCCCAAGCTCTTTATGACCACTTGCTGTTTCTCTATGACTTCGTCCACGATGAGACCGATTTTCTTGTCCCCGTGAGTCATTATTACTACAGGGAACTGGGCGGGGCGCGTCCCTTCCTCGTCGCCGAGGCTGAAGACGTCCCGCAGCCGCATCAACGGTATCACCATGTCGTGGAACTTGTAGACTTCCCTGCCCTCCACGCTGCGTACTTCGCTGCTCTTCACCTGCTCGGCGGACTCTATCGGGTCCATAGGGATAACGAACTTGCGGCCGGCGCACTTGACGATCATCGCCTGTATTATCGCAAGAGTCAGGGGCAGTTTCAGTTTTATCATCGTGCCGTTGCCCGGCTCGGTGTTCACGTCCACGCTGCCCTTGAGCTTGGAGATGCCAGTCTTCACGACATCCATCCCTACGCCTCTGCCAGACAGATCGCTGACTTGATCCTTCGAACTGAAACCGGGAATGAATATGAGGTTCACGGCCTCCTTGTCGTCCATCTGCGCCGCCTGCTCCGGAGTTATAAGCCTTTTCTCGACGCATTTCTTCTTGAGAACCTTGCCGTCCATCCCCTTGCCGTCGTCTTCGATGTCGATGACGACAGAGTTTCCCTCGTGGGAGGCCTTCACCCTTATGATGCCGGTGTCTGGCTTTCCTGCAGCCTGCCTGTTCGCCGTCGTCTCGATTCCGTGGTCGATCGCGTTCCTGATGATGTGCAACAGCGGGTCTTCAAGCTCCTCGATGAGGTTCTTGTCCAGTTCGGTGTCCTCGCCCTCGACTATGAACTCTATTTTTTTGTCCAGTTGCCTCGCGTAGTCCCGCACCCGCCTCGGGAATTTGCTCAACACATTCGATATCGGCATCATTCTCAGCTTCATGGTCTCTTCCTGAAGCTCGAAAATAACCCTGCCTATATTAAGCCCGTCGGTCTGGAACTCCTGATTGAGCGATTCAATTTCAGACTTGAGCGAGGCTATCTTGGCGTTCAGTTCGCTGAGCATCCTGTCCTTCTCAAGTTCCATGTCATACAGTTCCATGACGCTCTCGCGAATCATGCGCAGTTCCTTGGCGCGCCCCGCCAAGCCGGTTTCCCTTCTCGCTCCGCTCTCGTCGAACGCGTCAGGTTGAAGCGCCTTGAACGGCTGCAGGAGGTCGTCCTGCGTGATGTTGCGTTCCGACAACCCGTTCGATTTCCTTCCCAGTTTGAGCGCGTCAAGAATGTCTCCTGCCGCGTTGGCGGTCTGCTTCAACTGTTTTATTTCCTGTTCGAGCTTGTTGTGGTTGATCACCAGTTCGGCGATAAGATTTACGAGGTCGTCCAGCTTTACGGTGTCCACCCTGACGGTTGCGACGGCTCCAGATTTCTTCGCCTTTTCGCGCCTTCCGCCAGCCAATCGCGCCGGAGCCTCGCCGGGTTTCTCCTCGCTCTCTCCGCCGCCGGGGACCGGGGCGGCCTCCGCCGTCTCTCCGGACAGCCCAATCTCCGTCGCTTTTATCCCTGTCTTTTTCAGATAAGCATATTTTCTGTCAAATTCATCCATCGACATCGCGGTCCCGAAGAACAGGTGGAAGTCGTATCCTGTCACCGTGACGTCCATGCCTACGGCTACGATTATGCAGGCGAGGAATTCGCCGTCGTCAGCCAGCGGCTTGAAGAACTCAGACATGCTGGCGAGGTCGCCAAGCTCGTGCGTCTTGAAACTCATTTTCAGCCTGAAGACATTCCTGTCCTCTATCATGGCTGTGCCGACGCACTGTTTCTCGAAGGGGGTAAAATATTTCAGGGCGTCTTTGCCGACGTTCAGGCGGTCGAACAACTCGGAGGCCGCGCCTTTGGCCATGTAGTCCTTTTCGGCGCGCGCCTTTTCCAGAGCAACATCCACCGACTTAAAGAAAGGAGCAGAATCGGGGGCCTTCGGGCGCTCGGCGGAAGTCAGCGATTCCAAAACCGCCTTCACATGAATAACGCCCTTGAATATCAGTTCAGCAGTTCTCTGCCCAAGTTCCGCTTTGCCGGCGGCGGCAGCTTTCTTCACCATCAGCAGCCTTGCCAGCGATTCGTTTATCTCTGCTTGGCCGAAACACACCAGAGACCTCTGCAGATGTTTGACGGAGTCGAACATCTTGTCGATAAAACCAGCGTCCCCGGAACTGTCGTCGGCCATGAGGAATTTCGACTCTACGTCCGCAAACAGGGCAAAGCACCTGTCGATGGAAGGAAGTATATCCGGGCCGGCGATTTCCAACACGCCTGTTCTGCCGACGGCAGGCGCTATGAGTTGTTTTTTCTTTTTCGGCGGTTCCGGCTGTTTTTTAGCGTCCTTTGCGACAAGCTCCGGTTCGGGCTTCGGTTCCGGCGGGGGCGGCGGCGGGGGCGGGGGAGGCGGAGGAGCGGGTTCGGGCTTGGGTTCAGGCGCGGGAGCAGCAGCGGCGGGAGCCGCGCTTCCGTCCTCGTAACTCCCGTTTTCTATCTTCAGCAGTATCCCGTCTATCACATCCACTTTCTGAAATATCGCGTCGAGAAACTCTTTGTCAACCGCCGGAAACTTCTTCTTCAGCTTCTCCATCACGTCTTCGATTTGGTGGGCTATCTCGGAGACGTCCATGAATTCGAGCATGGCCGAAGAGCCTTTAATAGTATGGACGTTGCGGGAGATGCGCTTGATCAGCTCCTCGTCGGTGTCTCCGCCTTCAAGCTCGACTAGATCCTGATTCAGGTTCGTGATATATTCCTTGCACTCGTCAAGGAACAGTTTGATGGTCTTCGGCGTTTTGAACGATTTTGCCATCCGAGTCACCCCGGTTGTTTCTGAAAGATCACGCAGTCTTTCATCGGTGTCAGTTTGAAGCCGTCCACGAGGCCGCGGATCATCTCCGTCGGCCCGAGGAACAGCCATCCGTCGTCCACGAGAGAGGCGTGAAATCTCTCGAGTATGCTTCTCTTATCCTCGTCCCTGAAATATATCAGCACGTTGCGGCAGAAGATTATGTCGAACCCGGCCATGTAGTAGGAGTCGAACAGGTTGGCGTAGTCGAACTCGACCATCTTTTTGACAACGTTGTTAATTATGTATTTGCCGTCTCTAAAAGTGAAATATTTGTCCAGAAGTTCTTTGGGGAGGCGCTCGACCGCGCGTTTGGAGTACACTCCCTCCATCGCTTTTTCGAGCACGGCCGTGGAAATGTCGGTGGCATAAATCTGGAAGTTCCATATAGAGTGGAACCTGATCGACTCCATGAGGGCCATCGCGATGGTGTAAGGCTCCTCGCCGGTGGAGCACCCAGCGCTCCATATCCTCAACGTCCTGTCCCCGGCGGCTATCTTCTTTTCGGCCAGTTGCGGCAGTATGAAGTTCCTGAAGCAGTCTATCTGGGACTCGGAACGGTAGAAATAAGTCTCGTTTGTTGTGACGATATTGATTAGGGTTGAAAGCTCGGCGCGGTCGTCTTCCGAAGAGATGGCCCGCCTGTACTGTTCGGGATCGCAGATGCCTGTCTCCGCCATCCGGGAGCGTATCCTGTTGCCGAGTATCGACAGTTTGGAGTCGCCGAACCAGAGGCCGCAGGCCTTCCAGATGATGTCCCTGAACGCGACGAGTTGTTTTTCAGAAATTTCAGTCATTTATTTCACGAATCGCCTGATGACTTCCTTCACTTTCGCATAGTTGAAAGGCTTTGTGAGATATTCGTCCGAGCCGGCCTTGAGTCCCCATATCCTGTCCGTCTCGGCGCTTTTGGCGGTGAGCATGACGATGGGGATGTGCTTGAAAGCCGGGTCTCTCTTCAGCAGCTTGCAAACTTGGTAGCCGTTCATTCGCGGCATGTCGATGTCGAGCAGTATGAGGTCTACGCTATGGCGTTTGACCGCGTCGAGGGCCTCTATGCCGTCAGCCGCGGTGAACACCTTAAAACCGTCTTTGATCAGCGCCTCGCTTACCGCCTCGACGACGACCGGGCTGTCGTCCACGACGAGTATGGCGGAATCCTTCATTGGGAAGCTCTCCCTTCGGGAGTGTATAGGGCCACCCGGTTGCGGCCCCCTCTTTTGGCCTGATACATCGCCTCGTCGGCTCTCGCTATCAGGTCGAGCCTTGTCTTTATGTTGTCGTCTGGGTATCCGGAAACGCCGAAGCTTGCCGTCATCTTCAACGGCTCGTCCCGGCCCTCGAACTCCATATTTTCTATCATTTCCCTCATCCGTTCCGCGACTATCACCGCGTTCTTTTTCGGCGTCTCCGGCAATATCGCCACGAACTCCTCGCCTCCGTACCGCGCCACGAGGTCGATGTCCCTCACGCACCTTCTGAGCACTCCGGCCATCCCTTTGAGCACGACGTCCCCCTGCTGGTGTCCGTAGGTGTCGTTCAGATCCTTGAAATGGTCTATGTCCATCATTATCAGCGAGAGCGAAAGGTTGAACCGTCTCGACCTGCTGTATTCCTTTTCAAGCTGCTCCTGAAAATACCTGTGGTTGTGAAGCCCGGTCAGGCCGTCGGCGACGGCGAACCTTTTAATCTTTTCGTACATCCTCACGTTGTCCACCACGATGGCGGACTGTCTGGCTATGAGGGAAAAGATGTCTCTTTCCTCCTGCTTGAACTGCCCCCGATGGCCGCGCGCCATCATGAACATTCCGAAATTTTCGCCTTTTGATTCAAGAGCGGCGGCCTCGAATCCTGCCAAGCTCATTTCTTCCGCCGCTTTCATCATATTGTGTTCCGGGTCGTGAAGCTCCACATCAATGCCTTCCCGCTCAAGTTCCCCGGAGTCCGCGTCCTTCATCAACTCGTCCATCAACCGCTTCTTAGCCTGAACGAAGAAATCGCGCGTGGTGGGTCGATATATGTACACGAAAAGCTTAAGCCTGTTGTCGTCCTTGAGCAGAATCATGGCGATGTCGAACTCGACGACGGACGACAGGGTGTCGGATATCGCTCGGCAAGTGTCGACCAAGTCGCTCTGTCTTGTGGCTATCTGGTATATGCTGTTGACAAGCGTCATCTTGAAAAGCTGGGTTTCCTGAACCTCGCCCGCTTTGAAGATAAGGTCGGAGCCGTCGTTGTCGGAAGACAGCGCGGCGGTCAGGTCCTTGGGACTTTCGCTGCGCCGCTCTTTTTCAGACATCACTCTTTGCAACGTTTCTAGAAGCTCGTCGCGGTCGAAAGGCTTCGTCATGTACGCGTCCGCGCCAGTCTCCAATCCCCAGAATTGGTCCTGTTTCTGGCCTCGCGCGGTTAGCATGATTATTGGGAAGTCCAGAAACTGCGGGTCGTTCCGCAACATGCGGCAGACCTGAAGACCGCTTATGCTCGGCATGTCGATGTCGAGGAACATGAGGTCGAATCCTCCGCTCCTCACCGCTTCGAGACCCTCTATGCCGTCTGGAGCGGCGGTCACGCTAAAGCCCTCGGCCACCAGAATCTCTTCGAGCATTTTCCGGATGACTGCGCTGTCATCCACGACAAGTATTCTCATCAGACTCGGTTCTCCGCGCGGTCTCCCGCCGCCGCCACCTGATCCATAGGACTTCCGCAGGCGGGACAGAAAAAATCGTACTCGGCTACTTTTTCGCCGCAGCCGGAACACAGCTTGTGTCCGGGGCGTTTGTCCAGTATTTCAGGTTTCGGGACCGCCGCCGGACTGCTTTTTTCGACTGCCGCATATCCGCCGTCGCGTGTCTGCGATTTTTTCAACCGGCTGTTCTTTACGCCCGCCGACACGGCGTAAGAGGCTACCGCCGCCGCCGCCGCGCCGATTACTATTTTCCAAAAATTGTTCATTGATCCGCGCTCCTTCTAGCTCCTCCGCGCGCGCCTCCGCCTTTCAACTGGCGTTCCTGCGCGCACAATCCTCTGTCCTGTTCTATCTTCGCCTGCGCCATCTGATAATTCGGGTCCACGTCCCTGAGCAATTTCTGAAACGATTCTATCGCCTTGCAATACTCTCCCTTGCTCTCCAGAGCTTCTCCCATCTGATATAAAGCGTCCAGATTGTTCGGCTCTATGGCGAGAAGTTTGTTCAGCGCTTCCGTCGCCATGTCCAACTCCCTCTCCGCTAACGATGTCTGGTTTCGCTGCGCCAGCTTTTCCGCATTGTCCATTCTTATCCGAGCGATCCTTTTCAAGGGATCAGTCTGTTTTTCATTTATCTTTGCCGCCTTCTCATAAAAATCCAAAGCGTTCGCCATGTCCCCGGCGGCGTAATATTTCCTGCCTTGGCTGTAATGATATGTGTATAGCACCTGTTTGTATGAGAACAGGATAGCCAGCGCGATCGCCAGAACGCCAACAGCCACCGCTCCGAGTTTCATCATCTTCGGGAGCGCGGTGTTCAATTCCATTACAGGCTTGCGTCCGCGCTTAATCTCGAATTTCGGCGGCTGATACGGGTCCGCAGCTTCGAGGCTCCGCATGTATTCATCGTATTCTTCGCCCTCGCCGGGACGCGCCCCTTCCTCGCCGCCGCCGTATTCGGAAGCCGGCTCCGCGTATTCGCCCTGCCCGCTATCCGAAGGCTGCTCATACTCCGACTCTGCCGCGTATTCATCAATAGAAGTCTCCGCCGCAGCCTGCCCCGGTTCTGAAAACTCGAACGGCTCGAATGCCGGCTCCCCGGACAATCCGCCCGGCTCCGACAAATCAAACTGTTCCAGAACAGGCTCCGGAGCGGGAACCGGAGCGGGAGCGGACTTCTTCTTCGCCGCCGGTTTCTGCTCCGCCGCCCCTCCGACGCTTTCTATAGTCACGGTCTTCACCGCGAAAGAGCCTACGCTTGGATTTGACGCAGAAAGTGTGGCCGACCCCGCCCCGGCGGCCACATACACCGCCCTCACTTCCCCGTTCGCGTCGCTCATCTGCTCTCCCTGATTTATCGTTCCCGGCGTTCCGGTGTAATCGTCCAGAGCCACCGACACGAACTCGCCGGGGGCCGGATTTCCGTGCCTGTCGGATATCGTCGCGGTGACCATCGTTTTTTCTCCGGCAGCCAAACTCGTCTTTGCCGTCTTCAGCGCGATGGAGGCGGGAACCCCCGGAGCAATACTAACTATCGCCTGCCTGCTCACATCGCCTGCGGATACCGTCACTCCGAACGAGCCGCACACGCCGGGAACCTGTATGCTGGCCACCGCTTCCCCGGCCAAGTCCGGCTGCATCTCCGACGTCTTCTCTCCCTGCATTCCGCTCATGGACATAAAATATGCGCCGGAATCCTCGCCGCTCGTCTCCTGTATAGAGAACAGCAGGGTGACTCCGAGAGAAATCGGTTTGCCTTTCAAATCCGTCGCCTTCGCCCTGAATGGCAACAGTTCCCCGGCGCGACACGTGATTTCTTCCGATTCGATATGTATCTGCAAGTCGGGAACTTCGGATATGACCGGCCTTGCCGTAAAATCCGGTTCCGGGATTTGCTCCATCGCAGGCTCCTCGTATGAGATTTCAGACTGAGGTTCAAGGGATGTTTCGCCGTATCCGTAGTCGTCTGTTTCCGGGGCGGGTTCCGAAACAAAATCATCTGTCGGAACGGCGGGTTCCGAATCGAAGGAAGGCTCCGCTTGAACCGGAGCCGGACCGTCGGCGTCGAAATCGAGACCTTCTAGCGCCGCCGCGCCTCCGGGAATCCCTCCCGGCCGCAACTCTTCCTCAGGAGCGAAAACATCCTGCCGCCCCGCGTCCGCGTCGAGCGATATTTCAGGAAGCCCCGAAAGACCGTCCGAACCTATATCGAGGTCGGAAAAAGTTTCAGGGGGTGAAGATTTGCCTGCCGGCGCGGCGATATCCGCTCCCGCCACCGGAATAAGCTCTTCGTCTCCAAAATCGAAATTGTCGACGTTCCCGGCGGAGGGAGCCGCGCCCGAATCGAATGTCTCTTCAGCCGCGCCCAGTTGCGTCGCGCCGCCTTCCGTCTCCGCTCGCGCTTCCGTCTTCAGTTCAGGCGCAAGCGCGTCCGTTATCGCCTCAAACACCGCCTCCGCGCCTTCTTCCGCCGGGGCTGTCACTTTCGCGGTGACGCTTCCGTCCTCTCCGGTGATTTCTTCCGACGCGCTATCGAGCAGCCAGTCCCCCCCCGACGATTCCTTGAGCGCTATCGCCGCGGGCAACCCCTCGATTGGATTGTCGAACTCGTCCATCAGGCGCAATTTCAACGTGTACGTCGCGCCCGGAACCGCTTTCTTCCTCGCGGGGATAAACATCATCGAGCTTGCTTTTCCGGGAACCACATTGAATTTCTTTTCCGCCTTGAAACCGGCCTGTTTCTGGAACGCTTCAAGAACGCATTTCGTGTTGCCCCGCGTAGGCATCTCGAATTCGCAGGTCGCCTTGCCTTCAGCGTCCGTTTTCAACGTGGCGTTGTTGACAACTTCCCATTCATGCCTTTTCTTAGCTCGGAGAGCTATTTCCAAAGTCAAATCCTGTATCCTGTTTCCGAACGCGTCGAGAGCGAGAAATGAGAACGAAACCCTTTGCGCGGTCGAGAAGAGGCTTTCGGCGGGGCCGATGTCCAGCTTTGCCAGTTCTGCGGAATGCGTATTGTCAACAAACATCGCGGGCGACATACCTTCCGCCCTGACTTCCAGAGTGTTCGCCCCGACAATCTTGGCGCGTTTCATATAGACTGTCGCCCGTCCGTCGCCGTCGGTTTTAACAGTCAGTTCTTTCGGCCCTGAAGAAGCAGCCATCGCCGCGGCGTCGGCTCCGAGGAACGCGTCAGCCTGCTCCGGCCCGTTCTTCAGTTTGAATATGACCGGGCAATCGGCGGCGGGGATGTCTTTGGCTCCGAGGACTTCAACCGCTACCCAGTCGAAACCGCCTGCGGGAGTGGAGACGCTCGTCTCTCCGGGCTTGAAGAGCATCTTCAGCGGCTTTATCCCGGCCTGCCCTCTCTGTTTTTCTTTTTTTATCGCCGGAGCGGTTTCCTGTTCGGCGGCGGACATCTCGCGGGTGGAAAGCCCCGCCAGAGCCGCTCCCGGCTTGGTCGCCAGCCCCTGCTGCTTTTTAAACTGGGCCACCGCCTTGCCAAGCGGTCCGGACAGCAATGTGTCCAGCCCGGTGTCTATGTGCTGAGTCGCATACATCGGGTTCAGCTCAATGGCCCGCATATAACTCTCGTATGCTTTTTCGTCCTGTTTCTTCGCCTCGAGCGCCTCGGCCAGATGCAAGTGCGCGGCGGCATAGTCGGGCTGCATCGCTATGGCTTTCTCGAACTGCGATATCGCCTCGTTGTATTTTTTCTCCTCTGCAAGCTTGTTGCCGAGGGTGTGGAGTTTCACCGCTTGCGGGTTCGGAGCCATGTTATCTCGCCCTTCTGCGTTCGTAGGTTGACGGAATTCCCATCTCGTTTCTGTAGTTCGCCACCGTGCGGCGCGCGATGTCTATCCCCTGCTTCGCCAGACGGTCTCTCAGTTCGCCGTCCGATATCGGATCGTCCGGGTCTTCCTTGGCTATTATGTTCCTGATGTATTCCTTCGGTCTCACGGAAGAATCGAAGAAGAAATCGAAACTCAGGATTTTTCCGTCGCGCTCTCCGCGAAGCGCCGGGATGATAACGTATTTGCCCGACATCGCGCGCGACACTGTGGACTCGTGCAATCCTATCTTGTCCGCCAGCCTGCCCTGCGTCAGTTCGCTGTTGAAGTGCGGCAGCCCGATGGTAAGGAATTCCTTCTGCTCTTCGCACAGCGCTGCGGCGATTTTCTCCATCGTTTCCCGCCTCTGGTTGATGCTGTCTATGAAAAACTTGGCCCGCCGAAAATAGTTCTTTATGTGAGCCATCTCCGACCTTCCGGCGCGACCTTCCTCCGTCTGCCCGCTCTCGTACATGTCTAAATAAGTCTTGTTCACCCTCAAATTGAAATCGGACATTTCGAGTATCTCGTAGCTCAGAGCGCTCCCGTCGTATTTTATGGCGATGGCGGGCTTCGCAAGCTCCACCATTTCCGCCGCGCGACCGCTGTACGCTCTCGCCGGATACGGCGTCAGGTTCCTTCTGATGTAGTCGAGCGCGGCAAGCACTTCAGACTTTTCTATCCCAAGAGCCTTGGCGATGATGTCGTGCCTGCCCTTCCCCAAATCCTCAAAATGATCCAGTATTATTCTCTCCGCCGTCTCATTTCCCAAGCCCTCTTCGGACAGAACCTTGATCTGTATCAGGAGAGCTTCTCTCGCGTTCGCCGCCCCAACCCCCGCCGGTTCGAGCGTCTTGATTATCTCTACTATGCCCTCAACGTCCTCCGCGCCGGCTCCGAACTTCTCTTCCAATTCGGCTAATTCGTACGAAAGAAACCCGTCGTCGTCCACCGAGTAAATCAGATACTCCGCCAACTCGCGAAGCTCCGGCCTGTACGGTGTCGCCAGAAAATTCGTCATCAGAAAATCGTGGAATCCCCCGGCCCTCTGCGCGTACTGCTCCAGCGGAACATCGTCCCCGTCTTCGCCGGACGACTGAGATTCATAATACTCCTCGTCGCTGTCGTAGTTCATCCTCTGCTGCTGGATGAACTGTTCGAGCCTTTCGTTCTCCAAGTCCTGTTTGTTCCCGCAATGCTCGCACCTGCTCCCGCTCATCGGGCGATGGCAGTGCGGACACGTCGTTATCTCGACAATCTCCAACGCCGGGTTCTCCGCCAGCTCCGTCGTTATCTCCTGCGCAAGCTCTATCGTCGTCATCTGCAGCAGTCTTTGAGACAGGATGAACTGAGGGCTGACCGTCAGCGTCTGCCGGAGATCTGTCGATTGCCTTAACTCCAACGTTTACCGGCCTTTCACACACATATATACTAATTACACGTTTCAGTGTTAATTCAAACAATATTCTATCAAATAATGAATTGTTATATCAAGAATAATGCCAAAATGTGCGCGACAGACGAAAAGAATGATTGCGGACATTAAAACCGCGACTGACATATTTGCGCAACAAACACAAATATTGCTGGTTTATAAGCGATTTTCCACGGCTCAATGATGAACTGCCGGTTAGGAGCCAAGTTTCGGATCAGTCTTCGCGGCCTAGCAAAAAAGTGTCCGCATTCGATGCGCGCGCGGCGGCGCGGACTATCTGACGCCTTCGCGCGCCTTGACCCACTCGATGAGTCCGCCGGAGGATATTATCTCTCTGACGAATTCCGGATACGCCGCCGTCTTATATTCCCGGCTCTTCGTGATGTTTCTGAGGATGCCTCCGTTGGGATTCGCTTCAAGGACGTCGCCCTGTTCCGTCTGATCCCACACGTCCGCCGCCTCGATCACAGGCAACCCGATATTTATCGAGTTCCTGAAGAAAATCCTCGCGAAAGACGTCGCCACCACGCAGGATATGCCCGCCGCGCGGATGCACACCGGCGCGTGCTCCCTCGAACTGCCGCACCCGAAATTCTCGCCCGCCAACAGGATGTCGCCGGGCGTCACCGCCTTCCTGAATTCGGGGAACTCGCCCTCCATGCAGTGGTCGGCGAGCTTTTCCGGGTCGGTCGTGTTCAGGTACATCGCCGGAATTATTATGTCGGTGTCGATATTGTGTCCGAACTTCCAGACTTTTCCTTTGAATGTTTCGCTCATGGCAACCTCACATTATTTCTTCGGGATGAACAATTTCGCCCGCGACCGCAGACGCCGCCGCCACCGCCGGGTTGGAAAGATAGACCAAGCTTTTTACATGGCCCATCCTGCCGATAAAGTTCCTGTTTGTGGTGCTGACGGCTACCTCGCCCTCCGCCAGAACGCCCATGTGGCCGCCGAGGCACGGCCCGCACGTGGGCGCGCTCACCGCCGCTCCCGCCTCCGCGAATATATCCAGCAGCCCTTCCGCCATCGCCGCCCGGTATATCCTTTGCGTTGCCGGTATCACTATCATCCTGACTTCGGGATGCACTTTCTTTCCCTTTATCACGCTTGCGGCCAGCCTCAGGTCCGGCAGCCACCCGTTCGTGCACGAGCCGACGAACGACTGGTCTATTTTGACGCCCTTCAGTTCGCCGACCGCCTTCACGTTCTCCGGCAGGCTTGGGCACGCCACCACAGGCTCCATTCCCTCAATGTCAACTTTCACCACGTCCGCGAATACGGCGTCCGCGTCGCTGGCGTAGATTTTTCCTTTGCGCGCCGGAGTCCCCGCCAGATATTCCGCCGTTTTTTCGTCCGCCTCGAATATTCCGTTCTTGGCTCCCGCCTCAATCGCCATGTTCGCCATGGTCAGCCTGTCATAAATCGACATCGCGGCGACTCCCGGCCCTCTGAACTCCATCGCCCGGTATCTGGCTCCGTCGACTCCGATCATGCCGATTATTTTCAGGATGACATCTTTGCCGAACGCCCATTTTGAAGGAGCGCCGGAAATGTCGAACGCCATCGTTTCGGGAGTTTTAAGCCATATTTTGCCGGTGGCCCAAGCGGCGGCCAAGTCGGTGCTTCCCACGCCCGTCGCGAATGCCCCCATCGCGCCGTGCGTGCATGTGTGGCTGTCAGCCCCGATAACCACGTCGCCGGGGGACACCAGCCCCTCTTCCGGCAGCAGCGCGTGGCACACCCCTGAACGCCCCACCTCGAAGTATTTCTTAATGCCCTGCTCGCGCGCGAATTCCCTCATCGCCTTCGCGAGCGCCGCGCTCATTATGTCCTTGTTCGGCACGAAGTGGTCGTTCACGAGAGCTATTCTGTCCGGGTCCTTGACCTTCGCCGCGCCCGTCTTCCTGAACTCGTTGATAGCGGGCGGAGCGGTCACGTCGTGGCCCATCATCAGGTCGCATTCGGCGAGAACAATCTCTCCGGGCCGCACCGACTCCCGCCCGCTGCTCGCGGCCAATATTTTTTCCGTCATCGTCATTCCCATCTCAAACAACCTCCGTCAGTCGAAATAAAAAGCGCTGCGTCCGGCGCGCCGCGCGCGCCTCGATCACTGTTTCCTTCGCCAAGACGTCCCCGACGGGCCGTCCTCGATTGCAAAACCGAGCTTGTCAAGCTCGTCTCTTACAGCATCCGAAACCGCCCAGTCCTTTTTCGCGCGCGCGCCGTCTCTGATGCGGACGAGCAGTCCGATAAGCGCGTCCACAAGCCCTGCGTCTTCGGAGCGGGCGGTCGAAACGCCGCCTTGGAACAATCCAAGGATGCCGCCCAATTCGAGCGCGACGTCCTTAGCCGCCATCAGGGCGTCCGCCTCCGCGCGGGTCGCCCGCGCGCCGGTGGCCGAGTCATTTTCCGCCATCCGCGTGTTCGCTGTTCGAACCAGAGTAAACAGCGACGCGAGCGCCGCCGGGGTATCGAAGTCGTCGTCCATAGCGGCGATGAAGTCCGCGCGCGCCTTGCTTGCCGCGTTCCTAACCGCCTCCGCCCTGTCCCCGACGTCCCCCTGCCCGGCCCGCCCGACCGCCGCCTCAACCTTCGCAAAAAATGTCTCGAACCGCGCCAGCCCCTTCTCCGCCTCCGCCAGCCTGTCGTCCGAATAACTCACCGGCGACCTGTAGTGCGCGGATAGAAACAGCAGCCGGAGCGCGTCCGGCCGGGTCTTCTTCAATATATCTTTTAAATGTATGACATTGCCGAGGGACTTCGACATCTTTTCCTTGTCCAGTTCCACGAAACCGTTGTGCAGCCAGTATTTTGCGAACGGTTTTCCGGTGAAAGCCTCGGACTGAGCGATTTCGTTTTCGTGGTGCGGGAACATCAGGTCGCGTCCGCCGCCGTGGATGTCGAGGGTCGGCCCGGCGATTTCCACCGCCATCGCGGAACATTCCAGATGCCAGCCGGGACGGCCTTTCCCCCACGGGCTATCCCACCACGGCTCGCCCTCTTTGGCCGCCTTCCAAAGAGCGAAATCCCTGCGCTCCCGCTTGCCCGGCTCGGTCTGCCCGTCAGCCGCCGCAGTGTCGCCCTCCGTGCCCGCCATCCGGCCGTACCCCTCGAACGTTGACACGCTGAAGTAAACGTTTCCCTCCGCCTCGTACGCGTGCCCTTTTTCGATAAGCCCGGAAATCATCTTTATCATCGGCTCGATGTGCTCAGTCGCTCTCGGATACGCCGTCGCCCTTTTTACTCCCAGCGCGTCCATAGTGTCGAAATAACTGGTCTCGTGCTCCCTCGCCAGCTCTCCGAAACTTATTCCCAACTCGTTCGCCTTGTTGATTATCTTGTCGTCCACGTCCGTGAAGTTTTGAATGTGGAACACTCCGTAGCCTTTGAATTCGAGATATCTCCGAATGACGTCGAAGCTGATATAGCATCTTGCGTGCCCGATGTGGCAGTGATCGTAGGCGGTGACGCCGCAGACGTACATATTCACTCTGTCGCCGTTGACAGGCGAGAAAGGCTCTTTCGTCCGCGTCAGGTCATTTGTCACTCTCAAACCTTTGAAGTTTTCCGCCGACGATTCCATCGGTTCCTCCATAAAAACAAACGCGCGGCCCGAGCCGCGCCCGATTAGTCATCGCAACTAAACCGGAATCATATCAGCTTGGCGCCGAGAGTGCGCTCCATTTCCTTCAGAGCGAACTCGTGGGCCGCGCGGTCGAAAGTGTCCACGCACCGCCTGTCCACTCTCACCGACAGCCCGCGCGCGCGCGCGTCCGCGCATGTGTATAACACACAAATATTAGTGCATACGCCGCACAGTTCCAGCGTGTCGATTTCTTTTTCCTTCAGCAAATCTTCAAAATTCGTTCCGAAGAAAGCGCTGAACCTTTTCTTCATAACCACCGCGTCGTCCGGCCTCGGGCGCAGGTCTTTGTGAATCTCCGCGCCCCGGCTCCCGGCGGTGGCGTGCTTGGGAAACATCTCGAACTCTGCGTCGTCCTCGTCGTGGTTGTCGCACACGTATATCACGGGGATCCCGCTCTCCCGGCATTTCGAGATTTTCTTCTGTATTTCAGGGATTATCTTGCCGACAGTTTCGCCTATGTAAAGCGCGCCGTCCTCGCAAACGAAATCATTCAACATATCAATAACGATAAGCGCCTCGTTGCTCATCTCTCTCCTCCGGAATCACGCGGTCGGACTGAAGAAACCGCCCATGTCCTCTCCCGCCTTCTTCTCCCACTCCTGAAACTTTTTCTCGATTTTCTCTATTTCGCCCCTGTCGGCGATGAAGCTGGCGAACGGGATTTTTTTTCGACTGAATTCCTCGTTGAAAATACGCAGGAAGCCAACAGCGCCGACTAGCGATTTCTCGGTTTCGCGGGCAAGATTTTCCGACGCCGCGTAGAGCGCCGCTGTTATCTCCTCGGCGGCCCTGTCCGCGCGCCCCAGCGCGGTGTAAAGCATCGCCAGCCTAAGCCTGAACCCCGCCTCCAGCGCGCCTTCATCGCTCTCCCTGACCAGACGCCTCAAAGCCAACTCGGCGGCTTTCGACTGGCTTCCTTTTATCAAATCTTCGACCGCTCCCAGAGCGAGTTTCATCCTCTCGTTTTCCAAGAACGGCGCGGTGATTTCGCCGAACGCTTTCTTGAGGGCGCGGTAACAGCCTGCGGTAAGCCCGCCCGCTCTCTCAAGGGCGATTTCCAGAGCGCGCATGTCCGCGTTGGATTCATCCGCGCCGGGCGCGTCGTCCGCTTTCTCCTCGACTGCGCCTCCTGCCTGCTCCCCGTTCTCTCTTTTCTCGGCGGCGGCAAGCTCCTCTTTCTCCTTCGCCTCTTTTTTCTCTATCCGCGCCTTGTTCTTCTCTTCGTCTATCTTCTTCTTTTCCTCTTCCAGCCGCTCGATTTCCTCTTCTGACAAGTCCTTGCCTTCAAGCAGGCTTTCGAGCCTGACGCCTTCGAGGAACTCCCGCTCAATGAGCTTTTCCGCCACAAGCTCCAGCTTGTCCCTGTGTTCGGAAAGCATTTCCTTCACCTTGGAATGGCAGCTCTCGACGATGCCGCGAACCTCGCCGTCGATCTTCGCGGCGACCTCTTCGCTGTAGTCCCTCTCGCGCGCAAGGTCCCTGCCGAGAAAGATGGCCTCCGTCTTGTTGCCGAATGACAATGGGCCGAGAGACTCGCTCATCCCGAACTCCGTGACCATCCTGCGGGCTATCCGGGTGGCGCGCTCGATATCATTCGACGCCCCGGTCGTGATGTCGTCGAACATTAACTCTTCCGCCGCCCTGCCTCCGAGCAGCACGCATATCTCGTTCACAAGAGCCGTCTTCGATTCAAGGTATTTATCCTCGGTCGGCAACTGAAGCGTGTATCCCAGCGCCATCCCGCGCGGCAGTATCGATATCTTATGCACAGGGTCGGAGTCCGGCAGCGTCTTCGCCACCAGCGCGTGCCCCGCCTCGTGATACGCGGTGACCTTCCTGTCCTTTTCTGACAACAGCCTGCTTCGCCGCTCCGGTCCTGCTATATTCCTGTCAATAGATTCTTCTATGTGTCTGCCTGTGATTATCTCCGCGTTTTCCCTCGCGGCAAGTATCGCGGCCTCGTTCAGAACATTTTCCAAGTCCGCGCCAGTGAACCCCGGAGTTCGCCGGGCGATAACGTCCAGATCCACCGCAGGGTCAAGCGGCTTTCCTTTGGCGTGAACGTCCAGAATGGCGCGCCTGCCGTTCAGGTCCGGGCGGTCAACCACCACCCTGCGGTCGAAACGTCCCGGACGCAGCAGCGCCGGGTCCAGCACGTCCGGCCTGTTCGTCGCCGCTATGAGAATGACGCCTTTGTTGGCGTCGAAACCGTCCATCTCGACAAGCAACTGATTGAGGGTCTGCTCCCTTTCATCGTGGCCGCCGCCAAGCCCGGCCCCCCGCTGCCTGCCCACCGCGTCTATCTCGTCCACGAAAACAAGGCAAGGCGCGTTCTTCTTCGCTTGGTCGAACAAGTCTCTCACTCTCGACGCGCCCACCCCGACGAACATCTCCACAAAGTCAGAGCCGCTCATGTGGAAGAAAGGAACCTGAGCCTCTCCGGCGATAGCCCGCGCCAGGAGCGTCTTGCCCGAACCCGGAGGCCCCAGCAACAGCACTCCCTTGGGAATCTTCGCCCCCATCTTCTGGAACCGCCCCGGGTCTTTCAGGAACTCCACAATTTCCTTAAGTTCCTCAATCGCTTCGTCCACTCCGGCCACGTCCTTGAAGCTGACCTTCGGCAGGTTGTCAGTCAACACCTTGGCCTTGCTGCGGCCGAAGCTCATCGCCTGTCCGCCGCCAACGTTCGCCTGCCTCATTATCAAAAACCATATCGCGAGGATAAGAACGACAGGCACGATTATCACCGCCAGAAACTGCCCCGCGTTCTCTTTGAGTCCGGGGTTCTCAGCGGTGAATTTGATGTTGTTGGCGCGCAGAGTTTTTACTAGGTCCGCGTCCGTCGGCGCGTCCACCATGAACCGCGTCTTGTCCGTAAGCGTCCCTTTCAGCTTATTGCTGCTGTTGATTATGGAAACTTCCGACACCTTCTTGGACTCGACGAGATTAAGGAACTCGCTGTAAGAAATTTTCTGCTGCTCCCCGCCCATCGGATTTCTAATGAATAAAGAGAAAACAATGAAAGAAATCATTATTATGACGAGGAAAGAATATTTCGAGAACTTGTTCTGCCCCTGTTGTGACTGCATAAATAAACCGCGCCGGTTTCCGCCCGGCTCCTTTCAGCGTTCTCTATTTATAACAGATTATAAAAAAAAATCAAAATTGCGCGCGCGCGCGTTGCGCGCGCGGCCCCTTCTCCTACTTGTTTCCCATCCAAAATGTGTTACCTATGTCCCCGAACACTTGTTGCCTATGTCTCCGTCCATACATTCATCGCCGCGCTCCAAAATAAATGCCGCTTGATATGTAGAATCACACAGGGCGGCTTATTCGCGATGGGTGTTTTATTCCTGAATTGAAGTGTTTTACTTGCTGGAAATAAAACAGATAGGTTGGGTTTTCTATCCAATTTCACACTTTGTTGACGCTGGTACATTACGAGTCGTCTTTGCCTTTTTGTATATTTCACTGCGAGACGGGTTTTGTTTAGACAGTGCGCGCGCTGCTTTTCGCGCGCTTTGGAGTGCGGCGATTCATCGCCGCTTTAAACGCGAGCGACGCGAAAACACCCGGGAATTCATTCCCGCCTCCCTTGTAGGGCGGTACAGCCTCGCCGATTCCCGCCGCCATTCCTATTGCTTCCCCTCCTCCGTCATGCCCGCGAAAGCGGGCAACCATTTTCAACGTCCCTCCGCTCCCGCCTCCGCCCGGACGCCATCCAATGACAACATAACAACAAAACGCTCCCGACTTTTGACAAAAAGTTATTGGCCCGGTGACACAGCGCGACTTTTTATGGTACTATTAATTATATTGCTAAGACAACAGTAGCGGCAACTAGAGCGATCGGCATATGTGAATCAATCGGCGGCACGAAGGATGAAATGTTCGACGCGGTGCCTTGTGGACACGCTGGACACTACGGCGCGGATGAGCGTGGACAAGCCGGTGGGTCAGAAATACTCGTGTCTCACGTCGCAGGGTTATCCGGTTCCGTGGACGGCTGCGGACATGAACGGGG
>JAKQPS010000180.1 GCA_029564595.1 bacterium | reverse complement strand
CACCTCTTTATTGTTAGGCCCGTATGTGTCCAGAAGTGCCATCAATCCACCTCCACTGCTTCTTTCAGGTAATCCCTGATTTCCTCCGTCACAGTCGTCTGCCTCCGCTGAAGATCCTCGATATTTTTTCGCCACGCGATTTGCTGATCTCGCGCTTGGGCTGCCATTGCCTCGGCGTTGCGTAATTCCAAGATGCGCTTGTCGAATTTGTTGAGCCAATCCCTGTTGCGCGGTGACAGCCTTACGCCGCGATTCTGATCGGCACGCAAACGGTCTGCGCGTTTTCTGTCTTTGGCGTTTTGCTTTTCAACATCCTTTTGGCGTTTCTCTTCGTCCTGCTGCGCGGCAATCCACTCAGAAATGCTCTGGCGCATAAGCCCGGCGCGTTCCTCTGCAGCGTCGGCAATCTCTTCCCGTGCCGCCTGTTCGCGGTCGGCGGCATCCCTGATAGATTCCTCTGTCGATTTGAGGTCGTCTGCAATACGATTGCGATCACCTTCGAGCTTCAATTGTTTTTCTTTTGCCTCTAGGATTTTAGCATCCCTCTCGGCTGCGGCTTTTTCGGAAAGGAATGTGCGCTCAGACACCTCTAAACGGTTGTCCTCCAATTCCAGACTTCTCCGCGCAAGTTCGTTTTCGTCCTCGGTTCTGTCGTGCAGTTGTTCATACTCCTTGACGTTCTCTTTTATCGTTTTCGAAAAAGCTTTTAGCGCGGCGTCAAGCTCTCTCTGGCCGTCAGTCCCACTTTGGTTGTTTCGGTCAGTGTATTTTGTCAGAAGATGGCCCGCTACGTCTATTGGCGATTTTCGCATTACAGAACCAACTAAGCCGCGATTTTTCCATAGAGCGCGAGCATCCTTCATTGGCCGAAATGCGCTCAAGATTTTTTCGGCTACAATTTCGCCACCGCGCTTGAATGCCGCCACGATAACGTTTCCCATCGCGGCCAACACTTCTTTCGTGCCGCCATCCGTCCCCATCGCCTCGATGATCTGCTTGACGTATGCCGCGCCGGATTTCAGCCTGTCCTTGAAGTCGTTGAACGTGTCCGATTTAAGGAAACGACCGACCGCCGCCTGCATTGAGTTGAACGTCTTGCCAAGGGCGAAACCTTCAAATATCGCGCCGACGATATCTTCACGGGCGTCGCCGATGCGGCCTTTCAACGCTTCCCACGCGCCGCCGACCGTATTGAGATTGGCCTTCTGCTGTTCGTAACCGGCAGCCAGAACCTTGTTCACGGCTGCGACTTTTTCCGCTTCTGTTTTCGCATTGCGCAGAGCTGGTATCATGCGCTGGAATCCTGACATGTTGCCTTCCATCGCCAACGCAACGGCCTTTGCCGCTTGGCTCCCCTCAAAGTTGAGCGCCGACAACGCCTGCACAGCACGCGCAGCCTCGCCCATCTTATCCGTCGTGACGCCCATCGTCGTCAACAGCGCGATATTGGCCTTAACCGCCTCGTCGCTCGCTCCGGTCTCGTCTTGTATCGCGCCCGCCAAATCCTTCATCTTGCGAGCCACTTCGTCTGTGTACTGACCTGTTCCGCGCAACGCCGCGTCAAGCATGACGTTAGCGCGCTCAGCCTCAA
>JAKQPS010000172.1 GCA_029564595.1 bacterium | reverse complement strand
TGCCGTGATCGCACCGGACGCAATAACGTCAACCGCGCTCACTGTTCCCGTCGCCGTGATGTCATTGTTCACAGTCAGCGCGCCAGACATCGGCACGCTTCCGTCAGACATCATATCCCCGCCCGCGACAGGCAGATTCGTAAGTTGCGAGCCGTCGCCGATGAAGAACGTCGCTGTCGCCGTTCCTGTTATATTTAATCCATTGGCTCCAACTGTGTCTGCCGTGATCGCACCGGACGCAATAACGTCAACCGCACTCACCGTCCCAGTGGCCGTGATGTCGTTGTTCACCGTCAACGCGCCAGACATCGGCACGCTTCCGTCAGACATCATATCCCCGCCCGCCACCGGCAGATTCGTCAGCCCGCTTCCATCTCCCACAAACGCCGCCGCCGTAACCGTCCCAGTTGCCGTTATGTCGTTGTTAACAGTCAGCGCGCCTGTCATTACATCTCCGGCGACATCCACGTAATCTGTGGCGTGGTTATGTGTCGCTGAAGCAAAATCTCCGGTTGTCAGACCTCCAAGAGCCGCAGCATCAACGCTTGTCAGCGCGGAGCCGTCTCCCGCAAATCCCGCCGCTGTCACCGTTCCCGTCGCCGTAATGTTATTGTTCACCATCAGCGCGCCAGTCATCGGCACGCTTCCGTCAGACATCATATCCCCGCCCGCCACCGGCAGATTCGTCAGCCCGCTTCCATCTCCCACAAACGCCGCCGCCGTAACCGTCCCAGTTGCCGTTATGTCGTTGTTAACAGTCAGCGCGCCTGCCATCACATCCCCAGAGACATCCACATAATCAGCATCGTGGTTATGTGTCGCTGAAGCAAAATCTCCGGTTGTCAGACCTCCAAGAGCCGCAGCATCAACGCTTGTCAACGCGGAGCCGTCTCCCGCAAATCCCGCCGCTGTCACCGTTCCCGTCGCCGTAATGTTATTGTTCACCATCAACGCGCCCGTCATCGGCACGCTTCCGTCGGACATCATGTCCCCGCCCGCCACCGGCAGGTTGGTCAGTCCGCTTCCATCCCCCACAAACGCCGCCGCCGTAACCGTCCCGGTAGCCGCAGTGATGTCAGCCGCCGTCACAAATCCGCCCTGCACCGTCAGCGCGCCCGTCATCGTGTCGCCCGACTTTGCCACTTTCGTGTTGTCCGTCGCGGTCACTCCCGTCAATCCGCTTCCATCCCCAACAAACGCCGCCGCAGTAACCGTCCCGGTAGCCGCAGTGATATCAGCCGCCGTCACAATCAATCCCTGCACCGTCAAAGCGCCTGTCATCGTGTCGCCCGATTTTGCCACTTTCGTGTTGTCCGTCGCGGTCACTCCCGTCAGTCCGCTTCCGTCTCCCGCAAATCCCGCCGCTGTTACTGTTCCCGTCGCCGTAATGTTATTGTTCACCGTCAACGCGCCTGTCATCGGCACGCTTCCGTCGGACATCATGTCCCCGCCCGCAACCGGTAGGTTGGTCAACATCGAACCATCCCCGATAAACGCCGCCGCTGTCACCGTCCCGGTAGCCGCAGTGATATCAGCCGCCGTCACAAATCCGCCCTGCACCGTCAGCGCGCCCGTAATCGTGTCGCCGGATACTTTAATATAAACTCCATCATGCCCGTGAGAAGCGGATGCGAAAGCCGACGCCGCCTGCCCGCCCAGCTTGCCCGCATTGAGAGACATCGCGGACGCCACAACCTGCTCGCGCGGCGTCAGCGTCTGTCCGCCGACGACCACTTCTAGAAACACATCAGTACCTTCCCAGTCGATTGCGGACAGGTCGCACCCGCCCGCCTCGGAACCGATGACATAGTTGAACCGGCCCCGCGAGACTGTCACCGCCTGCGGGTTGGTTGAGCACAACTGCGCCCCGCCAGACGCCGCGTCGAACAGCCGGAACTCCACCGTCGCCGGCCCGTTCATCGGCAGCCCGCTCTGGGTTATGTACCCCTGATAGTTAAGTTTCTGAGGCGTAGCGACAATTATCGCCGCCGTCAGCGCGAACGCCGCCGCCGCTATCGCCGCCGGAACATATCTCTTTGCTCTCATGTCCACACCTTCCACTTTTTTGACACAATTTCTATCATATTGCGAAACCGACAATTCGCAACGCTGCAATTAGATGATTTCAATAATTGTTCTCAATATGAAAATATGGTAAATCTAAACTGCCTCTTAGTCAAATAAATGCGGGGTGACAAGCATCACACAAATAGTTATATGCATGTCGAAAACAAATCCGGAAACGCTCCGATTCCACCGCTTCCAGACACATTATGCCTTGTTTGTATTGCAAAAATATCGCTGTATTTCAGCGTAAATCAAACTCTGCGGACAACTTGATCGACTCCAAGCTGTTTTCGGCGTCATCGTATCCGTTATACAAATCCAGTTTTACCCGCGTGTCTTTTCTGACATCGGCCACAATCGTAGCTCTGCCCACCGCGTCCCGATAGTCCGCCGTGTCCGGAACCCCGCTCTCCTGCGCGTAGAAAAGCTCCAAACGCGCCATGTCCATTATCTCGGTGTTCCCTGAAAATGTGAACCGCGATTTCGTCTGTTCGTAGTCCTCGAAAGTTATCCTGCCATATATTTTATATTTGTCGAAAAACAGGTCAGCGGCTGTGAAAAGCCCGGAAAGACGCCCCTCCGCTCCCGCCACCCTGTCCAACTTCCGCCTAGCGTCGTAATGCGCGTCAACCATCCCCGGCGAGAAATCCGCGTCGAAATCCCTGAACTCCGCCTTAAGCGACGCGTACCTAGTCAGCTTTCCCATCGCCCCCACCGCGAACCCCTCTCCATGATGCTTAATGTCCGCCGTCTCCGCGTATATCGTCGCCCTTCCGTTAGGCAGATAAATCTCCGCGTCCGCAGCGTACTCCCTGATCTCCGGCGACGAATCGTCCACCGCCGTGCATCCCAGACTGAACGGCCCGAAATTCCTCACCGCCCTGAAACCCTGAAGCCGGCTCCGGGTCGCAAAATACTTCACATAAGAATTCGACCCGTCAATGTCGATCTCAAAGCCCCTCTGCCTGTTCAACGGCACATGCCCCTTCATATTGCTCCTGTAATCCGACACCACGAACCCGCTGCCGAAAGTCAGCCCCTCTATCTCCCGGTATCTGACCGCCAGCCTCTTGCCGTTCGTGTATTCGATAGCGTCCACAACGAAGAAGTCATTGCCACTGTCCCTCACTTCGCCGCCCTTGTCAGCGGCAAGCGTAAGAATGAACGACGCCGTCAGCCCGCCCTTCACATACTCCGGACGCAACTGCGCGAAGTAAAGGTCTTTTTCATGCGACTGCGCGTATTTGCCCGCCTCGAACGTCAGCGTCTCCGGCTCCAGAACCTTCAATGCGTCCGCCCTGACTGAAAACGCCCCGAACGCCGCCGCGCAACACGCTAGCGCAACTGCCGCCATCGCTATCTTTTTCATTCCGCTGTGTCTCCCGTTGCCATTTTTTTTCTTGTGAATCCGATTAGCCCGCATTTTTCTCGCGAAAATCCGGGTTAGAAGAAATACGTCCCCTTGAGCATCAGCGCGTTCGACGCGCTGACATCCGTCAGGAACAAACCCAAATCCGCCTTGTCCATGAACCCGTATTTGAACCCCAGCGTCAGCGTCTTCGCCGTGCCGAGGTAAAACGCCTTGTGATCATATTCGAGCGCGACGGACATCTTCTCCATCCGCGACGACTCATCCCTGTTGAACAGATACTCCGCGCCCCCCATGAATCCGAACCCGTCATCGTCGTCCGACAAATCCCCGGATTGCGCGTAAATCCCGAAATGCCCGATGAACCGTTCCTTGTAATCCCCCGTCGCCACCGCGAAAATCCTGTTCGCCTTCGCGTCATAGCTCTGCGACATTCCCCACGCCGTCGTCGTGTAATCCATAGAGAACATCTGCGCGCCCACTGCGTATCTCACTTCCCTGAATTCCTTCTTGAAGAACGCCGGCGGCTTGGTGTGCGGCAACCTGTACTTGAAAGAAAGCGCTGTGAGCGTCGCATCGGACGAAATATCGTCATCGCCCGTCGAGATATCTCTCGACACATAAGCCGCCGCAAGCTCGATGTCTCCCGACAGACCGTAGGAAACCGAAAAACCTGCGTCCGAAAAATTGTATCCCTCATTCGAGAAATCAGCGTAAACAAGGCCGACAGCGCCCCTTCCGCCCGGAAGCGTGTTCGCCGACGGCGTCAGCGCCAGACCCGAAAGCCCGTAAGCTGCGATCCCGCGAGTCCCGATCAAACCGGCGTCTCTCGCCCCCTTGCCCTTAGCCTTTTCAGGCTCCTTAGTCTTCGCGGGTTCCGGAGCCTTCTTCGCCGCGTCAGGAGCCTTGCCCGCTTCCGCCCCGCTTGCCGCCGGCGGAGTTCCATCCGTAGCCTTCGCCGCATCGTCTCTTCTTGCGGAGCGAGACCTCGTTCCGGCCGCCGGTTCATCCGCCGCCGGAGCCGCAGGTTCTTGAACCGGAGCAGGAGCAGCGGCAGCCTCGTCCCCGGCGTCTTTTTTCCTCATCGTTATCGTCCGCTCTTCCACCACTGCGGCTTTTTTGACGCGCACCGCGATGTCCATCTCCCGCGCGTCACCCTCCACAAGCTCGCAATATGAAAAAAGCTCCTTCACCCGAACCACCTTCAACCTGCCCACAATCGCCCCGCTCCTTCGCGTCTCAAACTCGTCCCCCGCGCTCACTCCCTTGTTCGACCCGGCGTACATCATTATCGTCCCGTCTTCCAGCGCGATGTTCACCCTCGCGCTAACCTCCTGCGCCACGGCTTGAGGCGACCCGAATCCAACCGCTGCGGCAACCGCCAGCGCCGCCGCCGCCAGCGCAATCAGTTTCGTCCCTTTCATATCTCCGCCTCCGTCCCGTCCGCGCCGAATCTCTCCATACATTAATAGCGCTTCCGATTTTCGGAAACCAATTATATCACGCAAAACTCAAACCAACAAACAATACCCGCCTCCCGCCGATTTTGCCGGGAAGAACAAGCAAATCAAGAAATGGAAGAATGCGCGGAAAGCCAGCTGAGACACATTCCTTTAAAAGCACATGTGTTCCATGCTTTTTTGGTCTTTCGTCTTCAAGCGCCTGAGGAGCTTTTTCAGACGGTGTCGCAGCGTTCCGCGATGAAGTTTTTATATCCGTCGATTTCCGATTTGATTCTAGCCGCGTCCCAGCCGAGTTTTTCGCCGAGGTAGTCGGCGGCTTTCACCGCGCCGTCCAGCCCCTGACCGAAAAGCTTGTGAGTCCCGGTTCGAGCCATCGCGTCTGAAAGAGTCGCGCAATGCTCGGTTTTGAAAGAGAAGAGCAAGGCGCACAGCGGCTGCGAGTCGGGCTGCGGGACGATTTTATCCAAATCGCGAGGCTCTTTGGCAAGTTCGAGGACGCCCGCGTGCCTTGCGCCGTAGCGTCTTGCGACGTTTTCCAGCGTCACGGGATCGATGTCCGGCCATGCGGCGCGAAGCCTTGCGGAGCAATCGTCCATGCAGCCCTCGATCTCGCCTCCGGGGTATCTGTCCTTGTGAGTCGTGGCGTATTTTGCTCCGGGTTTGAGTTTGGCGAGGATGCCTTTGGTGGCGACCTCCGCCAGATGCCGGGCCGGGCCGAGCTTGCCGCTGACTGACACGGTGTTGGGCGATTTGCCGCTCCATTGTATGAGGTCTCGACGGGAGACGGCTTTCGGGTCAGTCTTGCCCGGCTGTCGCAGCAACGGCCTCACCCGCGTGTAATATATGTCCTTTTCCGGGTCGCGCGAGTATTCAGGGAACCGGCTCTTGGTCTTCGCCGTTATCTCGTCGATGTCCGCCTTGAAGTTTCGGTTGTGGTTTATTCCGTCGCCGACCTCGACATCGCGCTCGGTAGTGCCGATCAGCAATCTATCCCCGCCTTTCGAAATAAGGAAGAGAATCTTCTTGTCTATCCAGAACGCGTAAGCCTCCGTGAGGTCGGGGGACTTCAGGAAGCGCGGGGAAACGATGTGGGAGCCGGACACTTTGCGGATAAGCTCGCGGCCCTCGCCGATGCCGGCTTTTTCGAGCGTGCGGTCTATGAGAACGCCGGTCGAGTTCACGACTATCTTGGGTCGGCACGAGAAGACTTCGCCCGTTAGCGCGTCCCTGATGCCGACTTTCGTCACCCGGCCGTCCGTCGCGGTCTCGAACTTTTCGGCGACAGCGTGGTTGGCAGCCTCCGCCGCGATCCCCGTGTCTCGAGCGTATCTCTCCGCAGACAGGATGTTCTCGATAACCAACCGTTCGACGTCCTCAATCTTGCAGTCCGTGAACCTGAATCCGCCCACAAGCTTGTCCGGGTTCAACTGCGGGGCTATCTTCAGCATCTGCGCTTTTTTAAATTTTTTATAGCCGATTTTATCCTTGTTCGGCGGAAACCCTTTCATTATCAGGCCGAGAGCGGCGAACACTTTATAGAGTATCATCCCGGCCTGCATCATCCACATCCCGGCTCCGAAATAGCCGCCGACGGTGATGGGCATGCAGGGAACGCGCGGGATGCAGAAATCGAACGTCGTGCCGTCGCCCTTATAGACGGGCATGTAGAAGTTCAGGTGGCGGACGAGATGGGGAGCGTTGACGCTGAGCAACTCGCGCTCCGTGAGGGACTCGAAGACCAGCGGCCAGTCCGCCAGCGCCATCAGATATCTGAAGCCGCCGTGCGCCATCTCCGTCGAGCCTGCGCTGACATCCCAACCGAAGTCCCGGCTCTCCACAAGCTGGGCGGAAAGGCCGTTGCGCGCGCACTCGCGGAATATGGCCGAGCCTACTATCCCTCCGCCCACTATCAGGACGTCAGGCTCCGAGAGTATCCTGTTGCGCTGTGTCATCACAAGCCTCCTTTTGTCGCGGGGGGGGAAGGAAGAGATATCCGCGCGCCCGCGCCGCCGTCTAAATTATAGTAAAATTCTCTCGCATATTCCTTATAGCCCGCAAAGAAGTTATCTGTCGCGCTCCCTCGAGCGAAGGGCGTTGATTGTTTGAGGCTCTTTGGGGAATGATTCTTGAGTAATGCCCGCTAGCAGGGAAATCTCAGACAAACAAACCACCCACTATTGCCGTATGTTTGCCGTTTGATTTGTTGGGGCGGCATTTTAAATTGATAAATAACAAGCATGAAGAAAAGCAAAATACAGATTAGAGGCCGACGAAATGCGGCACGGCTTAAATATAACGGCAACGTCAATCGGAATAATTGCCGATATAAATTTAAAATAATTCACAAAACGGCAATAGCGCCGTATTGAGCTTTGCGACACAGGCAACAAACGGCTCTTTTGCCGTTAGAACATTATATAAAGGGTGGAAATTGCGGCTTGACTGCCGTATTTTGCTGTTTATTTATTTTCTCGTTTATCTATAATACTGTTTGTTGCAGTAGTGAATTTAGTCTGATACAACGGACAAAACAGGTCAGATAGAGCATTAGTCAGGGAATGTCAGACGGAATTATACGGCAATAAAAACACCGAAAAAATGCCGAATAAGGCAATGTATAAGGAAGGAATAAAAATGAAAGACTATGCGTTGAAGGTTTTCGAGCAAGTGAAAACGAAGAACCCCGGCGAGGTGGAGTTTCATCAGGCAGTCGAGGAAGTGCTGGAGTCGCTTGAGCCGATGCTGAAGAAGAACCCGGTGTATCAGGATATGGCGATACTTGAACGGATAGTGGAGCCGGAAAGAGTCTTGATGTTCCGTGTGCCGTGGCTGGATGACAGCGGCAAGGTGCAGGTGAACAGGGGATTCAGGGTGCAGTTCAACAGCGCGATCGGGCCGTACAAGGGCGGGTTGCGGTTCCACCCGTCGGTAAACCTGAGCATATTGAAGTTTCTCGGATTCGAGCAGATATTCAAGAACAGCCTGACGACGCTGCCGATGGGCGGAGGCAAGGGCGGCTCGGACTTCGACCCGAAAGGCAAGTCCGACCTTGAGGTAATGCGCTTCTGCCAGTCGTTCATGAGCGAGTTGTTCAGGCATGTTGGCGCTGACACCGACGTGCCCGCCGGAGACATCGGCGTGGGAGGCCGCGAAATCGGCTTCATGTTCGGGCAGTACAAGAAGCTGCGCAACGAAGTGACGGGCGTGCTCACGGGCAAGGGCGTCAACTGGGGCGGAAGCCTAATCCGCCCGGAGGCCACCGGATACGGGCTGGTCTTTTTCGCAGAGGAGATGCTCAAGACGCGCGGCGAAAGCTTCGAAGGAAAAACAGTCGCTATCAGCGGCTCCGGCAACGTCGCCCAGTTCGCCGCCAAGAAATCCGTCGAGCTTGGCGCGAAGGTCGTCTGCTTCTCGGATTCCTGCGGCTGGATATGCGATCCCAACGGAATCGACGGCGAGAAGCTCGACTACATGATGGAGCTTAAGAACATCAAACGCGGCAGGATTAAAGAGTTCGCCGACGAGTTCTCATGCAGCTATTCGGACGCCGGGAACGTGTGGGACGTCAAATGCGACATCGCTCTCCCGTGCGCCACTCAGAACGAGGTGAGCGGAGCGGACGCGAAGAAGCTGGTGAAGAACGGCTGTGTCTGCGTCGCCGAAGGCGCGAACATGCCGTGCTCGCCGGAAGCGGTGAAGGTGTTTCTCGAAAACAAAGTTCTGTTCGGGCCGGGCAAAGCCGCCAACGCGGGCGGAGTCGCAACGAGCGGACTTGAAATGGCACAGAACAGCATGCGCCTGAACTGGCCCTCGGAAGAGGTCGAGAACAGGCTGCGCGGCATTATGAAACGCATACACGAATCCTGCGTCGAGGCTAACGACGAATTCGGATTCAAAGACAACTACGTGGTCGGCGCCAACATAGCCGGATTCAAGAAGGTGGCCGACGCAATGCTCGACCTCGGCGTCATCTAATCCCGAACCCGAAGGCGAGTCGCCGCTAAAACCGCCGGCGCGGGAAGCTCTCTTTCCGCGCCGGTTTTTTTGTCGCGTCCGAATCCTAACAACATGAGCGCGGCGGAGCGAAGGCGCGAACGCGCCCGCTCCGCAGCGCGCAAGGAGAAGTTTTGAAAGGGATTTTAAGGGAAAACTTTTTCAAAAGTTTTCCCTTAACAGCATTTAAAGCGCCTCCGGCGGTTCAAGGAAACTTTGAAAAGTTTCCTTGAAAATCCTTCAAACTTTTTTCCTTGTGCGTCGGGAAGGGACGCTGACGCGTCCCTTCCCGACGCTCCTGTAATAATGTTTAAGAAGAAGATTCCACTGTAAGCCCTTTCCCAATATCTTTTGCCATGTCACGCGCCAAAGGCGGAAGCGAAGCTCCGCATTCGGCGCTAGCGTGAAACGTTTTGAAAGGGATTTTAAGGGAAAACTTTTTCAAAAGTTTTCCCTTAACCGCCCTTTTAGCCGCCATCTTTGCCGCCTTTGCGTTGTCGCCGTAAAGACACAGCGCCGGGCAGCCAGACAAGCGCGATTGCGAGAGCTAGAAAAGCGAAGTTGCCGTAGCCGAGAGAAACGCCGAAGGGGGCAAGAGCGGCCGCCGCAAGATTCTGCGCCCCCGGAGCCGCCTCCCATATCCGCTCAGGCATAAATCTGTCCGCGCCGACAATGTTCACCGCGAGGGAAACCGCGGACGCGGCGGCGAACGCGGCCCGCGCGGCGGGCCGCTTCATGTCCAGCCCTGTCAGCGCAACGACAAGGAACGGAAGCAGCGGAGTCATGAAACGCGCGCTGTAAGCGTCGAACCAGCCGACGCCGGTGTTGATGAACAGCAACGCGGCGGCCATCGCCGCGAACGCCGCGCCCGCGCGCGGGTCCGACTTCGAGCGCCGCCGGAACGCAACCGCCGCCAGAATCGCCGGCGGGAACGTTATGACGAATCCCCATCCGTCGCGGTTGATTCCGAACAGCAGAACGACGAGCCGCTTCAGGCCTTCCGGGCTGGGGGCCGACACGCCGAAGAATCCGCTCGAATGGTACTGCCCGAACAGGGCGGCGTATTTGTAAGAGAGCGGCCACGGCGCGCCGAAAGCCGCGTCGTGATACAGGAGCAGCGCGGCTATCGGCACGGCGAACCCCGCCGCCGACGGGAACGCCGCGCGGCGTCCGAACGAAGCGCCGTAAACAATCAGGCACGCGGCGGGAGCCGCCGCGTAGTAGTCGCTCGCCGCCGCCGCTCCGGCCAGCAGGCCGCCCAGCGCCGCCGCCCCTGCCCCTCCTCCTCGCTTCAATCCTGTCATGCTCGCAAATGACGCATACAGGCAGAACGCCGTCAGTGACGACGAGAAAAAGATGCTGCCATAGAACAAGGCGGGAGAGCCAATGCCGTAAAGAAGCGCGAGAGCCACCCTTCCGCCCTCCCCGGCCCACGACGCCGGCGCGCTCCGGTATATCAACAGCGACGTCGCCGCCGCGCACAGGCCGGACACCATCAGGCTGACGATGAACATCCGCCACGGCATCGGCAACCCCGCCGCCCGCGCCGCCGCGTACGCCGGAACCGCAACGAACGACCCCAGCGGAGCCTTGTCGCTCAGCACGGCCACCCGCCCGTCGTCCCGCTTCACTATCGCGTAATCCCTCATCTTCCAGCCGTCAGAAGTAACCTCCGGCAGAATGTCCGTAATCTCAAAGCTGCCGCGTTCGGCCAGCGCCACAGTCAGGCTGAACCGGGACGCGTCGTTAGTCGTCATGTAGAAATTAGTGAAAAAAGCGCACGCGACAAAAACGGACAGGAACACTTTGAGGCCATTGCCGCGCGCCGCGTTTGCGTTCATATCAGCCATCTCGAAGCCGCGCCGGGCGGCTCACCTGTTGCTCTCGGCGATGAGAAGTTCAAGTTTTCTGAGAGCGGAGCCGGAGTCGATGCTTTCAGCGGCGGCGCGGATGCCGTCGGCGAAGTTCCTCGCGCGCCCGGCCACAATCAGGGCCGCCGCCGCATTCAACAAAACGACATCTCTCTTGGCCCCCTTGGCGCCCCGCAGAACGTTCAGCGCTATCTCCGCGTTCGACGGCGCGTCCCCGCCCCTTATCGCCGCCGGAGTCGCCCGCCTCATCCCGAAATCCTCCGGCTTGATCTCGTACGTCCTCACGCGCCCGCCCTTCAACTCGGAGACCCGCGTCTCCCCCGTTATCGTTATCTCGTCGTAACTGTGAGAACCGTGAACCACCATCGCCGCGCGCGCCCCGAGGTTCTTCAGAACCCGCGCCATCGTCTCCGTCAGTTCCGGCTTGTACACCCCCAGCGCCTGCACGTTCGCCCCGGCGGGATTCGTCAGCGGCCCCAGCACGTTGAATATCGTCCTCACCCCTATCTCCCGTCTCGGCCCGATCGCGTGCTTCATCGCGCTGTGAAACAACGGCGCGAACATGAACCCGATTCCCACCCGCTCGACGCAGTCCTTCACCCGCTCCGGCGGCAGATCGATGTTCACCCCAAGAGCCTGCACGACGTCCGCGCTCCCGCACCTGCTGGACACCGACCTGTTGCCGTGCTTGGCCACCGTCACCCCGGCTCCCGCCGCCACGAACGCCGTCGCCGTCGATATATTAAACGTGTTCGTTCCGTCCCCGCCCGTGCCGCACGTGTCGAGAATCGTTTCCTGATCAATATTGATATCTTCCCGGTCGATGTTGACGAGAGAAGTGCGCCTGACATTCAGTTTGAGAGCCTTTTCGCGCATCGCCTCCGCGCAGCCCGTAATCTCGTCTATAGTCTCGCCCTTCATGCGCAGCGCCGTGATAAGGCAAGCGATCTGAGCCGGAGTCGCCCCGCCGCTCATTATCTCCTCCATCGCCGCGCGCGCCTCCGCCCGCGTCAGATTCTTCCCTTCCACCGCCTTCTTTATCGCTTCCTTAATCATCACGTTCAGCCCCCGGCCGGATTTTCCCGAATTCTACAACAACCGGCCCCGAACATCCAACACAAACAGCCACAAATGACAGCCCCGAACATCCCGCATCCATCCGGGAATCGCGGAAAGAATAGAAAGAAAGGACTACAGGAGAAAAAAGGGATAAAAAACGGATTCGTTGAGGAAATAAAAAGCGCCGGAGCGGGAATTTGTTCTACTCCGGCGCAATGTATCCGTCAATCGTTATCGCCCCTTCGGGCTGTTCAGCGCTTATCCGAAAGTTTCCTGCCTTTAAAGAAATCCTCCCACAGTTTGTCCGGCAGATCCGGGTTCAGCTTGAGGTTGGAAAACAGCTTCACGTGAACCAGATTGTTTCCCTCGTACTCCATCAAACCCGCGAACATGCTCGTCTTCGGATCTATGAATATATCCAGTTTGGAGACGCCCCTGCCGGCGGCGGCGGTCTTCGGCGTCATCGTCAGCTTGTAAATCTCCGCAGGGCGGTTGATGTTCTTTTTCATCGTCAGCACGCCGGTTTCCGTGTTGATCTCGAAGTCCTCTTTGACATAAAGCGGGACTTTTGACACCGCGATATTGCTGTTGTCGAAGAACGACTGGTAGCGCGCTATGGTCTTGCCGATTGCAATGTCCGGAATCTCGAACCCGCGCAGGTCGCGGATCTCGTCCGGCTTCTTGTGATAAACCTCTTTGCGCGACGCGATCATGAGAAGCTTGAGAGTCGCTTTCCACTGTATCGCTATCGGCATCTTCGCAAACTCGGAATTGCTCAGGTACGGGAATACTATGTATACGTTCTGAGAGTCCTTGTGGCCGAAGTTGAACGTTGTGCCGTCCGTATACGCCAGCATGTACGACACGCCCTTGTCGATAATCGAGCCGCTCTCGAAGTCCTCATTCAGCGAAACGCGGTATTTCAACAGCGTCTTGCCCGGTTTCCTGAACCGTATCTGAAACACGTTGTAGTCCCAGTCCGGTTTGTCATCCTCTTTGGCGTACTCGGGAAAATTCTTGATGAACGTCTTTGTCCTCTGCGCGTAAGAGAACAGGTCGCACGAGTACGATTTCACGTCGTTGTCCCACTTCTCCACCACGCCCTTCCACAACTGATCCGCTGTCGGCTCCGCCGCTTCGGCAGGGCGCGCCGCGAACGCCGCCAACGCGAAGATCGCGCAGACCAACATGCTCGAAATCCAGCTTCTCTTTCTCATGATGCCTCCGTCCCCGTTTGTATTTTTCCGGCCTTTTTTCATCCGCGCCTCCGGCGGCCCAGCCGCCACGCCGCGCGATTTTGAATTCTACCCGCAATACGGTTCCTTTTTAAAGATTTTTTTCAAAATTGCCGCGCCCAATCGACTCACCCCCCCCAAACCCTCTCCCAATCCGACCAGCCGAACTGCTTCTTTCCTCCTCGCGGCATCCCTCGTTCGTTCTACATCCTTCTATGCGCTCAATGCATAAAACTCTTACATCTTTCGATAACAAAACGCCTGAGATGTCCGAATCAACCGCCGAATTCACTGAAAGAATTGAAATTATCAATCTGTTTTATTATCCTTTCTAGGCGCGCCGGGCGGCGCGAAAGCCGACAACACGGGATGGAACACGAACGTGGCTTACATAACATTCGACACTGATAAATGCAAAGGCTGCGGCGTCTGCGCCGACAACTGCCCCCAGAGCCTCATATCGATGGATGAGGAACGTATGAACGCGCTGGGCTACCGGCCCGCCGTCTTCGTCGACCCGGAAGGCCTTTGCAAGGGCTGCAAAATCTGCGCGGAAATGTGCCCGGACATCTGCATCGAAGTGTACAAATAACGCGCGCGACGGAGTTGAACTATGGCGCTCACACTGACTAAAGGCAACGAGGCGATCGCCGAAGGCGCTATCCACGCCGGTTGCAGGTTCTATTTCGGATACCCCATCACTCCCCAGAACGATATACCTGAATATCTCGCGCGCGAGATGCCAAAAATCGGCGGCACTTTCATTCAAGCCGAAAGCGAAATAGCCTCCATCAACATGGTGCTCGGAGCGGCAGCGGCGGGCGCGCGCGTCATGACTTCCTCCTCCGGCCCCGGCGTCTCCCTCATGCAGGAAGGCATTTCCTATCTGGCCGGCTCAGAGCTTCCAGCGCTCGTCGTCTATATCTCCCGCATCGGCCCCGGACTCGGCGGCATCGCCCCCACTCAGGGCGACTATAAACAGGTCACTTCCGGCGGCGGCCACGGCGACTACTACACCATCGTTCTCGCCCCGGCTTCCGTTCAGGAGATGTTCTCTCTCACCATCAAGGCGTTCGAACTGGCGGACAAATACCGCAACCCGGCGGTCCTCCTGTGCGACGCCATCCTAGGCCAGATGAAAGAGCCGGTCGAGATCGGCCCTCGCCCCGACTTCAAAGATATCTCCCTGCCGGACAAACCTTGGGCGCTCAACGGAAACGCGGGCCGCAAATCCAACCTCATCAAGTCTCTCTACCTCGGCGACGGCGAGATGGAAGTCCAAAACTGGATGCTGTTTGACAAATATAACAAGATGAAACAGGAAGACACATATTTCGAGACGACGGACGTGGACGACGCGGAGCTTCTGGTGGTCGCGTTCGGCTCCTGCTCCCGGATGGCGCAGACGGGCATCGATATGGCGCGCGAGCAGGGCATGAAAGTCGGAATGCTCCGCCCGATCTCGTTGTTCCCGTTCCCTGAGAAAGCGGTGGCCGAGCTTTCAGCCCGCATCCCGAAAGTCCTCGTCGTCGAGATGAACACCGGGCAGATGTACAAGGACGTGAAAGTGAATCTGGACCGAGCGGCGGACATTCATCTGTACGCCCGGCCCGGCGGCGGCCTGCCCACTCCGGACGACGTGCTCGAAGAGATCAAGAAAATTTACTGACGCGGCCCGCAAAGATTGGATGGCTGATATGAGCGAAATCATTACCCCGGCGACGGACCCGAAAAAAATCATGGGGCGGCCCAAGTGCCTCAACGACGTCACGTTCCACTTCTGCCCCGGATGCAACCACGGCAACGTCCACAAGATGATTGGCGAAGCTATTGACGAATACGGGATTCAGGACAGGACGATAGGAGTGGCAGGAGTAGGCTGCGGCGTGTTTCTCTATAACTATGTCGATGTGGATGTGTTGGAGGCCCCGCACGGACGCGCCTGCGCCGAAGCCACCGGCATCAACCGCGTTCACCCGGACAAAATCATCTTCACCTATCAGGGCGACGGAGATCTGGCCGCCATCGGGCTGGCCGAGACCGTCCACACCGCCAACAGGGGTGAAAACATCACTGTCATCTTCGTCAACAACACAGTGTACGGAATGACCGGCGGGCAGATGGCCCCCACAACTCTGCTAGGCCAGAAGTCCACAACGTCCCCGTACGGACGCGAGTTCATGGGCGACGGATATCCCATCAAGATGTGCGAAATGCTCGCCACGCTCGAAGGAACCGCCTTCGTCGCCCGCGTCGCATGCGACACCCCGAAAAATCTGATGACCGCAAAAAAGGCCATCAAAAAAGCTTTCAAAATGCAGATAGACCAGATGGGATTCTCATTCGTCGAAATCCTGTCCACCTGCCCCACCAACTGGGGCATGACTCCGCAACAGGCATACAAGAGGGTCGCCGCCGAGATGATTCCTTATTTCCCTCTCGGCATTTTCAAGGAAAGAACCACAGCCGACTACATGTGACTCGAGCCGGCGTCAGGGGAGAATAGCGCGATGTACTACGATGTGATGATGGCGGGTTTCGGCGGTCAGGGAATTCTGATGATAGGAGACCTGCTGGCCCTAACCGCGATGAACGAAGGCCGCCATACGACTTGGATGCCGTCCTACGGCGTCGAGATGCGCGGCGGCACGGCAAACTGCACTGTGGTCATCTCCGACAAACGCATCGGCTCCCCCATAACCGCCCGGCCTCACTCGGCCGTCATCATGTCAAAACCCGCGCTCCAAAAATTCGCTCCGCGCGTGCGCCCCGGCGGCGTATTGGTCGCCAACGCCTCTTTCATGAAACCTGAAGACGCGGGCCGCGACGACCTCCAGTCCGTCTTCATCCCCGCTGTCGATCTGGCGACCGAACTTGGAAACGAGCGCACTGCCAGCATGATCGCCCTCGGAGCCTACATCGAGAAAACAGGCGTCGTCACGCTCGAAGACGCAGTCGCCGCCCTCGATTCCACTCTGCCCGAAAAAAGAAAAAAACTCCTTCCCATAAACGTCGCCGCCCTCGAACGGGGACGCGACTTCGTCCGCAACGGAAAATAACGCCCCCGAACCCGGAGCGTGCGGATTGAACAGCGACAGAATTGAAATCCTCACCGACTCGCCCGTCGCCCACGGCCCGGTCGTCTACTGGATGAGCCGCGACCAGCGCGCCGCCGACAACTGGGCGCTGCTCCGCGCTCAGGAAATCGCCCTCGAAACCCGCTCTCCACTCGCCGTCGCGTTCTGCCTCGTCCCCTCCTTCCTCGGCGCGTCGCCCGCGCATTTCTCTTTCATGCTGGACGGATTGCGCGAGACCGAGTCCGATCTTCAAAAAAAATCCATCCCCTTCTTCCTGCTGCGCGGCGAGCCGGAAACAGCCCTTCCCGCCTTCCTTGCTAAATGCGGCGCCCGCGCCCTCGTCGCCGACTTCGACCCGCTCAAAATTAAACGCCGCTGGAAATCGCTCGTCGCCAGAAATATCAACTTCCGACTCGAGGAAGTCGACGCCCACAACATCGTTCCCTGCCGCGCCGCGTCCCCAAAACTGGAATTCGCCGCGCGCACGATAAGACCGAAAATCAACCGCCTTCTGGACGGCTTTCTTACGGATTTCCCGGCCTTGAAGAAACACCCGTTCGCTTGGAATAAACCCGCGCCGCGCAACGAGTGGCCCCCCGCTCCGTCCGTCGGAGCAAAACCCTCCCGCCCCGCCCCCGGTTGCAAAGCGGCAAATAAAGCCCTCCGCGACTTCATCTCGCTCAGGCTCGACAGCTACGACGCCGACCGCAACAACCCCAACATCGACGGACAGTCCGGCCTCTCTCCCTACATCCACTTCGGACAACTCTCCGCCCAGCGCGCCGCGCTCGAAATCCGCGCATCAGGCTCCCCCGGCTCCGCCCCCTTGCTTGAAGAGCTTGTCATCCGCCGCGAGCTTGCCGACAACTTCTGCTTCTATAACGATAACTACGACTCCTTCGACGGATTCCATGCGTGGGCCAAGAAGACTCTCGACGAACATCGCGCAGACAAAAGGGAATACCTGTATTCGAGAGACGACCTTGAGGCGGCCGCCACTCATGACGAACTTTGGAACGCCGCCCAGCGGCAGATGGCCGCCGAGGGCAAGATGCACGGATTCATGCGCATGTACTGGTGCAAAAAAATCCTCGAATGGACCTCTTCCCCGGAAGAAGCCATGAGCGCCGCCATCTACCTCAACGATAAATACGAGCTTGACGGGCGCGACCCAAACGGATACGCCGGCATCGCTTGGAGCATCGGCGGCGTACACGACCGCGCATGGGGCGAACGCCCTGTCTTCGGCAAAATCAGATACATGAGCCACAACGGCTGCAAATCCAAATTCAACGTCAACGAATACATCCGCAATCATCAATAACCGCGCCTCCGGCGGCCAAAGAGAAACTTTTGAAAAAGTTTCTCTTTGGAATCTCTTCAAAACGTTTCACTGGTCGTCGGGAGCGAATCGCTTCCGCGCTTCCCTCCCGACGCCCCATGTAAAATCATTCCTGAGTCCCCCTGAAACTCAGATATTTATCGCGGCGAGCGGGACTTTGGAGTGCGGCGATTCATCGCCGCTTTTCCCAGCAATGTGAACCATCCCGGAGCCGGGAATTAATTCCCGGCTCTTGTCAGCGTTGATCGCGATTAAAGCGGCGATGAATCGCCGCACTCCAAAATCAATGCGCCTCGAGAAGATATTTGTTAAGTGAAACGGGGCTTTTTTAGGTTTTACCACTATATGAGTTTCAGGGGGAATCAGGAAA
>JAKQPS010000165.1 GCA_029564595.1 bacterium | reverse complement strand
GAAGCGTTCGACGAAACCGGGAATAAGGTTGGCGAATCCTTAACGGAGATGGTGCGCAAGGTCGTAGATACATACTCCGACGAAACCGTGCGCGTCAATCAGCTTGTGGCGCTTTTCAGCGGAAAAATCACCGAAGCGATGAAGGTATCAGGCGGGGTAGAAGCTTTCATCAGCCAGTTTGCAAAGATGGAGCCTGAGCTGCAAAAACTCATGAGCAAGGTCGTTTATACCGTGCAGGAAAAGGCCGCTGAGGTCGGCAAAGCGGGAGAGGTTACAAAGACATTCTCCGACTCGGTATCCGAAGGAATTCAAAAAGCCCTTGACGAATACCAGAAATACGCGGTCGAAATGACGGCAAAGACGAAAGAGTTAATAGCCGCGACTGGAATCAATGCAAATGAAGCATGGGCAGTTATGGAGACAGACCTTAAGGCAAAAGCGCAAGCTACCTCCAAGGGGCTTGTCGATGAGTTCAAAAATCCCGCAGTCGCCGCCGCTTTTGCGCAAGCGTTCGGAGGAATGGCGAAGGCCGCCGGGGACGAAATGACGCTCCGCATCTCGGACGCGCTGAATGACGTAAAAAGCGCAATCAGCGCAATCTCTGCGGAGGCTCGAAAAGCGATTGACGAATTTTTGCAGGGGATGGAAGACCTTGCCCCCGCGTTTCAAAATCTACAGCTTCAACAGGTGCGCGAGACAACCGACTCCATCACCTTCATGGCCGACAACGGCATGTCAAAAATTATCCGCGTGTACGACAAAGCTACCGGAGAGATCAGGGACGTTTCACAGACCATAGCCGACTCCGGGAGGGATTCGTCAAAAGCGTTCGAGCTTGCAGCTCGTGACATAGAGGCCGCAGGGAGGCGCACCGGTACGGCATGGACCACGGGAGCAATAGAGCCTTTGCAGCGGACCGGCGAAACGGCAAAAACAACCGGCGCGGCAATCGGCGCATTGTCCGCCGAAGCCGTCAAGGTCGCGGACGGATTCAAGGCCGCAATCGACGGCATCGACGCGGCGATAAGCAAGATGGGCGAGCGCATGGTATCCGCGCTCTCGGTCGCCGTTGAAGGGCTGAAAACTGTCTTCGAGCAGATCGGCATCGACAGC
>JAKQPS010000147.1 GCA_029564595.1 bacterium | reverse complement strand
AAAGCTCCCCGGGCCGGATTCGAACCAGCAACCTAGCGGTTAACAGCCGCTTGCTCTACCTTTGAGCTACCGAGGATTTGCGGCGTTTCTTTTCTATGGCCCGGAGCGGACGGGTCTGCTGTCCGGGCTTTTTTCAACTGTGTAATTTTATTCGGTTTATTGTGTGTGTCAAGGGGGCGGGAAGCGGGAATGTGTGTCCTAGTGTGTCTTCATATTGTTTATTAACATAGATGGCGCGCGCCGTGGATGAGTGGGGGACGCTCAGCGCGAGCGCGGTCTGATCTCCTTTAGCGGTTTGGTTCCCTCTCAAAAAAACTGGACAGTTTTGTAGAAGGAAAGCGGGGTGGCGGAATTTTGCTACGCACGGAAACGCGGCTGTGGGAGGGTAAAGGGGTTATCCCGGATTTTTCACGAGAGAAATGCGAGAAATCGAATATAGGGCGGTCTACGTCGTTGAATTCGGATTCGTCCATAGATCTGACGAACCGGGGCGATTTCATAGCGGCGAACTGCTTCGTTGCCGCCGCATATTTTTGTTCAGTAGGGGCGCTGTTTCCGCGCCCAATGACTGCGAGTATTCAGGGCGGGGCAACCTCGCCCCTACTGCAAAAACTCGTCTTGCGTTCCGCGTTTCATCCGCTCTGAACAATCGCTCCCGAATCCTAATGAAGGATTCTGGTTAAATTATCGACTCGAACTGCTGTCACATACGAAACAGTATGCTCCCTTGTTCTCGCTTGATTCGCCTCGTATCTCATGCCTTTCTTCGATTTAAACCCGCATTGGTGAACATTCGGATTATCTGTTTTTGAGTTTAATTGAGATAATTTCTGGATTTCAGTCGGGGGTCATAGAACTACTCCTTCGAAATCTCGAACTTATTCCGGGAGAGTTCGTTAATTTTTTTTACGAGTGGGGTTCTGTCGAAATAGACTTCGTTGCGGCGGATTTTTCCGGAGTCGTCGAATTGGACGAAACAGACGCCGACGCAGACGAGGGTTTCGGCTCCCACCGGGATATCCGCCCGCCATTTGTTGAGGAAACCGCCTTCCATTGGGATGCCTTCTATCTGGGTCCACACCCAATCCGGGTTCTGCGCGAGGAGTTTTGCGAAGTATTTCAGCAGGGCTTCCTTGCCCTTGACGCCGCCGGGGATGGCGGGGTCGAGATAGAGGGCGTCGTCTGAATAGAATGACGCGAGTTTTGCGGGGTCGTTGCCTGTCCATGCGGGGAGCCATCGAAAGGCGAACTCGCGGGCCTGTTCTTTCGTCATCATAGCAATATGTCTCCAATGGTCAAAGACTGAATCGGCGCGGGCCGCCGCCGCGGGCGTCCGGGCCGTTACAATTTGATTATAGCACACGCGGGGCGTGTCAGGCGCGTTGTTGCGCGGGGGGCCGGAGCGCGCTATTATTAGACGCGTTATCAGGGATTCCGGTTCTTGAATATTTATCTGGAGAGAAACCATGACAGAGGAAAAAAGCAAGCCGCTCGCGGCCCCGGTGAAACTGGCGGATTTCGTGGAGTACGCGGAAGGGTCGGTTGTCAGCCGGGAAGTCATAAAGAAGGACACTGGGAATGTGACGCTTTTCGCGTTCGACGCGGGGCAGGGGTTGAGCGAGCACACGGCTCCGTTCGACGCGATGGTTCACGTGCTGGACGGGGAGGCTGAGATATTCGTGGGAGGCGAACGGAATTTGGTGGGGAGCGGGGAGGCGATAATCATGCCCGCGAACGTGCCGCACTCGCTGAACGCGGTGTCGAGATTCAAGATGGCGCTGATAATGATAAAAGCGAAGAGTTGAGAAGCGGCGCGATGTCAGCGCGGGGGCGCCACAGGCGGAACGATATTGGCGGGCATCCCCGGCTGAGACAGCCTCCTGTATTTCTCCGCTTCGTCCAGCATCCCCAGTTCTGTGTATATTCTTTCATACATAAACATGTCGATGGTCTCTGTCGGGCCTGTCATGCTCTTTTCATCCAGCAACTTCAGCGTTTGATAGAAATGCTTTTCGCTCTCGGCGTAGTCGCCCTGCTGTTTGAGAATCAGCCCGGTGAAGAACCCGCATTCGATGTTGCGCGGATGAAGCGACGTGCATGTCCTGAAAAGTTCGAGAGCGGGCGCTATGCGTTTCTGCGACCAGAAATTCTGCGCTGTTTCCGATATAAAATCGGAGACGATGGCGCTCCCGGCGTTTCCGGCGGCGGCGGGATGTTTTCCTAGCGCGGCCAACTCCTCCATTGATATCAACTGCGGTTCGGAAGATAGTTTGAACAGGAACCCTTCCGGGTGGAACTGCATGAGTTTATACAGGCGGGAAGTCACCAGTTTTTCAATTTTATTGTAATACACGGGTCTTGCCGGGTAGTTCATAAAGAGGAGCGTCTCGTGCATTATGGAAACGAGGCCGTCCAGCAGGCGTTCCCTGACGACGCGGGATGGTTTTTGAGTGGACGGCGCGATGCCGGCTAGTTGTTCAAGCAGGGCTTTGTAGTGAACTTCCGAGGGGATGATTTCCTGCCCGGCGGCAAGGAGCCGTATCGATTTTCTGTAAGGCTCATTGATGATGAATGGCGGGCGAACTACCACGATGTCGGGCCTGAGGTTGCGCGCGCCCTGAAAGTATTCGAGAGAAAAGAGCGGGTCGGGTTTGTGGTCGATGATGAGGACGGCGTCGCGTCTGGCGGTTTTGAGGATGGTTTCGGCGAAAGGGGCGGAGCCGTCATGTCTCATGTCCGCCAGTCTGTTTGAATTGACGGCGAAGGGGAAGGCGGCGACGGCGGCGCACGCGGCGCAGACGGCGGCTGTTTTTAGCGCGGAGGAGCGCGGGGCGGCGAGTTTGACGAGTTCTGCGAGGCCTGCCGAGCCTGCGGCGACGAGCGCTGTGGCGACAAGGGCGAGATGGGCTTCTCTGACGTTTTCTGGCGAGGCAAGGGCGGCAATGGCGGCTATGCCGGCGGCGGCCCAAAGGCCGGGGATGGAAGCGTCGGCTCTATCCCTCCGGAGCGCAGTTCCTATAGCTCCCAGCGCGACTATGGGAGGGAAGGACGAGAAAGCGAGCCGCAGCAGCGAGCTGCCGCCGTACAGGAAGTTCGACGCCTCGACGCCTCTGAATATGAGCGGCGCGGGATTTGCGATAGGGGCGTCGTATCCGAGCCACGGGGCCAGAGGCGCATCCCAGTTTACGTAGATAGGCGGCCTGAACGCGGCAAAAATCATAGGAGAAAGAGCGGCGAGGGCCATGAAAACTGCAGCCGCGATATATGCAGGTTTTGCCGGGCCGAATCTGCCGCGAAGCGCTGTCGGGAGGGCCGCGCCAAGCGCGAGAAGCGGAAGAATCCCGTGGTGGAAAGAGCCTGCGGCGGCGGCGAAGACAAGCAGGGCCAGCGGCCGCGGGCCCGGTTCACGGGCGGCCCACATACACGCCGCAAGCGACACGGCGGCAATGAAAACCGACCACCCTCCGGCTGACATCGTTCTGAATTGAGCGGCGATTTCAGGGGAAGCGCAGAAGGCGGCGGCGGCGACTGCCCCGCCCGCGATTCCCGCGAAACCTTCACCGGCGGCCTTGTTCACCGCAGCGAAAATGAGAACAGCCGACATCGCGAAAACAATCGAAGCGGCCACTGCGGAGGCGAACGCGAAGGTGTCCATAGGGAGCGTTCCGGCCGCGCGGCCCAGAACCTGTGGAAGCGGGTAACCGAAGAATGAGATTTTACCGAGAACGGCGGAGCCAAGGCCGAACTCAGGGCCGTTTCCCCAGCCGAAGAATGACGCCGCGCGCGTAAGCGCCATCGCGTATCCCGCGATGAACGCCAGAGCGACCGCGAACCTAGAGCTTTTCATTCCGCGCAACTCCGGATCGGGTTGTTACCCGCCGCCTTTCTTTCGATAGAACTCGTTGCCTATTCCGCGATACATTATCAATCCCAGAACAGGGACAAGCAGCAAAACGAACCAGAACAGTTTGTCCATCAGCCCGAAATCTTTTCTTCTGAGGCATTCGACCAGATGGTAAATCCAGAACACCGCGAACAGCGATGTAGCGGTAACGGCAGTGATTTTCAAAACTGTTTCGAAATGCATCGCGCGCTACGAGTCTCCCATTAAGCTTCATTGTAGATTCGCGCGGCGGGCGTTGTAAAGCGGGGGCGAATGCGGGGCGGCGCCGGCTGATTGAACGCGCGAGGCGGTCGGGTGGTTTGTCATACGGCGGCGGTCTGCTAAAATGAACGCGTGAACTATGAACCCGGCGATTAGGAAAAACAGCGGGCGGTCGATGCTTGCGGAATCACAAGACGATGACGGCCCGGCAATGAAGGAATGTCGCCGGTGTTCGCGGAAAGAGACCATTAAGTTTTTATGAAAGCGGCGATAACGGCAATAGCGGCGCTTGCGGCGGCGGCCTCATGGTTTGCGGCTCCGTGGCTTCCGGTCGCGCTCGTCCCTGCGGCGGCGCTCGCGGCGGCTCTGCTGTGGACGGTTCCGCCTCCGAGAGAAGAAGAGTTGTCCGAGTTGAAGCCCGGCGGAGCGCGTGGAAAAGCGCGAGGCGCAAGCCTCGCGGGGTCTTGGGAGGCGAGGTTCAACGGCGGGGAGTGGGTGTCCGTCCGAGTTCCGGCGGATGTGGCGACAGTCGCAAAAGGATTGCGTCCGCTAAGGAGAATAGAATACCGCCGACGGGCGGATTTTCCGGCCTTGAAACCCGGGCAGAGGCTGTTTCTGATGTGCGACGGGATGGGGGGGACGGCTGACATATACATCGACGGGGATAAGGCGGCGCGCGCGTTCGGGCTTTCTCCGGTAGAACTGGACATAACGGAGGCGGCAGGCGCAAAGACCGCCGCTGAATTGCGTATTGTCATCAAGGCTCCGCGCGTTTCCGAGAACCCCGGCGGGCGGTCAGGGATGGCTCCGCCGTTTGCGGGCGGCGTGTACGGAGATATTCGCGTTGAAGTCAGGGACAGGGCGTCGATATCTTCGATAGCCGTCCGCTCGGCGGGCGGCAAGGACATAATAGATATTGAACTTGAAGGAGAAACCGCGTCGCCTTCGGCGTTGGCGCACAAGGTCGAGGGCGTTTCCGGCGGAGCGGCGGCGGGCGAAGTCATTATCCCGCCGTTCAGCGGGGCGACGACAGCGAGCGTCAAGCTTGAGGGCGGCTCTCTGCCAAGGTGGACTCCGGAGTCGCCAGTCCTTTGCAGGGTGTCCGCGACGCTGATCTGTGAAGACATCAGACACACGGCGACGGTTGAGACGGCAGTTAGGGGCATCGAAGCGCGGGGCGGCCGGGTCGAATGCGATGGAGGCGAGGCGAGGCTTAGGGGAGTCATAAGGAGCGCGAACTATCCGCCGTACGGCGCGGGGGCGCCCGCGTGGGCCTGCGCGAACGACGCAAGAAGCATAAAGGAGATGGGGCTTAACGCGGTATATTGCGACGGCATGCCTCCCGGCGAGGATTTTTTATCGGCCTGCGACCGCGCGGGGTTGTGCGTGATTTCAGATTTTCCATGGGAGGCGGCGCGGAGGTCGGCCGGGGAAGAGGAAGCGAAAGCGGCGCGCAAGCGGGCGGGCAGGGCGGCGCGCTCTCATCCTTCTTTCCTCTGTTTCACAGGCGAGCCTCTCAGCGTCGAAACAGCGCGCTTCGACCTCTGGCGGGACGGAGCGGCGCGCGAGACTGTCGAGGCGTTCGGCGGCGGCCCCGGCGCGCTCGCTCTGGATTTCATAGACACGCGCTGCGGCAGGGACGACCGCAGGCTGCGGGAGATGCGCAAGACATCCGCCGACGCCTCGGCTCTCAAAGCGGCGGACAGCGCGGGAGTCTCCGTTTTCTTCGTCGGTTCTCTTTTCACTTGGGGGATAAGCCAAGGCGCGCTATCTATCAACAGACAGAAAAAATCGTCCGTCGAAGCTATAAAGGAATATTTGAGGTCGGGCGGGATGCTCGAACCGGCAAGGCCGGCCCCGCCTCCCAATCTGCCGCTCAGGGCGGTTCCGATTCTGGCTGTCGTTTTTGCTCTCGCGCTTATAGCCTATCCCGCGTCGAGGGAGTTCTTTTTTGCTTCGCCGCAAGTTTTTATGTGTTTCCACGGGCCGCTCACAGCCGCCGCGCTCGCCGCGGCGATGCTCGTCGCGTTTTCGTTTTCGGCGGCGCTTTTGACGGAGTGGAATCGGGGCTGGCTGCCGGGCGCGGCTCCTTCTCTGGGGTTCCGCGTCTTGCTCGCGCTGCAGAACAGTTTTATTTTAAGAGCCGGAGTCGCCGCGTCGGCGCAGGCGTATCTGTTTTTCGCGGGGGCGGTCGCCTTGTCGGTCGCGGAGGGCGCGCCATTCTCACAAACTGCATGGCCGGCAATGCTTTCCACGTTCTCTTGGGCTGCAGTTTTGCCGTTGCTGTTCGTTCCCATCGAACCGCTTCTCGTTGTCGCCGCGTCGGCGGCTTTGGGATTCATTTATCTGCTGTGGTTCTTCCCCGCGCCTGTCGCGGCTCTTTATATAGTTATTCAGTGGCTTCCGTGGGCAGTTCTGTTTCTCCATCTGAAAAAAGGCGATATATTCCGCAGAAAACGCCGCAGGCCTTCGCGCGGATAATCCGCGTTTTTATTAGCTGTACAGCAAATAACACTTGTTAGTTTGTAAACAAAGTTGATTCTATTTTGCGGCGGGATTGTCTCTGGTGTCGAACACCGGGAGGCTGCGGCCCACAATGGCTGTCGGTTCGACATCTTTCAGCCATGAGAAACAGTCGCCTCCGCGCGCCCGCTCGAAGGGATTTATACCGTATATGTAGTTGTAGCTGACGGCGATAATTCCTTGAGTCGGCCCGCAGGGAACCCAGTCGTGCATGACTCCGTACAGCGCGGGGGGGGCAACGCCGTAGTTGTACAGCATGACGCGCTCAAGCCCGTTCTCATTCATGTATGTTTTCAGGGCGATGAGGTTCTGTCCCCAATCGAGGTTGGATTCCAGAAGCATCCGGCTCGCTTTTTCGGGGCCGCCGGCGGCCTCGTTGAAATATGATATGAAGTATGGATACTGCCGGACCGCTCCGTTTGCATGCCAGACGAGCGCGAGCGCGATGGCGCACGCGGCGGCTGCCTTTTTTCCGTTCATTCCCGCGATTCCTTTTTCAGCCAGTCTTCCGCACAGAAAATATATCGCCGGAAGCGCGGGAAGAAGGTATCTGACGCCGAGGTCCACTTTTGACACGAACGAATAGAAGAAGAAAACCATGACGGCGGAGACGGCGAAATAGAGTTCGAGCGCGCGCGGACGCTTTGCGACAAAAGAGGCGGCGGCCACCGCCGCTATAGCTATTGCGGGTATGGATTCTTTGAGGATATACGTCCAGACATAGTAGCCGCGCCATCCTTCGGAGGAAAGTTTTTCCATAAGGTAGAAGACATGGACCTTGCCCGCCGCCGCCATCTGGGCGTCGATGCCGAGGATGTAGTATTTCGGCAAAGGAACTCGGAGCCAAGGCGCGGTCTCGGCCGCCGCCCTGAAAGCGCCGCTCCTGAAATCGAGATCCGAGAAACGGATGAGGCAGCCGTCGAAACCGTAAGAAGCGTTCAGGGCCAGCGCCGCGAAAACAAAAGACGCCGCCAACCAGAGAAGCGTTTTTGCGGCAGCCGCTTTTGAGGGCGCGTCCGCGACAACGTTAAGTTTGAAGATTAGAGGGACGAAGACGACAGCCAAACAGATTGCCTGCGTCAGCGGAAGAAGCGCGCCGGTGAATTTTGCGGACACCGCAAGTCCTGTAATCGCGCCGCACAGCGCGGCGGTCTTAAATCCGGGAGAACTGACGAGCGCGTTGAACGCCAATATACCGGCAAAGCAGAACAGAGCCAGCCCGGCGTCGAGAGTCGCAAGAGACGAGTGCGCGAGCATGTTTGATGAAAAACAATAAAGCGCCGCGGAAAGGAGGGCCGCCGCCGAGCCGTAATAAACCCACGCCGCCGCCGCGAGCAGCGCGCCGAGAAGAACGCCGAGGATGAGCGTCTGCTTTCTGGCAGCCTCGACGAGTTGATGGTACACGGGCGCGTTCGTTATCGCGAAATGCCATTGGGTCTTCATGCTCTGAAGGTCTTCAGGCCGCTCGTCGACGATGTATGAAGGATTGTGTTTCAGCAATGGAATCGCGAGCCACCGACGCAGCAGGGGCGGATTGCCCATGAAGTCCGCCGCGTAGCTGCCCGACTTCAGAATGGAATAACCGATAGGGATGTGGGTGAACTCGTCGACTGTCGCGGAGTTGTTTCGGATGAACCCCGCGCCTAGAGCGGCGAAGCACGCGAGCATTATTGCGGCGGCAGCCGCGGTTGCGAGATTTTTAAGAGGTGTCAAATCCGCCTTTTCAGGAGGCCGCGAGGCCGCGGAGACTCCCGCCCCGAAATCAGAATTTAAAGAAATAGCCCGCCGCGATCCTGCCGAGAGAGCCGATGTTAAGGAACATGTTTGTGTAGCAGGCGTTTGCCATAGGGCAATAGCAACGGTTGTCGCGAATGAAGCGCCGGGCCTCCGCCGCGGCCGGGCCTCCCCATACTTTGCTGAAACTGTAGTTCTTCTCCCGCACATTGCCCAGAGACTTCGCGAGCGTGCAGCAAGCCCAGATATCGCCGTTCGGCGCGATGTGCCCGGATGCCATTCCCGCGTAACATGGAACGACCTGAGTCTTTTCTTTCATGATGCGCGTCGAAAGCTCATAGTAGCTCCTTCTGAAATCGTCTATGGCGTCGATGATGGCAGAGCCGGTTTTCGGGGGCCTTGTCGCCGACGTTATAGCGTCGGTTATCATCTCGTAATCCTCGACGGCAGGCTCGACGTCTTTGTTCTGAACGCCTAGTTCCGCGCGCCGCTGCGCCGGTTCGAACCGGTGAAAATCAGGCTCGAAATTTTTCAGGTACTCTATCAGTTTCGGAACCCCGTCGCTGTTGAACCGCGATATCACAGTGTGGAACCCGACGCTCATGTTTTTAATCTCAAGTTCCTTCAGCGCCTGAAGAGATTCCAGAACCAGAGAGAAACTGCCGTCGTGGCCGCGAATCTTGTCATGTTTCGGCCCTATGCCGTCCACCGATAGGTTAACGATGAAAGACGTGTTGGGATGAGTCGCGGCGACGGCGCGCGCGAAGGAAACCAGCCTGTCCGGGAACGACGCGTTCGAGGCGATGGTTACGGCGTCGGGCCGCGCCCGTTCGATTATCGCCGTCGCCACCTCCTCGATGTCCCGCCTCATGAACGGCTCGCCGCCCGTAAGCGTTATCCACCGCGGAGTGTTCCTGAACGATTTGAACACCGCGTCGTATTCGCGCGCCGACATCTCGTCCGGTTTCTTCCGCGACACGTTGCATGTGGCGCAGGCGAAGTTGCACCGGTTCGTCACGCTAACAGCCAAACTCAGCGGTTCGATCACCGGAAAGCCGAACTGTCGGAACATGAGGTAAAGCGGATATCTTCTCGCAAGCTCGAGCATGAGAATATTCTAACCTAATGCCGCTCAATCGACAAAGCAAACAAATACTTATCCGTTTGGCCGGAAACCTGAAGCCTATCTGGCGTAATAGCTAAAAAGCAACAGTCAGACGATGGAGCCAGAAATGAGGAGTTCGAGGAGATTGTGTCCGCCGGGAACGTAGAGGCCTGAGGCGGAGGCGGTTTTTTCGGAGAAAGAGGCCGCTCCGCATGGCGCGATTCCGGGCGCGGCGGCGATGAACGGAACCGGGTCGGACGTGTGAGTGCGGATGCTTATCGGGGTGGGGTGGTCCGGCAGGACGAGCAGGGCGCAATCGCCGCGCTCCTTTGCGTGTTCAGCTATCGGGCCGACCACTAGCCGGTCGAATCTACGGATGCCTTCCATCTTCATCTCAAGGTCGGCCATGTGCGCAGCTTCGTCAATCCCTTCCACGTGGACCAGAACGAAGTCGAGGCGTTCGAGCGCTTCGAGAGCGGCTTCCGTTTTTCCCTCATAGTTGGTGTCAACCATGCCAGTAGCGCCGGGGATTTTGATTATTTCGAGGCCGGCGATGACGCCAAGCCCCTGAACGAGGTCAACTGCTGAAATAACCGCGCCGGAGAGGCCGAACTTTTTGGAATAAGGAGCGCCGGAAGGAGAGCCGCCGCCGCTCCACGGCCATATCATGTTCGCCGGCTGTTTGCCTGCGGCCTTGCGCGCTTTGTTAATTTCGTGGTATTCAAGGACATCGCGGGATTCTTCCATCAGGGTCAGCAGAGCGTCCGCGCCGGGGCCGGACGGAAGCCAGTCCGCCCAGCGCTCTCCGAGGTGGTCGTGAGGCGCGTGGGAGCGCAACTTCGAGAAATCTCCCCGCGCCATCAGCAGGTTGCGGAAGCTGACGCCGTGAATGAATTCCGCGTCGGGTGAATCGAGTTCGGATTTCAGGGCGGAAATCAGCTCGCCGGATTCCTCCGTCGAGATGTGGCCGCCGCTGTAGTCGTGGAGAGTTTCGCCGTCTATCGTTATCAGGTTGCACCTGAAAGCGGCGAAACCGTCCGGGATGCGCGCTCCGATGCTTGCGGCTTCGATGGGGCCGCGCCCGGTGTAACATTCTCCGGGGTCGTAGCCCATGATGGACATTATGGCGACATCGCTGCCCGGCTCCATGCCGGGCGGCACGTTGCGGGACAGCCCGACAGCGCCGGCGCGAGCGAGAGCGTCCATGTTCAGAGTCTCTACGGCCTCAAGCGGAGTTGCCCCGCCGAGCGCTTCTATTGGCAAGTCCGCCATGCCGTCGCCGATTAGCACAACGACTTTATTTATTCTGGGGTCGCGTGTCATTTCGCCTGTCATTTCGTTCCGAAAACGCGGATCACGGACAGCACGCTGAAGACGCAGCCGAGAGCTTCGATCTGTTCCAGAGCGTCCATCATGTTGCCCTCGGAGACCTTGTGGGTGAGCCACACGATTTCCGCTTTGTCGCCGTCGATGGTGTCTTGGGCGACCTGCGCGATGCTGACGCCTTTGTCGCCGAGGCAATGGCTGATTTCGGCCATGACTCCGGGCCTGTCTTCGACCCGCATCCTGATGTAGAACGCGTTGTCCACGTCGCACACCGGAACGAGTTCGGCTTTGTTGAAAATATCAGGGGCATTCGGGCAGTTTCCTTCGGTCGCCACTGTGATAATGTCTCCGATGACGGCGCTGCTAGTGGCGGAAGGGCCTGCTCCCTCGCCGACAAACATCAGCGGCCCAATAGGCTCTCCCTCGATGTAAACGGCGTTCAGCACGTTGTTCACCGCAGCCAGCGGGTGATTCTTCGGAAGCAGCACGGGATGCACGCGCGCGTCCACTCCGTTTTCCCTGTCTTCAAGAACCGCCAGAAGCTTTATGACATATCCCAGCCCGGAAGCGAACCTCATTTCTTCCCGGCTCACGTTGGTGATGCCTTGCCTGAACATCGACGCCGCGTCCACATGTTTGCCGAAAGCGACGGTAGAAAGGATAGAGGCTTTGTATGCGGCGTCGAAGCCTTCCACGTCGTTTGTGGGGTCGGCCTCGGCGTAGCCTCTGGCCTGAGCCTCGGCGAGGATGTCGTCGAAAGATGCGCCGGTTTCAGCCATCTGCGACAGGATGAAGTTTGTGGTGCCGTTGACTATTCCGAGAGCGCGCTTAATCTTGTTGCCGCGAAGACAGGAGAGCAGGGGATGCAGGATGGGGATGCCGCCGCCGACGCTCGCCTCGAACAGGAGCCGCGCTCCGTTTTCGCGAGCCAGAGCTGAAAGCTCCGGCCCGTGTTTCGCTATCAGTTCTTTGTTCGCGGTGACAACGTGTTTGCCTTTTTTGAGGCAGTCCGAGACGATTTGGCGCGCGACGCCCGCGCCGCCTATAAGTTCCACGACGATGGATACTTCCGGGTCTTCGATGATAGCCGAGGCATCCGAGCCTAGAGTAGCCGGACTGAAGTCAACGCCCCTGTTCGTCTTAGTGTCTATGTCGACGATTTTAGTGAGAGACAGGGAGATTCCGGTTTTGGACGCAATAACGTCCGAGTTTGCCTTCAGCGCGCGGACGACCCCGGCGCCGATGGTTCCGAAACCGAACAGCCCTACCTTGACTTCTTTCGCATCCATCTGCGCAGCCTCACAATTCATGGTGTCGCGCCCGGATTAGCGGTCTGCCCGGAATCTTCGGGAGAAAAAACCGGTTAACGCTTATCGGGATAGCGCGGCGCGGGCGGGCGCTTTTCAGCTATCCGCCCGCGTTTTCAGACGGCCTCACTATAGTCCGTTCCCTCTAGTTTTTCAAGGCGTACGTCGCTCGCGACGAACTCCAAGCTCTTGAGCCGGAAGACTAGCGAGAAGTCCTGAGACTCGCCCGGCGCGAATGGTTTCAGCTTCACGTATAGCCTGTCGCGCACGCGGGATTCCGAGTCGTGGAGAAAGACGAGAAGCCTGTACGCGGGAACGTTCCCGTCAGAGACATTGCGCGCGGCCCCGACCAGCCGGGCGTCTCCGTCCTTCAGGCGCGACACAGCCAGTTTAGTTATGACGATCGGCTCTTCTTCCATGTCGGTCGGCGCGGCGGGGCGCTACATCTTTCTCAGCCGCCGCCGAAGCGCGTCGTGCTCGGCGAGTATCCGTTTCGGGATCGCGTCGCCGAACGTGTCGAAGAACTTGTCAATGTCCTTCACTTCGCGCTTCCATTCCTCTTTGTCTATTTCAAGCAGTCCCTTAAGTTCTGCCGGGGACAGGTTGAGTCCGGTCATGTCGATGTCGCCCGGATGAGGCATATAGCCGATGGGAGTCTCCGCCGCCTCGCGGACGCCCCTGCAGCGCTCCGCAATCCACGCGAGCACCCTGAGGTTGTCGCCGAATCCCGGCCAGATGAACTTGCCGTTGTCGTCGGTGCGGAACCAGTTGACGTGGAAGATGCGCGGCGTTCTCAACATCCTGTTGCCCATGTTCAGCCAGTGGCGGAAGTAGTCGGCCATGTTGTATCCGCAGAAGGGCAGCATAGCCATCGGGTCGCGGCGCACCTCGCCCTGAAGGCCGAACTGTGCGGCGGTGCGCTCGGAGGCCATAGTGGCTCCCATGTAAACTCCGTGCTGCCATGTGAAAGCTTCGTACACCAGCGGAGCCACATGCGCCCGCCTGCCTCCGAATAGTATCGCAGAGATAGGCACTCCGTGGTGATGCTCGATGCGGTTCGTGATGGACGGACACTGCGAAAGCGGAGCGGTGAATCGGCTGTTGGCGTTCGCTCCCAGAACGGGTTCTCCCTTTTCGTTCTTCATCCCCGGTTTCCATTTAAGTCCCTGCCAGTTGATTCCGCCCTCCGCAGGCGGTGGGTCGTCATGTCCTTCCCACCACACCGTTCCGTCTTTTTTCAGAAGCACATTCGTGAAGATTGTGTTCTTCGACACCGTCGCCATAGCGTTCGGGTTGCTTTTCGAGTTGGTTCCGGGAGCGACGCCGAACATGCCGGTCTCCGGGTTCACCGCCCAGAGTTGGCCGTCGGTGTCAATTCTCATCCACGCTATGTCGTCGCCCACCGTCCACACCCTGTAGCCCTTCTTTTTCAGGGCTTTGGGAGGGATAAGCATGGCGAGGTTGGTTTTTCCGCAGGCGCTCGGGAATGCGCCCGCCACGTATATTATGCGCCCTTCAGGGTCTTCGACGCCGAGGATTAGCATGTGTTCGGCAAGCCAGCTTTCCTGCGCCGCCAGATAGCTGGCGATTCTCAGAGAGAGGCATTTCTTGCCCAGCAACACGTTTCCGCCGTAGCCTGAGTTCACGCTCCAGATGGCGTTGTCTTCGGGGAAGTGCAGAATAAGCCTTTTATCAATGTCGAGCTGAGCCTTTCCGTGCAGGCACTTGGTGAACGCGCCGTCTGTGCCCAGAGCGTCTAGGACGCGGGTTCCCACCCTTGTCATGATAATCATGTTTAGGACGACGTATATGCTGTCCGTCAGCTCGATTCCTATTTTGCTGAACGGAGAACCAACAGGCCCCATCGAGAACGGTATCACATACATCGTCCGTCCTCGCATCGAGCCGGAAAAATACTTCGACGCCGTCGAGTACGCCTCTTTGGGGTCCATCCAGTTGTTGTTCGGGCCCGCGTCGTCCTTCTTAGAAGTGCATATGAAAGTAAGATGCTCCGTCCGCGCGGTGTCGTTCTCAGCCGTCTTGTGATACACGCAGCCGGGCAGCTTTTTCTGGTCGAGCCTGACTATTTCACCGGTCTTTATCGCTTCTTCTTCGAGTCGTTTCTTCTGTTCGTCCGAGCCGTCGATCCACATGATGTCGTCCGGCTTGCACATGGCCGCCATCTTGTTGACCCATTCGATCAGTTCCCTGTGATTCGTGTGCTCGCTTTTTACCATCGCCTTTCTCCTTTATGCTGAGGCTTTTAGCCTAGACCATTATTGTAGTTACAGAATCGTAAATTGCCATATTCTAAAAATATCTCCCGGTGGAGACATTTCCACAGCAGCGTTTTCGCGAGATTATTGCGGAAATAACGACCCGATAAGGACCGCCGCGTAGGGTTCGGATAATCCCGCTCAGGAGCGGGGATTATTCTCGCGCAGGCAGGTGGGAACCCGGTTCTCTTGTTTTTTCCCGTTTTCGTACATCAACTTTTCCAGATGAAGCTGCTGGGGAATCGGGATGGGATATTCCTCGGTAAAGCAGGCCGAGCAGAAATTATGTCTGTCCATGCTCGTCGCCTTGAACATCCCCTCCTCGCTGATATAGCTGAGGCTGTCAGCCCCCAGCATTTCCTTTATCTGTTCCACGCTCAACTGAGAGGCCACAAGCTCCTCCCGCGAAGCGGTGTCGATTCCGTAAAAACAGGGGAATTTAACTGGCGGCGAACTGACCCTCACATGCACTTCCGTCGCCCCGTTGGCCCTCAGCAGGCTGACGATCTTGCTGCTGGTGCTCCCGCGGACGATTGAATCGTCCACCATAACGACCCGCTTTCCCCTGATGTTGTCCGAAAGCGGGTTCAGTTTCATTTTGACGCCAAGTTCGCGCATCTCCTGATTCGGCTGGATGAAAGTCCGGCCCACGTAACGGTTTTTTATCAGCCCGTCCACAAAAGGAATGCCGGACGCTTGAGCGAAACCGATCGCCGCGGGCGTCCCGGAGTCAGGCACGCTTATAACTACATCCGCTTCCACTTGTGACTCGGCGGCGAGTATCGCCCCCAAGTTCCTTCTCACCGTGTAGAGAGTCTGGCCGAGCATCACGCTGTCCGGCCTCGCGAAATAAATGAACTCGAATATGCAGAGAGCCTCTCGTTGAGGCTTCGTGTAATCGACGGATTTGACTCCTGAATCGTCTATGATGACCAATTCGCCGGGTCTGATTTCTCTTTCAAACTGCGCTCCGATTATGCTGAACGCGCAGGTCTCTGACGCCACCGCCCAGTTGCCGTCTCCGAGCTTTCCGAGGCATAGCGGCCGGATGCCGAAAGAGTCGCGGGCGGCGAATATCTTCCCTTCGCAGAGCGCGACGATGCTGAACGCCCCGCGCGCTTGCCTGAGCGAATCGGCGACCGCTTCTTCTGCGGTCGGCTTGTCCGACATCGCTATCATCTCCGCTATCACTTCGGTGTCCGAGGATGTCTCGAATTCGACGCCCTGTTCCTGAAGCTCTTCGCGGAGGGTCGCCGTGTTCACCAAATTGCCGTTGTGGGCGACCGCCACCTGACGGCGGTATTTAGCGCCGCAACTTTTTGAATGTCTTATCGTATCCGAGCCGGCAAGAATCGGCTGGGCGTTCACTTCGTTGCTGGAGCCGGTGGTGGAATACCGCACATGGCCCACCGCCATTCTCCCTTTGAGAAGCCTGAGTATTTTTTCATCGAACACGAGGGTAACTAGGCCCATGTTCTTGTAACAGACGATTTCTTTGTCGCTGTAAACGGCTATGCCCGCGCTCTCCTGTCCCCTGTGTTGAAGAGAGAAAAGCGCGAAATATGCCAGTCTGGCAACGTCTTTGTCTGGAGCGTGTATCGCGAAGACGCCGCAGGCGTCCTTCATTTTGTCTTGCTCAAACCCTGCTTTCATCTTCTACCTCGTAGGTCGAATAGAAATAAGGGGTCATCGCTTCGAACTCCGCGCCGCATGTGTCCACAAGCTTGTACGTCGGCAGCACATTCTTTTTTATTCTAATCTTCCGCATCTGGATTTCGTCCACGCCGAAAATCCGTCCGAGCTGCGCGTCCGAGAATCCAAACTGTTTCGCTCTTGTCAGCGTTTCTTTCGTCAGAGCGGCGACGCCCTTGTTCGCGATTGATTCGATTTCCGCCTCAAAATCGACAATCTCCCGCATATTATAAAGAAACCAAGGGTCAATCCAACTCAATTTGTGAATATTTTCCAGACTCATCCCTTTTTTTAGCGCATGCTTCACATAAAGCATCCTGTCCGGGCCGGGCATTCGGAGCTTTTCCTCAATCTGCTCGTCCGACGGCTCGGTTTTCAGGTCGTCCAGCCCGCGCAGCCCGGTTTCCATCGAGCGCAATCCCTTTTGCAGGGCTTCCTTGAAGGTTCTGCCTATCGACATCGCTTCGCCGACCGATTTCATCTGTGTGGTGAGAATTTGCGACGCGCCCGAAAACTTCTCGAACGTGAACCTCGGAATCTTAACCACGCAGTAGTCTATGGTCGGCTCAAAACACGCCGGCGTCTTTTTCGTTATGTCGTTGGCTATCTCGTCGAGGGTGTACCCGACCGCCAGTTTCGCGGCTATCTTCGCTATCGGGAACCCGGTGGCTTTAGAGGCCAGCGCCGAGCTGCGCGACACGCGCGGGTTCATCTCGATTATGATCATCCTGCCGTTCGCAGGATTGAGCGCGAACTGAACGTTCGAGCCTCCCGTGTCCACGCCGATTTCCCTCAGACACGCTATCGCCGCGTCCCTCATCTTCTGGTATTCCCTGTCGGTGAGAGTCTGCGTCGGAGCCACCGTTATGCTGTCCCCGGTGTGAACCCCCATCGGGTCGAAATTTTCTATCGAGCAGATTATGACCGCGTTGTCCTTGCAGTCGCGCATCACTTCCAGTTCGTATTCTTTCCAGCCGAGCAGAGACTCCTCGATGAGGACTTCATGAGTCATGCTGGCGGCAAGCCCGGCCTGAACCTGCGCCTTGAATTCGTCCATGTTGTAAGCGACGCCGCCGCCCACTCCGCCCATTGTGAAGCATGGGCGGATTATCGCCGGGAACCCGACGCGATTGATCGCGGCCATCGCTTCCTTGAGGCTGCCTACTTGGGAAGAGCGGGGCAGGTCGAGGCCGATTTTTTTCATCGCCTTCTTGAACAGGTCACGGTCTTCGGCTTTTTTTATCGCGTCGATTTTCGCTCCGATGACCTCGACTCCGAACCTGTCGAGAGAGCCTCTTTCGGCCACCGCGACCGCCGCGTTGAGCGCCGTCTGCCCGCCCAGAGTCGGCAACAGCGCGTCCGGCCTCTCCCTCTCGATTATCTTCTCTATCACTTCAGGAGTTATCGGTTCAATATAAGTGGCGTCCGCCATCATCGGGTCCGTCATTATCGTTGCGGGGTTCGTGTTGATTAGCACGACGCGGAATCCTTCCGCCTTCAGCACCCTGCACGCCTGCGTTCCGGAGTAGTCGAACTCGCACGCCTGCCCGATAACTATCGGCCCGGACCCGATCACCAGTATCGATTTTATGTCAGTTCTTTTCGGCAACGTTCTTTTCCAGAAGTTTGATAAATTCCCCGAACAAATATTCCGAGTCGCGAGGCCCGGCGGCGGCTTCGGGGTGATATTGCACAGAGAACGCGGGAAGTTTTTTGTGTCTGAACCCTTCAAGCGTTCCATCGTTCAAGTTTATGTGAGTGATTTCAATTTTTTTCGGGTCGAGCGAGGCCGGGTCGATGCAGAAGCCGTGGTTCTGAACCGTTATCTCCACCGAGCCGGTCAGGAGGTTCTTCACCGGATGGTTTGCCCCCCTGTGGCCGAACTTGAGTTTGAACGCGCTGCCGCCGAGGGCCAGCCCCAGAATCTGGTGGCCGAGGCAGATTCCGAACAGCGGCAACTCCCGCGAGAGCATCTCTTTCGCTGTGTTCACAAGATAGGGCAGGTTGGGGTCTCCGGGGCCGTTCGACAGGAAAAATCCGTCAGGTTTGGAAGCGAGTATCACTTCAGGCTCGGTCCCGGCGGGAAAGACTGTCACAGCGCAGCCGTGGGATTCCAGCAGCCGCAAAATGTTCCTCTTTATGCCGCAATCGAGCGCCGCTATTTTATATTTGCCTTTTTTCGACCACTTGTAAGGGCCTTCGGGAACCACTTCGCGCACCAAATCGCGCCCCACGATGTTCGGGGCCGTCCTCGCTTTTTTCACAAGGCTCTTCACGTTGAGGTCTTCGGTAGATATGACGGCAGTCATCGCTCCGGCGTCTCTGATATGTTTCGTAAGCGCCCGCGTGTCGATCCCCTCAATGCCCACCACATTTTGTTTTATCAGGAAATCTCCCAGCGAGCAGGTGGCGCGCCAGTTGCTGACTATCTTGCTGTATTCCTTCACCACGAAACCGCTCATCCATATCCGGGACGACTCGTGGTCTTCCTCGTTTATCCCGTAATTGCCGATAAGCGGATACGTCATAGCCACGATCTGGCCTCTGTAGGAAGGGTCGGTGAGCACCTCCTGATAGCCGGTCATGCTGGTGTTGAAAACGGCCTCTCCGAAGCTTTCGCCCCGCGCTCCGAAGCCCTCGCCGTGGAAGGCCGTTCCGTCCTCTAGAGCAATAATCGCTTTCATAGTCACCGCTATTATACGGCCCGCGCGGGGCGTGTCCACATCCGCGCCTCACATTAAAATTAAACGGCAAGATGTGCCAAAAATAATAAACGGCAAGCCGCCAAAAGCGATTTGTTAGCCTATGTAGAATATGATTCTGCGGCGGCGGGCGCGAAAAAAAGATTGCCGTTATTCGCTGCGAGAATTTCTTTCAGCTACTCCGCTCAGCCGTCAAGCCGTTCGAGGACTATCTTAAACATCCTTCTTATCGGTTCCGCGGCTCCCCACAGCAACTGGTCTCCAACGGTGAATAGCCCGAGGTATTCAGACCCCATGTTGAGTTTTCTGATTCGTCCCACAGGAACTCCCAGCGTTCCCGACACTGCGGCGGGCGTCAGATTCTTTCTTGTTTCATCCGGCTCGTTCGGAACCACGCTGACCCATTCGTTGGCGGACGCGATGATTCCGGTCAACTCGTCGAGCGGGACGTCTTTTTTAAGTTTGACGGTTATCGCTTGGCTGTGGCTGCGCATCGCGCCCACCCTGACGCATAACCCGTCCACGGGGATCGGCGGGTTCAGGCCGAGTATCTTATTCGTCTCGGCGAAACCTTTCCATTCCTCGCGGGTCTGGCCGTTTTCCATAAGGCTGTCTATCCACGGGATTATGCTGCCCGCGAGAGGGGCCTTGAAATTTGCTGTCGGAAAACCATCGCTCCTGATGACGGAGTCCACTTTGCGGTCGATGTCCAGAATTCCGAACGCCGGGTTGTCGAGCATCGCGCCCGCAGCTCCATGAATGGCTCCCATCTGGGCGACAAGCTCCCTCATGTTGTTAGCTCCCGCTCCGGAAGCCGCCTGATATGTCATCGATATCATCCACTCGACCAGCCCGCGCTCGAACAGCCCCGCAAGCCCCATCAGCATCAGGCTCACTGTGCAGTTGGCTCCGATGTAGTTCTTCACACCGGAGCCGAGCGCGGCGTCGATTACCTTCCGGTTCACCGGGTCCAGAACGAGAACGGCGTCTTTTTCCATCCTCAGCGCTGACGCCGCGTCTATCCAATACCCGTTCCAGCCGGATTTGCGGATGGCCGGATATACTTTCTTCGTGTAGTCTCCGCCTTGGCAGGTGACGACTATGTCGTTGCGAGACAGGCTCTCGATATCAAAAGCGTCTTCGAGAGGCGCGGAATTGAACCCGCCCAGCTTAGGGCCTTCTGAGCCTTTTTGCGAAGTAGTATAAAACGCCGGCTCGAATCCTTTGAAATCGCCTTCCGCCTCCATCCTCTCCATGAGAACGGACCCGACCATTCCTCTCCAGCCTACGAATCCTACTTTCAGCATGTCGCGCCTCCTTAAACAAAGTCGATATATATTATGAGGATAGAGCGAAAAAAGAGAAGATTTCGAACGTAAAAAAACAGGTTGGCGGGAAGAAACCGGGGCGGATTCGCGGGCGCAAAGGCGACTGTCGCGCGATGATTGAATATGAAGCTGTTTTTTATTATCATATTCATTTGGCGTTAGCGGGGCATGGCTCCCCGCGCCGCCAACTTAAAGGGCAGAGGTGGACATCTTGAAAGTTGAACCGATGGGGGACTGGAAAAGGACGCACACGTGCGGAGACCTCAGAGAGAGCGATATCGGCGCGGAAGTTTGCCTGATGGGATGGGTAAACCGCAGCAGGGACCATGGCGGCGTCATTTTCGTTGATATGCGAGATAGGTACGGCTTGACTCAAGCCGTATTCGATCCGGGCGCGGCGGGAGACGTTTTCCCGGTCGGCGAATCGCTCCGCAATGAATTCGTGGTCGCGGTAAAGGGGAAAGTGCGCAGAAGGCCGGAAGGGATGGAAAACCCCAAACTGGCCACCGGCATGATCGAGGTTCTCGTCGGCGAGGTCAAAATCCTCAGCGTAAGCGAGCCGCCTCCGATTATGGTGAGCGAGGAGGGCGCGGAAGACGAACGCGTCAGGCTCCGCTACAGATACCTTGACCTGCGGCGGCCCCGGATGCAGCGCAACATCATCTTCCGCAGCAACGTCAACAGGATTATCAGAGACTATTTCTTCGAGCGCGGTTTCCTCGAAATTGACACCCCCGTGCTCTCAAAATCGACTCCCGAAGGAGCGCGCGACTTCCTCGTTCCCAGCAGGCTCAATCCCGGCATGTTCTACGCCCTTCCTCAATCGCCTCAGCTTTTCAAGCAGACTCTCATGGCTTCCGGCTTCGACAAATATTTCCAGATAGTGAAATGCTACAGGGATGAAGACCTTCGCGCAGACCGCCAGCCGGAACACACTCAGATCGACCTCGAACTCAGCTTTGTCACCGAAGAGGACATCTACGCGCTCATTGAAGGCCTCGTCAGTTCGGTGTTCGAAGGAGCTCTCGGTGAAAAACTGGAGACGCCTTTTCCTCGCTTCTCATACGAAGAAGTAATGCTAAAGTACGCGATTGACAAACCCGACCTGCGATTCCCTTTGGAAATCACGGACGTCACGGAAGTCATTCGCGGCTCGGACTTCAAAGTGTTCGAGGGCGTCATTGCTGGCGGAGGCGTCATTCGCGGCATACGCGCTCCCGGAGGCGGCAAGTCTCTTTCCAGAAAACAGATTGACGACCTTATCGCTTTTACGCAAAAACTCGGCTCGACCGGTATGGCTTGGATGCGAGTGACGGAAACCGGGCTGGAATCAAATATCGTTAAATACTTCAACGAGGAAAAACAGAAGGCGCTCATAGCCGCGTTCGGCGCTCAACCGGGCGACTTGCTCACGTTCCTCGCCGGACAACTGACCGACTTGCTTCCGATTCTCGCGCAGACTCGCGTCGAAATTGCCCGCGTCATGGAAATGCCCCCTCTGAAAAAATTCTCATTCTGCTGGGTCACGGAGTTCCCGCTGTTCGAGTGGGACCCGAAGGAAAAGAGATGGTCTCCCATGCACCACATGTTCTCCATGCCGAGGGACTGCGACCTCGACAGGCTCGAAACCCACACCGGCGAAATCCTCGGCAGACTCTACGACCTCGTCCTGAACGGCGTCGAACTCGGCAGCGGCAGCCTCAGAATACACGACCCGGTTCTTCAGAAAAGGGTGTTCAACATTATAGGCATGACGGACGAACAGGCGGAAGACCGGTTCGGGTTCCTGCTCGAAGCGTTCAGGCACGGCGCGCCTCCTCACGGCGGCATCGCCCTCGGCATTGACCGCCTGCTCACTGCCATGCTTGGCGAGACCTCCATAAGGGACGTGATAACGTTCCCGAAGACACAGGCCGGCACGTGCCTGCTGACCGGCGCGCCGTCCACGGTCGACCGCCTTGCTCTGAAAGAAGCCGGCGTCCAGATTATCAAGCAACGCGCCGTCGGCGAGGCTCCGGCGACCCCGGCCTCGAACGATGAAGTTTGATTTCCGCCGGGTTTTCTCCCGCGCGGCATTAATAAAAGGATTGCTAAGTTGAAGGAGAGAAAAATGTCTAAAGAATCTTATCCGGACCGCATCAAGGGCCTAGTCGAAGAGACTGTGGACAAGATGAACGAGTTGCTCGACGAGTTCAACGAGAAAGTCGTCGAAATCGTCAAGGACGCTTCGGACAGCGAACGCGTCGAGAAACTGGTGGACAAGATAGCCGGAGTGCGCAAAGACGTGGCGGACGGAACAGCCGACGTCATCAAGAGCGTCACCCGCGCCATCGTGGACACTGGCGAATCAATCGTCGGGCTTATAAAGCGCGACGAGGAAGACGACTGAACCGCGCGGCGGCTCTCAGGGCGACGCCCGGAGCTGCGGCATTATCTTCATCGAATTGATTCCGGCGGACGCCGGGCGCGCGGCGCGGCTTCCGCAACTGTCTTTTGTCGCCGCTGTTCGTGACTGTTCCAGCGCGGCGTCCGCTCGCGTGACAACTTGATATATATCTTTTACACCATCCTCGGCTGCTTCATCTGCGCGATAGCGCAAGTGGCGGGAACCGCCGCCACTCGCGATCTGCATCCCGTTAAGGTCTGCTTCTTCCGGTTCGGTCTCGCCGCACCCATGTGCTACGTTCTGAGCGTGGCTATGACGGGCGACGCCGTTCCCGACCTCACCCTGCGGCAGTACTCCATGACCGCCCTCGTCGGGCTGATATCTTGGGTGGTCGGAGCAATCATCTTTTTCACCGCAATGAACAAAGGCGGGATGCACCGCGTCGCTCCCGTCTCGAACTCCATTGGAATCTGGACGGTGCTGTTGAGCGTCATTTTCCTCGGAGAAAAATTTCTGCCCATGTTCATCCCCGTGATAATCCTTCTGGGGATAGGCGTGGCGTGCATGGGCCCGGCTCCCAAGAACGGCGCTCACAACTGGCGTCCTGCGATCCCCGCCGCTCTGCTGGTATCCATCCTCTGGGCTGTCGGCATAATCATCACGAAAATCGCCGTGGCGGGCGTCCCATACGCCACCTTCGTGTTTATCAAGCTGACGGCGGCGGCGGTCGCGCTCGGCGCGATGTATCCTTTCGTGGGCGGAAAAGTCACCCGGAAAACTTTCCTAATCTGCCTGTTGTCCGCGACTACCCTCGTATTTGGCGACACCCTTCTGATGGCAGGGCTGGACGGGTTGCCGGCTTCCGTATGGGCTCCTCTGTTCGCCACCACGATTCCTTTCGGCTTCGTTCTGTCGATAATATTCCTGAAGGAAAATCCCCTGCGCCGCAACTGGCTGGGAATGATTTTTATATTCGCCGCCGCCGCCATCTGCGGGTATATCGCCGCCGCTGGCTGAGCGCTCTTATTTTTCATCTCAATTTCTTTAATAAATGCCGATTTTGAACCCGAATCATAATAACGGATTCGGTTTTTATCTGCGGCATGTCCGGTTTAACTATATTTGAAAATATTTAGCGGCGGGGATAGAATATCGCTTCAACGAAAAGAGACGGGGGAATTTGAATTGAAATCCACTCAGACGCTAATACTATTATCTATCAAGTTTTTCTGTTCGGCGGCCGTTGTCGCGTTATTTGTGGCTGTGGCGGCGTCGCGCTCTTTCGCACAGTTCAACATCGTCACCGAGATGGTTCCGATGAGGGACGGCGTAAGGCTAGCCACCGATGTGTATTTTCCCGTAAGCGAAAAGAAAATGAAGCGCCCGGCCGTCATCGTGCGCACACCATACGGCAGGGTAAGAATGGGAGCCATGCTCGCCCCGTTTTTCACCAGCAAGAACTTTATATGGATTATTCAGGACACACGCGGCAGAAACGCCTCCGAAGGCGTGTCTTCCTCTTTCCTCGACGACGCCGACGACGGATTGGATACGCTCAACTGGATAACGGCTCAGCCGTGGAGCAACGGGAAAATTGGAACCGCGGGCGTTTCGGCGATGGGCATCACCCAGTTCACGCTTGCGAAAAATCCCCCGGACAGCCTTGTGTGCCAGCATGTGATGGCGGCCCCGGCCAGCCTGTACCATACAGCCGCGTATCAGGGCGGCGCTCTCAAGCGCTATCTGATTTTCGGCTGGCTGCTCGACAATAAATTCCCGCTCCACACTCTGCAAATGATGGTGTCCAACACCGAGTACAACGGAGTGTGGGAGCGCATCGACCTCACGCCGGATTACGGCAAAGTCAATATCCCCGTCATGCACATGGCCGGCTGGTACGACATGTTCCTTCAAGGCAATTTGGACGCTTATGTCGGCATACGCAAAAACGGCGGCCCCGCCGCGCGCGACACGCAACTTCTGGTCATAGGCCCATGGACTCACATGGGCTTCCTCGGTCTGGGGGGCGCAAAACAGGGCGACCTCGTTTATCCGGTAAACTCCGTGTACGACATCTTCAAACTGCCCGAATGGTTTCAGGAATGCCTGCTCGGTAGAGACAAAGGATATATCCGAGGGCCTAAAGTGCGCTACTACGTGATGGGCGATGTTGACGACCCCACCGCCCCCGGCAATGAGTGGCGAACCGCCGACAACTGGCCCGTGCATGACAACTCAGTTTCCTATTACTTCCACTCGGACGGCTCGCTATCCGCCTCGCTCCCCGGCGACGCCCAAGCTTCACGTTCATTCGTTGACGATCCCGCCAACCCCGTGCCGTCTATCGGCGGGGCTAACCTGATGCTGCCCGCAGGGCCGAGAGACCAAAGCCCTATCGAGGGCCGCGACGATGTCCTTGTTTTCTCGACTCCCGTTCTCTCCGAGCCGCTTGAAATCACAGGCCGCGTCAAAGCCGTCGTCCATTTCACAACGGATGTAGTGGACACCGACATCGCGGTGCGCCTTACCGACGTCTATCCCGACGGACGCTCCATGCTAATCACCGACGGGTTCCTGCGCGCGTCCAGCCGCGAGAGCGACAGATACCGCGTCCCTCTGAAGCCCGGCCAGACGTATCAGGTTGAAGTAGATTTGTGGTCGACCAGCATCATTATCAACAAAGGCCACAAATTGCGCGCCGTCGTGTCCGGCTCAAGCTTCCCGCGCTTCGACGTCAATATGCACAACGGACGCCTCATCGACATCCGGCCGGAGCCGCTGGAAGAATCCGCGAAAAGCTTCCGCAAATACGCCTCCACTCCGCAGTTGCCGGATGACTATAAGATAGCCAACACTACGATACATCTAAGCAAGGACAAGCCGTCGCATCTACTGTTGCCCGTGCCCGCGCGCTAGCGCGCCGCCCGGCTGAAGCGTCAATTCTTGCGCGGCCCGTCCGCAGCGGGTATCATTTGTTTCATACTTATTGCAATTTATGAGAGGTGATTCGTTATGAGGAAACTTCTCGTCTTCGCCGTCGCGTCGGCTCTTTTGATTTGCTCATCGCGCGCGCGAAAAAAACCTTGCGGATCGCCCCGAAATAGCTCACAAATGAAGTTGACTTTTCGATTTCATCCATTATAATTTACAGCGCATTGCGGGATCGTCTAATGGCAGGACAGATGGCTCTGGACCATCTGGTGGGGGTTCGAATCCTCCTCCCGCAGAACAAAAAGCAAGGCCCCTTCGTCTAGTGGCCCAGGACGTCGGATTCTCAGTCCGAAAGCAGGGGTTCGACTCCCCTAGGGGCTATACCCAATAAAGCTTTTATCTACAAGCTTTTATAGTTTTTTACATTTTCAACCGTCTATTCTTTTTTGCTCATGCTTAACAGTAGGCGTGCAGTAATCTCCGAGAATGGCCTAATAGCATGTTGCGCGGGGTCGCATGATAGACGTCCGAAAGATGCGCGTGCCGCTCAGTTGTTGCCTGATTCTGACGGCCTAGAAGCCCCCACATATGTGCCGTGTGTTTATAGCAAACAATATGTCTGTTTACAGATGGCAGAAGTCGTTGTGACCAAAGAACTATTTTAGCTAATCGTGGCGCGAATCAATCGATTGCGATGATGTCCGGCATGAAAGCCCTAACTGCGATGATGTTTAATAAACAACTACGTCTTGCGGACGTATTTTCTGCTTGCGATTCGATTTTAGCGAGGTCTTCAGGTAGAATGATCGTCAGTAATTGGCATTCAGACAACCTGACAGGTGGTGGCGCTCGATTTTCGGAGACTCAGGGTCAGTTGAAGCCAGTTTCAAGACTTGATATAGGAATTGTCGGCGAACAGCATTGATAAAGAATAATACAAATTCAAAAGAAATCAGCTCCGGAAAACGATTTGTTTATGCGTTTATAACCATGCTTATAGCAGTTCTTCTCGCGTTGCTTTGCGCGGAACTATTTTTTCGGGCCACTGGGAGATTCGTCCCTACGGCCTATAAAAAAAGCGCAATTCCCGGTCTCGGTTTCGAAATGAAAAACGGGTTTGTTTTTGACAACGGAGAAAACACAATACGCTTCAACAGCGAGGGGTTCAGAGACGCCGAATTCACTGTAAAAAAAATGAAAAATAGTTTGCGCGTTGTGTGTCTCGGCGATTCAATGACAGCAGGCGTGGCTCTCCCGCTTGACGCGTTGTATTTGAATGTGCTCGAACAAATGTTTGACGCCACAGAACAAAAAGTCGAGTTCCAAAACATGGCGGTTGGCGGATACAACACAGCGCAGCAATGGCTTGTTTACGAGCATAAAGCCAAGAAATACAACCCCGATCTTATTATGGTTCAGTTCTTAATGAACGATCTAACATATTCATATCCCGTCTATCAGGGCGAATCTTCTATCGGCAAGCTCAAAGCATTTCTAGGCGACCATTTGCGCTTGTATAATTTCCTATCTTTTTTGAAGCGCGGCATCAAAGCGAACCAGACAACCGAGCTTATAAACATTGACCCGCAAACAGCGCCGATAAGTCTAGAATTTTTTAATGCTATTTTTGACCCGACCGCTCCTTACTTTAATCAATGGACGTCGCAGATTAAAAAATTCGGAGAGCTTAACAGATCGGGAACGCCGACCCTTTTCGTGATTTTTCCGTGGCCGATATATGCGGGGATGGACGAAGGAAAAGCATATCCGTATTATTGCATCCACAATCAGGTCAAAGACGCGCTCCGGAAAGAGGGACTCAATTACGTTGATGTCACTCCCGAACTAATGTCACGCGGAAACATTCGCCAGTTCTGGGTTTCGTCGGACGATTTTCATTTAAATGCCGAAGCCCATCGAATAATAGCGGAAGTTCTTTTCAGAGAACTAAGAAGCTCATTAGCTGACTAGCGTCGTCGTTGATTTTGAGCGCCGCGGCGCCGCGAGAAAAATATTATTCCGCTTCCTACGAGCGCCGGGCGCCACCCTCAATACGAAATTCTATATGCCAAATGAGCGTTATGCTCTTAGATGTCAAGGATTCGCCATGTTTGTTCAGAGCATAATAAACGTGTTTGATTTTGTAGATTACTGGAGCGCATGCGCTTGAATTCTTCTTCTTCCTTTCGCTATGAGGCGGTCTCGTCAGGCGTCGAGATCTTTTTTATTATTGAGTCGGTTTCGAATATCAGGCAATGGGCAGTTTTTCGTATGCATATTCGTAAGCGGGCTGTTTCCAAGCGAACTCGCCCTAATACACATCTTGCTTGTGTTGAATTGGCTAAAACGGTCCGTATCCGAGGCCAAAACTATGCATTAGCTATGACAGTGTAAAACCCATGAAAACAAGCAAACGCAAGGAAACACAGCATCAAAAAAAACCGCATCGCAACGTAAAACCTTTATGAACAAGCATTCATAAAATCGCCCGACCGGATTCTCAGTCCGAAAGCAGGGGTTCGACTCCCCTAGGGGCTATACCCAATCCAAATGTTTTTTCGACTTTGCTATTTCATGTCGTTTGCGCGACGAGCGGGGTTGCGATAGCTGGCGTTTCTCTCCATTGATTTTAATTTTGGAATATGTAAAATAATATGCATAGAATAAGAATAGGGCAATTTTATAATGATTATTAAGATATGTTGCATAATTGATGTCAGCGAAATAAATTGAGTGAAGATGGTGCGAGGATTGAATAAAAACACGCTACGCTGGATTCTTTATATATCTATTAGCATTATAATATATTTCGCATCACTACTGTCCGGTTAAATATCCCACAAATCAAGCTGTTTTTTGAAATCGCCCACGTTGCTGATGAGCGACGCATCTGAAAACGTTTCTAAAATGGGCGTTTTTTCAAAAATGGTGACACTCAAAATCTGTAGAATCGTG